>CAJTXP010000029.1 GCA_910583615.1 uncultured Lachnospiraceae bacterium | reverse complement strand
AAATGCCATAAAAGGGTTATTCTTTTTTATTAAAACTTTTTACTCTCCAGTATATTTATGTTTTCTGCTTTTTCGTGCCATGAAAATACCCCTTTCAATAGAAAAGGTTACGGCAAAAACCGTAGCCACTGGCAATATCATATCTCATTTTTCGCTTCCACGGGGAAATGTCCATTTGTCGCTTCCACGAGCTTAGTCATACCCATGCCTCTCTGCTGCTTTTTGCGGGAGTGTCGATTGCAGGCGTTGCCCGCAGACTGGGACACGCCAGTATGACAACAACGCAGAAGACATATCTGCACATTATTCAGGAACTTGAGAATAAGGATGTGGATTTGGTGATGAGGACGTTATCAGGCTTATAAGATTGGGAAACTTTTAATTTTAATCATGGAAATACTTACGCTGAAACTACAGATACTGGACATTTTTGTGCAGGACAAAATCCAAAACTGCAAAAATGTCCAGTTTTTTCCAACTATCCGAATGTGGTACTATACAAAATGTACAGAAAATGACAAGTTTATCCTGCCTGGGATGTGGTATATTCGTATTGTAAAAAATATGTAAGGGAGGAATTTTCAAGATGAAAAGAAAATTACTTGGTGCTTTACTGAGCACCGCAATGGTTGCTTCACTGGTTGTTGGATGCAGCGGCGGCAATGACACTGCTCCGGCAGATACGCCGGCGGATACCGAGGCTCCGGCAGATGCGGAAACGCCCGCAGACAATGAAGCAGATGACGCTTCGGCACCGGCGGCAGCAGGCGGCGGCAAGATCGGCATCTCCATGCCGACCCAGTCCCTGGAGCGTTGGAACCGTGACGGCGCTTACCTGGATGAGCAGTTCAAGGCGGCAGGCTTTGAGACGATCCTGACCTTCTCCGATGACAAGACGGAGCAGCAGGTGAATGATATCCAGAATATGCTGGCAGACGGCGTGGATATGCTCGTGATCGCAGCCATCGACGGCAACGCGCTCAACACCGCACTGGAAGGCGCAGCAGAGCAGAACATTCCGGTTATTTCCTATGACCGTCTGATTCTGAATGATGCAGCATCCTACTATGTATCTTTTGACAATTACACCGTTGGTCAGCTTCAGGGCGAATATATCGTCAAGGCTCTGGATCTGGAAAATGCAGGTGACAAGACCTACAATATCGAGATCACCGCAGGCGACCCGGCTGACAACAATGCCACCTACTTCTATCAGGGTGCCATCGACGCGATTCAGCCCTATCTGGACAACGGCGCGCTGAACATCGTATCCGGACAGAAAGATTTTGACGCGGTCGCAACTCCGGGCTGGAAGACCGACACTGCTCTGGCAAGGGCACAGAACGTTCTTTCTTCCTATTATGCGGACGGAACTCAGCTGGATGCATGGCTCTGCTCTAATGACTCCACCGCTCTTGGCGTAACTCAGGCAGTGACCTCTGACTATGCAGGCTCCAACGCCGTTATCATCACCGGACAGGACGGCGACGAGGCGAACCTGAAGAACATCGTGGACGGCACACAGACCATGACTGTCTACAAGAACGTGAGCAACGAGTCCATCGTGACGCTGGCTCTGGCGAAAGCAATCCTGGCAGGCGAGACCATCGACGAGTCCCTGATCCCGTCCTTTGGAATCGAGTGCGCATTTGACACCGAGTCCTATGAGACTTCCGCAGGCAACAAGTGTCCGTCCTTCCTGCTGGTACCCAACGTGATTACCAAGGACAATCTGCAGGATCTGGTGGATACCGGCCTGTACACCATGGGTGACGACGGATATCTGTCCGCAACAAACTGATACATACAAACAAGCAGGTAAGACCTTAAAAAGGGCGGGGCGTCTGTCCCGCCTTTCTTTTCAGCCGGAGAAGGGCTTAAGAGAAGAGAGGGAAAGGAGGAGGAGCTTTTGGCTGATATTATTCTGGAGATGAAATCCATCACCAAAGAGTTCCCGGGAGTGAAGGCGCTGGACAATGTAAACCTGGTCGTGGAGCGGGGAGAGATCCATGCGCTGATCGGCGAGAATGGCGCGGGAAAATCCACATTGATGAACGTTCTGTCCGGAACGTATCCGGTGGGCAGCTATACGGGGGAGATTTATTACAATGGGGAGCTTTGCCAGTTCAGGACCCTGAAGGACAGCGAGGCAAAAGGAATCGTTATCATCCATCAGGAGCTGGCGCTGATTCCGCTTCTGACCATCGGTGAGAACATGTTCCTGGGAAATGAGAAAAAGAACAAAATGGGGCATATCGACTGGGATATGACCTATAACGAGGCGGAAAAGCATATGCAGCAGGTGGGCCTGTATGAATCGGCCCAGACCCTGATCAAAGACATCGGGACCGGCAAGCAGCAGCTGGTGGAGATCGCGAAAGCATTTTCCAAAAACGTAAAGCTTTTGATCCTGGATGAGCCTACGTCTTCGCTGAATGACGAGGATGCGAAGATGCTTCTGGATCTTCTGATGGAGTTTAAGAAAAACGGGCTGACTTCCATCATTATCACACACAAACTGAATGAGATTATCTACTGTGCGGATAAAGCGACCATTATCCGCGACGGTTCCACCATCGAGACGCTGGTAAAAGGCGTGGATGAATTCAGCGAAGACCGGATCATCAAGGGCATGGTGGGACGCCCCATGGACGACCGCTATCCCGCAAGAGAGCATAAAGTCCGCCCGGAAGTGGGGCTGGAGGTAAAGGACTGGACCGTCTATCATCCGCTTTACCATGAAAAGGTGGTGGACAACAGGATATCATTTAAAGTGCATAAAGGCGAGGTGGTGGGATTTTCCGGCCTTCAGGGCGCGGGACGTACGGAACTCGCCATGTCCATATTCGGCAGAAGCTACGGCTTCAACATCAGCGGGGAGCTGTATCTGAACGGAGAAAAGACAGAGCTGAAAAGCGCGGAGCAGGCGATCCGCCATGGCCTCGCGTATGTGACAGAAGACAGAAAGACCAACGGATTGATCCTTGGGGAATCCATTCGTTTTAATACGACGCTGGCAAGGCTTGACAAGGTGTGCGGAAACGGCATCATCGATACAACGGCGGAACAGAAAGTGGCGGAGGATATGACGGAAGCCATGGGGACCAGGACGCCCTCCATCGAGCAGAAGGTGGGCAATCTGTCCGGCGGAAACCAGCAGAAGGCGCTGCTGGGCAAATGGATGTTCACAGAACCGGAAGTACTGATCCTGGATGAGCCCACCCGCGGTATTGATGTGGGCGCCAAGTATGATATCTACTGTCTGATCAATCAGATGGTGGAGGAGGGAAAATCCGTCATTATGATCTCCTCGGAGATGCCGGAGCTCATCGGTATGTGCGACCGGATCTATATCATGAATGAGGGCGAGCTCAAAGGGGAGCTGAGCGCGGAGGAAGCGACTCAGGAGAAGATCATGAGCTTTATCATCAGCGCGGACGATTAAGACGAAAGGAGTGTTGTGTAAATGTCAACAAAAAAAGAAAATCAGGGCGGCGCGCCGTTCAGCCTGGGAGAATTTCTCACCAGATACAGTATGGTCATCGCTCTTGTTATTGTATTTATCCTGTTCTATTTCCTGACGGACGGACGTCTTCTGTATGCGCAGAACATGTCCAACCTGCTTCTGCAGAACGGCTACGTGCTGGTCATGGCCTGCGGCATGCTTCTGTGTATCCTGACCGGCGGCAACATCGATCTGTCCGTGGGTTCTGTGATCTGCATGGTGGGCGGCGTGGCTGCGGTCATGATTACCAACCATGGCTTTAATATTTATCTGACCATCCTGATCTGCCTGGTCATCGGCGTGCTGGCAGGCGTATGGCAGGGGTACTGGATCGGCTACGTGAGGATTCCGCCTTTTATCACGACGCTGGGCGGTATGTTTGTGTTCCGCGGCTTCGGACGCCTGATTTTGGACAGCAAGACCGTATCCGTGCAGGATGCAGCCTTTTTGAATATTTTTACAGCTTATATCAAGATCCCGGGGCTGGATACAGACGCCCGCATCCTCTCCCCGCTGGTGATCGGCGCGCTGGTGGTGGTATTTATCTTCTACAGTACGATCTCATCCCGTGCGAACAAGGCGAAGAAGGGATATCGGCAGAACAGCGCGCTGGCTGATTTCGGGCGCAGCGGACTGATCTCCGTGGCCCTGCTGGCGTACTGTTATCTGCTGAGCCAGTATAAGGGCGTCTCCGTCATGCTTCTGTGGGTGGTGGCGGTCTGCCTGATCTATCATTTCATCACTTCCAAAACTGCGTTCGGACGATATTTCTACGCGGTGGGCGGCAATGAGAAGGCGACGCAGCTTTCCGGTATCAACACGAATAAGGTCTATTTTATCGCCTATGCCAATATGGGATTCCTGGCAGGACTGTGCGGCCTGCTCTGCCTGGCACGGGTAGGCTCCGTCACGGGTTCCACCGGTACTTCTTTTGAGATGGACGCCATCGGTTCCTGCTTCATCGGCGGCGCTTCGGCCTACGGCGGCAGCGGTACCGTCCCCGGCGTTATCATCGGCGCGCTCCTTCTGGGCGTCATCAACATGGGCATGTCCATCATGGGCATCGGCGACTCCTGGCAGTACGTGGTAAAGGGCGGCGTGCTTCTGGTGGCGGTCATCTTCGACGTGGTCTCCAACCGCAAGAGCGGCAAATAATCTGCTTCTGGGGACACTGCGAAAGTATACGAGAATCGTACTGAGGGTATAGAAACAGAAAAATTGTAAATAATATGTTAATTTTTTCAAAGGGCTGTGTATACGGCCCTTTTTTTGTGGTATACTCCAAGTAGGCAGTGTGCATTACAAAAGTATGCGGACAGGGGGCGAGTCATGTCTGCATGCTGGTTCTGCAAGTCTGTATCCGTCTTACAGAAATTGGGGCTGTGAGCCGGAAAAGGCGCTACATAGAGAAGGAGAGGGGTGATTTTTGTGGTCAGGGAAAATGTGACGATTAAGAATGAGAATGGGCTGCACCTGCGTCCGGCGGGAAAGCTGGTGACGATCGCAAACAAATGCAGTTCCCATGTCATGATGACCTGCGGTGAACATACAATGAACTGCAAAAGTCTCATGAGCCTGCTTGCATTTCCGGTGTGTCCGGGGGACGAAGTGACCGTGGAATGCTATGGAGAAGATGAAGATCAGGCATTGAAACGAGTCGTTACTTTTCTGGAAGCCCTGTAATGCAGGGCGCGGCACATCCTGTGGGTGTGTCTTTTTTGTTTTTCTTGACAGAATGAACAGAATTCTATATGCTGAAAGTGTCTAAGATAATAAATCAGTCTTTTAAGTCATTGTTCCGTGACGAAATTTCCCGATTCGAATATAATAAGCATCGTTCGTATGCCCGGTTTGTAGTAGAAAGGAGAGTGCACGTGTATTTAAGAAGCGATGCATGGATGATGAGAAAGATATTCGAAATTTCGGATTATGCCCTGATTCGGATGGTGAATCGTCTTTTTCAGACAGAATATGAGGATAGAGAATATATCCGTAAAGAGTGGCGGGAATCAGAAGTGATCAGCGTCTGTATGACCGTGGGATGTGCAAATCGTTATGAATTCCGGATGCGCCGTTTTGGGGGATGTCTGCAGATCTGCGCAGAAGACAAAGGATGTCTGTTTCAGTTCGAAGATGCAGTAGAACAGTCGGCTGTACAGATTCGGGATCCTCATATCACCTGTTTTGGGAAAAACAGAAAGGAGGTGTATTGTACAACACTGGAATTTATTGGACATGAACGGATTATTCTTCCAGTCTATGATATCACTCTGAATGATCATTCAGCATGGAAACTGGAAGAAAACGGACTGATTCTGTTTCTGCCGTTTTTGTTCTACTGTTTTGCAGCTGAGACAGAATTTGTGGAAGAAAGGCAGGAGACATTGAAATCTTTTGTATTACGTGATATAGTAGGAGCACTTCACATAAGTATGCAAAAGGGAAATCTGACCGTATTCGATGTGCAGAGACTGAAGCAGTGCTGCAGACAGATGCTCTGGAGGACGCTGACCGGTGAGAAAGCCATGCAGGATCTGGAGTTTCAGGAACAGATTCTGGATGCTCTGGACGCGGATATAGAACGTCTGGAACGTTATCACCGGCAGGAAATTGAAAGAGCCCGGAATATTTGCAGCGAAAGATGATACACTAGTATATGGACGCATTTGCCTTCAGACGTGCTTTGAATGTATTTTGAAATGTAAATGTGAACTTTCAGTGAAAAACAAAAATGAGGTGGACCGTATGAAAAAATGGTGGTTAACAGTATGTATGGCAGCATGTCTTCTGACAGGCTGCAGCAGAACAGGTTCTTCGACAGTGGGTACGGAAGCGGGATACAGAGACGATGTGTCCACGCAGGCACTGGTGGAAGCGGTGGCGTCAGAGCTTGGAGATGATTACTGGGCGGATGAAAAGTTGTCGCCGGAGTTCCTGGACGACTGGTACGGAATCTCTGATGACATGTATGATGAGTATTACGGACAGACCCCCATGATTTCATCCAACGTGGATGCTTTGATTGTTGTGAAAGCGGCAGACGGAAAACGGACCGATGTGGAAGATGCCATGGATACCTATCGGGAATCCATGGTTCAGGATACTTTCCAGTACCCGATCAATATTCCGAAGATTCAGGCTTCCGAGATCCGCACATTTGGAAATTACGTGTGTTTTGTACAGCTTGGAGCAGATATGGATGGAGTTGTGGATGACGATGAGGCGGCAGTGAAAGCGTGTCAGGAGATGAATGAGCGCGCGCTGTCGGTCATTGAGAAGGAGCTGACAAAATAGAAGATGGTATTTTCCAGTCTGATCTTTATTTTCAGGTTTCTCCCGGCGTTTCTGGCTGTTTATCTGCTGGCGCCCGACCGATACCGCAATCTGGTGCTTTTTATGGGCAGCCTTGTATTTTATGCGTGGGGAGAGCCGGTTTATATTGGGCTTATGCTGTTTTCGGCATTTTTTGACTATGGCAACGGCCTTGTACTGGAGTATGCCAGAATGCGCGGGAAAACAGGTCTTGCAGGGATGGTGCTTACGGGCTCCATCCTTGTAAATCTGTCGTTGCTTGCCATATTTAAATATTCCGGGGTCCTGCCTCTGCCGGTCGGGATCTCTTTTTACACCTTTCAGACAATGTCATATACGATCGATGTCTATCGTGGGGGAGTAAAGGCGCAGAAGAGCCTGACGGCGTTCGGCGCTTATGTTGCCATGTTCCCGCAGCTGATTGCCGGTCCGATCGTAAGATACAAAGATGTGGAAGCAGAACTGAAACATCGGAATCTGAACCTTCGGGATGGATACGAAGGAATCGGAAGATTCTGCATGGGCCTTGGGAAAAAAGTGCTGCTGGCCAACCAGATCGGCCTTTTGTGGGAGACAGTCATAAAATTACCGTCAGGAGAGCTGAGCATGCTGACGGCATGGCTGGGGAGTACAGCTTTTGCTTTGCAGCTGTATTTTGACTTTTCCGGCTATTCAGATATGGCGGTTGGCATGGCGCAGATGATGGGGTTCCATCTGCAGGAAAATTTTCATTATCCTTATTGGTCCGGAAGCATTACGGAGTTTTGGAGAAGATGGCATATTTCTCTGGGACAGTGGTTTCGGGAGTATGTCTATATTCCCCTGGGCGGCAATCGGAAAGGTCTCCTGCTGCAGATACGGAATATACTGGTCGTATGGATGCTGACAGGGATCTGGCATGGAAGAGGCTGGAATTTCCTGGCATGGGGACTGTATTTTGGGGTTCTGCTGATTCTGGAAAAATGGTTTCTGCTGAAATGGCTGTCGCGCTTTCCGTCTGCTGTCGGGCATTTATACACCTGTGCGGCAGTGATTCTGGGAATGACTGTGTTTGCGGTGGACAGTCTGCCGGATGGAATCCGCATGATTGCAGTTCTGCTGGGCGGTACGGCAAAGCTGTGGGATGCAGAAACCCTGTGGCTGTTGTCCAACTATGGAGTTCTGCTGCTGGCCGGCGTCTTTGGAGCCGTCGGATCCGGGAAGAGGCTGGCTGCATATCCCGTAGTGTGGATACTGTCCTTCTTTCTGTCAGTTGCCTATATTGTGGATTCGGCTTATAATCCGTTTCTGTATTTCAGATTCTAGAGTGTGTTTCTTTGTACCATTTAAGTGGAGAACGACAGATTCAGGCAGGATGACAAGGTATGATGAGAAAAAGGAAAAAAGAAGTGGCGGTCTGTGCCTTATTTGCGCTGACACTGTACGGTATGTGGATGGTAGATTTTCTGCAGGAAGAACATCTTTATTCGGAGTGGGAAAAGCGAATGCTGGCACAGAAACCGAAATGGGAACTTGAGGCAGTTCTGAACGGGAGTTATGAGAAAGCATATGAAGAATGGATGACGGATCAGTTTCCTGTGAGAAACTGGTGGGTTGGCGTGAAGACCAGATGTGAAATGCTTTCAGGAAAAAAAGAGATCAACGGAATTTATCTTGGAAAAGACGGATATCTTTTTTCGGACCAGGTGAGGACTGCCGAATGGGATGAGCTGGAAGACCGGATGACGGAACAGTATGGGGAAGAGAGCGTCAGCCGGATCCATGTGCCTGCCGCCGGTTCTGTTCTGACAGAAAAACTGCCATGTGCGCTTTCGTTTCCGGCAGAAAAGGATGCAGTGTGGGAAAATCTGTACGGTCATCGGGAGGAATATATTTATTACAGGACGGATCACCACTGGACCATGCTGGGTGCGTATTACGCTTATGAGGCATGGGCGAAAGAGCGGGGGATGGAGCCGGTGCCGCTGTCAGAACTTCAGGCGGAAACGGTAAAAGAAGATTTTCTTGGGACTCACTATGGCAGGCTTCATTATGCAGAACAGCCGGATGTGATGGAACTGTATGCTCCAAAGGTGGAGTGCAGGGTGGTCTATGATCTTGGAGAATCGGATCTGACAGGGCTTTACCAGCCGGGGCTGCTTTCGTCCCGGGACGCCTATCGTTTTTTCCTGGACGGGAATCATGCGGCGGTGCAGATCGATACCGGGCGCGGGGAAGGACATCTGGCAGTCCTGAAGGATTCCTTTGCCAACTGTCTGGTTCCCTTTCTGACCGTGCACTATCAGAAGATCACAGTAGTGGATCCGAGATACTTTCGGGCGGATCCGGCCGCATGGCTTCAGAACCAGGGAGTAACGGAAGTGCTGATTCTGGCGCAGGATACGTCGCTTTCCACACCGGGCGTCGCAGGCGGCGTGGGCGTGGAAAGTGATCAGGATACGGCGAGCGCAGTTTTTACGGATGAAACAGCAGTTGAAAAGAAAGGCATTTTGTGATATCCTGAAACCGGAGGTTGTACAGATGAGGTGGAAGAAGACAGGGTGCATGTTACTGGCGGCACTGATATGGGTTTCGGGCATTTCCGCATCGGCTTCGAGTATTAAGAGCCTGCAGAATCAGAAATCACAAAATGAAAAGGAACTGAAAAACATTCAGTCGCAGATCAGCGGACTTGAGAGCAAAAAGAGCGCGCTCAGCAGTGAGATCAACGGACTGAATGATGAACTGACGGAGACGCTTTTAAATATTGCGGTGCTGGAAAGCGATCTGGCGGATAAAGAGGTGCAGATTGAGGAAGCGCAGATTGCGTATGAAGAAGCAAAGGCTACGGAGGAGAGCCAGTACGAGGCTATGAAGCTCCGGATCCAGTATCTGTATGAAGCCGGCAGTGAAAGCTATCTGGAACTTTTCCTGACATCTGACAGCATGGCGGAACTGATGAACAAGGTGGATTATGCAGAAGAGTTACAGGAGTATGATAATCGGCTCCTGGATGAATATAAAGCAGCCAAACAGGCTGTGATCGAACTCCAGAACCGGCTGGAGGAAGAGAAGGCGGAGCTTCTGGAGATGCAGGAACAGCTGGAAGAAGAGAAGGCGAATCTTCAGTCCATGATCGCAAGAAAGCAGACTGAGGTGGCAAATTTTGACAGTCAGCTTGGCGCTGCAAGGGCAAAGGCCAGCGAATATCAGCAGAAGATCAAGGAACAGAATTCGCAGATCAGGAGACTGCAGGAGGAAGCGGCCCGGGCGGCGGCAGCGGCAAAAGCAGCAGCGAAAAATTCTGCAAAAGCATCCACGAAGTCATCGGATGAAACCTCTGGCGACGGGGCGATGGGCGGCGGCGGTTCTTCAGGAAGCAGTTCTTCGGGTTCCCCGGGATCTTCATCAGGCGGTTCTTCCGGTTCTTCACGGAGCGGCAGTTCTTCCGGCGGCGGTGGGGGGTCCATTGCCTCCTACGGGCTTCAGTTCGTGGGATGCCCATATGTATCTGGAGGCAACAGTCTGACAAATGGAACGGACTGCTCCGGATTTGTCAATCTGGTGCACGCGCATTTCGGGATTTCCACGCCGAGGCAGTCCGGTTCGATTGCGGGCGGCGGCAGGGCAGTCAGCGATTCGGACAAGCAGCCGGGAGACGTGGTCTGTTATGCGGGACATGTGGGAATCTACATAGGGAATAATCAGATTGTGCATGCGAGTACGCCGTCGAGCGGAATAAAAGTGACCAATATGTATTATCGCAGTATACTGGGAATTCGCAGGTACTGGTAATAACTCCGGCAGCGTTACTGTTCGCGGGGCGGGCGGCGCTCTGGCCTTCTGTGCTCTGCGCTCGTATGGAGTGTATCGAACACCGAAGCCGTTTTGTCCGTCTCATTCGGACCGGTGTCGGTTCGCCTGCGACGAACAAAACGGCTCCGCTGTCCGCTCCAGTCCACACAGCGCTGCAGAGCACAGAGGTCCAGGGCGCCGCCCACCCCGTGAACAGTAACCCGGCAGTCGTAAAAATTTTGGAAAAGTTAAAAAATGAATTGACAAACGCTATTTCAATGTTTATCATGATATCCGATACATTCTTTCATGTATCGGATATTTTATATATAGAGGAGGAAATAATTATGAAAAAATTACTTAGTCTTTCTCTCGCAGCCGCACTTGCTGTTTCTGCAACAGCGTGCGGAAATTCCGACACCGGCAGTACAGGCGCAGATAATACAGATGCACCGGCAGCAGAGAGCGGAACAGAGGCAGAGGGAACAGAGGCGGAAGCACCGGCAGAAGGCGCTGCAGACGGCAGCGTATTCAAGATCGGCGCCATCGGACCGACCACAGGCGCGGCGTCTGCGTATGGTACTGCAGTTATGAATGCAGCGAAGATTGCAGTAGACGAGATCAATGCGGCAGGTGGCATCAACGGCTATCAGGTGGAGTTCAACCCGCAGGATGATGAGCATGATCAGGAGAAATCCGTGAATGCATACAATACTCTGAAAGACTGGGGCATGCAGCTCCTGCTTGGAACAGTTACTTCCGCTCCCTGTATTGCAGTGGAAGCAGAGGCGCAGGCAGACAACATGTTCCTGCTGACTCCGTCAGGATCCGCAGTGGACTGTATCTCCGGCGACAACGCATTCCGCGTATGTTTTGCCGACCCGGATCAGGGAACTGCATCCGCTCAGTATATCGGTGAGAATGGGCTGGCTGAGAAGGTTGCAGTGATTTATGACAGTTCTGACGTATATTCTTCCGGTATCTATGATACCTTCGTGGCGGAGGCGGCAAATCAGCCTTTCGAGGTTGTGGCTTCCGAGGCGTTTACGGCGGACAGCAAGACCGATTTTTCCGTACAGCTTCAGAAAGCAAAGGATTCCGGAGCAGATCTGGTATTCCTTCCGTTCTACTACAATGAGGCGGCGCTGGTGTTCACACAGGCAGCCGGCATGAACTTCGCTCCGAAGTGGTTTGGCGTGGACGGCATGGATGGAATCCTGAGCGGCGTGGAAAACTTTGACACCTCTCTTGCAGAAGGCGTTATGCTTCTGACTCCGTTCTCCTCAGATGCAGAGGATGAGCTGACGAAAAACTTTGTTGCCAAGTACGGTGAGCAGAACAATGGAGAGACTCCGAACCAGTTTGCAGCAGACGCTTATGATGGTGTCTATATCATGAAGGCAGCGCTTGAGCAGGCAGGTTGTACGCCGGATATGTCCGCTTCCGATATCTGTGATGCGCTGAAGACCGCAATGACAGAGATTACGGTAGACGGCCTGACCGGTTCCGGAATGACCTGGTCCGCAGAAGGCGAGCCGTCCAAGAGCCCGAAGGCAGTCGTGATCGACAGCGGCGTTTATGTCGGGATGTAAAACAGAATTACGGAACCCAATGGGGGGTTGCAAAAGCAACCCCCCTGTTTTGAAATAATGCGAGGTGTCTCATGAGTTTTTTATCTTACTTGATCAACGGCATCAGTCTCGGTAGTGTATATGCCATAATTGCGCTGGGTTATACCATGGTATATGGTATTGCCAAGATGCTGAATTTTGCCCACGGCGACGTCATTATGGTAGGTGGCTATGTTGCCCTGACTATGATGCTGAACCTGAATGTGAATCCCTTTATAGCGATTCTTGTGGCGATTGTGGTATGTACAGTGCTGGGAATCTGCATTGAAACCATTGCGTACCGGCCGCTTCTTGGAGCCGCTTCTCCGCTGGCTGTGCTGATTACGGCGATCGGCGTCAGCTATTTTCTACAGAATGCAGTGCTCCTGATCTTTGGATCCAATCCCAAAAGTTTCCAGTCGGTGGTTACGTTTGGAAATCTGAATCTGGCCGGAGGCGCTCTGGTGGTGTCGGATGAAGCTGTTGTGACGATTCTGACCTGCGTAGTCATTATGGTCGCGCTTACGCTTTTCATCAACAAGACCAAAGCGGGTCAGGCAATGCAGGCAGTGTCAGAAGATAAAGGAGCTGCAAGGCTTATGGGAATCAATGTAAACGGAACGATCGCGCTGACCTTCGCCATCGGTTCCGGACTGGCGGCTGTGGCAGGGATTCTGCTTCTGTCCTCCTATCCGTCTTTGACGCCCTACACTGGTTCCATGCCGGGTATCAAGGCCTTTGTGGCGGCTGTATTCGGAGGGATCGGTTCTATTCCGGGCGCTCTGATCGGCGGAATCCTGCTGGGCGTTATAGAGATCCTGGGCAGAGCGTATATTTCTTCTCAGCTTGCGGACGCCATTGTGTTCGCAGTCCTGATCGTTGTACTGCTTGTGAAGCCGACCGGACTTCTGGGCAAAACGGTTCAGGAGAAAGTGTAGGTGCGGCATATGAAGAATCTGAATAAGACAACAAAGGACAATCTGATTACATACGGCATGGTCATTGCCGCCTATATCATTGTAGAGATCCTTCTGAAAGCCGGAGTGATTTCGAGCCTGCTCCAGGGACTTCTGGTGCCCCTGTGCGTGTATGTGGTACTGGCAATCTCTCTGAATCTGGTAGTGGGCATCTCGGGAGAGCTGAGTCTGGGACATGCAGGGTTCATGTGCGTGGGAGCATTTGCAGGGGCCTTTTTTTCCAACAGCGTAAAGGATGTGATTACGGCCGGAGAAGTGAGGATCTTTCTGGCGCTTCTGGTCGGAGCGGCAGCAGCGGCGGTGTTCGGACTGCTTATCGGCATTCCGGTACTCCGGCTGAGAGGAGATTATCTGGCTATTGTGACACTGGCATTCGGCGAGATCATTAAAAACGTAGTCAATGTATTTTATGTAGGTATTGATGGAAGCGGTCTCCATATATCCATGAAGGACAAGGCGTCCATGGGACTTGCGGCGGATGGAAACGTGATCATCAACGGTCCTCAGGGAATTACCGGGACACCGAAGGATTCCACGTTTACCATCGGGATCCTGCTGATCCTGGTCACTCTGTTCGTGGTGCTGAATCTGATCAATTCCAGAGACGGGCGGGCGATCAAGTCGATCCGTGACAACCGGATCGCAGCGGAGTCTGTGGGCCTCAATATTACAAAATACAAGCTGATGGCATTTGCCGTATCCGCTTCCCTTGCAGGAGCGGCGGGCGTGCTTTATGCCCATAACCTTGCGTCCCTGCAGGCGTCCAAATTCAGCTTTAATACATCGATTCTGGTGTTGGTTTTTGTGGTGCTGGGAGGTATTGGAAATATCCGCGGTTCCATTATTGCGGCAGTGGTGCTGACGCTCCTTCCGGAGCTTCTGCGCGCTCTGAACGACTATCGTATGCTGATCTATGCAGTCGTTCTGATTGCAATGATGCTGTTCACTTCAAGCCCTGCCGGCATGGCTTTCAGGGAGCGTTTTTCCTTAAAGCGTCTGCGGGAACGGACAAATGAAAAGGAGGAGGCACAGTAGGATGGCTTTACTGGAAGTAAAAAATCTTGGTATCTCCTTTGGAGGCCTTCGGGCGGTGGATGATTTTAATCTGGAGATCAGAAAGGGGCAGCTGTATGGACTGATCGGTCCTAACGGGGCGGGTAAAACGACTGTGTTCAATATGCTGACCGGAGTCTATAAACCTACCGATGGAAAAATCGTTCTGGACGGCATGGATATTACAGGAAAGAGCAATATAGAGATCAATAAGTCCGGGATTGCAAGGACTTTTCAGAATATCCGGCTTTTTTCCGGTCTCAGCGTCTTGGATAATGTAAAGGTGGGTCTGCATAACCAGAAGGAATATACCTATTCTGCGCTGACCGGCATTCTTCGGCTGCCTGGATATTTCAGGGCTGAGAAGGAGATGGACGCCCGTGCTCTGGAGATTCTGAAGGTATTTGAACTGGACGCGGAAGCGGACTGCCTGGCGTCCAATCTGCCCTATGGAAAGCAGAGAAAGCTTGAGATTGCCCGGGCCCTTGCCACGAATCCGAAGCTTCTGCTTCTGGACGAACCGGCGGCGGGCATGAATCCCAATGAAACGCAGGAACTGATGGATACAATCAGTTTTGTGCGCGATGAATTCCATATGACGATCCTTCTGATCGAACATGACATGAAACTGGTGGCGGGCATCTGCGAAAAGCTGACAGTCCTTAATTTCGGCCAGGTTCTGGCTTATGGTGATACTTCGGAAGTGTTGAAAAACCCGGAAGTTATTACCGCATATCTTGGGGAATAGGAGGAACGGCAGATGGCAATGCTTGAGATCAGAGACCTGGAAGTCTGTTACGGAATGATCCAGGCGATTAAAGGAATATCTTTTGAAGTCAGGGAAGGAGAGGTCATTGCGCTGATCGGAGCCAACGGAGCGGGTAAGACGACGACGCTCCATACGATTTCCGGACTCCTCTCGCCCAAAGCAGGGAGCGTGATCTTTGAAGGGAAGGATATTACGAAAATACCTGCTCATAAGATCGTGTCCTACGGGATGGCGCATGTGCCGGAAGGAAGACGCGTATTTGCTTCCCTGAGCGTGTACCAGAACCTGAAGATGGGCGCTTATACAAGAAGCAGCAAAGAAGAGATAGAGGAATCGCTTCAGATGGTTTACAGCAGATTTCCAAGGCTTAAGGAGAGGAAGAATCAGCCGGCTGGTACGCTCTCCGGGGGAGAACAGCAGATGCTGGCCATGGGGCGTGCGCTGATGTCCAAACCGAGGATTATCCTGATGGACGAGCCCTCCATGGGACTGTCTCCTATCTTTGTGAATGAGATTTTTGATATTATCAAACAGGTGAGCGCCGGCGGAACAACGGTTCTTCTTGTAGAACAGAATGCGAAAAAGGCGCTTTCCATCGCAGACCGGGGCTATGTGCTGGAGACCGGGAAGATCGTGCTGGAGGGAAATGCGCAGGAGCTTCTGGAGGATGAGTCTGTGAAGAAGGCTTATCTGGGAGAATAGATCTGTGCATGAATTTTTGAAAAAATGAAATGGATCATGATATGGGCGGCGGTGCTGGCTGTGACTCTTGGCTCTTATGAAAGGCCTGCTGATGCCGCAGAGGAAAAGAATATGATCGGGGATTCCAATGGCTGTCTGGTCGTGATTGACGCAGGACACCAGCAGAAAGGGAATTCTGAGAAAGAGCCGACAGGTCCGGGAGCTTCGGAGACAAAGGCAAAAGTGGCCGGCGGGACCTCCGGGTCTGCCTCCGGTCTGAAAGAGTATGAACTGACGCTTCAGGTGGCGCAGAAGCTGGAGAAGATTCTGACAGACCGGGGATTTGAAGTGCTCATGGTACGGACTTCCAGTGATGTGAACATCAGCAACGCGGAACGGGCCGCAGTGGCAAACGAAGCCGGTGCGGACGTATTTATCAGGATTCATGCCAATGGCTCCGAAGACAGCAGCGTCAACGGCGCCATGACCATCTGCCAGACAGCCTCCAATCCTTATAACGGAGCGCTTTACAGCCAGAGCCGTGCTTTGTCCGACTGTGTTCTGGATGCGTTTGTGGAAAAAACAGGGGCGAAGAAGCAGCACGTGTGGGAGACGGATACCATGAGCGGTATCAACTGGGCCTCAGTCCCCACGACAATCATAGAGATGGGGTACATGACGAATCCGGAAGAAGATCTGAAGATGGCGTCAGAGGACTACCAGTATTTGATGGCGGAAGGGATGGCAGACGGAATAGCAGCATATCTGGGAACAGAATAGAAAAAAGGAGATGCGGATACATCTCCTTTTTACTGTTTCATGCTGTCATTCCCGTTCTGTCATTTCCGTATAATTCTCAAATCAAATATATTACCTATTGAACTGATGAGGTTCGATAAGACATAAGAAGATGTAAATACTTATAGTTAAATTTAATATAAGAATCCGTAAATGTTTACAATAAGGATTAAAGTTTGGTTACGTTGGTAGCCTGTGGTCCTTTTGCGCCGTTAACGACTTCGAATTCAACAGCCTGGCCCTCTTCAAGGGATTTGAAGCCGTCCATATTCAGTCCTGAATAATGAACAAATACGTCGTTTCCCTCTTCGTCAGAGATGAAGCCGTATCCCTTCTGGTTGTTGAACCATTTTACTGTACCTTTGTTCATTCTGGTACCTCCTTACTATATATGCATGCATCTAATCGCATAGTATAAGACTACCATAGTTTAAGAAGCGTGTCAAATAAAATCGACTGACAAAGCGGGAGAAAAATCGACCGCCGTTACTTTTCACGGGGCGGGTGGTCTGGGCCTCTGTGCTCTGCGCTCGTATGGAGTGTATCGGACACCGAAGCCGTCTGGTCCGTCTCATTCGGACAGGCCTGTTCGCCTGTGACGGACCAGACGGCTCCGCTGTCCGCTCCAGTCCACACAGCGCCGCAGAGCACAGAGGCCCAAGCCACCCGCCCCGTGAAAAGCAATCGACCGTCATGAAACGGTTCCGTGATTCATAGACTGGATAACAACAGGTATGGAACGGGGATATGACTTTGAAAAGGATCCTTGCTGTCAATATTTTAATCCTTCTGGTGTTTGCAGGTATTTCCTACTGGTCGGAGGAGAAAGAAAAACTGGAGATTACCATGGCGGAAAACACAAAGGAAGCGCCTGCAGAAGCCGCAGAAAAAAGTACACAGAGCCCTGCCGATACAGAAGATATTCCAGAGACACAGAATCCGGATGATGGGAGCCGCACATCCATACAGCAGGAGGAAAACGGAAAAGACTATATCCGCTGGGTGGATTTCAAAGTATCCAAATTTGCCATGTCAGAGGCTTATGAATATGACCGTGATACCTATGGAACAGATGAGCATATCAGCTGGATCGATCAGCTGGCCTATACGGCGGCATATACCGGAGGTTCCTTTGACAGTGACAGGACAGTCTGTCAGTATATGGACCAGCTGCGGGAAAAGATCCGTCAGGGCGGGAAAATGGAAAAGCTGGTAAAGGATCTGGAATATTTTTCCTACTATCAGGAAGCATACACTGCAGTTCTGGGCGGCATGGTAGGAGAATATGAGATTGAAGTGTCGGATGAGGACGGGAGCAAAAGATGGGAAAAGAGATACGGTCTGAAAGCATTCAGTCCGATTGCCAAAGGATTCCCATACAGTGATTATGATGATTTCGGCGCTTCCAGAAGCTACGGGTATAAGAGAAATCATCTGGGACATGATATGCTCGGCCAGGTCGGGACGCCTGTAACTGCAGTCGAATCCGGGTATGTGGAAGCGCTTGGATGGAACCAGTATGGCGGATGGAGGATCGGAATCCGCAGCTTCGATAAAAAAAGATACTATTACTATGCACATCTGCGGCAGGGTTTTCCCTATCAGCCTGAGCTGAAAGAGGGGTCGGTGGTCCTTGCGGGCGACGTGATCGGTTATATGGGACATACGGGTTACAGTACCACGGAAGACGTCAATAATATTGACCAGACACATCTGCATTTCGGCATGCAGATCATATTTGACGAATCCCAGAAAGACGGTGATAATGAGATATGGATCGACTGTTATCAGATTACAAATTTTCTCTATCGGAACCAGTCGGAGACGGCCAGAAATGATGAAACGAAGGAATGGCGCCGCATCTATCTGATGAAGGATCCGGCAGCGGAAGCGTATGAGCGGACAGCTGATTATTCCATGTACCCATGATGCAGGATTTTGCCGTTTTACTTTTCTCAGAAAAAATGATACACTGGTCAGAGACTGGAATACGAGGTGATAAAGATGCCGGGTGAATGCCATGCGCATATGATTATGGACGGGGTCAACTACAGGCAGGCAGTTGCACTGCATAAAGACGGCGTGTGTGAGGATGAGGTGAGAAAACATCTATCCGAATACCAGAAGGCCGGCGTTCTGTTCGTACGGGACGGCGGAGATGCCAGGGAGGTATCAAAGCTTGCGAAGAGACTGGCGCCGGAATACGGGATCGATTATCGGACGCCGATATTTGCGATTCATAAGAGAGGACATTATGGCGGTATCGTGGGGCATCCGTTTGACACATGGAAAGAATACCAGGATCTGGTCAGAAGGGCAAAATCAGAAGGTGCGGATTTCACTAAAATTATGGTGAGCGGAATTCTGGATTTTGCACATGCGGGGACTTTGACAGAAGAAGGCCTTTTGAGAGAAGAGATCCGTGATATGATTGACATTGCGCATGATGCCGGTATGGCAGTTATGGCCCACTGCAATGGAGACGAGACCTGTGCCGTGACTCTGGAAGCGGGCGTGGACAGTCTGGAGCATGGATTTTTCATGTCTGATGATACGATCCGTCTGCTGGCGGAAAAAGGCACTCCCTGGTTTCCGACGCTGGCGCCTGTGGGGAATCTCCTTGGATGCGGGCGTTTTCCGGATGAAGAAGTACAGAAAAATCTTGGACTGCAGATGGAAAGAATAGAAAAAGCTGTCTCGCTTCATGCCTGTATCGGACTGGGAAGCGATGCGGGGGCCTATCTGGTTCTGCATGGAACGGGAACGGGAGACGAATATGGATATCTGAAAAGAGCCGGGGTGCCGGATCCGGTCCTTAAGCAGGCAGAACAGCGGGTCCGGCAGGTGTTTAAAAGGGACTAACAGGAAAAAAGCGTCAGTAATTCGGAGAATTCCTGAATTACATAGTCGGGATTTTCGGCGGAGCCAAACCCATATGCGGCATGGCAGAACGGAATTCCCGCCTCGGATGCGGCGATGTGGTCGCCCTCGATATCGCCTACATAGACAGGAGCCTTCAGGTGGTTCCGCTCCATGACCAGCCGGATATTCGGTCCCTTGCCAAGCCCTGTGCCGCCGGGACATTCAAAGTCGGTGATACAGTCGGAGAGGCCTGTTTTTTCAAGAAAAAGTTCGATGTATCCGGACTGGCAGTTGCTGACGATAAAAAGAGGATAGCTTCTGGAAAGCTTTTGAATTGTATCTGCCACGCCTGGATAGAGGAGATTCTGCGTAGATGCGGATAAGTACTGATGCTCTTTCTCTCCGCAGGCATCGATCAGTGCATAGCGTTCCTTTTCTTCCAGAGTGGGGAAGACAATATCGGCGATGGCATCCAGCGGACGTCCGAAAAGCTGAGTCAGGTCATGGGGAGTAAACCGCACGGACAGGCTGCTGTTTTTGGCCACGGCCTGGTTCCATGCTTCTGCCACGATGGGAGTGGAGTTCCACAAAGTACCGTCAATATCCAGGATGATGCTGTCTGGTTTCATGTCATTATTTCCTTTCAAGAGTAAAATATTGCTATAGGATCGTATGCTTATTCTATTGGAAAAATGGAAAAAATGCAAGCACAACAGAGAGGTTTTCATGAGATACGAAAGAATAGAGGAGGCGGTCTTCAAGTGCCGCCCCAACCGTTTCGTTGCACAGGTGGTGACAAAACGGGGCGGTGAGGTCTGCCATGTGAAGAATACGGGACGGTGCAGGGAACTGCTTGTACCGGATGCCAGGATCTGGGTACAGAGAAACGAAAGTCCGCACAGAAAAACAGCGCTTGACCTGATTGCTGTGGAAAAGAACAGACAGATCGTCAATATGGACTCTCAGGCGCCGAATCAGTTGGCCAGAGAATGGATTGAGGCCGGCCATCTGTTTTCAGAGGATGTGAACATACGCCCGGAGGTTCGATATGGGAGCTCCAGATTTGATCTGTATCTGGAAGAGGGGGAACGGAAGATGTTTCTGGAGGTAAAGGGAGTAACATTGGAGGAGGACGGCATTGCGCGTTTTCCGGATGCGCCCACACAGCGCGGGGTGAAGCACATAGAAGAACTGATTGCCAGCAGAAAAGACGGATATGAAGCGGGAATTCTGTTTATGATACAGATGAAGGGTGTTTCTTTTCTGGAGCCGAATGACCGTACGCATCCGGAATTCGGCGAGGCGCTCAGAAGGGCGGAAAAAGCCGGTGTTCTGGTAAGGGCAGTTGACTGTCTGGTAACTCCGGATTCCATCTGTGCGGACAGAGAAGTGGAGGTGCGCCTGTAAATGCTGAAACAGATTGTAAAACCTCTGCTTTCGTGGTATGATGGACATGCCCGTGTTCTGCCCTGGAGAGAAAACAGGCATCCATACAGAGTTTGGGTATCGGAGATCATGCTGCAGCAGACCAGAGTGGAGGCTGTAAAGCCTTTTTTTGAGAGATTTGTAAAGGCGCTTCCTGATGTAAAGTCTCTGGCAGAATGCCCGGAAGACGAGCTTCTGAAGCTGTGGGAAGGACTTGGGTATTATAACCGGGTGAGAAATATGCAGAAGGCTGCCGGTATACTTATGGAACAGTACGGCGGGAAATTTCCTGCAGATTATGGGAAACTGCTTTCACTGCCCGGGATTGGCCATTATACAGCGGGAGCGATCGGATCAATTGCCTTTGATATTCCCATGCCTGCGGTGGACGGGAATGTGCTGCGGGTTCTGTCCCGCCTGAAGGCCAGTGATGAAGATATCCTGAAGCAGTCGGTGAAAAACTGCATGGAAAATGAGGTCAGGAAGATCATCCCGGCAGACCGTGCAGGGGATTTTAATCAGGCGCTGATTGAACTGGGCGCCATTGTCTGCGTACCCAATGGAAAAGCCAAGTGCGGGATCTGTCCGCTTGCGTTCTGCTGCATCGCCAGGGAAAAGGGAATTGTGGATAAACTTCCAAAGAAGAAGGCAAAGAAAGAGCGGCGTGTGGAACAGAAGACCATACTGGTCCTGCGGGAAGGAGACAGGGTGGGCATTCGAAAGCGGCCTTCCAAAGGACTGCTGGCCGGTATGTATGAGCTTCCGAACCTGGAGGGATGTCTGGGAGAGGACGATGTGCTTGGCTGTATTCGGGAATGGGGACTTTCACCGCTTCGGATTCTGCCTCTTGCGGGCGCCAGGCATGTTTTCAGTCATGTGGAATGGCAGATGACAGGCTATGCGGTCAGTCTGGAGGAGACGGAACACATGGACCATGACGGCCTGTTTTTTATAGATGCAGAAGAGACCGAAAAAAAATATCCGATTCCGGCTGCATTTGCTGCATATGTGCGGTATATGGACATCGTGCTGGGACAGGAACGATATGAAGAAAGGTAGAGAAAAATGTTTGACAGTGTAATAATTGGAGCAGGAGTTGCCGGATGTGTGGCGGCAAGAGAGCTGGCTGAGGCAGGAAAAAAGGTGCTGGTGCTGGAACAGAGAGATCATATCGGGGGCAACTGCTATGACGAAAAGGATGAACATGGGATTCTGATCCACAGGTATGGTCCTCATATTTTTCATACAAAGGAGCAGCGGGCATACGATTACCTGTCCCGTTTTACAGAGTGGTATACATTCGGGCATGAGGTTGTGGCGAATGTGCATGGCAGGCTGATTCCGGTACCCTTTAACCTGAATACGCTTCATATGGTGTATGAGAAGGAAGAGGCGGACGTTCTGGAGCAAAAGCTGGTGGATGCGTTTGGCATGGAGACAAGGGTTCCGATCCTGAAACTGCGGGAGCATGAGGATCCTCAGATCCGGCAGATTGCGGATTATGTATATGAAAATATTTTCCTCCACTATACCATGAAGCAGTGGGGACAGACGCCGGAGGAGATCGATCCTGCAGTGACCGGAAGAGTGCCGGTGCTCATCTCTTATGACAACCGGTATTTTCAGGAACCCTGGCAGGGCATGCCGCTGAAAGGCTACACCCCCATGTTTGAGGTGATGCTTGACCATCCGGGCATTACCGTGAAAACCGGTGTGGATGCCCGCAGCAGACTGCGTTTTACAGAGAAAGAAGTATTTTTCGATGAGGAGCCGTTCGCAGGCGAGGTGATCTATACGGGTCCTCTGGATGAACTGTTCGACTGCAGGTTTGGAAGGCTGCCGTATCGTTCTCTGAATTTTGAATTTGAATATCTGGATCAGGAGGACTATCAGGGACACAGCGTGGTAAATTATACGGTAAGCGAGGATTTTACCCGCATTACGGAGTTTAAATATCTGACCGGGCAGAAGGCGCCGGGAACTACGATCGTGAGGGAATATCCGTTCGCCTATACGGGGGCTGAGGGTGAGATTCCCTATTATTCCATAGCCGGTGAGGAGAACCAGAGACTGTACGAAAGATATCAGGCGCTTCTTGCAGGGATTTCCAATGTATATCTCCTGGGGCGGCTGGCAGAGTACAAATATTACAATATTGACGCCATGGTTATGAAGGCGCTGGAGCTTGCAGACCGGATCAAAGGGCGCTGATCCGGTCCGGATCTGAAAATTAACCGGGGAAATGAATGAGATACGCATATACAGGATAAGGAGTGTAAAATGAAACTGTTATCAATCGCAATTCCATGCTACAATTCAGAAGACTATATGAGAAACTGTATAGAATCACTGCTTCCGGGCGGCGAAGAGGTGGAGATCATTATCGTGGATGACGGTTCTGCAAAAGACAGAACTGCAGAGATTGCAGATGAATATGCGGCAGAATATCCAGGGATCGTAAAAGCAGTGCATCAGGAAAACGGAGGGCACGGAGAAGCGGTTAATACTGGTCTTAAGAATGCCACCGGACTGTATTTTAAAGTGGTGGACAGTGATGACTGGGTAGACGCAGAGAGTTATCAGAAAGTACTGAAGAAGCTTTCGGAACTGGTACATGAAGGCAATGCAGTCGACATGATGATCTGCAATTACGTTTATGAAAAGCAGGGTGCAAAGCGCAAAAAAACCGTTCGTTATACGACGGCGTTTCCGCAGGATCAGGTGTTTACCTGGAGTGATGTGAAGCATTTTCATCTGGGTCAGTATATTCTCATGCATTCCGTCATTTACCGGACGAGGATGCTGCAGAACTGCGGGCTGGAACTTCCCAAACATACGTTTTATGTGGATAATATTTTTGTATACTATCCGCTGCCGTATGTAAAGACGCTGTATTACATGGATACGGATCTTTACCGCTATTTTATCGGCCGTGCAGATCAGTCGGTCAACGAGCAGGTAATGATCGGGCGCGTGGATCAGCAGATCAAGGTGAATAAGATTATGATCGATCAGTACGATCTGAGGTCGATCCAGAATCCAAAGCTCAGGAAATATATGGTCAGCTATCTGGATATCATGATGACGGTATCGTCCATTATGCTGATCCGTTCAGGCACGCCGGAAAGTCTGCAGAAGAAAAAAGACCTGTGGCAGTACCTTAAGAAAAAGGATGCAGGTCTTTTCTACAAATTATATTTCGGCATCTTTGGCAGGGCCATGAATCTTCCTGGAAAAGGCGGGAGAAAGGTCTCTGTGTTCGCGTACAGGCTTGCTAACAAGGTCATGGGCTTTAACTAAGAAGCCGGATTCATACACAAACTGGTTCATGGCGGCGGCCAGGGCGATCCCAAGGATTACATCCACGCAGGAGTGCTGCTTCAAAAACATGGTGGACAGGATGATGGATATACACAAAAGCTGTGAACATCGGACTGTCCATTTTTTGTATCGGAAATCCTCAAGGTGAACGACGGCCAGGTGCGCTGCGATGGAGTTGAACACATGGATGCTGGGCAGGATATTGGTGGATGTGTCAGCCCAGTACAAAAAGCATACCATTCGGATGAAAATATTATCCCGTTCAAACTCCGCGGGTCTCAGCAGGTGTCCGTTGGGATAGAAGGTGGACACAACCAGGAACAGTGTCATACCGGTATAGAGGAATACAATATATTTGTAAAAGTTTTCCCGGTCTTTAAAGAACAGCCAGATGAAAACGGCAGCAATGTAAGCAAACCAGAGAAAATAGGGGATGACAAAATATTCACAGAATGGGATGAGGTCATCCAGTGGGAAATGGATCACATGGTAGGGCAGGCTCTCCCGATTCTCGAGCCAGATAAACCATGTAATGTATACTGCAAAATACAGGATTGTCCATGCATGCGGATAGTCTTTTAAAAATGCTTTGTACCTTTTCACCTTAATTTCCTCCAGATATATCAATGATCTGTAATAAATCTTTGCTAATGATAGCATATGTATTTTTCGAAAACAATAGCAGAAAAAACAAAGATTTCTTAAGAAAATCTGAAAAAGACGTTACTTTGTCCGTCTCATCCGGACAGGTCTGTTCGCTTCGGCTGAAATTGTCAAAAGTTGAGTCAATACTTGACATTTCCCCGGATTTCTTTATAATAAGATTTCGGAAAAGCCTGTAAAATCAGGATTTTTCCCAAAATACAACGTCAGTTCGAGACCTTCCTGACGTAAAACAAAACTAAAGGAGACAATAGAATATGAAGGAAAACAAGGTAACATTTCTTACTCAGGCAGCTCTGATTGCAGCCGTCTATGTGGTATTGTGCATTGCATTTGCCCCGATCAGCTATGGGGAAGTACAGGTGCGTGTGGCGGAAGCGCTGGCGATTCTTCCGTTCTTTACGCCGGCAGCCATACCGGGACTTTTTATCGGATGCTTTTTGTCCAACATGATCGGCGGTTCGGTTCTGGTGGATATGGTGTTTGGAAGTCTGGCGACACTGCTGGGAGCAGCCGGCTCCTGGTATCTGAGAAGAAGCCGGATTCTGGTGCTGCTTCCCCCGATCATTGCGAATACGCTGATCGTGCCTTTTGTGCTGCGTTATGGATATGGCGTGCCGCTTCCGTTCCCTTTTCTGATGCTGACGGTAGGGATTGGGGAAGTGATTGCAGTTGGCGTACTGGGAACGGTATTGTTGAACGTTCTGGTGCGTTACAGGCATATCTTTCCGGCAGCCGGTATACAGCGCTGACAGGAATCCTGAAAAATGAGTAATGCTGTGCAAAAAGACGCCCCCCGCCTTATGTGCCGGGCACGCAGGCAGGGGCGTTTTTGCATCAGTCTCTGATATATCGTTTATTTTTTCATTTTGGAATCAAAGATCAGGCTTGCAAGATAGCCGAACACCAGTGCGGCGCAGATGCCTGCAGCGCTGGCTGTGAAACCGCCTTTGAAGATGCCGATGAATCCATCTGAATCGACAGCTTCGCGAATGCCTTTCCACAGGGTATTTCCGAAGCCGAGCAGCGGAACGCTGGCGCCGGCGCCTGCATATTCCTGAAAAGGTCCGTACAGGCCGACAGCGCCAAGCACGGCGCCGCTGCAGACCAGCAGCACCATGATTCTACCGGGCATCAGTTTGGTTTTTTCCATCAGGATCTGTACGAGGGCACAGATCAGCCCTCCTACCCAGAATGCATTCATATAATCCATATTGTTCACTCCTTTTTTACAGTGTCTGCAGGATAGAAAAAAATTATGTAAAAAATTAAAAAAAGACTTGCTTTTTAAAAAAACATGTGATATAGTAATCAAGTCGACAGGACAGGAAAGAATATGGTAGATTGGTCAAGGGGTTAAGACGCCGCCCTCTCACGGCGGAAACAGGGGTTCGATTCCCCTATCTACTGCGCAAAGAGATAGCAGAAACCGGTAAAAAGGTTTCTGCTATTCTTGTTTTCCGGAATATGTTTTGCTATAATAAGACGAAAAACTGTAAAACTGTAAGGTATAAAAAACAGATGGGAGTATTTTGATGAGTAAAATAGCGATTGTCACAGACAGCAACAGTGGAATCAGTCAGGAGAAGGCAAAAGAGATGGGGATCCATGTGCTTCCCATGCCGTTTTTAATCAATGGAAAAGAATATCTGGATGGGGTTGATCTGTTTCCGAAAGAATTCTATGAGTATCTGGAAAAGGATGCGGACGTATCTACTTCCCAGCCATCGCCGGAATCAGTGATGGAGATGTGGGACGGGCTTTTGAAAGAATACGATGAGATCGTGCATATTCCCATGTCCAGCGGACTCAGCGGGAGCTGCCAGACGGCAAGGATGCTTGCTGAAGATTACAATGGAAGAGTAGAAGTGGTGAATAATCAGAGAATTTCCATCACGCAGGTCTCGTCCGTGATAGATGCACAGAATCTGGCAAAGGCAGGGAAGAGCGCGGCTCAGATTCGTACGGTACTGGAAGAAGAGGCGCTGCAGGCGAGCATCTACATTACACTGATTACCTTAAAATATCTGAAGAAGGGCGGAAGGATCACTCCGGCTGCTGCAGCGCTTGGCACGATGCTGCGTTTAAAGCCGGTTCTGCAGATTCAGGGAGAGAGACTGGATGCGTTTTCCAAGGTTCGTACCATGAGCGCAGCAAAACGTGTGATGCTGGATGCGATTCGCAGTGACCTGGAGAAGCGGTTTGACGGCTGTAAGATGAGAATTGATGTTGCCCATACGAACAATGAGGCGCAGGCTCTGGAATTTAAAAAGGAGATCGAAGCAGAATTTCCGGAATATCCGGTCATGCTGGTGAATGAACTGTCGCTGAGCGTGGCATGCCATATTGGTGACGGAGCGCTTGCGGTTGCATGTTCCAGGATCGTGGAAGTATAAAGGAAATGGGGATAAGATTCATTGGATAAGTACGAATATCGCCTGAAAGCAGAGCAGATAGAGAAACTGGTTAAGAAAAAGGACTATGCTGCAGCGGCAGAGATTGCAGATACGATTGACTGGCGTCGTGTGAAAAATGTGAATATGCTGTACGTGGTCAGTGAGATCTATGAGGAAACAGAACGATATGGGGAATGCATGGAGATTCTGGATATGGCTTATGATCGTGCGCCGGTGGGCCGTATGCTGCTGTATCGGATGACGGAAGTCTGCACCAGAATGCATAATTTTGATGAGGCGATTTCTCTGTACCGGGAATTTGTGAAGGCTGCTCCTCACGATCAGAGCCGTTTTATTTTGAAATATCAGATCTACAGGGAGCGGGGCTCCAGCCTGGAGGATCAGATCAAGATATTAAATGAATATAAAACGCATGAATATCAGGAAAAATGGGCATATGAACTGGCGTCTCTGTATGATGAAGCAGGGATGCCGGATGAGTGTGTCCGCGAGTGCGATGAACTGATATTATGGTTCAGTGAGGGCGAATATGTGGCAAAGGCGCTGAAGTTGAAACAGAAGTATGAACCGTTGACGGAAGCACAGCAGGAAAAATATCAGTATGAAGTAAAAGATGCCGTTTCTTCTGTCCGTGAAGGCGGCTTGGAAGAACCGGAGGTAACGGAGTTTGACACGGGCAGATTCAATACCATGGATTTGCAGGCAGAGCTTGCCGGAAATCTGGACGAGCTTTTGCAGGAAGATGCTACCATTGATCTTCCGGAGCTGGATGTGGAAGAAACCGTGGAGAAGCCGGAGAAAGAGCCGGAATCGGAACCTGATTTTCGTGAAGATGGAACCATTGATCTGCCGGAACTTGGCTTTGGAGAAGATGTAGAGGAAGAAGAGGAAGAAGAACCGGAACCTGACTTCCGTGAAGACGGAACGATCGAACTGCCGGAACTTGGCTTTGGAGAAGAAGCAGAGGAAGAATCCGAAGAAGAGCCGGAACCGGAACCTGATTTTCGTGAAGACGGAACGATCGAACTGCCGGAACTTGGCTTTGGAGAAGATGTAGAGGAAGAAGAGGAAGAACCCGAAGAAGAGCCGGAATCGGAACCTGACTTTCGTGAAGACGGAACGATCGAACTGCCGGAACTTGGCTTTGGAGAAGAAGCAGAGGAAGAACCGGAACCCGACTTCCGTGAGGACGGAACGATCGAACTGCCGGAACTTGGCTTTACAGAAGAGGCGGAACAGGAAGCAGAAGAAGAGCCGGAACCGACAGGCACAGGGCCGTTGAGCGTTGATGAGATCCTTGACGATTGGGAACAGAAAAAGGCAAAAACGGAAGCGCTTCTGGAAGCAGGCGCCAGGGAAGAACAGAAACGCAGGGAAAAGGTAAAGCAGGAAACGGCGGAGCTTATGAAGCTGATCGAAGGAGTCTCAGATGTGATTCCGGAGGACGTACAGCGGATCCTTAAAGAAGCGGATGAAGAAAAGAAAACGAAAGAAGAAAAGAAAACAGAAGAAGCAGCTGTAACGGAGAATGATTCTCTGCAGGATCTGGATGCCGGGATCGAAGAGGAGGAAGAACTTGCAATTGAGATTGTGGAAGATTCTTCCTCCGGCACGGGGAAAAAGAAACTGTCAGGTGATACAACATCTCTGAATATGATTCAGGAACTGGAACGTTCTCTGGCGGCAGAGGTCTCTGAGATGGCGGTTAATTCCGGGCATCTGACGCAGGAGCAGGCAAGACTTTTTGCTTATTTCACTTCTGTGAAAGGCATGAGCCAGCAGCTGTCGGTGCTGTTCAAAGGGGATTCCAGAGATGGGATGACAAATTCGTCCAGGGGGAATCTCATCGTTACCGGAAAACAGGGAAATGGAAAGACGACTCTTGCGATCGACATTGTAAAGGCGCTTCAGAAACAGCAGCAGATCGGCGGAAACAAGGTGGCGAAGATCAGCGGGCAGAAACTGAATACAAAGGATGTTTATGAGGTGCTTACCCGGCTGAAAGGCGGCGCTCTGATCATAGAAGGCGCCGGAGGGCTTTCGGATGCGACTATGATGGCGCTGAGTCTCGCCATGGAGACGGATACAGGGGGACTTCTGGTTATCCTGGAGGATTCAGCAGAAGAGATTGAACGGCTGTTTCATAAGAATAAGAATTTTGCTTCCAAATTTGAACACAGTATCGATATTCCGGTGTTCACCAACGATGAACTGGTGGCTTTTGGAACTTCTTATGCACTGGAACAGGAATACTCTTTTGATGAATTTGGGAAGCTGGCGCTGTATGACCGGATCGGGAGCAGGCAGACCAATGACCATCTGGTCACGGTTGCTGAAGTAAAGGAAATCATTGACAGTGCGATTGAACATGCAGAAAAAGGAAGCATCCGCCATGTGCTGAACCGGATCACCAGGAGAAGTGTGGACGAATTTGGCAACCGTCTGCTGAGAGAAGCAGATTTTATGGAGTAGGATATGAACTTATTGACAGCAAAGGAGATCCGGAAGAGTTTTACGGACAGGGAGCTTTTTTCCGGCATTGATTTCAGTATCGAGGAGCAGGACAAGACAGGCGTCGTGGGCGTCAACGGCACCGGGAAATCGACGCTGCTGCGGATACTGGCGGGAGTGGAAGAACCGGATGAAGGCGAAGTTGTGAAAGGGAACCGGGTCTATGTCCGTTATCTGCCTCAGAATCCGGAATTTCCCGAAGGTATTACCCTCTATGATTATGTGGTGACAGCCAACCGGACGGAGGATAATGAGTGGAGTATCGCAGGAGAGGGAAAAGAGATCCTGAATCTGATGGGGTTTGAAAACGAAAACGAGGTGATCGATCACCTGTCCGGGGGACAGAAGAAGATGGCGGCTCTGGCCGCTGCCCTGACAGCACCCTGTGACATCCTTCTTCTGGATGAACCGACCAATCATTTAAACAGTGAGATGATCCTCTGGCTGGAGCAGGCGCTGATCCGGAGAAAGGGAGCGCTTGTGATGGTCACCCACGACCGCTATTTTCTGGACCGGGTATGCAATCGGATCGTGGAGATTCATCGGGGAAAGCTGTATCAGTATCAGACGAATTTTGAGGGATATCTGGAGGCGAAGACCAGGCGGGAGGAGCAGGAGCAGGCGGCTTACCGGAAAAACAGGAATATTCTGCGAATCGAACTGGAATGGATGCGCCGCGGGGCGCGGGCGCGTTCCACAAAGCAAAAAGCACATATCCAGAGGTATGAGGCGCTTAAAGGCGCTACGAAGGCCCCGGTTCAGGATCAGAAGGTGGAGATGAACACCGTGTCTTCCCGGTTGGGAAAAAAGACGCTGGAACTTTCGGGAATTACGAAAAGTTACGGGCAGGAAACACTGATCTCTGATTTTGGCTATGCATTCCGAAAGAAAGACCGAATCGGATTCGTAGGTCCGAACGGATGCGGCAAGACGACCATGATGAAGATCATCATGGGGCTGGAAGAGCCGGACCGGGGAGAAGTGATCAAAGGGCCTACCGTCAAGATCGGTTACTTTTCACAGGAGAATGAGTATCTGGATCCCGGACAGAAAGTCATCGACTATATCAGGGATACGGCCGAATATGTGCAGACAGAGGACGGCAGTATTTCTGCTTCCATGATGCTGGAACGGTTTCTGTTTGACGGAGCGCTTCAGCATTCGCTGATCGGAAAGCTGTCAGGAGGAGAGAAGCGCAGGCTTTATCTGCTGAAGGTGCTCATGGAAGCGCCTAATGTCCTGCTTCTGGATGAACCGACCAACGATCTGGATATTCAGACGCTTGCCATACTGGAAGATTATCTGGAGAGTTTTCCCGGAATTCTGATCATGGTGTCCCATGACCGTTATTTTCTGGATAAAACTGCCAGCCGGCTGTTTGCATTTGAGGGTAACGGGATCCTTCGCCAGTATGAAGGAGGATATTCCGATTATCTGGAAGCAAGACAGCAGGAGGAAAAAGCGAAGGATCTTTCAGAACCGGAAAAGAAAACTCTGTCGGGGAAAACAGAGAAGGTCAAAACGGCAAAATTAAAATTCACCTGGCAGGAACAGAAAGACTATGAGACCATAGAGCTGGAAATCGAGGAGATTGAAAATGAGATCTCGGGTCTGGAGAAAAAAATTGAGCGTGCAGCAACCGATTTCGTGGAGCTGAACAGGCTGACACAGGAGAAGGAGGCGAAGGAAAAGCTTCTGGAGAAGAAGATGGAAAGATACCTCTATCTGAGCGATCTGGCAGATCAGATTGCCGGTCAGGGATAAAAAACATCGGATAGCCCTTGACAAAGGGAACCACAGCGTTTAGACTGTTTAAGAGCAGAAAAAGGCGAAGAAGAAGAGGAGTACTCATGTACTGCTGACAGAGAGAGCCGTCCGCTGGCTGGAAGGCGGCTTCAGAAGAAAGACGTGAGGAAAGTGGCTTTGGAGCCGGAGCACTGAAAAAGCGGAGTAAGTGTTCCCGTCAGTCCGCGTTAAGGAGAATGAGGTATGATTTCATACGAACAAAGGTGGTACCGCGACAATTCGCCCTTTGCACAGCTGTGCAGAGGGCCTTTTTTTCAGATGGCAGAGAATCCGCAGATGATCATCTGCCGCCTGATGCAGGAAGAGGAGCGATTTTGAACCGGAAATATATAGTTACTGCAGTCCTGGCGCTTGTGCTGGCCGCAGCTGTAGCAGGACTGCTGCGATGGGTGGTAAGAGAACCGGCGGTGCGCTTTTCTGAAAAGGAAGCGTTTCAGGAGGAGGCGTTTGATCTTGTATTAAGGTGCGGGCCGTCCGGCGGAACGATTCATTATACCCTGGATGGAAGTGATCCTACGCTTCAGTCCAGTGTCTATGAGAGGCCGATTCCTGTAGAGGCAGGGCTTCCGGAAAAAGTAACCGTAGTGAAGGCGGCTGTGTTTCAGGACGGAAAACCGGGGAAAATATACACACAGACCTATTTTGTGGGAAAAGGGGTATCGGATCTGTTCGATGTGATGGTGGTATCTCTGTCTGCAGACGAAGAAGTGCTGTATAATGAAGAAACGGGTATTCTTGCCAATTATGGAGAAGAAGGAGAGAATGGAGAGTGGGACCGGCCGGCGTATGTGGAATTCTATGAACCGGACGGAACACGGATGCTGGCTCAGGGAACCGGAATTGCCATATCCGGTCATGGCTCCAGGGAATTTGATCAGAAGAGCATCAAGCTGATCGGCGATTCTGTCTATGATCCGGAGCATCCGACTTTTGAATACGATTTTTTTGAGGCGGATATGGCAGGGAATGTAAGCGGGCAGTCCTATAACCGTCTGGTGCTCCGCAACGGGGGATCCGATCATGAAGGGACCATGCTGAAGTGGAATGTGGCCAGCAGGCTGGGAAAAGCCGCCGGTATCGTCTGTGCCGGAGCCAGGCCGGGAATCCTTTTTTTGAACGGGAGCTATTATGGAATTATACAGCTTCAGGAAAAATATACCCGGTATAACATTGCACATGCAATCGGAGCGCAGAAAGGAGATATTGAAAAATATGAGCCAAATGAGATCAACAGCGCGCGTTTCGGCGGATATTATAATCAGCTCCGCCAGGATCTGAACGATATGGAGCGCAGGGCGAGCCTGGAGGAACAGGTTGATGTGGAAGATATGCTGAAGCATTACGCGGTAAATCTGATCATGAACAACGTGGACTGGCCCTATCACAATTTTCTGTCCTGGAAATGCATGGAGACCGGAAGCAGTATATACGGAGACGGAAAAGTACGTTTTTTTCTGTATGATCTGGATGCCATATACCAGGACACAAAAGGATATGAAGTGACGGATGAGTTTGCTTATCTGATGGAAGAACCGGTAGAAGATGCGACAGATACGCTGTATCTTCTGATGCAGTCGGATGTGTACCGGACCAGATTTGTAAACACGGTCTGTGATCTTACAGCAACCGTGTATGAAAAGGATCATGTGCTCCGGGTGATCGAAGAAGAGGACGAAAAGCTTGCAGATTCCATGGAACTTTATTATACAGAAGAGATGCATGCCAGACAGCAGGCGGCAGTGAATGAGATGAAGGAAGCGGCGGAAGAAAGCTGCGTTCGGGTGCATGAAGGACTCAGGGAATATCTGGGAGCGGCTGATCCATACACGCTGCTTCTGGAAGCGCCGGAAGGAATCCGGGTTTCCTTTGGTGAGATCCGGCTGAAGGGCGGGGAAAGCTATACGGGGACTTATTATCACAATTATCCGCTGACGCTTACTGCAGAACCGGAGGATGGGCGTGAATTCTGCGGCTGGCTGGTCAACGGAGAGGAAGTCCGGACACCAAAGCTTCTGCTGGATGAAAGCTACACTGCGAAAGAAATGCATATACAACTGATAACAGAACCATAATAAGGAGAGACGATTATGAAAGAATTAGCAAAGACCTACGATCCGACAGCCATCGAAGAGCGGACCTATGCCAAATGGATGGGAAGAAAATATTTCCATGCGGAAGTGGACCGGAGCAAAAAGCCCTTTACCATTGTAATTCCGCCGCCAAACGTAACCGGAAAGCTTCACATGGGGCATGCGTTGGATGAGACGCTTCAGGACATTCTGATCCGTTATAAAAGAATGCAGGGTTACAATGCCCTCTGGATACCGGGGACAGATCATGCGTCCATTTCCACGGAGGTGAAAGTGACGAATCAGCTCCGGGAGGAAGGCATTGACAAACAGGAACTGGGAAGAGAAGGCTTTTTAAAGCGGGCATGGCAGTGGAAGGAGGAATACGGCGGAGCGATCATCAACCAGTTGAAGAAGCTGGGGTCTTCCTGCGACTGGGACAGGGAGCGCTTTACCATGGATGAAGGCTGTTCCGAGGCGGTTCTGGAAGTGTTCATCCGCCTGTATGAAAAAGGATATATTTATAAAGGATCCAGGATCATCAACTGGTGTCCTGTATGTAAGACGTCCATCTCCGATGCAGAGGTGGAGCATGAGGAACAGGCAGGTCATTTCTGGCATATCAATTATCCGATCGCGGACGGAAGCGGTTATGTGGAGATTGCCACGACCCGTCCGGAGACCATGCTCGGAGATACGGCGGTGGCGGTGAACCCGGAGGATGAGAGGTATCAGCATCTGGTCGGAAAGATGCTGAAGCTTCCGTTGACTGATCGGGAGATTCCGGTGATTGCCGACCCGTATGTAGACCGGGAATTCGGTACCGGCTGTGTGAAGATCACGCCGGCGCATGATCCTAATGACTTCGAGGTGGGCAAAAGGCATGATCTTCCGGAGATCAATATCATGAATGATGACGCCACGATCTGCTGTCCGGGAAAATATCAGGGTATGGACCGCTATGAGGCGCGTAAGGCAATCGTAGAGGATCTTAAGGAACAGGGGCTTCTGGTGAGGGTAGAGGACCATTCTCATAACGTGGGAACGCATGACCGCTGCGGAACGACCGTGGAGCCTCTTGTGAAACAGCAGTGGTTTGTGAAGATGGAAGAGCTGGCAAAACCGGCGATCGAGGCAGTGAAGAACAAAGAGCTGACCTTCGTGCCGGAACGCTTTGACAAGATCTATCTGCACTGGCTGGAAAATATCCGCGACTGGTGCATTTCCCGTCAGCTCTGGTGGGGGCACCGGATTCCGGCCTACTACTGTGATACATGCGGCGGGATCGTAGTGGCAAAGGAAGCGCCGGCCGTGTGTCCGAAATGCGGCTGTACGCATCTGACGCAGGATGAAGATACGCTGGACACCTGGTTTTCCTCTGCGCTGTGGCCCTTCTCCACGCTGGGATGGCCGAAGCAGACGGAGGATCTGGAGTATTTCTATCCGACGGATGTTCTGGTGACCGGCTATGACATCATTTTCTTCTGGGTCATTCGGATGGTATTTTCCGGATATGAGCAGACCGGGAAAAGTCCGTTTCATCATGTGCTGATTCACGGCCTGGTCCGGGATGCACAGGGACGCAAGATGAGCAAGTCTCTTGGAAACGGCATCGATCCTCTGGAGATCATCAGTGAATACGGAGCAGATGCGCTGCGTCTGACGCTGGTGACCGGCAACGCACCGGGGAATGATATGCGGTTTTATATGGAACGCGTGAAATCCAGCCGGAATTTTGCCAACAAGGTGTGGAATGCGTCCAGATTTATCATGATGAATCTGGAGGATCAGAAGATTCCGGAAGCGGATCTGTCGGATCTGTCGGCAGAAGACAGATGGATTCTGTCCAGGGGCAACAGTCTGGCAAAAGAAGTGACGAACAACATGGACAGCTTTGAACTTGGAATTGCGGTACAGAAGATCTATGATTTTATATGGGATGAATTCTGTGACTGGTATATCGAGATGGTAAAACCGCGTTTGTGGAACAGGGAAGATACATCCAGAGAAGCGGCCCTGTGGACTTTAAAGACGGTGCTGATTGATGCACTGAAGATGCTGCATCCATATATGCCGTTTATTACAGAGGAGATCTTCTGCAATCTTTCCGGAGAGGAATCAATCATGATCTCATCCTGGCCGGAGTACAGGGAGGAATGGAATTTTGCAGAAGAAGAGCATGCGATTTCCATGATGAAAGAAGCAGTCCGCGGGATCCGGAATGTGCGCACGGACATGAATGTGCCGAACAGTAAAAAAGCAACCGTCTATGTGGTGTCTGAAAATCCGCAGGTCAGGAAGATCTTTGAGCAGGGCAGAAGCTTTTTTGCTGCTTTAAGCTTTGCATCAGAGGTAAAGGTGCAGGCGGATAAAGCAGGGATTGAAGAAAGCGCGGTATCCGCAGTGATTCCGGAAGCAGCCGTCTATATGCCGCTTTATGAGCTTCTGGATCTGGAAAAGGAGAAGGAGCGCCTGAAAAAAGAAGAGGCGCGTCTTCAGAAGGAGCTTGCCCGCGTAAACGGCATGCTGAATAACGAAAAATTTACAGGCAGGGCTCCGGCTTCCAAGATTCAGGAGGAACGGGAGAAGCTTGAAAAATATACACAGATGATGGACCAGGTGAAGGAACGGCTGGCCCAGCTTGGAGAATAGAATGAATTACAGAGAAGCAGAAGCGTATATTAATGATACGCCCAGATTCACGAAGAAAAATACTCTGGAAAATACCAGGAAGGTTCTTTCTGCCATGGGTCATCCGGAACGCCGCATGAAGCTGATTCATGTGGCGGGTTCCAACGGGAAGGGATCCGTGTGCGCCTATCTGTCTTCCATACTGACTACGGCAGGGAAACAGACGGGCCTGTTCATTTCACCTCATCTGGTTGACATCAATGAGCGGTTCCAGCTGAATCAGCAGATGGTGTCCAACGAACTCTTTCTGGAAGCATTTGAGGCGGTGATGAATCTTGTGCGCCGCCTTCTGAGGGAGCATCCGGATGATTTTGCGCATCCGACTTTTTTCGAACTTCTGTTCCTGATGGGAATTTATATTTTTGACAGGAGCGGGATGGAATACGTAGTGCTGGAGACCGGACTTGGCGGACGATTTGATGCGACGAATGTGATCGAGAAGCCTCTGGTCAGCGTGATCACCTCCATCAGTCTGGAGCATACGGAATATCTTGGGGATACGTATGAAAAGATTGCCGGAGAAAAGGCAGGTATCATCAAGGAAGGATGCCCGGTTGTATACGACGGAACCAGACCGGATGTGGAGTCGGCGATTCTTAAAAAGGCGGATGAAATGCATGCAAAGGCTTATGCGATACGCCCGGATATGTATAAAATTTTAATGAACACCCAGAAAACGATTGATTTTTCCATGGATACTGGGTATTATTTACCTATGGATGTGTCGATCTCCAGTGTGGCGGAGTATCAGATCATGAATGCCATGGAGGCGGTGACGGCGGCTCGGGTACTGGATATCGGGCTGACTGAGGAGGATATCCATAAAGGTATGGAGCGTATGCACTGGGAGGGTCGTATGGAGACGATACTTCCAGGCGTGATCCTGGACGGCGCGCACAATGATTCCGGCGTGGAGGAGTTTGTGAAAACCGCCCGCAGATTTCAGAAGGATACTAAGGTCACGCTTTTGTTTTCCTGTGTAAAGGAAAAGGATTATGAAGGGATGATACGGACCATCTGTGAGAATCTTGATCTGTCCTGCGTGGTGGTGACGGAGATCGAATCGGACCGTCTGGTACCGGCGGATGAGCTGGCTTTTCTATTCCGGAAATATACGAAACAGAAGGTTACGGCGATTGCTTCCATTCCGGAGGCGTTTGATGAGGCGCTCCGGGAGAAGGGGGACGGGATCCTGTTCTGTGTGGGTTCCCTGTATCTTGCGGGCAGTATTAAGAGTATGATAAGGAGCAGAGAATATGCTTGATTTTGAAGAAGAACTGAAGAAATTTCGTCCAAGTCCTGAGATTGATCAGGTGGAGGATACTGTTTACAACAATAATCTTTCTGATGTATCAGATCTGATGGATGAAATGTTAAAGGGCATGAAAGAACATCAGTAGAAAAGGTGGATATATGAAATGTTTTAACTGCGGGGCAGAATTGGAGAGGCCGGATTACTGCGACCATTGCGGAGTGGATATTTCCCGTTATCGCAGACTGCTCCAGATCTCCAATGCTTATTATAACGAAGGGCTGGATAAGGCGAAGGTAAGAGACTTGACAGGTGCGATTGTTTCCCTGCGTCAGAGTTTAAAGATCAATAAGAAAAATACAGATGCAAGAAACCTGCTGGGACTTGTCCAGTTCGAGATGGGAGACGTGGTTGAAGCATTGTCCCAGTGGATCCTCAGTAAGAATTTTCAAAAAGCGGATAATCTGGCGGACTATTATATTGAGTCGGTTCAGAAGAATCCTGCAAGGCTTCAGGCTGTCAATACAACGATCAAAAAGTATAACCAGTCGCTTTTATACTGTGAACAGGGAAGTTATGATCTTGCGATTATTCAGCTGAAAAAAATATTGTCTACCAATACCAATCTGCTGAAAGGTCACCAGCTTCTGGCGCTTCTGTACATGAAGACGGACAACTATGGCAGAGCAAGGTCCGAGCTGAAGAAGGTTCTTGACATTGATCGTACGAATACGACGGCGCTCCGTTATATGAAAGAGCTGGATGAGGCAGAAGGGAAACAGCCCCGCAGGCAGGTTCACAGAGAAGAAAAACAGGATAATAAAGATGCGATTGCCTATGTAAGCGGGAATGAGACGATCATTCAGCCTGTTGGGGTGAAGGACAATACGGGGCTTCATTCTGTTATTAATGTGGCAATTGGTATTGCCATCGGTGTGGCAGTCATGTGGTTTTTAATTCTTCCGGCACAGCAGCAGATGACGAGTTCGGAATTGAATGATGCAGTTGCAGAATACAGTAACCAGGTGGAGCAGAAGACGGCGGCGCTGACGAGTCTGGAAGCAGAGATGGAGACCTTGAGGAAGGAATCGGAGGCCGCCGTTCAGGCAGCAGGCGAAGCTTCAGAAAAGCTTGAGCTTCAGGAAGAACTGTTAAAAGCGTACCGTTCCTTTGCAGAAGAAGATATGCCGGGTTCGCTGGAACAGCTGGAGCAGATCGACAAGGAGGCGCTGACAGAGGACGGAAAGGTTCTGTATGACTCTCTGTTTGCCCAGGTGGGAGCGGAAGCAGTTGCGGAGCTGTATCGGACCGGACATGCCGCATATCAGGCCAGGGATTATGCTGCAGCAGTTGAGGCCCTGGAAAAATGCTATAACCTGGACAATACACAGGGAGATGCGCTGTATTTTCTGGCAAGATCCTGTCATGGCGCAGGCGATACGGAGAAGGCGATCACATATTATCAGAAAGTGATTGATGAGTATCCAAATACGAAAAAGGCGACAGATTCCGCAAGATATCTGGCGGGACTGCAGGCAGAATAAGATACGGAAGGGCAAAAGGGACGCGAAGCGGACCGGATATGGAATACAGAAGAAGAACCCTGCAGGTAAGGGGCTGTCTCGGGAGTTTTCCTTGAGGCAGCCCTTTTATAGTTATTTTTCACGGGGGTGGTATGTGGTCTGGGCCCCGGGCCGGTGTGTTCTGCGCTCGTATGGAGTGTATCGGACAGCGCTGCAGAGCACACCGGCCCGGAGCACAGACCACACACCCCCGTGAAGAGTGACCTTTTATGTGCGGCGGAAAGGAAAATGATAACAGGAGGACAGGCTTATGGAGCGGATGGAAGTAAGGGGCAGCAGGCTGGTGGTCAGCCTGCCGTCAGAACTGGATCATCATTATACAGAAGAGATACGGACAGAGGTTGACCGAAGAGTGAGCAGTCAGCCGATTGACGAAGTGGAATTTGACTTCACGCGGACCGTATTTATGGACAGTGCAGGGATTGGGATGCTGATCGGACGCTATAAGGTTATGAAAGCGCTGAACGGGCGGATTCTGCTCAGTCATATGAATGGACAGATTCGAAGAATTCTGTCACTGTCAGGAATTCAGAGATATATTCAGCTGGAGGAGGAAGCAGTATGAAAAATGAGATGACGCTGGCATTTGACAGCATATCAGAGAATGAAGGGTTTGCAAGAGTCGCAGTTGCGGCTTTTGTGACCCAGTTAAACCCCACTCTGGAGGAGGTGGCGGATATCCGGACTGCCGTGTCTGAGGCGGTGACCAATGCGATCATTCACGGATATCCGGATGGAGTACATACCGTAGTAGTTCGAGCCCTTCTGAATGACGAGACAGTGGAACTCTGGGTCACGGATGAAGGAGTTGGTATGGAAGATGTAAAACAGGCTATGGAACCCCTGTATACGAGCAGGCCGGAACTGGAACGGTCCGGGATGGGGTTTATGTTTATGGAAGCTTTTATGGATCAGGTGGAAGTCCGGTCCAGTCCCGGAGCAGGAACAACGGTCTATATGAAAAAACAAATCCGCCAGAGTCATGTACAACAGGAGGGCTGATTATCTTTATGGAAGAGACGTTTGCTCTGATAGAACGGTCACACCATGGGGATAAAGAAGCAAGAGAACAGCTGGTAGAAGAAAATATGGGGCTTGTGTGGAGCGTTGTCAAACGTTTTGCCGGCCGGGGAACGGATATGGAAGATTTATTCCAGATCGGGGCCATGGGGCTTCTGAAGGCGATTGACAAGTTTGACACTGCTTTTGAAGTAAAATTCTCCACGTATGCGGTGCCAATGATTGCGGGAGAGATCAAACGGTTTCTGAGAGACGACGGAATTGTGAAGGTCAGCCGCACATTAAAAGAGAACTGCTGGAAGATTAAACGGGAAACGGAGCTGTTCCGACAGAAGACAGGGCGGGAACCAACGCTGGAAGAGCTGTCGGTTGTCACGGAACTTCCCCGGGAGGACATTGCGATGGCTCTGGAATCCTCGGCGGAAGTAGAATCTATCTACAGGACGATTCCGCAGAAGGACGGAAGCGAAGTATGTCTTCTGGACCGGATGGAAAGTCAGAGTCAGGGAAACGGCATGCAGCAGCTTCTGAACCGGGTAGTGCTGGAACAGCTTCTTCTGGAACTTCCGGATATGGAACGCAGGCTTATCATCATGCGTTATATGCAGGATAAGACACAGACAGAGGTGGCGCAGGTGCTTGGAGTATCCCAGGTACAGGTGAGCCGTCTGGAAAAGAGAATCCTCCGGCAGATGAGGGAGAAACTGGTGAGTTAGGTATAAAACAGGAAGAAAATGCAGATGATATGGTCAGAGATGACGGAGGTACCAGGAAGTGAATGACATTCTGTATATGAAAATCGATCAGAATATCGAGGTGGACCACATGGATGTGCGGCTTGGGGATGTGGCAAAGCTGGAGTGCACCAATGCGTCGGTGAAAAACCGGTTGAAAACGCTGAAGATACTGAAAGTTAAGGAGGAAAAAAGCAATCGATATGTGTTTTCGGTTATGAAGATCGTGGAGCTGATTCATGAGGTGTATCCGGACCTGGAGATACAGAATCTGGGCGAAGCAGACTTTATCATTGATTATGAGTCTCCGGAATATACCAGGGACCGATGGAGTATCGTAAAAGTGGTGCTTTTGTGTATTACGATCTTCATTGGTTCCGCATTTTCGATCATGACCTTCAACAATGATGTGGGAGTGACGCAGGTGTTCAACCAGGTGTATGAGCTCCTCATGGGTCAGCCGTCGGACGGCTTTACCATGCTGGAGATTACCTATTCCATTGGAATCGCCGTGGGTATCATTGTATTCTACAATCATTTCGGCGGGAAGCGGATCACAAAGGATCCGACGCCTATGGAAGTGCAGATGCGTCAGTATGAAAATGACGTGAATACGACGCTGGTCGATGGATGCAACCGCAAGGAGACGAGTATTGATGTGGATTAGACAGATCATTCTGGGAATCATTGGAATCAGCAGCGGATTTGCCGTGGCAGGCGGCATGTTTGCGTTTTTGATCGCTCTGGGGGTGGTTTCCCGATTTGCTGGAAAGACGCATACGGCGAAATATATCATGCGTTATGAGGATGCCGCAGCAATTGGTGGTATTCTGGGAAACCTGGTCAGTATTTACCAGATTCCCGTACCGGTTGGGATGGTGGGCGTGGTGTCCTTTGGGCTGTTTTCAGGCATCTTTACAGGTGCCTGGGCCATGGCTCTGACAGAGATTGTGGATGTGGTCCCGATCTTCAGCCGGCGGCTTCGGCTGAAAACCGGCCTGCCGTGGCTGATTCTTGCCATGGCGCTTGGAAGAGCGGCAGGAGCGCTGGTGTACGCGTATTTTCGTATGTGAAAAACGGGAGTGGTGTCGCAGAATGCCCCGGCCTGTATGGGGAGCGGTGTCGCAGAATGCCCTGGCCTGTGTGCTCAGCACTCGTATGGAATGTATCGGACAGGAGAACCCCATTTGTCTGTCTCATTCGGACATTTCAAGTCCGCCTGAGACAGACAAATGGGGTTCTCCTGTCCGCTCCAGTCCACACAGCGTTGCTGAGTACACAGGCCAGGGCATTCTGCATCCACCTGTTTATTTATCATACCTGGGTTAATACTTCTCAGCTTCCTGCAAGGTGGTTCATTAAGAGATTTCGTCAAAAGCTTCGGCGATCGGAATTCTGCGGATGGAATTTCAGCCACTCTTCATACCAGTCCAGGCACAGATCGGTGTAGGACTGATTCAGAGTTTCCAGTTCATTTATGAACAATCGTTTATACTCTTCGTCTTCCCATGCTTTCAAATCATCTTTTTCTGCCAGAAGCTGTTCCAGTTTCCGGCGGATCTCAAGCAGGGGTTCTTCTGCGAGTCCAAGTTTCCATTCTTCAAACAGTTCGTCCGGGGGAAGTTCCCGGAGACGGTGTCGTTCTGCCTTTGGTACATTTCGAAGACTGCTGATGAGAGCCTGTTCTTCGGCCTGCATCTGTGCGGATGGATCCGAAGCGGCTGCCCGTCTTTGACAGTGCTCTACATAATGCTCATATCCAAAAGGATAGTAGGATACTCCATCGTTTTCAAAAATCAGCAGAGATTCCGCAACCTGCTGGATGAAGTAGCGGTCGTGGGAGACAAAAAGTAGCGTTCCCGTATAGGCGCGGAACGCAGATTCCAGCGTTTCCCGCGCAGGGAGATCCATGTGGTTGGTTGGCTCGTCCAGCAGAAAAAAATTGGGCGCTGATTGAAACAGCTCCGCCAGGATCAGGCGGGAACGTTCTCCGCCTGACAGATCCCGGATCTTTTTGGAGGCATGCTTTCCTGAAAAGAGAAAAGAGCTCAGGATAGTTCGTGTTTCCTTTTCTGTCAGCGCCGGAAAGTGGTCATGAAAATGTTCCGCCACGGTCCTGTCGGAGACAAACTCTGCGCTCATCTGGTCAAAGTAAGCGGTTTCCACATGGTTTCCCAGTTGGCATTTTCCCTTCAGAGGAGGCAGGAGGCCGGCGGCTGTCTTTAAAAAGGCGGATTTTCCGGCGCCGTTGGGACCGATGATGCCGATTTTCTGTCCCCGGCGAATCCGGAGAGACAGCTCCGCCAGAACATGGTCATATCCGATCTTCAGATGTTCGGCTTCCAGCACCCATTTGGGTCCTGGAGTTCCGGGAATGACTGCATCCGTAAAATGGTGGGCTTCCTCACAGTCAGGTTTTGGAAGCTTCGGCATACGTTCCAGCATTTTTCTGCGGGAACGTGCAAAGGCGGCCTTTCTTGGTTTGTGTTTAAAACGTTCAATGAGTGCTTCCAGCCGTTTTTTCTCTTCCTGCTGCTGGTCATATGCTTTCTTCATAAGCCGGATATTTTTCTGTTTCTGCGTCCGGTAAGCGCTGTAATTGCCCGGATAGCGGGTCAGGGTACAGTTTGAGAGCTCGTATACCGCATCCGCGGTACGGTCCAGAAAGAACCGGTCGTGAGAGACGATGACGGCGGCGGATGGACAGGAGCGCAGATAATCCTCCAGCCATTCCACGGATGCAGAGTCCAGATGGTTGGTGGGTTCATCCAGAAGCAGAAGATCCGGCTTCATAAGAAGCAGCCGGATCAATGCAATTTTTGTCTGTTCTCCGCCGGAAAACTGTCGGAGCTGTTTTTTCTTGTCATTTTTGTGAAGACCAAAGCCGGTAAAAATACGGTCGTATTCCTGCTCCCAGTCAAAACGGTTCCGGTCAAAGAGATCCGGACAGGGACAGGCTTTCAGAAGCGTTTCCTCCACTGTGAGGGAAGGCTCTTCAATAGTGTGCTGTCTCAAAAAGCCGACGGTCAGTTTTCTGGAAGTTACGATTCCGCAGGATGCCCGTTTGTCGTCACAGTCCAGGGACAGTTCCCCTGCCAGCAGGCGCAGAAAAGTCGTCTTGCCGGCTCCGTTGCTTCCGATGACCGCGATCTTCTCTTTTCCACGTATTTCAAAATCAAAATGAGACAGAACGGTCTGGCTTCCGGCACTCAAGGTGCCGTCATGGATCTGCAGCAGCATAATGATTCCCCTTACTTACTGGCCTTCTTCCAGTTCTTCTTCAATATAGATCCGATCACCCTGCGACAGCGCCTGCTGGAACATGGCCGGACGGCCGTTGACCGTCAGCTTGACCCTGCCTTTGGGCTGCTTTAAATCAATGCCGGAGTATTCGATCATGTCCATCAGGTAATAGGGACTTCCATCCGGCTTGTAGGGAAGGCGGAGTGTGGAATCATTCAGATGAAACATAAATTCCGGGCGGGGCTTTGGAGCCGCAGTCGTGGGCGATGGGGATGTGGGTTCTGCAGGTGGAACGTCTGCTGTGCTCGAGGTTGTCAAAGGTGCATCGGATCCGATGGTTGTTTTTACAGGCGGTTCAGATGTCTCCTGAGGTGCAGGCGTTTCCAGCAGCACAGGTTCCGGGGTGGGGGCGGCTTCTTCCGCAGGGTGCTCCGCACCGTCTGCCTGTGTCTGCTGTCCGGACGGATCTTCCGGAGCGGGCGGATCCATCATGACGGAGTCTCCGTTTTTCAGGAGGGTCTTCAGGGAAACGTGAGCTCCATTCAGCGTAATGTCCGTGCAGGCGTCGGCGCCTTCGATATCGCCCAGGCAGGGTTTTGCGGATACGCCCTGTACGGCCGGGACGAAGTCAATGACGTCTCCCGCATGGATGACTTCCGAGAGTTTTCCTTCCTGCTGGTTGATGAGCAGGGAAGCCGGCTGGGTGGACGTGCCGTAGAATACCTTCCGCCGTCCGTTGACGGTCACGGTTACATTGGCGCCGGAACGTCCGATGATGTCACGGAAATTGTAGCCGTTCATCATCAGAAGGTTCAGTGCGGTAAAGCTTCCGGTCCGGAACAGTTTCGCGGGACGTCCGTTCAGCACGACCCGGAAGCTGTCGTTGATCATATTCAGGCCGGAGGATACGACGATACCAAGAGGGGTGGCGTATTCCGGATTGTCCAGTTCATATTCATTGGAATATGCATTGGTGTGGAAATAATTGCCGGCCACGGCTACCCGGGTCTCGTCCATTCCCAGGGTCACAGTCAGTTCATCCTTCAGACCGGCAAGCTTGCTTCCGCCGCCGGCAAGGAACAGGGCGGACGGCGCCTGGCCGTTGATCTCCAGGATCTTGTCCGCGATCTCTCTGCAGAGAAGTCCGGAGGTTTCTTTGATACTCTGCAGAAGCTCCTCCTGCGGGACTTTCTGCTCGAAACCCAGAATATTGGTAAAGGTGATGGGGTCTTCCAGCAGGATCTGCGCCTTAATAGTTTCCGCGGTTCCGAAATCCACCAGGTATTTTTTCATGATGGCTTCGGTAATCTCATCCCCCGCCACAGTAGCCATGGTATATCCGGTGATGCTTCCGCCCGTGCATGCGGCGATATCGGAAGTTCCTGCGCCGATGTCCACCAGAGCCAGGTTCAGAAGACGGAGATTCTCCGGAATGGCGGCATTGATGGCGGCGATGGGCTCCAGCGTGATGCTGGCCACCTCCAGCCCGATCTTGTTCATGGTCGTGTAGAGACTCTCCACCACTTCGCTGGGGAGAAAGGTGGCAATCAGATCCACTTTCACATGCTGCCCCCGGTGGTCCTTTAAGTTGGACATGGTATACTGGTCCAGATAGTACTGGCAGACCGTATATCCCACCAGATAGAAACGGCGGTTATCATTCAGTGCTTCATTTTCCGCATCGAAGGCTTCTTCTGCTTTTCCGATGGCGCCTGCCTCCAGACGGCTGATGATTTCGTCGTCGATGAGCTGGGTGCCGGGCAGATCCAGTTCATAGTCTGCCCTTCTGGTCCTCAACGCCCGTCCGGCCGCTGCGACGCAGACGCGGGTCAATTTTGTCTTTACCTTTGTTTCCAGACGTTTTTTTACCTTGTCAGCCAGAGCGGAAACTTTCTCGATATTCTCGATCTGTCCGTCGATCATGGCCCGTTCCGCATGGTCTTCCCGCTCAATGGCGGTGATACGCACCCGGTTTTCTTCCACGACGCCGACCATGCCGATGATGCTGCGGGTTCCGATATCCAGGGCAAAGATCATGTCATTTCCCTGAATCTGTGTCTTTCTGGTCTGCGTGGTTGTTTTCCTGCTCTGTGTCTTTCCTTTCCTGGCCTGTACTCTTGCCATAGCCGCCCTCCTGTATGATATGAGTCAGCTGTACGCTCTGCTCATGATTTTCTCTGATTCTGTCAATATTATAGTAAAATTATGCGGTATTGTAAATCTTTTTCCACAGGAAGGCGGCATTGACAGAAACAAAAAAATTCGTTATACTTTTCTTACAGGAGACAAAGGCGTTTTCGGCGTTTTTGTCTCTGTTTTTTTGCGCGTTTACCGAACAAAAACGGCGCCGAATGAAAACAGCAGATGAGGGCGCTTACGAGTATGAGATGGGAGGGAAAGAAATGGCGGCATTTGACAGAATTGAAAGCGGGCTTCCAAAGATAGACGAGATTCTTGACAACATCCGCATCGGGGACAATGTGGTCTGGCAGGTGACGGAGATAGAGGAATTTCGTTATTTTGCGGAGATTTTTACCGGGCAGGCGGTAAAGGACGGACGGAATATCATCTACATCCGCTTTGCTCAGCATGAACCGGTGCTTAAGGATCTTACAGGCGTCACCGTGAAAGAATTCAATCCCGACGACGGCTTTGAGGCGTTTACCGTGGGAATTCATGAAGAGATTACAAGGCAGGGCAGGGAAGCTTTCTATGTATTTGACTGCCTTTCGGAGCTGCAGTCCGTCTGGTACACGGATCTGATGATGGGGAATTTTTTTCGGGTGACCTGTCCCTATCTCTTTATCATGGATACGGTGGCGTATTTTCCGCTGCTTCGGGGACGACACTCTTTTGACGCGGTAGGGCGTATCCGGGATACGACGCAGCTTCTTCTGGATGTCTATTCCGATGAAAAAAACAGGTATCTTCATCCTTTAAAGGTCTGGAACCGCAATTCGGAAAAAATGTTTCTTCCCCATAAATGTAAAAAGGAAACAGGCGTATTTTCCGTGGTGGCAAACGGCGTGGGCATGAGCCGCTATTACCAGACCATCCAGAAAATCAAGGAAAGAAGCCAGGATCAGAATTTTGACAGCTATGACCGTTTTTTCAGCATGGCAAAAATCCGGTATGCCGCCGGGATTTTTACCGAAGAAGTGGAGGAGCAGATCATTCACAGTACCATGACCAGGGACATCCGTCTCCAGAAGCTGGTAAAAAGATACTTTCAGCCCGAGGACTATTTTCAGCTTCGGGATCGAATGATTGGAAGCGGCGCCATCGGCGGCAAGGCGTGCGGCATGCTCCTTGCCCGGAAAATAGCGGAGAGGGAGATTCCTGAGTTTCTCCTCTACAGCGAACCCCATGATTCCTTCTATATCGGTTCAGATGTGTTTTATACCTATATCGTATCCAACGGGCACTGGGATCTGCGGATTGAGCAGAGAACTCCGGGAGGGTATTTTACAAAGGCGGGGGAGCTTAGGAAAGCTTTGATGACAGGGCGTTTTCCCGATAAAATCCGGGAGCAGTTCTTACAGGTGCTGGAATATTTCGGGCAGAGCCCCTTTATCGTGCGTTCATCCAGTTTTCTGGAGGACGGCTTTGGCAATGCTTTTGCGGGGAAATATGAATCGGTATTCTGTGTGAATCAGGGAAGTCCGGAAAAGCGGATGGATGCCTTTGAACAGGCTGTGCGGACGGTCTATGCCAGTACCATGGACTATTCAGCACTGGAGTACCGCCGTAGAAGGGGGCTGGACAATACAGATGAGCAGATGGCGGTTTTGGTGCAGCGTGTATCGGGAACCTATTACGGAAATTATTTTATGCCGGGCGCTGCCGGAGTGGGTTACAGCCACAGCGCTTATAAATGGTATCCGGATATGGATCCGAAGGCCGGAATGCTGCGTCTCGTCATGGGCCTTGGAACGAAGGCGGTGGACCGCACCAAAGAAGATTATCCGCGCCTCTGCAACCTGGATCGGCCATCCGTTACGATGATGACCACCACGGAACAGAAACATAAATTTTCCCAGCGAAATATTGATGTGCTGGACTGTGCGGATAACATGCTGAAAGAAGTGCCTCTGGAGCGGCTTCTTGAGGACCTGCCGCAGTGGTATAAACGCATGGTTCTGGAGCATGATTATGATGCGGAGAACCGCCTGTGGGAGATGGGACAGCGCCGGGACGTATGGTTTGTCAGCTGTCAGAAGCTTCTGGAAACCAGAGCGTTTACAGAATTGATGCAGAAGATTTTGAAAACGCTGGAAATGATCTATGAAAATCCGGTGGATATTGAATACGCCGTCAATATGGACGAAGACGGAGAGTTTGTGATAAATCTGCTTCAATGCCGTCCTCTTTATCTGGGGCCTGAGGGCGAGCAGGTGGATCTGAAAACGCTGAAGCTAAAGGAAGTGTTTTTCCATATTACGGATTCCTCCATGGGCGTATCCGGCTCCCGCAGAATTGATGTAGTAGTTCAAATCGATCCGGTGCTCTACTACGAGTATCCTTACGCAAAGAAATACAGCGTGGCTGCGGCGGTTGGGATGATCAACCGATATTATGACGGAAAGGGAAAGAATGTCATGCTGCTGTCGCCGGGGCGCATCGGAACCTCCTCGCCGGAACTGGGCATTCCGGTGGTCTTCGGGGACATTTCCGGTTTTTCCGAGATCTGTGAGATTTCCGATAACCGGGCCGGTTATATGCCGGAATTAAGCTACGGAAGCCATATGTTTCAGGACCTGGTGGAGGCCCGGATTCGTTATCACGCTGTCTTTAACAACCACAGGACACTGGAATATCACCCTGATCTTCTGGAACATCTGCCGGATCTTTTCCCGGAAATCTGCGACAGGTATCCGGAACTTGCCGGAATGATTCAGGTGAGAGAGGTGGAGGGAATGTTCTGCTGGCTGGACGCGGTGGAAAACCGCTGCGTCGCCGGCATCACATTTTAAATGCGAAAACGCCTGCCGGGATACTGGAATACGCCGAAAATCAGACGGCATACAGGAACGAAACAAGTGTTCCGGGTCCCGGCATCCATGAAAACAGGTTATCCGATCAGCACCTTCTTTCCCTGAAAGGCAAATCCATATTTCCGAATCTTCTCTTTCGGAATCCCCTTTGCAATGAGTGCGGCTTCATAATTCTTTTCCTCTATCTGTTTAAGTGCTGCACATACCGTATCGGAAAGTTCTTTTTCCTCCTCCATCTCCTGTACTTTAAATTCCAGAATCATGGCGTCGTCTTTCGGGTCTCTCGGCTCCAGCATGACGTCATAGCGCCCAAAACCGCTTTCTCTGTTGGAAGTAAGCACATATTTTTTCCGAAGGGTCACCAGAAGTCCCAATACAAAGCCGTGATAGAAGCGCTCCGGTTCTTCTCTGGAAGGATCGCTCCCTGTATCAAAATAACTGAATGTTTCTATGGTGATCCGATTCATAAAGAGATTCATGTTTTTTATGTTTCCATCCCACAGGGCCCGGATAAATTCGTCATAATCATAGATATCCTTCTGGAACCATCCGGCCACCATCCGATGGAACATGATCTCCACTTCCAGATTTGTGATGCCCAGCTCATACCGGGGAGTCAACCCCACCCATTCTTCATCTGTAAGATCCCGCTGACCGAACACCCTCAGATATCCACTGGCAAGCAGAAGGCTCCAGACCGCGGTTTCATTTTCTCTCATCTGGTCATATACAAACTGTTCATCAATCAATACATGCAGATGCTCCCCTGAAAGAAGCTTTTCAAAATTTTGCTTAATATATCGATTCCCTTCTTTCAGCAACTTTCCCACCAGGCTGTTGGAACTGGTGTTGGCCCAGTAAATCCCCAATTTCTTTTCATCCAGATAATTTACAATGGACCATGGGTTGTAAATATCCCGCCGCCTACCGAATGTGAACCCGTCATACCATTTTTTTACGTCCTTCCTTTTATCGGACAATCCAAATTCATCCAAAGCAGTAAAAACTTCTTCCTCCGTAAAACCAAAACTGTCCTCATATTTTTCTGAGGTTGTAGTCACGACTTCAAGATTATTCAAATCTGAAAAAATTGACTCCCTGCTGACTCTCGTGATTCCGGTCATAAGCGCCCGCTCCAGATAAGGATTTGTCTTAAAGGTAGAATGGAACAGGTTTCGAATAAAGGCTGTCAGTTCCTCCCAGCAGCCGTTCACATAAGCCTCCTGCATGGGAGTGTCATATTCATCCAACAGGATGATTACTTTCTTCCCATAATAGCGGGATAAAAACAGAGACATCTGGTGAAGAGCCATGAAGGCATGGACATCATCCATCTCTATGGACACCTCTTTAAAAAATTCGGTTTCTCTTTCATCCAGAATGCCTGCATCCAGCAGGAAACGATTTTCTGAATACAGCATGGTCAAAATCTGACAGATCTGTCCCCGCATGGTGGAATAATTCTTCGCCTTTACATTGGAAAACGACAGGCTGATCACCGGCCAGCTTCCCTGAAGCTTCCGAAATGTTTCATTTTCCCATATTTTGATGTAGGTGTCAAAAGTCAGAGGAAAAACTGGCTTTTGACATACAAAAAGTTA
>CAJTXP010000028.1 GCA_910583615.1 uncultured Lachnospiraceae bacterium | reverse complement strand
ATGCAGATGTTAATTGGGCATGGTCAAGTACCCACCATCATGCCAGAAGCCTCATATATGTTTTTCATTTCGGAGGCAATAATTATAACACGCCCGTGATAACTTTTCTATCAACTTTTAAAACCGTTGTTGATTTTAAACAGCGGTTTTTGCCGTTTTTTGAGTTAAAATAAAAGTATGAAAATATATATAAATGTGATATATTGATTGTGAAACAGAGTTCTTTCAGGGAACCAGAAGAGGAGAGCGTACAGATATGGGAGTCTACTTAAATCCGGGGAATGAACCATTTACCGCTTCTGTCAATTCTGAATTGTATGTGGACAAGACAGAGCTTATAAAGTACACGAACAGCCGTATAGGATGAGTGGGACTGTCTGTTCCGGGAGGACAAAAACAACGAGAAACTTCAAAAAGAATATATAAACCTGTTGCGGGGGCTGTTTAAAGGAACTCCATCGGGAGCATTTCTAAAGCTGGCGTATATTACGGGAATTCTGCCGATTAAGAAATACGGCACCCAGTCGGCGTTGAATAATTTCAGAGAACATACCATGGTCAGTCCCAGACAAATGGCGGAGTATGTTGGTTTTACAGAGACGGAAGTAAAAAATCTCTGTGAAGCGCATGATCTGTCATTTAAAGAAATGCAAAGATGGTATGATGGGTATTATTTTGATAAAACAGGACATGTGTACAGCCCGAATTCGGTCATTGAGGCGGTAGACAACCGGGAATTTGGAAATTACTGGTCCAGAACAGAAACCTGTGAGTCTCTCAAGACATATATAGCAATGAACTTTAAGGGGTTAAGACAATTGATCGTGGATATGCTTGGAGGTTCCGGATGCAGCATTGATGTAGAGTCTTTTCAAAATGATATTACTTCATTCTATTCCGCGGATAATGTGATAAAGGCTGTTAACAAATCAGAGGCATTAAGAGTAAAAAACACCAATGCAGGATAAAGAAATATGAAATTCAGCTTTTGGAGGGGTTATGAAAACAGGGGCAGAGATACACAGGCGAAGGAAGGTTGCTTTAAAGGTGCTGAAGATCGCCGTCGGAAGCTGTGTGGCGATCGCGGCCGCGGAGGTTTGCCATCTTCAGTACGCAGCTTCGGCGGGAATCATTACGCTTCTTACGGTGCAGGATACCAGGCGGGATACGATCCGGCTTGCCGCGGAACGGTTTTTTTCCTTTCTGCTGTCGGTTCTGTTGATTTTTGTATGTTTTCGGTATATAGGGCGGCTTGGCTGGGTGAACTATGGCGTGTATATTTTTCTGATGGTCCATGTCTGCTACTTTTTCGGCTGGCAGAATACCATATCGGTCAATGCCGTCATGGGGACGCATTATCTGATGACGCCGGATTACAGCGTGAATTTTGCTGCCAACGAACTGGTGCTGATTATGATCGGGACCAGCCTGGCTCTTGCCATGAACTGGAGGATGCCCAGCAATCTGAAAGTCCTCCGGGAAGATATCCGGAAAGTGGAGGATGACATGCAGCAGGTCCTTCTGGAGCTGGCCGGTTATCTGGAAGGAAATCTTCAGGGAGAACATATCTGGATCGATCTGGACCGACTGGAGGAATGGATTCATGAGGGGCTGGAGCGCGCCCATGAACATGCGCACAATACTCTGTCGGAAGAAGACCATTACTATATCGAATATATGGAAATGCGCTTGCAGCAGTGTACGCTGCTGCAGTCACTCCGGTATCGGGTATGGCGGATTCAGGAAATGCCCAGCCAGGCCAGGATCATCAGCGCATATCTGAAATACCTTGCCAAATACGTCCATGAAAAAAACATCCCGGACAGGCAGAGGGAAGAACTGCAGGAGATTTTTGACCGGATGAAGCTGCAGCCGCTTCCGGAAGAAAGAGAAGAGTTCGAGTCCCGGGCGATTCTGTACCATGTGCTTCTGGATCTGGAAGATTTTCTGCTTGCCAAGCAGAGATTTGCGGATCAGTATATCCGCGGCAGGAATCGCCGATGCTGATCACGCCGTTGCGGTTCAGTTTGCTGGAATTCACCAGAAGAAAAGATTCCCGTGGACTTGATGGAACAAGATCGGAGAAGACGTCTGCCCTCAAAACAGCGGGACAGATATTTTCTCCGATTTGGTTCTTAAGCACATCCAGAGAGTTTGTCAACAGCAAGGGAAACAGTAGGCTGAAAGTAAATATCCTTTCCTTTATTGCTCTCATATATAAAATCCTTTAATGGCTTACTGGTATATTTTGAAAAATCCCCGTATATGGCGAACCTCACACCATAATTGATGAATTTCTGCAATATTTCTCCTGCCAGACAAGAACTCAGGACAAAGAAATCATTTATAACCGCTTTCTTGTTTACGGCAATATTTGTACAGCCCGTTTCGTATTTTACTGTCATAATCAAGTCTAATGCCGACTGGACATCTGTAATCAATAATTCATCACTGCTCACAACTGCAATCTCTGTATTATTTTTCATGATAACTTCTGTTCTCATTTTCTGCCTCCGTCAATTCTGCCGCCTGCTGTTCATACAAACTGTCAATCAAATGGTCAACCATAAAATCAAACGTTTCCATGTGACTGTGCGGAAGAATATTTTTACTTTTGATATTCATAATTAAAGAATAAATAACAGACATCGCCAAATCCGCGTCAACCTTAAATTTCAAATATGGTTGGCTGAAAAAAAGCTGTTGACACATATGATTGGATTCCTCGATTTTTTTTGCCTGTTCTTCGGATAATTTGTTCATTAAAATTGTAAAATCCGCAGTGTCCGAATCGTACAAAAAATTGTTTTTATCATATTCCCGATAAATGAATTTTAAGGCTTCAGCAACACCATACATATCTTTGCGTTTTTCAATTACCTCCGATGCCGCATGACAAATTTGTTCCTGCACCAAACACAGCACTTCACAAAAGAGAGCTTCTTTCGATTCAAAAAAAAGGTAAAACGCTCCCTTTGAGATGCCTGCCTGTCTGCAAAGTTCATCAACACTGGTTTTTTTATAACCATACTGTGTCCAGCTCTGTTTACAGGCTTCCTGCAAACTTCTTTTAATGTTTTCTTTTTCCCGTTCTGTAAAACTTCTTGGCATATAGTTTGCTCCTTTATATGACTCAAAATACTATATCGGTCATAAGTATCATACGCCCTATATCAGTAAACGTCAAGAAATATTTTCAAAATGTGCGATCACATCAGAATAGAGATACAAGTATCACAACTTATTGAAAATTAAGTCCCGTCATATTTTATCATCTCATCTTTCAGATTACGGCATATGGTCAAAACCAGCCGTTTTTGCCTTTCTGTGCATCCTGCAAGCAAAGACCGTTCGTCTGCGCCCATGACAGGCGTGCTTCTTTTCTGTACATCAACCAGCAGGTCATCTGCGGTAATCTCCATTGCATCCGCAAGCAACAGAATTGTTTTCAGACTGGGATGTTTTTTTCCACATTCAATTCGGCAAAGGTAGTCCGGTGCGATTTCGGCTTTTTCAGCCAGTTTTTCCTGTGTCCAGTATTTTTGTCTGCGCAGTTTCCGGATACGCAGGCCGATGGCAGCGTAGTCAATTATCATTTGTATACCTCCAGTAAATGTTAAGTTTGGTCCGGCGGTCATATTTTTCTGACCGTCGGTACATGGAATTACTGAGTGTTATTTTATAAAATAATGGTAAACATTTCATTCAGAATTCAGAACATATGCACGTTGTGTTTTTCATTATAAGGGGTGATCACTGTGCAGGAGACGAAACATATCGGCACCGCTGCGAAAAAGTCCAGAATAAGACTGCGCTATCAGGGGATTGATCAGGACCTGCTGGAAGTGATTCCCGCAAAACCGACAGAAGATATCTATGATGATCATGTACACCGGAAAGTGGCGGTTTATGTCCGTGTTTCCACAGATGACCCGAGTCAGACTTCTTCCTATGAACTGCAGAAAAATTATTATGAAGACTACGTCAGCCGCTGTCCGAACTGGGAGCTGACCAGAATTTACGCGGACGAAGGCCTCAGCGGAACTTCCCTGCGGCACAGAGACGCCTTCAATCAGATGATCGACGATTGTGAGGCGGGCAGGATCGATCTGATTATTACAAAAAGCGTTTCCCGCTTTTCGCGCAATATTCTCGACTGCATCGGAACCGTAAATAAACTGAAACAGCAGACTCCGCCTGTGGGCGTCCTGTTCGAGAATGAACATATTTTTACGCTGAATCAAAAGTCGGAAGTGAACCTGTCTTTTATATCAGCCATGGCGCAGGAGGAATCTCACATCAAAAGCTCCAGCATGAACCTGTCCTATGAGATGCGGTTTTCCCATGGAATTTTTCTGACTCCGCCGCTTCTGGGTTACGATCAGGATGAGGAAGGAAATCTGATCATGAATGAAGAAGAAGCGAAGACCGTCCGTCTGATTTATTTTATGTATCTCTATGGATATTCCACTCAGCAGATTGCGGACCAGCTGACAAAACTGGAACGTCCGACCAAAAAGGGGAACCTGAAATGGAGCAGCAGTTCCGTGCTCGGTGTCCTGCAGAACGAACGTCACTGCGGGGAAGTGCTGGCGCACAAAACATTTACGCCCAACTACCTGGATCATAAAGCGCGGAAAAACCGCGGCGACCGTAATCAGTACCGGCAGGCGAATCACCATGAAGCGATCATCACGCCGGAGGACTTTGTGGCGGTACAGAGAAAGTTGAGCAATGCAAAATACGGAGGGAACGGTATCCCGCAGCTGCAGGTGATTCCGGACGGAGCATTAAAAGGTTTTGTCATTATTAATCCGCGGTGGGCGTCTTTTACCGCGGAAGACTACCGGACAGCATCGGAAGAGACGGAAAGCAGACTGGAGGAAGCGGCCGGTGAAGTTGCAGTAAATCCGGAAGACGGCGATCCGGATCTGCGCGGCTATGAAATCGCCCGTACGGAATTTTTTAATTCTGTATCAAAGATCCGTATGACCATTTCCATGAAAGGCATAAAGTTCGGAATGGACGCCCTTAAGAAACTGGAAAGTACGCCGTATGTGGAATTGCTGATTCATCCCTGTCTTCATCAGCTGGCGGTTCGCCCCAGCAGAAAAGAGGTCCGGACTTCCGTCAAATGGGCGTCGGCTGCGAATGTAAAATACCGTCCGAAAATGATTACAGGAGCCGCGTTTTTGCCGACCCTGTTTGAACTGTTCGGCTGGAATACGGAATATCGTTATCGGATCACCGGAGTACGACGCCGGAAAAACGGCGAAACCGTTCTGCTGTTTGATCTGTGTGAGACGGAAGTCCTGATACCTGCGGAGAAATTCCAGAGATTCTGTCAGCAGAACCATCTGCCGGAGCGGGAGTTCGCGCCTGTAACAATGACCGGTTATCGGGGAAAGGTCGTCGCGTATCCAATGCCGTGGGCGCACAGTTTCGGCAGTGAATTCTATGAGCATACGAGGGCTTCATTAAGCAGCGGCATCGACCATAAGGATCTGTGGAATGTGACGGCTCCGGGAGATCCCTATTATGGAAGTGAGCCGCAGCCGCGTTCCAGAGAGCAGATCGCGCAGAATTTAAAGCAGGTTCTGCAGGAAATGGAGAAGGAGGACTGATCCATGGAGACAGAAGAGAAGAGGATGCAGGAGGAGGTCTTCAGCTATGACGGTTATCAGGTGGTCCGCGGAGAGTTCTTTGCCCATACGTTTGAACCTTCGATTACGTTTTGCGACAGCAAAGTTTATGTAAACATGGCCTGTCTGAACCGGATGCCGGATGTGGAATATATTCAGATCCTGATCAATCAGCAGACGAAAAAGCTGGTGGTGCGGCCCTGCAGGGAGGACGAAAAGGATTCTTTCCGATGGTGCAGCAGTACCGGCAGGCGCAGGCCCAGACAGATCACCTGCCGGATCTTTTATGCGAAGCTGGCGGAGATGATGCAGTGGAACCCGATGTACCGCTATAAGCTTCTTGGAAAACGGATTACAGCCAACAGCGAACAGCTCTATATTTTTGACCTGACAGCCACAGAAGTATATCAGCGCATTCGGCAGGAAGGAGAAAAAGTCAGGAACAGCCGTACGCCGGTCTTTCCTTCGGAATGGCAGAATCAATTCGGCCTGCCGGTGGAGGAACACCGCAGACAGCTGCAGATCAATATATTTGACGGCTACACTGTTTTTGGAATAAAAGACGCCGGCATTCAGGAAAGAGGTGACCACGAATGAAGAACGATGTCCCGAATGCGCCCATGATCGTCATTGACCGTAAGAACAGCCGGATACGGATTCACAGGAATACGCTCCGGCTGCTGGGAGATCCGGAATACATCCAGCTTCTGGTAAATCCCGGGCAGCATGCTCTTGCCATTTTGCCCAGTCAAAAATTGAAAACCGCCCATGTGGTCCGCTGGGACCGGATTGCAGAAAACCAGTGCTGTGAATTATACAGTAAAATTCTGGTGTGTCGGCTTGGCAGTATCTGTCCGGGCTGGAAGCAGGATGGGAAATACCGGCTGTATGGAGCCTGTGTTTCGGGCGGGCCGCTGATCCGGTTCGACCTGTCTTCCGCACAGGAAATGAGAAAGGAAGTGACGGTATGACAGATGAAACCGGTATGCTCAAAACAGATCCGGAATTCCGCCGCCTGATCTTTCCGTTAAGCCGCGAGGAATACGCGGTATTGGAGGATCAGATTCTGCAGGATGGTTGCAGTCATCCGGTTACAGTCTGGTATGGTTATATCATCCGGGGATTTGAAATATATGAGATCTGCACGACGCGTCATCTTGCGTTTGAGATCAAACATATCAATTTCCGTGTCAGAGAAGAAGTCATATCCATGATCTGCCGGGAAGAATTAAGCAGCAGATGCCTGCCGGAAAGTCAGCGCCGCTATTTGATCGGAAAACGATACAACGCGGATATTGTAATCGGAGCGCACAATGCTGCCGGTACGGATCAGTTCAGGGAGCGTATCCGCAGAGAGCTTTCCAAAAGCAAAAAGCTGTATGAGAGCAGCGCGGGTCTGACAAAGCAGAGGCTTGCGGGAGAATATCATCTAAGTCTTTGTTCGGTCGCAAGATATGCGGCCTATGCCCGGGGAATCGATCACATTGCTTCTGTAAAACCAGAGATGGCGGATCAGATTCTGTCCGGCGGGAGGAAAGCGTCCATGGAAACCGTAATCGCCTGCTGCGGAACAGAGGAGCATGAAATGATAAAACGGCTGACTATATCCGGAGAAAACAGGAATACAAAAAAATCCGGAGGTTCAGAAAAAGAAATGATAACAGGGACGACGATTAAGGATATGCCGGCTTTTGATCCGGATGCGGAGATCAACAGTCTCGCGCTGACGATTCCGTCATGGGTTCGTTCGATCAATCGTACCCGATCAACCGTGAAATTTTCTCTGCTGACATCCGGGGGAAGGGACCGGTTGGAACAGGAACTGTATCGATTACAGGAAGCGGCGGAAATGATGGCGCGCGCTTTGAAGGAGGTGCAGTGATATGGACGTCAATCCGTATGTGCCGGATGTTCATTTTGAACAGATTCCTATTAAGAATCTGGTTTCCAATCAGGACTATCAGCGGCATCTTTCCAAAGAGCATATCCGCAGAGCGGCGGAGCATTTTAACCTCTGTCAGATCAATCCGGTAAAAGTCAGCCGACGGGACGGGATCAATTATGTGTTCAACGGACAGCATACCATCGAGATCGTGGCGCTGGTCTCCGGCTCCCGGGATACCCCGGTGTGGTGTATGGTATATGACGAACTGGAGTATGAACAGGAAGCGGATATCTTTGCCAACCAGCAGAAATTTGTCAAAAAACTGTTGCCTTATGAGATCTTTCTGGCGAATATTGAGGCCGGAAACGACGAACAGCTGATCATCAAAGCGCTGGTGGAATCCTTTGACCTGCGTATCTGCGGGCACAGCAGGCCGGGCTGCATCTGCTGTGTCGCGACGCTGGAGGAGCTGTACCGCAAATATGGATATGAAATTCTTGAGCGCAGTCTGCGCCTGTGCATCGCCGCCTGGGAGGGGGAGGCGGATTCCCTGACCAGCAATATCCTTCGGGGAATCGCCCGCCTGGTGGCTGCCTACGGAGACAGCCTGAAAGACGATATGTTCGCGGAGAAGGTAGGCCGTTTTTCTCCCAGAGAGATCAGCCGTACGGCCAGAGAACGCAAGGCCGGCTCCATCGGATATTCGGAGGCTATGCTGACGCTCTATAATAAAAAGAGCAGCTCCAGAGGCACCTTAAAATGGGCGGAGCTTTACAGGGCGGACGGGTGACCGGTATGATCATACAGACCACCGCAGTCAGCCAAGTGCAAAGGGTTCGATGCGGCAGGAATGTTTTTTGGTCTTTTTATCATAATTGATACCTGTTAACAATATGGTTCCCTTATAATTATGGAATGCGTCCAAATAGTTTCTGTTTTTGATCTGCCATACGGCGCCTTGTGCCGTATGGTTCCATTTTAACTCAATTATGACAGCGGGTTTATCCGGATATTTGTGTTTTGGGAGAAAAAGCAGATCTGCATAACCCTTTCCGGCCGGCATTTCCCGGACGACAGTATAATATTCCCGCGCAGAATAGAAAGCGAGACTGACAATGCAGCTTAAGGCATTTTCATCATGATATTGCAGGATGGATGCATTTTCCTGATGTGCTTTTTCAATTCCGGATGCAACGGCTGCTTCGTCGCATTCCCAAAGGCGGCGAAGCAGCTGCTCCGATTCGTTTACAGCAGAAATCAACTCATTCCAGCCGATTATGCGGACGGCATTTAAAAACTCGTTACTGACTTCCTTGTTGGGAATGTATACTTCCTTTTTTGAAAAATCGTATGCCAGATAGCCCAAATGAATCAACAATGTTAATACGTCGTCTGCGGTATGAAATGTTTTCATGTCGTTTGTAAAACTTCCGGTATTGATTTCTACACGGCTGCCGGAAATCATCTGTACAACTTTATCTTTCAGGCCGTCATAATTCATTTGAATATATATTTTCAGTGCTTCGAAAGTTTCAGTTTGATTCCAGTAGTTATCAAAAACATGATTGGTCAGACATTCCACCACGGATTTGGGACTGTATATGGAAGAAATCCCTTCAAAAGAATAACCGTCATACCAGGCATTGACTTCTTCAAAATTCATATCATATCTTTCGCAGAGAGCGGCAACTTCCGTTTCTGTAAATCCCATATAGGAGGCCATCCTTTTCGGGCTGGTCATGGAATATTCTGTAAACATGTTCAGCGCAGAGTGGGTTCCGTATTTTTTTATAGGAAGAATCCCCGTCAGATAAGCCAGACTGATGTACGGCTTATCTTTGAACCAACCGCGCAAAAAGTCCAGATAAAGCTGCCAGTCCTTTTCTGAAATGTCAGATTCCCGGAAAATACAGTCCCACTCGTCAATGAGAATGATAAAAGTCCGATCCGTGGAAAGAAAGATATCATACATAGTCTCTGCCGCATCAGCGGGATCCGTGTAAGCCACATCGGAAAATTTTTTTGTCAGCTCATGACATATTCGGATATTCATGTTCTGAATCATCTGCCTGATATCGATCGCTTTATGGTAGAAATCCTGCATGTTAATCAGAACAACTTCATAGTGGTTGCGATATTTGTCATAAAAGGGATCTGCTGCGATCTTCAGATTACGAAATAATGGATCGCTGTCGGTTTCAGAATGATAATAGGCGGACAGCATCTTGATGGTCATTGATTTTCCAAATCTTCTGGGGCGGCTGACACAGACATATTTCTGTTCCGTGTCAATTACCTGATTTAAAAGTGCAATCATCTTTGTTTTGTCCACGTAAATTTCGGATTGAATGCTTTCCCGAAATCCTTTTGTAGTGACATTCAGAAATCTTCCCATAATCAATCTCCTTTAAATGGCATAAAGCTTCCTTTTTCTGTCGGACAGATAGTCAAAGACGGTTTCAAACCGGTCATATTTGAGCAAAAATGCAATCGTTTCCGTCTGATGTTCCTATTATAACAGGAACATAATACAACGTAAAGGAAAAGTGCGGCGGATAAAATAAACGGATAAAATAAACGGGCAGGCGCCGCAGGCCATTCGAAATCCCTGGCCTGCGGCACTTTGTAACGTATATTTAAAGGGAATGCTTTCTCTTCCTGCGGTCCGGCCATTCAGACCAGATACTTCCGTATGATATACGACGGCGAGCAGCTCCAGGCGTGGCAGTAGCTGTTGACCATCTTTGAACCGTAGGGCGCGATATTTTTATCCGCCGGATCGTACAGTTCCCAGAACGTATCCGCTCCATCCTTGACCATCTCTCCCCAGTATGCGCGCATAAAGCTGAGGGCCACTTCCTTCCGGTCGTTCTGTACCAGTGCTTCAATAAAATGATGATACATATAAGGGGTTACCATGCGGATCTTTGGGTCGATTACGATGGTATGCTCCAGAAGCTGCGCGTTTCTGGCCTTGTCGCCGAAGACATCCGCCAGCACCATCCATACCTGGGCGGCCCAGGAGATCTGCCGTTCCTTTCCGCTGACGAAGAACCCCTTTTCCTCATCCATGTCTCTTACCGCCAGTTCGATCTGACGGTAAGCGGTGGGCGTGAGGTCCTTTCTCGTCTCTTCGTCTTTTGTTTCCATGTAATAATCATACAGGATGGATACGAAGAACAGCGAATAATCAAACAGCGCCGTGTCGTCCACCTGATACTTCGGCTCTGCGTGTAGGCGGTAGGGCTGGACACCCATCAGTTTCATGAAGAGGATGATCCGGTGCTGAAAGAAGAGATGCTGAAGATGTGTGAAGAATGGATGAATCACGACCGCTATACGGATCAGTTTCTGGTGGGGATCCTGACCATGGTGTTTGCCTATCTGATGCGGCACTATTCCGACACACTGGAGACGTCCGTCTCATACCGTGCGGCCGTGCCGGATGATTTCCTGATCATGAACTTCATGCAGGAAAATCTGAAGGATGTCAGCCTGGCTGCGGTGGCGGAGCATTTTAATTTTTCCGTATCCTACTGCTCCCGCCTGATCAAGGCATCCACCGGCGTGAGCTTCCACGACTGGAAACGGACGCTTCGCCTGAGAAAAGCGGCTCATCTGCTTTTGAGTATGAATTACACCGTCGCCCAGATCAGCGATTCGGTTGGTTATGCCAACCCGGAATCCTTCATCCGGACGTTTAAGAAAGAATACCACCTGAGCCCGTCGGAATATCGGAAGAGTAAGAACCGGCTGAGATAGCCGGACGCGCAGAAACACGGGTTCTGCAAATGTGGGAGTCGGGTTGGATGCTCCCTGGGGCGTCCAACCGCACAGACAGAAATATTTTATATATCGTTGCTCCGCGCTTTCAGGTGAAGCAGCATCATGATCACAAAGCCAAGCCCCATTACCACGTAGGTCCAGACCATATCCTTGTGGGTGGCGTCATAGGCGATGATACTGAAGAGAAATGCCCAGAAAAATGAGAGAAGCCCGCCGACGATCCAGAAACCAAATCGGGTGTGCTGTACCCAGAACAGGAACAAAAGAACAGCAATTCCGACCAGAAGCGAGAGCGCAGGATGAAGATGAAGCAGCATATTTGCCGCGATGCCGGATAGAACGGCAAAGAATATGCTGTCGAACAGAATAATATGTCCAAGAAACATGCCGACGACGGTCAGTACCAGACCGGTCAGCAGACTGAAAGCCAGTAAGAGTCCCCCTGAAAATAAAGCAGCCATATAAAATCCTCCATTCAGGAAAATTATACCATAGATAAAGATTCCCTGCAAAGAAAAACATTGTGCGAATCTGCTGCGAAATCTGCTGCAGGAAAGCCGGCGGCTTCATTTGCGCCTGTTACGTTTCATGCTGCAGAGCCGCAAAACCCTGCTGTATGAAAAATATCTTATGCTTTTCAATTTTGCATGAATTTTGCATGAATTATGTAAAAATATAATTGCGTCCCATGCCGGAATATGCTAAGATATACACATCTGAAATCAAAAGGAACTGTTCTGTTCCGAAATTCCATTTACAGATAAAAACGGCTCTCTGACATGCAGGTTCAGCCAGAAAACCGCCGGATTGCGTAAATCACGGAAAAATTCTTGCAGGACCTGTGTGCAGAAGGGTATAATAAGGGAGAAAGCTAATGGACGAAAAAGAGAAAATCGGCCGTTTCCACCGGCAGCAGGAGGTACCGTCTGCTGAAGAAAAATCAAAGAGTGGAACCGTATACGACGATGTGTTCCGCACGATGATCGATAAAATGCCGCACCTGGTCATTCCGCTGATCAATGAAGTGTTTGGCAAACAGTATCCGGATTCAGAACCTGTGACGGCGCTTCAGAATGAACATCTGGAGATCATGGAAGACAAAGTAATCACGGATTCTTATCTGAAGATTGCAGATAAATATTATCATGTGGAGTGCCAGAGCAGCCCGGACGGCACCATGGCGATCCGTATGATCGAATATGATTTCCTGATTGCCCTAAAACATGCGGAGAAATCGGGATATGAGTATACGATTGATTATCCGCATTCCTGTGTTCTTTATCTTCGGTATACGGATCGAACGCCGGATTTTCTGGTGGTACATATGAAATTTCCGGACGGAACGGTTGTTGATTACCGGACACCGATCGTCAAAGTGAATCGGTATGATTTTGAAGATATCTTTCGGAAAAAGCTGCTGTTTTTCCTTCCCTATTATATCATGAGATATGAAGCGGTTCTGAAAGAGATTGAAGAGGATGAGGAAAAACTTCGGGATTTTCTGGAAGAGTATCAGTGCATCTATCAGAAACTTAATGCTCTGCGTGATTGTCATCGGCTTTCAGATTATGATTTTACGGAATTAAAGAGGCTGATTGAAACAATCGTCAACCATCTGGCATATGGAAAAGAGAGGATACAGAAAGGAGTTTGTGATATGGGCGGAAAGGTGCTGGAATTTGAACATGATATCCTGATGAGAGAAAGTGAAGCAAGGGGCGTGCGGAAGGGCGAGAGAATCGGTATACTGAAAGGTGAGTCGAGAGGGGTAAAAATTGGCGAAGCCAGAAGACTTGTGAAAAACGTGGAGTCGGTCATGCGGACCCTTGGACTGTCTCTGGAGAAAGCCTGCGAGGCGATGGAGACAACCGTGGGAGAATATACGAATGCAAAGCGCCTGGTCATGAATAAGGAAAGTATGTGATACACAGGACAGGCATGGAAACTGTATGATTCAATAAAAGGGAGTGATTCTTGGGGAATGCTGTACAGCTCTCTGTTGATCATTTTGAATGAAGAAACTATGCTGATCATTGTGGATGATAATGAAAAGGAAAATATACACATCTGAAATCAAAAGGAACCGTTCTGTTCCGAAATTCCATTTACAGATAAATACTGTTCTCTGACATGCAGGTTCAGCAGAAGACCGCTGGATTGCGTAAATCACGGAAAAATTCTTGCAGGACCTGTGTGCAGAAGGGTATAATAAGGGAGAAAGCTAATGGACGAAAAAGAGAAAATCGGCCGTTTCCACCGGCAGCAGGAGGTACCGTCTGCTGAAGAAAAATCAAAGAGTGGAACCGTATACGACGATGTGTTCCGCACGATGATCGATAAAATGCCGCACCTGGTCATTCCGCTGATCAATGAAGTGTTTGGCAAACAGTATCCGGATTCAGAACCTGTGACGGCGCTTCAGAATGAACATCTGGAGATCATGGAAGACAAAGTAATCACGGATTCTTATCTGAAGATTGCAGATAAATATTATCATGTGGAGTGCCAGAGCAGCCCGGACGGCACCATGGCGATCCGTATGATCGAATATGATTTCCTGATTGCCCTAAAACATGCGGAGAAATCGGGATATGAGTATACGATTGATTATCCGCATTCCTGTGTTCTTTATCTTCGGTATACGGATCGAACGCCGGATTTTCTGGTGGTACATATGAAATTTCCGGACGGAACGGTTGTTGATTACCGGACACCGATCGTCAAAGTGAATCGGTATGATTTTGAAGATATCTTTCGGAAAAAGCTGCTGTTTTTCCTTCCCTATTATATCATGAGATATGAAGCGGTTCTGAAAGAGATTGAAGAGGATGAGGAAAAACTTCGGGATTTTCTGGAAGAGTATCAGTGCATCTATCAGAAACTTAATGCTCTGCGTGATTGTCATCGGCTTTCAGATTATGATTTTACGGAATTAAAGAGGCTGATTGAAACAATCGTCAACCATCTGGCATATGGAAAAGAGAGGATACAGAAAGGAGTTTGTGATATGGGCGGAAAGGTGCTGGAATTTGAACATGATATCCTGATGAGAGAAAGTGAAGCAAGGGGCGTGCGGAAGGGCGAGAGAATCGGTGTGTTGAAAGGCGAGAAAATCGGTATACTGAAGGGTGAGTCGAGAGGGGTAAAAATCGGCGAAGCCAGAAGACTTGTGAAAAACGTGGAGTCGGTCATACGGACCCTTGGACTGTCTCTGGAGAAAGCCTGCGAGGCGATGGAGACAACCGTGGGAGAATATACGAATGCAAAGCACCTGATTCTGGAAAAGGAAACATTTGACGAATAGAGATGTGAGTGGATTTGTTTTATGGCAGCAGAAAAGAACTAAAGAGCAGGACTCCTCTCCAAGATTTCCTGCCCTTTTCTGTTCATTGATGAAACAAATTTAATGTTCTGCGATTCCAGCGGGGTCTTTGACCTGTTCCTTTCCGCGATTCCGGCGGGGTTTTTGACTTATTCCTTCCCGTAAAAAGCCTCCATCGCCCGCGCAAAAAAATCCGAAGCTCCGTCTCCATATTTTTCATCCGTCATCCGTCTGACATTTTCGTTGCGGTAGTACTGCGCCTGTGCCAGCATGAGTCCTTTCTCCTCTTTGATCTGTGAAAACTTCTTCATAATAAAACCGTATTCGCCGACAATCTCTTTTACTTCAAACGAATCCACGGGACATGTTTGCTTTGCGGCCAGTTTTTGTAAAATTGCTTCCAGCCGTCTTTGATAGCTTTCTGCAACTTCTTTGCTGACGGGATTCTGAGCGACAGATAAAAATTTGTCTTTTCCGCCGTACCATTCGACGACCTTCGCATAGCCTTTCTGCATTTTTTCCGAAGACACCGCTTCCATATAATGCGCTTTCCAGCGTTCGATGCTTCCAAATTCTTTGACCGCGATATCTCTTATGTTCTCCGGCATATGTTCAATCATTGTCTGGAACATTTCTTCCATCTCTGTTTTACTGAAAACTGCAAAATCCATTTTATTTTCTCCTTTCAGAATGTCGTCAATGCTGGCAATCAGGCGCTCCATACGCTCTTTTTTGGCTGTCAGCATGTTCCTCTGCATTTGCAGAATCTGGTTTCTGTCAAGAGCCGGATTCTCAACGATTGCTTTGATTTCCTTCAAGGGAATATCAAATTCACGGAAGAACAATACCTGCTGTAATGCTTCCAGCGCTTTATCGTCATAAAGCCGGTATCCCGCTTCGCTTTTATTCGTCGGCTTCAGCAGCCCGATTTCGTCATAATAGTGGAGCGTGCGTACGCTGATACCTGTCAAATCGGATACTTCCTTTACGGTTCTCATGGCAATTCGCCTCCTGTTCTTGATATCTTTACTTTAACCTATGACGTTCCGTGAGTGTCAACAGGTAATTTCAAATTTTGCAAAAATCCCGTGCAGCAGGTTGGATTTCCCGCCTGTTGTATTTTCAGGTTCTGTTTTATATAATGCTCCTTAAGGAAATCCTGAGAACAGACGGGAAAGGAGGAGTCGTCATGGCATTGCTGTATATCAACGCCCGTTGCAAACAGATCCTGAATTTTTTGCTGACCCAGACAAAGTATATCACGACGGAACAGATCGGTGCAGAGATGAAAGTATCAAAGAGAACCGTGTATTATGATATCTGCAAGATCAATCTCTGGCTGGAGCAGTCGGAGCTTTCGCCTCTTGAGGTAATTCGGGAAAAGGGAATCCTGATTCCCCACGGCGAAAGGCCGCTGATTCAGAACATGCTGGGATCGGATGAACAGGAACAGATCTATATCTTTTCGCCGGAGGAGCGGGTAAAGGTCATTATCTGCTGTGTAATCTATGAAAGCCGTTCGGTCTATCTGGAACAACTGACGGACTGCTGCGGGGTCAGCAGAAATACGATTTTCAGCGATCTGAAAGAAGCGGCGGATTGTCTGAAACAGTATGACCTGAAGCTGAACTATCAGGCAAAACGGGGATATTATCTGTCCGGAGAGCCCATAAGAATCCGCGCTTTATTCTTGCTGTATTTTCACGAGCTGATGGCGCTGTTCAGCGGAGGGACGATCACGTTTTTCCGAAGGGAAGAGATTGAGGACGGTTATGAGAAGCTCAAGGAGATCGAGCATGGCCTTGGGATCAGCTATGTAGACGGAGCGCTGCTTTCCCTGGCGGCGCTGCTTCCGGTCATGTACCGGGATAAGGACCGGATTCCCATGGCAGGACTGAAGGAGACAGAGATCGCAAAGACAAAAGAATGCGCTCTGGTCCGGCAGTATTTCCCGGATCTTGCGCCGGAGGAGCAGATCTATCTGTCTCTGCATCTGCTGGGATCCCGGGTCAATATTGTGCCGGATGCATATTTTGAGAGCAATTCCAAACAATATATCCATGATCTGACCAGGACGCTGATCTCTGACTTTGAAAAGGTTGCCTGCATCTTTTTTGAGCAGAGGGAAGAGCTGGAGCGGGCGCTTTTTGTCCATCTGAATACTTCCATGTACCGTTATAAGTTCGGCGTACAGATCGGAAATATCATCGGGAACGATATCCTTCATGAGTACCCGGAGCTGTGTGCACTGACCAGGATCGCCGCCGGAAGACTGGAAGAGACGATCGGCTTTCCCGTACCGGACGGCGAAATCGCGTACCTTGCCCTGCATTTCGGGGCGTTTCTGAAGATCTCAAAACGTGAGGATGACAGGCTGCGTATCCTGATCGTCTGCGTCAACGGAATTTCCACCGGAAATATGCTGAAAAGGGAGATTCAGAAGCTTCTTCCATTTGCGGAGATCGTGGATGTACGGGCAGTGGTCGACATGGTAAACATACAGAATATCTGCGATCTGGTGATCTCCACAGTGAAAATCAACACCGTGGTTCCGGTGATCACTGTGCACCCGATTTTGACGGAATTTGATCGGAGCAGCATTCTGAATCATCGGGTGGTCCTCCCGAAAAATGTGACGGCCCGCCGGGAACAGCTGTTCCGTGTGATAAAAAAATACGTACGTCCGGAAGATCATGAAGATCTTCGGAAGGATCTGACGGCATTTATTCAGGGCAGTATGGAGTATCTGGAAGGAGCAGAAACACAGGAAAATGACCTGATGAGCATTCTGGATGTTTCCCGTATCCATATTTATGAAAAAACGGATTCCTGGCAGGACAGTATCCGTATGGCAGGCCGATGCCTGCTGGATTATAAGAGCATTGAGAAAAATTATCTGAATACCATCGTCAGTCAGCTGCAGTATTATGGACCGTATATGTTTTTGACAAGGGACGTCATTCTTGCCCATGCCAAGCCGGAGGACGGAGTGAACTGTCTGGATCTGTCGCTGGCGGTTTTTCGGGAACCGGTCGTTTATTCGGAACTGCGGCAGGCGAAGGTGGTCATGATACTGGCGGCAGAAGATCAGGAGAAGCATCTGAAGATCCTGCAGGATATCCTTCAGCTTCTGAGCGGGACGGATTTTTTAAGCCGGATCGAGGGGTGCGGCTCCGCTGCAGAGATTTATTATCTGATGAAAGAATTACTGGCATAATCCCTTTTCTCCCATACAGTGTTTGCAAAAAACGGATACGATACCTGGACTTCTGTTCGGAAGATTTCAATGGTAGGATATGATCAGAACGAAGGAGCCGAAACAGTACCGGCGCCTGACAAAATACAGCAATAAACCAGACAGACCCCCGGGAGGATTTCCTGACACTTTGGCGGCTGGAAATCCTCCCGGTCCAGGGGGCTGGAAGGGGAGTTGCGGAACTTAAAATAGGAGGCAACTGTATGGAACTGTTAAAAAAAGAAAATGTGCAGATCTGTGATGCGGCGGCGGACTGGAAGGAGGCCATACGGACAGCGGTAAAACCGCTGGAAGAACACGGATATGTGGAAGCCCGCTATAAGGAGGAAATCATATCCAATGTGGAAAAGATGGGGCCCTATATCGTGATCGCGGATAACATCGCGCTTCCTCATGCAAGGCCGGAGCAGGGGGCGTTGAAGACACAGATCGGCGTGACCTTATTTCGGAACAAGGTGGTATTTGACGGAAAGAATGTACCGGCGCGCCTGTTCGTCACGCTGGCGGCGAAGGATTCCGACAGCCATCTGGACGCGCTGATGGAGATTTCGGAGCTTCTGTCCGATGAAGAGGCAGTGGAGCGGATTCTCACAGCGCCGGACGCGGACCATCTGTATCAGTATTTTGCAAGTCACTAAAAAGGAGAAAAGGAAAATGTTGACGATATTAAATTTTATTCAGCAGGTTTTATCCACGCCTGCCATATTTGTAGGACTGATCGCGCTTCTGGGTCTGCTGCTTCAGAAAAAAGATGTCCAGACCTGCTTTAAAGGAACCATTAAGACGATCCTCGGCTTTATCGTGCTGAATGCAGGCGCCGACGTTGTACAGGACGCGATCATTCCGTTCGGAGAACTGTTTCAGAGCGCGTTCGGCGTAGAGGGCGTCGTTCCCAATAATGAGGCAATCACCTCTCTGGGGCTGACCGATTATGCGGTGCAGACGGCGTCGATCTTTGCCCTCGGTATGTGCTTTAATCTGGTGCTGGCGCGTTTTTCAAAACTAAAATTTATCTTTTTAACAGGACATCATGCCCTGTATATGTCCTGCCTGGTGGCGATTCTTATGTCCATCGCGGGGCTTCAGGGACCGGCGCTGATCTTCACAGGGGCGCTTCTCATGGGGCTTGTTATGGCAGTCTTTCCGGCGCTGATGCAGCCGACCATGCGCAAAGTCGTTGGAGACGATTCCCTGGCTCTCGGGCATTTTGGAAGCGGCTGCTATTGGCTGAGCGCCCAGATCGGCAAGTTGTTCGGGCGTGATGAAAAGACGACGACAACGGAGGATATTCGTTTCCCCCAGGGACTGTCCTTCCTTCGTGAAAATACCATATCCATTGCTCTGGCGATGTTTTTGTGCTACATTGTCGTTTCCGGCGTAGCCGTATTTACCAGCCCGGAGGCAGCCGCGGAGATCTTCGCCGGTGATAACTGGGTTTTGTACTCCATCATTAAGTCCATCACCTTTTCCGCAGGGATCTATATCGTGCTCTCCGGCGTGCGTATGCTGATCAACGAAGTGGTTCCCGCCTTTAAGGGAATTTCCGAAAAGCTGGTGCCTAATGCAAAACCGGCGCTGGACTGTCCGACGGTATTTCCCTTTGCGCCCAACGCGGTGCTGATCGGATTCTTCTGTTCTTTCGTGGGCGGTATTGTCGCTCTGGCCGTGCTGGCGCTTATGGGCCAGGCCGGGATCGCGGTTGCCATCATCCTGCCCGGTGCGGTGCTTCACTTCTTCTGCGGGGCGACGGCGGGCGTCTGCGGAAATGCCACCGGAGGACTGAAAGGCTGTGTGACCGGAGCTTTTGTCCATGGTATTGTGGCCACCTTCCTGGCGGCGGGGCTGTATCCGATCCTGGGAGCTATGGGCTTTGCCAACACGACCTTCTCCGATACGGATTTTACGCTGGTGGGTATCGTGTTCGGCAATCTGATCAAAGTGGTCACAGGCAATACCTTAATGGTCATTGTGGTGATTCTTTTCCTTCTGCCGATCATCTACAACTATACCATTGGCAGGGGAAAATGATGATACTGTAAGACTGATAAATTTAAACAAAAAAACAGCATCTGCCCGTAAGAAGCCCCGGAAGGATTTTACGGAACGAAGTGAGGGAAGATGCGGAACTAAAATGGAGGATTGAAAAATGATTAACAAAATTATGTGTTTCTGCGGTTCTGGTCTTGGAACGTCCTTTGTGATGGAGATGAATGTGAAAAAGGCGCTTGCCAATCTGGGGATCAGCGGAGTGGAAGTCGTCCACTCCACCATCGATGACGTGATGCCGGGTGCGGCGGACCTGTTCGTGTGCAGCGCGGACCTTGTGTCCAACGCGGAAAAGGCAGGAAAGGCCATCGGCATCCAGAATATGGTGTCCGTAAAAGAGATGGAGGAGAAGCTGAAGGCGGCGTTTGGAAAATAGAAACTGTTTCGCACAGAACAATTACCGTAAACAGAAAGCTAAAGAGAGTCGGCGGCGAGTAAAGCCGCCGGTTCTCAACTTCAGGTATATCTCATGTAATCTTTCCCTGTACCACCTCCATAATTCATCTGTGTTTTCAATAATCGGAGAAAAGTCCTGCAAAACCGATGTTCATTTGAAAAGGACGTACTTCCAATATCCTTATAAAAGAGTATTGAGGCCATCCGCATTTTAAGGTATACTTTAAACGAAACACAGAAATTGCTGAAGTTACAGACAGAAACGGAGAAGATGCGATGGGATATCAGGACAAATGGAATCTCCTGGAAGCAGAAGACGAGCTCGATGAGATGGAGCACCGGCAGCCGACGGAGGAATTTCTGTTTTATCAGGCCGTATCCGGCGGCGATGTGGAAGCAGTTAAAAATAACTGCAGACAGGAACGGTTTCTGGACAGCGACGGAGTAGGGATTCTTTCCCGCAATCACATTACGAATCTAAAATATCATTTTGTCATTACTACCGCCATGGTCACCCGCCTGTGCAAGCAGAAGGGCATGGAACTGGAGCAGGCGTTCCGGATGAGCGATTTCTATATTCAGCAGCTGGACGACGTACATACGGTGCAGGGCGTGCGTAACCTGCACGACGCCATGGTGCTGGATTATACGGAGAAGATGCATAAGATCTGCCAGAGCGACGCGAATTCCAGGCACATCAGCCTCTGCAAGGAGTATATCTACGCCCATATCAAAGAGCGCATCACCATCGAGGACCTGTCCGAGGCGCTTGGGGTATCCGCCAGCTATCTTTCGCGTCTGTTTAAAAAGGAGACCGGCGATTCGGTCAGCGCCTATATCCGCAGACAGAAGATCGAGATTGCCAAAAATCTGCTGCAGTACAGTGAGTATTCCATGATCGATATTGCAAACCGACTGTCATTTTCTTCACAAAGTCATTTTATCCAGCAGTTCCGGGAATATGTGGGGATGACGCCGAAGAAATACCGGGATTTAAATCATACGATCCAGTGGGATATCGTGACGGAGACGAAGGAGGATAAGTCCGGAAACGAGGGAGTGCCGTAAAACGCGGCGCTCCCTCATTTGATTGGGAAAAAATGATTTAACAGATCAAAGAATCAGGCAGATTTCATTCTCATCCTCAAGGAGATCGGCAGGGATATGATTGCTGTCCAGCTCTTGGCCGTTCAGGATGAGCCGTTCGCATCCGGACTCCCGCCTGTCCGGATTTTCGATCACGATGTGCAGGTGTTTTCCCCGGAAATCCTTTCGGATCTCCAGATGTGTCCAGTCCTTCGGGATCGACGGAGACAGCGTGATACCTGTCAGGTCGGGGCGGAGGCCAAGGATGCCTTCCACACAGCCCACCATCATGGTAGAGGCCGTTCCGGTCAGCCAGTGGACGTGGGAACGCCCCGGATGGACGCTTGCCCGTCCTTCTGTGAACTGGCCGTAACAATAAGGCTCCAGACGGCGGATTTCCGCGCGGTCGTTCCAGGCGGCAGGTGCATTTTCCATAAAGTAGGCAAAGGCGCGGTCCCCGTGTCCGCGCAGGGCTTCCGCAAGCACCAGCCAGCCCTGGGACTGAGAGAAAATGCCGGCATTCTCTTTGGTACCCTGGTTATAGATGACCGCCAGGGCGCCGTCGAACGCATGGGTGTGGTAGGGCGGGTCCATCAGCAGGGCGCCGTAGGGGGTGTTTAAGCGTTCATAGACGTTGGAAAGCACCGTATCAGACTGTCCGTCAGAAGAAAGTCCGCTGATCACTGCCCAGCTCTGAGGATTGAGCCACAGATTCGCTTCCGGGTCTCTGGCGGCGCCGATCTGCGCGCCCTCTTCAGTGTATCCGCGGATAAAGCGGTCCTGATCCCAGTACAGCTCCTGCATGGCCTTGCCCGTCTCCGCCTGTTTTTCTTCCAGATATTCTGCATACTCTGTATCTTCTTTATATTCCGCGAATCTTTTTAAAATGGTCATGGCATAGTAGAACTGCATGGCCACAAAAGACGACTCTCCGTCGGCGCCCAGGCGCAGGCAGTCGTTCCAGTCCGCGTAAAGTCCCGCAGGCATGCCGTGAGGCCCGAGGTGGGCGAAGGAAAAGGATATGGCCCGTTTCAGATGCTCGTAGACCGTCGCCTCCTCTTTGTCTGCGAAGGGGATGACCTCATTTAGGAATGCAAGGTCTCCGGTCTCCGCGATGTACTTGTATACGGTGGGAAAGAGCCACAGGGCGTCATCCGCCCGGTAAGCGGGGTGGCCGGTTTCCTGCCGGTAGGAGGCGTCATCCGGGGTATCTTCCTGTCCCGGACAGTGGGTAAATTTTACAAGCGGGAGACCGCCCCCATTGCTCACCTGGGCCGAGAGCATAAAGCGGATTTTTTCCGCCGCCATCTTCGGCGCAAGATGGATGATTCCCTGAATGTCCTGTACTGTATCCCGGTAGCCGTAGCCGTTGCGCAGGCCGCAGTAGATGAAGGAGGCAGCTCTGGACCAGATAAAGGTCATGAAACAGTTGTAGGCGTTCCAGGTATTGATCATGGTGTTGAATTCCGGGCTTGGGGTATCCACTTTCAGATGGTCCAGCTTTTTCTGCCAGTCGTCTTTCAGCTCTGCCAGTTCCCGGGCGGTCTGTTCTGCCGGGTCTGTATAAGTGTTCAGAACCGCGGACGATTCAGAGCCGCCGCCCGCCCCCAGCACATAGGCGACGGTTCTGGTCTCGCCCGGAGCCAGGGAGAGGATACAGGAGAGCGCGCCGCAGGAATTTTCATTGTAGCTGGTCACATTTCCCAGATCTCCGGACGCGATTCCCTGCGGGTCGCCGTATCCGTGATATTTCCCAAGAAAATGTTCCTTCTCTCCGCAGTAGGAGGACACGTTCGTACCGGAGAGTCCAAAGAATCGTTCGGTTACATTTTTCTCATCAATCTGCTCCTGCTCGGACAGGGCGTCCAGGTTGCCGTGAATCTGCTGGATGATCCGGTTGCCCTGGAACTGCGTTCTGGAGATGAACAGCGAATACTGCAGATTTACCTGATCCTGTTCATAATTGCTGTGGTTGGTAAATTCCGCATAGCCGGTCAGCGTCAGATCCCTTTGGACGTCCGAACGGTTCGTGACAGAAAGCGCCCACACTTCATGACTTTTTCCCAAGGGAACATAATAGAGGGCTTCGGATTCGATCCCGTCATAGCATGCCGTCATGCGGGTATATCCCATTCCGTGGCGGCAGGTGCTTTTGTAGTGTGCGAGATCCTTGCCCACCGGCTGCCAGGAGGCGGACCAGTAATCCCCGGACTGATTGTCACGAATATAGAGGTATCTTCCCGGCTGATCAAAATTGTTAAAAACATAACGGAGAATCCGCCCGTTTGCGCCGGATTTTACAAAGCTGTAGCCGCCGGCATGGTTGGAGATGATCGCGCCGTATTCCGGGGAACCCAGATAATTCACCCAGGGCGCCGGCGTATCCGGCCGGTCGATCACATACTCCCGGTTTTTGTCGTCAAAATATCCATATCTCATATGATGTTGTCTGTCCTTTCGTTGTAATATTCATCTATGTTAAATTAATAACGATCTGATGCACGTCCTCTGACAATGCGATAAGATCCCGGCGGGGGATCAGGAGAAATGACTCTTCTCCCACCGGCAGTTCCCTGCCGTCGCATGCGGCAGCTCCGATGATATAAGAACCAAAGTCTTTATGATTTCTGTTGCGGTACACAATGGTAAAGCGTTTCCCTGCAAAGGAGGCGGCAACGGAAGCAGTTCCATCCGTATCAAACTGGCAGGCCAGAAGCTTTGGATGCAGCACCAGATCGCCCGCCTCTCCCCGGACGCCGAAGACTTCCGTGAGCATGGTCATCATAAACCAGCTGGCGGCGCCGGTCAGATACTGGTACATGCCCCGTCCGTCTGCGCGGAAATATTCGGGAATGCCCGGATAGATGCGGCTTATGTCAAAATTCAGAGCCGTGTCCGCGAGGGTTTTCAACGCCTTGAAGCCTTCCTTTACAAAGCCTCTCCGATACAGGGCGTTGGCGTACATGGTTGTCATGTGGGAGAAAACCGCGCCGTTTTCTTTTTCCCCGTAGGCAAATCCGAACATGCGCCCCATGTCGAATTTCAGTTCCTGAAAGTCCGTATTCAGACGGTACCCGCCGATTTCTTTCCGGTAGAGATAGTGATCCGCGCTCTTTGTGATCTTACGGATCTGCTCATCCTCCGCGACGCCGCTCATGATGGCAAAGACCTGTCCGGTGAGCATCATGCGCACCTGTCCGCCGAAAATTCCTTCCACCGCCCGTCCGTGGTTGTCATAATAACTGTTGAACCATCCCTCCTCTTCGGGGGCGTCGATCCATTCCTGCTCCCGTATATGTTCCATCAGCCAGTTTGCCTTCTGGACCAGATTAACCGCAAGGGCGGACAGAGAATGGGTGACGCGCCTGCCGCTGACTTCATGCCGGCAGGATGCGCAGTATTCCGACAGGATCTGCTGCTTTTTATGGATATTGTCAAAGGTTTCCGTGTCGTCTTCCAACAGAACTGTGAGCGCTTCGGAAAGCTCCGCCGTATGCGTGGAAGAATGACTGTCAAGAAGACGGATCAGGGCGGCCAGGTCCAGCAGATTTCCGGCATAGGCACAGGTAAATGCCACGCTCTCCCCATGCTCGGAGGCCATGTCCAGAGCGTCGTTCCAGTCGGCTCCCCGAAGACGGAAAATGTTATGATCCCCCACTTCATAGAAGGAGGTCAGCTGCTGGATCAGGAGGTGCTCCAGGATGCTGCCGGTATAAATCGTATGATCCGTTGTGCGCTGCCGGTCTCCGTGGGAAGAATCCCACAGATCGTCTGTGTCGGTCCCCCGCATAATCTGCGCATCTTTAAAATAAGGAACCTCCTGGTTCAGCAGTTCCACATCTCCGGTCTGATCGATATAGAGTCTGGTCGTCATCAGCGGCCAGAGCGCATGATCCATCCAGACCCGGGCGATTCCGTTCCGGTCGGCGATAAAGCTGCCGTTTCCGCTTCCGATAATCGTTGCATTTGTTCCGTCCATGCGCACGCCTTCATAGTTCGCTGTGATCATGGATCGAACCTGCTCGGGATTCAGCAAAAGCAAAGAGAGACAGTCCTGCCACAGATCTCTCCAGCCGCGGCCCCCTCTTCCGTAGTCGTGATGGGGGAGGAATGAGCAGCCAAATAACCGGCGCAGATAAGGCTGGAAGCAGACCCACTTCATCAGACGGTCAAAGCCGGCCTCTTTCGTGTGGAAATCGATGTCCACCTGGTTCTGCCAGTAGGATTTCGTTTCTTCCAGGGCTTTCTGGATCTGCCTGCCCGTATGATAGCGGTCGACCAGGTTTTGGATCTCTTCCCGGCTGTTTTCCACTCCCATGAGAACGATATAGTCCGCGCTTTCTCCGGGAGCAAGCAGGACCGGCGCGAAGCGGAAGGCGCCCATGGCTTCCCTGCCGGCAGTCTGATAAAAAGCCGGTTCGCCGGGACAGGATTCATAGACCGCCCGGGGGTGCGTGAAGGTTCCGCCTTCGCCGATAAAACTTTCCACCGTGGGATAGAATGCCTCCGGCGCGCAGCCGTCTTCAGTCCAGCCGGCCGCATAATAGATGTTTTCATTTGGGCGGTGGCCCTTTTCGTCAAAAGACATGGTGGGACAGACAAGCACAGCATTTTTGGTCGTCTCGATCCGGTGGAGCATGGAAGTGACATTTCTGTGGTCGCGGATGTTGTCGGCGCTTCTTCCATAGATGGGGATGGCGGCATATGCTGTAAATTCCTGAGGGGTTTCTGCCTGATTCTGAACCGTCACATACAGGATTTCCACATTGCTGTTCTGGGGGATGAAGGAAGTAGCCGCAGAGGTCAGTTGATGTGCTCTGGAAGACCGGGTCAGGGTCTGCCACATGAATCCCGCAGTCAGCTCGCTGTCGTCCTGCGTGTCCGTGAATTGCTGCGCCTCCTGTTCTGCGGAGGATCCGGCAGCCGAGTACACTTCGCCGCTGCCCTTTCGGAACCAGAAGTTGCGGGTGGAACGATTATTATGAAGGTTCTCGGAGCTTACCGGTTCCAGCAGAAAGGTCTCCTGGTCGATCTTGGCATCGCCGCCAAGGCTGGGGGTGACGGCGCTTTTCAGCCCGCATTCGGATGCAAGAGGGAAGTACAGGTAACTTGTATTTTCCGGCTGTCTGATCAGAAAACTGCCGTGTTCATCCATAAATTTCAGTTGATTCAATAGTTCTGCTCCTTTCTAAACATAGATAGATAGAACTATCATAGAGGATATTACAGACCGGTATAAATAAAAACCATGCGAAAAATATCAGAATCATGACCTAAAACGAATTAGAAGCTAGGGGAGGCGTGTCTGCAGAATAAAATCACGAAAAATGTGTCATGAATCTGACATTTTGGTAAGAACTTTAATATATCCCGCCGGAAAATCCCGTTATAATTTGTGCAACAAAACGAGTGAAGGAGCTACTTCACAAAATATAACAGGAGGTTTTTCAAATGAAAAAGAGAGTTATCTGTGTCTTGTTAGCTGCGGCTGTGGCGGCCGGTTCGCTGGCCGGCTGCGGCGGCAAATCATCCGACGGCGGTGCATCGTCCGGTGAAGAAGGAAAGGTTATCAATGTCTACAGCTGGAATGACGAGTTCCGTAAGCGTGTGGAGGAGGTCTATCCGGAGGTGAAAGAAACCTCGACGGACGGTACCGTGACGACGTTAAATGACGGTACCGAGATCCACTGGATCATCAATCCCAATGAGGACGGAGTCTATCAGCAGAAGCTGGATGAGGCGCTCTTAAGACAGGCGGATGCTTCAGCGGACGACAAGGTGGATATTTTCCTGTCGGAGGTTGATTATGTGTATAAATATACAGACGCGGATGCGGATGTGGCCATGCCCCTTACGGATCTTGGGATTGATCCGGACGCGGATCTGGCAGACCAGTATGAGTTTACAAAAGTAACAGCCTCGGATGTGAACGGTGTTCAGAGAGGCTCCACCTGGCAGTGCTGTCCGGGCCTTTTGGTATACCGCCGGGATATCGCCATGGACGTGTTCGGCACCGATGATCCGGAAGCGATTGGTGAGAAGGTGAAGGACTGGGATACGCTGAAAGCGACGGCAGAGGAACTGAAAGCAAAAGGATATTATACTTTTGCTTCCTATGCGGATACGTTCCGTCTGTACGGGAACAGCATTGAAGCTCCCTGGGTAAGTCCGGGCGAGACTACGATCAAGGTGGATCAGAAGATCATGGACTGGGTGGAGGATTCCAAAGAATGGCTGGATGCAGGATATCTGGACAAAAATGTAAAACGGCAGTGGGTTGACGACTGGAACAAGACCATGGGCTCTTCCTCCAATGTATTTGCGTTCCTTTTCCCGGCCTGGGGCATAGATTTTACTCTGAAGAAGAACTGGGACGGCGAGGACGGCGTCTGGGGAGTTACCAATCCGCCGCAGGAATATAACTGGGGAGGCTCTTATGTACATGCATGCACCGGCACCGATAATCCGGAGAAGGTAAAAGACATTATCCTTGCGGTTACAGGGAACCAGGAGAATCTGCTGAAGATCTCCAAAGAATATCTGGACTATACGAATACAAAGAGCGGCATGCAGAAAGTGGCAGAGGACAGCAGTTATGCTTCTGAATTCCTGGGAGGACAGAATGCGTTCCAGTATTTCGTTCCGGTTGCGGAAAGCATCCAGATCGCACCGCTTTCCGCTTATGATCAGGGATGCGTAGAGCTGCTCCAGAATTCGTTCAGCGATTATTTCCAGGGAGCAGTTGACTTTGATAAAGCAAAGGAGAATTTTGAGACGGCGATTATCGAGCGCTATCCGGACATTACAGCGATTCAGTGGCCGGAATAAAGAGAGAGTTGTACGGGGCACTTTTGTGCCCCGATGCATAAGGGATAAAGAAAGGAACAGTGTTTATGAAGTCCAGAAATAAAAAGATTGACTATTCGAAATGGGGATATTTCTTTATTCTTCCGTTTTTTGTAAGTTTTTTCATATTTTCATTTATACCGCTTCTGGATACGATCCGGTACAGCTTTTTTGAATATTATCGTTCTGGTATCAAGGAAGTCGGACCTAATTTTATCGGGATGGAGAATTATATCAGCCTTCTGAAATCAGACATGCTCAAATACGCGGCCAATACGCTGATTCTGTGGATTGTGGGGTTCATTCCCCAGATCGTGATTGCTCTGGTGCTGGCGGAATGGTTCGTGGATGCCCGGCTTAAGATCCATGGGACGCAGTTTTTCAAGGTTGTGATCTATCTGCCCAATTTGATCATGGCATCCGCGTTTGCGATGCTGTTCTTTACCATGTTCTCCAATAACGGGCCGGTCAATGAGATTCTCCTGTCCATAGGGCTGATCAAGGAGCCCATCGATTTTCTGGGATCGGTCTTTGGAACCAGATCGCTGGTGGGCCTCATGAATTTCCTCATGTGGTTCGGTAACTCCACAATCATGCTTATGGCGGCGATCATGGGAATCAGCCCGGATGTGTTCGAGGCTTCCGACCTGGACGGGTGCAACAGTTTCCAGCGGTTTTTCTATATCACGCTTCCGCAGATACGCCCAATCCTTGCCTACACCCTGATCACGGCGATTATCGGCGGCCTGCAGATGTTTGACGTGCCTCAGATTCTGACCAATGGTCAGGGTACGCCGGACCGTACGTCCATGACACTGATCATGTTCCTGAACAGCCATCTGAAGAGCCGGAATTATGGCATGGCAGGCGCACTTTCGGTCTATCTGTTTATTGTCAGCGGCATTCTGTGCTTCTTTGTATACCGAATCACGAACAATGATGATCCTGACGGTTCCAAAGCCGCGGCGAAGAAAGCAAAAAAACAGAGCAGGAGGGGATAGAGTTATGAAATCAAAACAGCCCAGTCATTTACGGAGTATCGTGGCGCATGTGGTACTGATCATTCTGTCATTTATGTGCCTGTTTTTCTTCTACATTCTGTTTATCAACGCAACAAGATCGCACGCAGACCTGCAGAAAGGATTTTCGGCGCTGCCGGGCAGTTATCTGTTTACCAATCTGAAAAATGTGGCCAACGACGGAACGTTCCCCATGTTCCGGGGAATTCTGAACAGTTTGATTGTCTCCGGCTGCTCCGCTGCGATTGCTACTTATTTTTCGGCCTTGACAGCCTATGGTCTGTACGCGTATGATTTTAAATTAAAGAAGGCGGCGTTTACCTTTATCATGGCGATTCTCGTGATGCCCACGCAGGTAACGGCTATGGGATTTCTCAGATTGATCACGAATATGGGAATGTATGACTCCCTGCTTCCTCTGATCCTCCCGTCCATTGCCGCTCCGTCCGTCTTTTATTTCATGTACAGCTATCTGCAGTCGTCTCTTCCCATGTCCCTTGTGGAGGCGGCAAGGATCGATGGCTGCGGAGAGTTCCGGACATTTAACCAGATCGTGCTCCCGATTATGAAACCGGCCATCGCGGTGCAGGCAATTTTTACGTTTGTAAGCTCCTGGAACAACTACTTCGTCCCGGCGCTGGTGATCCAGTCAAAGGAGAAGATGACCGTCCCGATTCTGATCGCGACGCTCAGGGGCGCGGACTATATGAACTTTGATATGGGCAAGATCTATACCATGATTCTGGTCGCTATCGTTCCGATCATTCTGGTATATCTGCTTTTGTCCAAATATATCATTGCGGGTGTGACGCTCGGCGGTGTAAAAGAGTAAAAACTGCATAATTTTATATATCCGGCGTTAAAAAAAAGTCCACTTGTGCGGCTGGATGCTCCAGGGAGCATCTGACGCGGGTCCTGCATTCGCAAAATCCGCGTCTGCGCGCCTCTGCGGATGCAGGCAATCAGTGCCGTTTATATCAAATAGAAATGACTGCTGCAGTACGGAGCTTTTCAGATGAGGAAGGAAGCTGCAGCAGTTCTTCTTTTTTCTTGTTATATTTTTGAATCTCAGGAGGGTAACATGAGGAATACAGATCAGAATCACAGCGGAACACAGAATAACCAAAGATCTGAACGTGAGCTTTTGCATGGCCGGCTGGCGAGAAGGGCAGCGGCGGAAGGCATGGTTCTGTTGAAAAATGAAGAGGTCCTTCCGCTGGATGCTTCCAGGCCGTTGGCGCTGTTCGGCGGCGGCGCGGTGCGCACGGTAAAAGGAGGCATCGGCTCCGGAGATGTGAACAGCCGGGAAAGTATCTCCGTTTGTCAGGGCCTCAGGGCAGCGGGAGCGGTGATCACCAGCGAATGCTGGATCGAAGACTATGAGAAGCGTTATGAGGTAGCCCGACTTGCATGGAAAGAGAAAATTCTGAACCGTGCAAAACAGGTGAAAAATCCGTTCGACGCTTATGCGGAGCATCCGTTTGTCCTGCCGGACGGACGGAAGATCGAAGCAGAGGATCTGAAAGGTGCTTCGGCTGCGGTCTATGTGATCAGTCGTATTGCCGGCGAAGGAAAAGACCGAAGAAGGGAAGAAGGCGATTATTATTTAAGCAGAAAAGAACAGGAGGATCTTTGCTGCCTGAATGAATCCGGCGTTCCCATCATCCTGCTTTTAAACGTGGGCGCGCCTGTAGAGCTGACCGATATCCTGAAAAAAACGGAACATATAAAAGCGGTTTTGCTTCTTTCTCTGCCGGGACAGGAGGGAGGTCATGCCGCCGCGGATGTGCTGTTTGGCCGGGCCGTACCTGGAGGGAGGCTTACGACCACCTGGGCCAGGCGATATAAAGACTATCCTTCTGCGGAAAGCTTTGGATACTTAAACGGAAATCTGGAAACAGAAGAATACCGGGAAGGGATTTATGTGGGCTACCGTTGTTTTGACAGTTTTGGCATAGAGCCCCTGTTTCCGTTTGGATATGGACTTTCCTACACAGGCTTTTCCATAAAGTTTGAAGGGTGTCGGGAGACAGAGCGGGGTGTGGAAGCAGCGGTATCTGTGAAAAATACCGGAAACCATTATGCGGGAAGAGAAGTGGTGCAGGCCTATGTGACCCTGCCCCAGACCGGCGGCGCAAAGGAATATCAGCGTTTGGTCGGTTTTGCAAAGACCGGCTGTCTGAATCCCGGGGAAGAAGAGCGGCTTACCGTATCCGTTGAGTGGCCGTATCTTGCCGGATTTTCTGAATCGCTGCATGCGTGGATCGTGGAAGCAGGAACATACGGTTTATGGATCGGGAATCATGCAAAGTCCCTGCAGCTTGTTTCTCTGCTTACGGTTCAAAAGCAGACCGTGTTGGAAAAGACCGTATACAGCGGCATGGAATTTCCGGCGTTGGATACGCTTCCTGCGGCGGAGGCAGCCGGAAGAAAATTCGAAGAATGGATGGAACTGGCCAGAGAACAGAGAGTACCCAATTTAACCCTTACTCCTCAGGAGGAGAAGAAGCGGACCTGTCAGAAAGATGATTTTCTGGCGGAGGAGGTTCCTGCGGAGGAACTGATTCCGCTTCTGTACGGAAACATCACGAAGGGCACCAGTACGCTGGGTTCCTCCGGGGTCCGGGTGCCCGGCTCCGCCGGGGAGACGACGGAAGCGCTGGAAGAAAAATACGGTGTCCGCTCCCTGATCATGGCGGACGGCCCGGCTGGACTTCGTCTGCGGCAGAGCTATGAAGTGGACCGCAGCACGGACTGTGTCTACGGCGTCGGTGTTCTGGGTTCCCTGGAAAACGGCTTTCTGGAAGAGACCGTGCACCATGAGGGCGCCGATACCTACTATCAGTTCTGCACGGCGTTTCCGGTGGGCACGGCGCTGGCGCAGTCATGGGACATGGAACTGATGCGGGAATTCGGAGCGGCTGTGGCAGAAGAAATGAAAGAATTCCATGTGGATCTCTGGCTGGCCCCGGGTATGAACATCCACCGAAATCCACTGTGCGGACGCAACTTTGAGTATTATTCGGAAGATCCTCTGCTCTCCGGACTTCTGGCATCGGCGGTGACAGAAGGCGTGCAGAGCCGCAGGGGATGCGGAGTGACGATCAAGCATTTTGCATGCAACAATCAGGAGGACAACCGGATGGGAGTCGACGTCCGCATAACCGAACGGGCGCTCCGGGAGATCTATCTGCGGGGATTTGAGATCGCGGTGAAAAAATCCGCGCCGGCAGCCATGATGTCTTCTTATAACCAGATCAACGGCGTCCATGCGGCCAACAGCCGGGCTCTCTGTACCGCGATCGCCCGCGAAGAATGGGGATATGACGGCGTCATCATGTCCGACTGGAATACGACAGTCCCAGAGGACGGAAGTATCCCGTGGAAATGCATAGCGGCGGGAAATGATCTTATTATGCCGGGAAACCCGGAGGATGATGAAAATATCCGCCGTGCGTATAAAGAGGGAACGCTCCCGGAAACGGCTATCCGGCGCAGCGCGGGACGGGTGCGGAAGCTGGTTCGAAGACTGACAGGGGAGTGAAAAGCTTTGATATGCGGATGCTTCAGGAACTGGATCTGGAGGCGGCGCTGGAGGGAAAATCAAAATGTCGGAACGCAGCGATCTCGGAAGCGTTTCATTATATGAAACTCATTGAGGCCTGGGGAACCGGTCATTGATGAATTTGGTGATGGATAAAGGCCATGCATTCTGTGGGAACTTTCACAAAATAAAAATTTGACAAAATCTGATTCCGATGCTAAGATGACAACATCATATAAGTCTGTCCAAGGGGAATCAGGTGCGAAGCCTGAGCGATGCGGTCACTGTAAGCAGAGCATACGATGTCTTCTGCGAGCCAGGTTACCAAAGACAGGCGGAATGAAGCTTCCTTGCAGGGCCATGCATTCCACACAAGCGCAACAGGTGCAGGTCTGACGTAAGGCAGGCCTGCTTCTTTTATGCGCAGTTATCGGAAGACTCTGCGGGGGACCGGTGAGAAAACGTGTAACTGATTAACCGGATTGAGAGGACGAAAATGAACAAGGATAAGAAAGCAATTTTAATTACTGCAGCGCTTCTTTTAGTGCTTTGCCTTGGGGCAGTATTGGGATACCAGAAGTTTGCCCCCAGGGGTGTGGCGGGAGAAAAGGAAATCACGGTAAAGGTAGTTCATGCCGACGCCGGTGAAAAGGAATTCACTTACCAGACGGATGAGGATTTTTTAGGAGCCGTGTTGGAAGCGGAGGGTTTGGCAGAAGGCGAAGAAGGACCTTACGGTCTTTACATTATTTCTGTGGACGGCGAGACCGCGGAAGAATCCAGGCAGCAGTGGTGGTGCCTGACAAAAGGCGGTGAGACCGTGAACACCTCCGCCACACAGACGCCGATTACAGATGGAGATGTGTTTGAGCTGACGCTCACTGAGGGGTATTGAGAGAGACATGCGGATGAATACAAAAATGCTGGTGATATCGTCCATGCTGACGGCACTCCTGTTCGCTGGTCAGGTGGGGATGCAGTTTCTGCCGAATATTGAGATCGTTACGCTTTTGATCATATTGTATACGCGGACCTTTGGAAAACGGGTATTTGCCATCATCTATGCTTTTGTCATGCTGGAAGGCCTTTTTTACGGATTTGGCATCTGGTGGGTCACCTATCTGTATATATGGAGTATTTTCGCTCTGGTCGTGCTGCTGATCAAAAGCGATTCTGTAATTTTGTGGAGCATGATCTCCGGGATCTTCGGACTGTGCTTTGGTTTTCTGTGCGCAATCCCTTATTTTGTAACAGGCGGTCCGGGAGCGGGGGTGGCGTACTGGGGAGCCGGGCTTTATTTTGACCTGCTTCACTGTGCCGGAAATGTGCTGCTTTGTGCAGTCTTGTACCGTCCCCTTTACCGGGTGCTTTCGCTGCTGACGGCTGAGACCCAAAGGACCGTGAGCTGCTGACTGCGGCAGGTTATCGATTATCACCGTCAGATAAGAAGAGGCGCTTTCACAAATAATTACAACAGAAACATCATTTTCAGGTCCGGAGGTACGAGTATGAAAGATACAGGATACAGGGAAAGTCAGGCGGCGGACATGCTTTCTGGTCTCCCGTTCTGGGAGCATCTGGAACATGCGCAGAAAAAGTATGCAGAAGATCATGCCGTGTTCCGGCACTATGGAAAGGGCAGCATGATCTACAGCAGCGGGAGCCTCTGTCTGGGCATGGCATGCGTGCAGAAGGGCAGCGTCCGGGTATACCTGCTCTCGGAAGAGGGGCGGGAGATTACGCTGTTCCGCCTGGAAAAGGGAGATCCCTGCGTGTTGTCCGCCGCCTGTGTCATCAGCCAGATTACCTTTGACACCTATATGGAAGCGGAGCAGGACTGTGATCTTCTGGTCATTCCCGCGGCGGCATTCCGGCAGCTGACGGAGGAAAATATCCATGTGAAATGTTTTGTGTATGAACTGATGACAGAACGTTTTTCCAGCGTGATGTGGACGATGCAGCAGATTCTTTTCGCGGGGCTGGACCGCCGTCTTGCAGGGTTTCTGGTTCAGGAATACGACAGGACCAAAGACCCCGGGATCAGGATCACGCAGGAACAGATCGCCAGGCAGATCAATTCCGCCCGTGAAGCCGTGGCGAGAATGCTGCGGCGCTTTATGACAGAACATCTGGTGGAGGTGAGCCGCGGCGTGATTACGCTTCTGGATATAGACGGGCTCAGGCAGATTTGACGCAGAATGGCACAATATTTCGAACAATGTGACCCGGTCACAGTCAGCGCCTCCGGCTTCTGGTAAAATGGGATCATGATACAGCAGGAATCAGTCTTTAGGAGGTAGAGTCAAATGAAGATCACATTAAATCCGGATGCGGAGATTGTAAAGGTGGTAAAGGAAGGCCTGCGCAGAACCGGAGGCTACTGTCCCTGCCGGACGGAGAAAAAAGAAGATTATAAATGTATGTGCCGGGAATTCCGGGAGCAGATCGAGGACCCGGGATTTGAAGGTTACTGTCACTGCATGCTTTATTACAAGGCAAAGGAGGAAGTATAACGATGGCTGAGCTGAAAATCACAAAGAACAATTTTGAATCAGAGGTGCTCCGGTCCGAAGTGCCGGTGCTTTTGGATTTCTGGGCGACCTGGTGTCCGCCCTGCAGGATGCTTTCCCCTATTATCGAGGAGATCGCAGGGGAGTACGAAGGCAGGGCAAAGGTCGGCAAAGTCAATGTGGATGAAGAGCCGGAGCTGGCCGCCATGTTCAAGGTGGAAAATATTCCCACTATGGTTGTCATGAAAGAAGGAAAAGTGGCGGAACTGGCAGTCGGTTACCGTCCGAAGGAACAGATTACAGATATGCTGAAAAGAGCGTGACCGGTGAAAACGGCCACGCTCTTTTGATCTACAGATTGGCAAAGACATCCATCTGCCGATTCAGTTCACCCACAATCTCCTGATTGGTATCCATCCGGGCGGCGATTCCGGTCATGTCTTCCGCCAGTATGCGGGTGCTGTCGGCGGCTCCGGTGACATCGGGCAGAGCGCCGTCGATGGCTTCTGAGATGCCGGTGATGGAAGCCGCGATCTCGTCCATGGCAGTCTGCAGCCTTTCTGACTGCTGCTGAAAGGCTTCCATGGAGGCTTCAATATAGGCGGCATCCTTTCGGTACTGCTGTCCGGACTGGACGGACAGTTCAAACTGCGTCAGGATATTCTGGCCAAGATAGTCCACCAGATCCTGCGCGCTTTCGGAAAGATGCTCCACCGCGCCGGTGACGACCACGCTGACCTGCTGGATATGGCCGGCGGTCTCGGCACAGGAATCAGCGAGCTTTCGGATTTCCTGTGCGACAACAGCGAATCCTTTTCCGGCGGTTCCGGCCCGTGCAGCCTCAATGGAGGCATTGACGGCAATCAGATCCGTAGAAGAGGAGATGGACAGGATGTCTTTGGTCAGAAGATCGATCTGCTCCACACTTCGGCTTTGTTCGATCGCTTTATTCAGAACACCCATGATTTCCTGCGTTTTCGTAAGGATTGCTTCTTTGTTTTTCTGTGCGGACTGCTCCATCTCTTCCGCCCGCCCGCGCATATCCACCGAGTAGGCGGTGATTGCCGCGCATTCCCCGCTCATCCTGCGGGTATCCGTCTGCGTGTCTGCAGCGTTGTCCCGGATGGAAGCGGCGTTGCCGGCGATTTCTTCAAAAGCGGCGGTCAGTTCATCGGTCAGCCGGGACAGCTTATGTACATGGTCGCGGGATGTTCTGGTACGATTTCGGACTTCTCCCACGACAGTTCCGGTGCGCCCGGAACTGTCCTGAAGCGTCTGCATGGCGTCCCGAATCGGGGCGATGACGGATGTCCGAATGATGCGGAAAGCGGCAAATACAAGGAAAAGCCCTGCGAGCAGTGTGGCGGCGCTGGTCACAAGAGAAATAAAATATACGATGGAAAGGCGGTTTCGCGCCGCCGCAGCCTGCCGGCTGACAGATTCGTAAAGGGTATTGATTTTTTCCTCAGCTGCATTTCCGAAAAGCGCTACGTCGCCGTTGGCCTGCGCATAGGCCGCCTGCGTCCGGCTGTCTGCACTGGCACAGACAAGGAAGACAAGCGCGTGCTTAAAAGAGTCGTAATCTTCCAGAAGCATGCGGTAGGTTTCTTCCTCTTCCGGGGAGACACAGGAGGCGTAAGCGGCCAGCTTCTCATCCAGCCCGGCCTCCTCTTCCTTGATCGTTCCTACCAGCTGGATCATGGTGGCATGGTCAGCTGCAATAATGTGCGACAGGGCCAGACGATGGATCTCCATCATGGAACGGCGGATATCTTCCAGCTGTGCTTCGCTGACCATATGCCGGTCGACAATGATCCCGGCATTGGCGTTTACGTTGTGGATGCCAAATACCGCGAGAATATTTGAAAGCAGTGTGATCAGTCCCAACAGGACAATGGGCAGGATCAGGCGCTGCTGCAGAGTCAGTCTGTTTTTCATAGGATCTCCTCCAGATTTTGTTTTCATCGGGCCGGGAACCATGATCCCCGGGTTCTGCACTGCCGACATATTTTATTGCCGGCCACATTTAACGCGCGGTTACCTCCTCCACCAGCCGGTCAAGCTGTTCCTGAAGCGATGCGCCGGAAGGATTCCCTTCGGCCATATTCAGTGCGAAGGCAGAGACAGGGTCCCAGAATTTGCCCCCGACCCGCTGGAGCTGGGAGAATTCCGACTGCGCCAGCAGCGCGGCAATGGCGGGGGATTCCAAAACTGCGGCAGAATCTGCTGCCCGGATATTGGACGGTCCCTGTCCCCGTTGTTCAAAACGCAGGGTCTGACTGCTTTCATTGCTGATCCATTCAGCCAGCTTCAGCGCCCATTCCTTCTGCGGGGAATAGGCGTTGACGCCCACCAGCTTGCAGCCGGAAAAGGAAGCCATCTGCACCTGCCGGTCTTTGCAGGTATAGAAGGGCAGCTTTGCCGCTCCGGTATTTTCACCCCAGGCATCTTCGATCGCAACGCTGTTCCAGACGCCGCTGACTCCGGCGATTACGGACCCGTCCTGCACGCCGGCCAGAAATTCCGTATCGGTGCGGCTGGCAAAGCCGGGACTGGCGGCGATGTCCAGCATGGCCTGCGCCACATCGACGCCGTGGATCGGACCTTCCGTGCTGTTCCAGGTACAGAAATTGGTCAGGCCGTCTTCATTCAGGCCCACTTCCAGACCGGTATTGCCGAAAAAGGAATATACATACCAGGCGGAGGACCAGTCCATGGTTAAAAGCCGCTCCTGTTCCGCGGCAATTTCTGTCATTCGGTTCATGCTCTGTATGTCATCTTCCGAAAAATAAGCCTTGTTATAATATAGAAAGTATCCATTATCTGCGGTCAGCGGAAATGCGTAGAGCGTATCGCCTACAGAGGCGGCTTCCACCGAGGCGGGCAGATTGGAAGCGCGGATCTCTTCCGGGTCTTCCAGGGGATCCAGCGCGCCCGCGGCAGCAAGCGCCGCCAGCTGATCGTCCGCAAAGGTAAATACGTCTGCGCCGCCCTCCAGATCTGCCAGCAGAGCATCCTTGCACCCGGATTCGCTCTGGGGCTGAAACGTAATCTGAAAAGAGACCTGGCCGGCATAGTAGGACTGGAAAGAGGAACAGATCTCCTTCAGAAGCGCTTCGTCCTCTTCTCCGCTCCATACGGTTAAAGGGATCACGGATTCGGATGAATCAGAGTCGGCAGGAAGCGGTTCCTGCTTTTTACATCCACCGCACAAGGACAGGACGCCGGCTGCCAGAATAAGATAAAGAGAATTTTTTTTCATGGTCGGAAGATAAATAAATCCTTTCATAATTTTATTGCGTTTTCTGCTGGATTTATTATACTAAAAGGAGGAAAAATTTTCAAGTTTTCAGGATATGCAGTCATTGACCAAAACAGGAGGCTTATATGTTTCAGAAAATCCAGGATCATTTCAGAAAAAGACCAAATCTGTATGTTGCCGCAGGTTCGCTGCTGGCGGGGACCGCAGTGATGTTTCCCGGCGCATGGCTTGTTGTATACGGTGGGAAGGACGGGGCGGATCTGTCTTCTGCCCTTCTGGTCGGAATTCTGATCGGCGCATTTCTGTTTTATCCGGCTGCGCTTACTTTCTGGAATCTGTGGCAGCTCTGTCGGCTGCGTTATCAGATGGAGGCGCTTGATACGGCAAGGATTACGGATGCCGTTACGATTCTCTGGGGCGCGGTCTGCGTCGCCTGCTATCTGATGATTTCGGATGTCCGTATGGAAGACTGGACGGAGACGCTGGTCAATTCCCAGGTTCATACCCCCATTGCCACATGGACGATTCCCACGGTTGCCGCCATCGGGACCGTGGCGTTTGTGGGTTACCTGATTCTGCGTTTGATTCCGATCAGGAAGCTGCCGCCGCTTTTCAGTGTTCTCGCCATGTCCGCCATGTATATGGGGATCGGGCTTTGCGTTCTGTTCACTGTTCAGCTGGCAGGGGGTGAGTTTCTGCTGGCGGTCTATCCTTTCAATCTGCTTCTGGTATTCGGAAAGACTGTGCGGCAGGTATGCATGCAGCAGGAGCGGGCCCGCCGTTTTTCCGGACTTGCATTTCTGCTCATGTGGCCGCTGCTGGGTGTGCTGACCGCGATCCTGATCCTGTTCGGTCAGAAGCCGGACAGCCTGATTCAGGCGTGGACGCAGACCAGCGACTGGACGCTGTCGCTTCAGAAGGCGCCGCCCAATGTACTTTATGATGAGCATTACCTGTGTACGGTGGCCGCGGGAGGACACCCGAAGGTGGTCAGGCCCCTTCGGATGGGAGTACGCCATGGGCATCGGATCGTGGCGAACCGGCAGCTTCTGGTGGCCAACGCATTCGAGGACCTGCTGGCAGAGCGGATGCCGGGAGTGCATCGGAGACTGCGGCATTTCTATGACCGCTATGGTTATCCCGTTGCCCGGCATATCCGGAGCCGCTGGATGGCGGACCTTGTATATTTTATCATGAAGCCGCTGGAATATTTTTTTGTAATTGTGCTGTATCTTTTTGATACACAGCCGGAGAATCGGATTGCCGTGCAGTATCTGGGCGGGGATTTTTCGGAATGGAAACGTACAGTACAGGTCGGCAGTACAATGCTTTGACACCTGAGAGAATGGAGGAATATTCATGAGAATTTTGATGATACGTCATGGAGACCCGGACTATGAACATGATTCCCTGACAGAGACCGGGAAAAAAGAGGCGGCGCTGCTGGCGGAGACCGCAGGCGGCCTGCATCTGGGCGACTGCTTTGTCTCGCCTCTTGGCCGGGCAAAGGAGACGGCGTCCTGCACGCTGAATAAACTGGGGCTTAAGGCCAGGACGCTGGACTGGCTGCAGGAATTTCCGGCAAAGCTTGATATCAATGATTCCGAAGAACTTCAGCGGGCTTATCCGAATACCAGAAAGGAAGGGGAGAGGTTCGCGTCCCGGATCGTCTGGGATATGATGCCGTCCTATTACCTGGCTCATCCGGAATACATGGACCGGGAGGGATGGAAAACTTCCGCGGTCGCCGCGCACAGCGATATTGTTTCGGTGTATGAGAACGTGATCGAACATTTTGACCGGCTGCTTGCCGGATACGGCTATGTGCGGGAGGGCATGCATTACCGCGTGGAAAAGGCGAATACGGACACGATCACCTTTTTCTGCCATTTCGGACTGACCTGTGTGCTGCTGTCCCACCTGATCAATGTGTCGCCCTTTGCGCTCTGGCATGGACTGGTGCTGGCGCCCACTTCTGTGACGGAGATCACCACGGAAGAGCGGGAACGGGGAATCGCCATGTTCCGCAGCCAGCGCATGGGGGACATCCATCATCTTCTGGCAGGCGGGACCGGACCGTCCTTTGCGGCCAGATTTTGTGAAATTTATGATAATATGGAGCAGAGGCACTGACGGCGGCAGTTTCAGTCAGGAGAAAAGGCGGAAACCCATGGTGGTTTCCGCCCTTTGCCGTATCACGGGATCTGTTAATCGAGAAATTCCACTTCACCGCTGCCGATGTGATAGACTGCGCCGCATACCTTAAGCGGAGAATCTTCCGTCAGGTTTAAGGACTCTTTGACGATGGAAACGCTTCTTTCCACATTCAGGCAGCTGGCTTTCAGCTCGTCCTTCTCGTCGCCGATGGCTTTTTTGATTTCGTCAGTGATGTATTTTATGAAACCGTCGGGATCCCCCGCCACTGCAGCTCCCACAGCGCCGCAGTGCGTGTGTCCGATATTTCTGCTGGCATGAGGGCAGGAGAATATGAAGCAGCAATCACATGGCTGATGGAAGTGATTAGATAAGAAGCATCTGTTTGAATATCGTTATAAGTAATTGTCCAGAAAAATACGGGGACTTTTAAAGCGCGCGAAAATATGGTATGATAAAAAACAGGGAAGAAGCTGGGGATTCGGCCAGAGACGCGGGACCGGCCCGTCCTTCGCGGCCAGGTTCTGTGAGACGTATGACAACAAAGAGCAGAGGCATTGAGTGCAAAATAGAATCAGACTGGAACACAAGGGGAGAGACATGGCAAATCACTGTAAAGTATTTACGACATCTGCATATGCGAAAGAATTGCTGGATGCTGCGGATTACAGGTGCGGCCTGTTTGGGAGGCGCGTACTTGAAAACTCATGCGGTGACGGTCATATTCTGATGGAAATAGTCAGACGGTATATCAGCGATTGTATCGACCGGGAGATGCCATTAAGTCTCATTAAAAACGGTCTGGAGCGGGACATTACAGGATACGAACTGGAACGGGAGCATTATGAAAACTGTATCAGAAATTTAAATGAAACTGCTGCGGAATATCATATAAAAGATATCAAGTGGGACATTCATCTGTCCGATGCGTTACGTTCCGTCAAAGGAAAATTCTGCTATGTGCTGGGAAATCCTCCCTATATTACATACAAGGATCTGGAGAATGAAGAAAAAACATATATTCGCGCCAATTTTTCAACATGTCGGAAAGGAAAATTTGATTACTATTATGCATTTGTCGAAGATGGTTTAAGGAGCCTTCAGGATCATGGAATCCTGGCGTATATCATTCCCAGCAGCATTTATAAAAATGTATCGGCGAACGACCTGAGAGCGTTGATCAAAGAGGATGCTACCGATGTATATGATTATACCAGCGAGAAAAAATTCAAAAATGCAGTTACATCTTCAACGATTCTTGTGCTGAAGAAAAACAGCGGCGCGGATCATCTCAGGTATCATGATGTATTAAATCGGAAATCATTCGCCATCCGTAAAGAACTGTTTCAAAATAAGTGGAATTTTGTGGAAAATGGGACCGCCTCGGGGGAATACCGATTTGGCGATTACTTTAAAATTTCAAACTGCATTGCCACGTTATGCAATGAGGCTTTTATACTGGATGAATATGAAGAAATGGACGGCGGATATCGGGTGGGAGACTATATATTGGAACCGCAGCTGATACGCAATGCATGCAGTATGAAAAGTATTCGGTCAGACCGCAGGAAAAAGATTATATTTCCTTATCATATGATCGATGGAACTCTCATGCATATAGAGGAAGAAGAGTTTCAGCGCAGATATCCGGGGGTTTATGCCTATCTGTATCAGTTCAAAGAGAAACTGCTCAGGAGAAAATCAGAAAAAACTGTGGCATGGTATGAATATGGGAGAAGTCAGGCGATCAGGTATATGCAGGAAAAGAAATTAATGATTCCTTCTGTACTTACAGGAAAGGTTGAATGCGCAGTATTAGATGAGGATACGATTCCATATGCGGGATTTTATATCCGGGCAGGAAAAGAAATGACGCTCCAACAGGCCAGGCAGATATTGGAAAGCCAGGAATTTTGGGAATATATCAGTAAAAGATCGATCAATTCTACAGGGAGATCCAAACGTGTTTCGGTAAAAGAGATACAGAATTATATGTTTTGTTCAGTCGAGGGGTGAATACATGCAGATTGGCTTTGAAGTTGGAGCGAAAGCAGCCAGACTGATTGGCAGAGAAAACATTACAGATGTAGACGGCGCATTGATCGAGCTGATCAAAAATGCCTATGACGCAGATGCCTCCTGTGTGTATGTCTGTTTTGATATGCCGTTTCCGGAGGTTCCGGATACCCTGCCGGCCGCGGGTCTGAGAGAAATGCTCCGGGAAGAAGATTATTACGAAGTATTAAAATGTTACATGACTGAAAAAAGCGGTCTGGTAAAGAAAAAGCTGACAGAGGAAGAGAACGGAAAATTAAAAGAAGTGCTGGAAAAATATAATCAGATTCTGGTGATCGACAATGGGTCCGGCATGGATGAACAGACGGTAACAACCTCCTGGATGCAGATTGGGACAAGCAGCAAAGAAGAAGAGATAAAAAGTGAGAGAGGAAGGATAAAAACAGGAGCAAAAGGGATCGGGCGTTTTGCGCTGGATAAACTGTCGCTGGTCTCCCGGATGTATACAAGAAAGATGCATGAGGAAATGCTGTACTGGCAGGTGGACTGGAATCAGTTTTCAAATGCAAGGCTTCTGAAAGACGTGAAAGCAACCATTGAAAAAAAGCCTTACAGCTATCAGAAACTGTGTCAAAGGCTGATGGGGGAAGATTATGATAAGTATAAGAACTACGGATGGGAACATGGAACGGCGTTTGTGTTATCCCCCTGCAGAGGCGAATGGAGCCATCGGTTATTTGAGAAAGTAAACAACAGTCTGAAGAGTGTAAATCCGTTGGGCTTCTCGGATACCTTTGATATCTATATTCATAATCTGCAGAATCCTGCATATGATTTTAAACCGCAGGAGGATTCTGTATCAAAATCAGATTATGATTATAAGATCGGGATCAGATATGACGGCCAAAGGACCTTGCAGCTGTCACTGGAGAGAAACGAAGTAAATATTACAAAAAGAACAGTTCATGTAAAGTTTTCTTCCGGAAAAACGGAGAAACTGCAGACAGGTGAATTCTGGGAACGGCCGGCGTTCCAGAAGGATCGTTACAGGAAAGCGGATTTTGAGAAAACGATCCTGTTTTCGTATGATATCCAGAAATTACTTGGGCAAAAGGATTCTCTGGAAAAGATCATGAAAGTCGGTCCATTTTCAGGGAAGCTGTACTTTTTAAAGAACGCGAACAGTGATTACGATATCATCAAGCCGGTTGCTGTCAGGCGCAGACAGGATTTGACGCGCAGATTTTCAGGCATCAAAATATACCGGGATGATTTTAAGGTCAGGCCATATGGAGATCCAGGATCTTTCAGCGACTGGCTGGAACTGGGGGCACGGCAGAGGAAAGAAAACCAGCCGGTCTCCAATCTGACTGCTCCGTGGAGAGTTCTGCCCAACCAGATCATCGGGAGTATTAATATTACCAGAATGGAGAATCCGGAACTGGAGGACATGGCAAATCGGGAAAGCCTGACGATGAATGAAAGTTTTTTTATCTTTCAGGATATTTTGAAAGAAGCAGTGATTTTATTTGAATATGACCGTCAGTATATTTATCGGGAGTACCGAAGATGGACGGAGGAGAAAGAAAAGCAGTTCAGCCCGGTTGTGGAGAGAGTAAAAGCACAGGTAAAGAGTAAACGTAAGCAGAAAAACAGCGGTCAGGGGAACGACAGCGGGACTTATAATTCAGAAGAGGATCCTGTGCGTGACGGCGGTTTTACCAGAGAAGATTATGAAGATACCGTAGAGGATCTGCTGGACCGGGAGAAGAAAAATATTCATGCTCAGCAGCTTCTTCACATGATTGCGGATGCAGGACTTATTATGAATACATTTTTTCATGAGTTTCGTTCTATAGCGACGCAGTTGAGGGTTCGGGCTCCGCAGCTTCGAAGATGTGTAAACTATATTTTAAATGATGTTCCTTTTCGGGGCGATGAGATCTACGATCCGTATTACCGGCTGGATGATCTGCAGAGTACAGATGCAATTCTGAAAGACTGGCTGGATATTGCGATGCTTGGAACGGATCAGGAGAATCTGGATCCGGAATTTCTGGATCTGGGAACAGAAATAAAGAGGATCCTGAAGCAGTGGAAACAGATTCTGGAAAATCAGTATATTGCTTCGGACACAGAAGATGTTGCAGAAAATGGGAGCGTCAACATGTCCCGTACAGATCTGTACATTATTATGAATAATTTTGTGTTGAATTCTGTATCCTATCTTGAAAAATGCACGGCGGACAGGCGTATAATAAAAATTTCGCTGTGGAAAGATAAGAGGGGCGTGAAGCTTTTGCTGGAAAACAACGGTCCACGGCTGGATGAGGAATTGAGAAATACGCCGGACAGGATCTTTGAACTTGGATTTTCCACCAAGAGAAATCGTACGGGAAAAAGGGGAACCGGTATCGGACTTTGGGCTGTGCGCGAAGCCGTACAAAGAAACAGCGGGACAGTGTCTGTTGATGTGGATCGCAAAACGGGATTTGGATTGATCCTGGAATTTCCGACGGAGGGATAGAATGAATACAATCGGTATTATAGAGGATGACAGAGCGGTCGTTCCCCAGATTAAGCTTGTACTGGCGGAATATTTGAAGAAGAAGGGAGGAGCGGTAGCATATAAAGAATATTTTATAGCAGATGGAAAGGATGAGCAGAATGAGATTCTGAGAGAAGTTCTGGGCGATATTGAAGAGGGCCTCATTCATACATTGTTTGTAGATTATAAATTAAACACGGTCAACTTGTCGGTGGAAGGGTCTGAGATTATAAAAACCATACGGGAAGAACTGTCAGAATTTCCCATGGTGATCCTGACAAATGTGGTAGAGGATGGAAAAAAGTCGAAGGCCACAGATGCAGACAAGGTGTATCATAAAGAGGTTTTCTTGAATCCAGATGACGAAAATTCTGAAAAAATGGTTGAAAACGTATTTTTGAATATGGACCGGTATTGTCAGTTAAGAGCAGGGCTTGAGGTTGAAAGGGACAGAATTCTTCAGAAGATGAATGAACGCAGCGCAGAGGAGAAAAGCAGTATGGATCAGATCAGTGAGCTCATTCGGGTGGAGACAGAGCTGCAGAAATTCACTCCAACGCATTTGATGCCTGTTGAAAGAATTTTTCCGGTTCAGGAATACCAGGAGGTTCTTGGAATCCTTCGCGAATACAGGGAGTTGTTGAAGACAGATGAAGAAGAGCAGGTTTAGGTACGACGCGGTAGAGCGTACCTGTACAGAGCAGAAAAAACAGGTTCAGAAATACAGAAAAGCATTATCAGAAGATTTTCATGGACACTGCGGTTATTGTAATCTGAATGATAAACTGATCGCACCGCTTCCCTTTCAGATTGATCATTTTGTGCCGAGGGCAGAATTTAAAGGGAAAAGGGACAGTCTGGAAACAGATTACCGCAACCTTGTATACAGCTGTCCAAAGTGTAATCGGGCCAAAGGCAGAAGCTTTAAAGGAGATATTTCAAAGCCGTCTGTGAGTAACGAACTGTATTATGATCCGGGAAGTACAGAAATGAATCAGATATTTTACAGGGACGAAATGGGAAGTATCTGTTCGGATGACATCAAAGGGCAGGATATGATCCGGCGGCTGAAACTGAAGCATCCCATACATAATTCGGCGTGGCTGGCAGAAGAGCTGGAAAAAACATACCGGGAGATCGGACGCCAGATGGAAAAAGAGAAGAACGAAAAACGCGCGGAGCTTTTAAGAAAAGCTTATGACAGGCTGTCGCATATTCTGCTGGAGCAAAGAGAACTGTTTCGGGAGTCCTATTACCCAAAATAGAAAAGAATTCAGCAAAAGGTTTCGGAGGATTTTTGACAGAGAAACACTCTTGACAGTCCTTCTGCCTTATTTTATACTAAAAAAGTAAATATCTATTGAAAAAATATAAACAATTATTGAACTGAAAGTCTGACAAGGAGGTGCGCGAACATGGAAAAACAGATGACGCCGGCAGAAGAAGTCATCATGCAGTGTCTGTGGGAATCGGGAGAGGATCTGACGGTCTATGAGATCACAGAGCGTCTGAGGGAGCATTACGGGAAGGACTATGCCAACAACGCCGTCGCCACATTCATGAAAAATCTGCTGAACAGAGGGCTGGTCAGCCGTTATAAAAAGCATCACTCCCATCAGTGGCATCCGGAAATCAATATGGATGATTACCGGGATCAGAAGCTTCACAGCTTTCAGAAGCAGTGGTACCGGGGTTCCGGCGTCGGCATGCTGGCTTCCCTTGTGGAAACCTCTGACCTTACAAAAGAAGATGTAAAGAAAATGAAGGAGCTTCTGGATGAATATATGGATGAATGAGATTTGGATCCGGCTGGATATCCTGCTGCTTTTTAATTTTTTGACGGGTGCCGCCGCATATCTGATCTGGCGTCTGACCGTCCGGCTGTGGAAAGACCGCCGTTCGGTCCGGTATCTGCACCGGGGACTGCAGGGTGTGATTCTCTGTTTCTGCGTGCCGGCCGCTTATACGCTGATGTATCTGCATTTCAGAGATTTTGACGGTTCCTGGAACGGTAATTTTATGAACGGCACCGGGTTCCTTATGCGGGCGGCTTTCGGAACCGCCGCCGTCTGGCTCCTGGGCGTCCTCGTATCTGCGGCCCGCTGCGGAAGGGAATTATACCGGGAGTGCCCGGTAAAGGGTGTGGTTGTTCCGGAAAATCAAAGTGAGGTCCGGGTCCTCCGGCAGCTTGGCAAAATCATGGGGATCCGGCGACGGATTCCGGTCTGCCGGGGGGAGCGGCTGACGCCGGCCATCGGAGGATTTTTCCGCACCAGGCTGTATCTGGGGACGGAACCCCTGGAAGAGGAAGAGCTGCGGATCATCTTTCGCCATGAACTGTATCATTACAGGCATGGAGATATATGGATACGGAGGCTGCTGCTCCTGCTTCGGATTTTCTGCTGGTTCTGCCCGTGGTTCACATGCGGGAAGATCAGCGAGGAATACCGAAGACTCAGCGAAGATTATGTGGATGAAGAGGTCTGCCGGGAGGAAGATATGGGCAGATATATACGGACCCTGCTGAAAACGGCTTTGCAGGGTGCGGAAAGGATGCATCTGACGCAGGCGACGGCCGCGGAAAACAGGTGCGACGTTTTAAGAAGAATTGAAAACATGAAAAACAGGCAAAGCAAAAAACAGATTCGCCGTACCATGGCAGTTATATGGATCGCGGCATGCCTCTTCCTGGGAACTGCGGTTGTATATGCAGCCGACACCGGAGTGATCAAAGGGTATGAGGCGCTGTACAGGGCAACGGTGGCGGAAAACGAGGATCAGGGGGAACAGAAGATATATATCGAATATTATGAAGAACCGGATGACAGCTGGGTAGCAGAGGAAGGGGAAGTGATGGAGATTGTCAATACCTCATCCCTGCTGATCCAGGACCATCTGGTGGCAATCGACTGGACGGTGGAAGCCAATGCCGTAAGAACGACCCCTTCTTTTGAGATATATTTCCCCAGAGACATTACAATGGTCGTTTCAGCAGAATCTGCAGGTCAAGAGGTCAGAGCCGGGATTGTGGAACCGGATGGAACGAGGAGATATATTATTGGTTCCGGTACGACAGTGTGGAGTTTTTCAGTGGATCAGGACGGAAGGTACAAAATATTTACGGAAAATCCCAACCATACTGAAGCGTATGTAGAGATTTCATGTTGGTTGTAGATTTTTGGCTGCTGACTACAGGTCATGCTGAATTTCTTTGATAATATTTTACCGAAAAAACGGAAGCGCCTTCATTGGAGCAGGTGGAAAACGATCATGCCCACATGAAAATCTTACAGACCATATCTGGATAAAACGAAAGGAGTGTGTAATGATCATGAAATATTTGAAAAATAATTTAAGCTTATTTTTACTGCTTTGTATCATTTTTCTTTTTCCGGTCAGATGGTATAAAACTTCGATCTCTGCTGTAAATGATTTTAAAGGGATAACCGTGATGGTACATGATTATTTCAGGATAGCTGCTTTATATATTCTGGTCATCATGATTCAGGCTGTGGCCGACCGGGATAAATGTGCGCGGTTTCTCGCAGTGGCTGCGCAGCTTGTACTGCTGATGTATTTCATGATTTTTCCTGCGTTCATGTATCAGGTTTCTGGTGTTTTATTCTGGTCGCAGCTGTTTGTCTGTTATCAAAGCTATGCGGAAGGATTTTATATAAGCGTCGTTTTCATATGTCTTTCTGTCGGAATTAATGTGAAAAAGATGATAACGTAAGAGTTTCATTTGCAGGCGTTTATTTTAATATGTATGAGGAGGAGAATCATATGAGTATCAATGGAATATCAGGAGGTCTTTCGTATTTTCACATGGCAGGCCGCACAGGAAAGATTGTTTCTGCCATGACCGCCGGATGCAGGTCCGTCTATGAGGCGGAACCATGGGCGGTAATTCAAAAAGAAGAGGACCGGATCGTGTCAAAAACGCATTATACGGAGGAGGACGCTTTATGGAATCAGTATGGGAAGCAGTACCGGGATTCCATGAAGATCGTGGACGGAAAAGTGGTGGTGACCGGAGATCCGTGGAATTATCTTGCGAAAAGCGTTCCGGAGGAAGAACTGGAAGCATACCGGCAGAAACTGGAGCAGGAAGGTCTGGGAGACGGGATTGACTGGCGGGGCGTGGAATCGGATTTTCGGAACATGGAAGTGGATTTCAGCAACGCCGAGCATTTGAATACAAAGATCGACTATATTGCGTCCCGCTGTGCGGTTCTGAGGGAACGGATCGAACAGAACAGTTCGGGCGAGGAGAAAGAGCAGCAGCTGTCCAGGCTGGAAGCGGTTATGGACCGTACGAAACAGACGCTGGTGGACTCTTATTCCGATTCCATCGGAAATTTTTATGAGGAATACGGATATTCCGGGGCAAAGAAGGAACTTGCCCAGAGCCTGTCTTCCGGAATCGATCAGCGGATCGCGCAGTATGAAGAACATCTGCGGCAAAGCGATACTTACGCCGCTCTTCGGGAAGAGACGGCAGGATGGCTTCAGCAGGACGACGGCTATATGGCGGCGCGTCTGCGGGAAGATCTGACCGCACAGGACGGCGCATCCCGGCAGACAGAAGCCGCCGGGCATACGCTTCATGATCTGGAGACTGCCGGGCTCTATGCGGCGGAGTGCCGGGAACGTCTGGATAAACAGGGAGCGTTCTGGTCTGACAATGAGCAGCGCATGGGCCTTGATCTGGCGGTGCAGGGAATGAAGACGGACTATCTGGCCGGACACGGCGGACTGAGCCGGAACATGCAGGATCTTCTGCAGGATACGTTTCAGAATTACAAGAGGAAATACACAGACCTGCTGGAACAGAAGTTAAGGGAGGATGCCGCGAAATTTTCCACTCCGCTGAAGAACCGCCTGGACCGGGGAGAGATCTCGGCAGTCTATGAGTATACCATGGCGCAGTACCGGCAGTCCGGGGATATTCTGGACGCCTTTGCCAAAGGAGCGAAGCAGGCGCAGTCGGCTTTTGAAAGGAATTTCTCACAGAGGGCCGGCGCTACCGGAAACTATTTGGACAAATACAAATGGGATCGCTTTTTTGACCGGTCAAAATACACAGGGATCAAAGGAGAAGACTGTATGTATGAAAAATACCGGAAGTCCATCGACCGTTTCCTTGGCAGCCTGGAAGCAGGCGGCAGTACGACTGTCAAACTGCTGTTCGGCAGTTCGGGAGATTATGAAATGAATGTTTTTGCATAACTTTTTATCCGGCACGGGAAAAAGAATCTGCGCATTAATTTTAATATGTATGAGGAGGAGAATCGTTATGACAATCAGAACGATCAATGGCTTTCAGATTTATGCAGTAACCCGCAATGAGGTGGAATACAAACCGTCCTATTTTCAGCAGCAGGCGGAAAAATGGGTAGAAGGTGCAAAGAGGGACCAGCTGTCGGAAGAAGAACTGGATGCCCTCAAAAAGAAATACAATTCGAGAAATATGTCCAGAGAAGAAACGGTGGCGTTGCTGGGAGAGCTTGTAGAGGCTGGTATTATGACCCGGAGCACTGCCAGAGACATCTACTGCGGGGCCGTTCCTCTGGACGTCAGTAAGATCAATCCGACAAAGACCCAGGGGACGCTGACCAAAAGCAGCGCTTCGATGAACAGCGGACTGAATCTTCCCGGTGCGCTGGGCGGCCTGGGTGCGATGTTCGGAACCTGCGGCCTGTCAGCTTACAAAAACTGGTATGAGTATGCGAAATCCTCTACGGATGTGGATGTGAGCCAGTCGACGTATTTTCAGGACTGTAATAAATACCTTGAGATTCTGGAACAGTTAAGCGCATAGGCCGGGACCGCACTTTCAGGAAAGCAATGCAGCACATGCGGATTTTTGATTCATCAAATGAGAGGAGGAGAGAGTATGAGTATATTGGGTTTACAGAGCAACCTGACTTCTGTGTCAGGATATTCGTCCGTCTTTGGTTCCGGAAATATAACAGAAAATGTGTTTCGGGGAAGTATTTCCGGCAGACAGTCGTCCTCTGCCGAAGGCGGAACCTTTCATGGGACTTTAAAAATGGGGTATCTGCACAGTGAGTTCAGTCCGGTTACCGGACAGGAGCTTCATATGAAATATGATGACAGTTCCACCGAGGAAGATCCGGTGATGCTTGTGGAGGGAAAAGACATTCAGGGAAATGACTTTGTGAAAAAGATTCATTTGAACGATGTGGATCCGGGAAATGCGACTCCTGCGGAGATGACGGCGCTTCGTGTTCATCTGGCGCAGCAGGGGGACAGGAGTGTGAAGACCAGCAGCGGGATTCCTCTGAAAGCGCTGAACAGTCGATACAATGTAAATTCTTCCATGAACTTCAGACAGTATTATGAAGGCTGGGCGTCTAATCTGGAACACGCAGGATTTCATCAGAATGCGGACCTGTACAGAAGTGAGCTGGAGCGGTATCTTTTTTATCATCGTGTCCATTGGAAGGACAATTAATAAGGATAAAGAAACATCACTGCCTGCTTTTCAGGAAAGTCCTGAAAGCAGGCAGTTTCAAAGATAAGGACAAGCAGGGGAGCAGCGCAGGGCGCCGTTTATCATACTTTTCCGGCAATTTTTAAATACCAGATATATAAATTACTCAACTTTCCCACCAATAAAACTGGTGCAAATGCTTGAATTATCAAGCAAA
>CAJTXP010000027.1 GCA_910583615.1 uncultured Lachnospiraceae bacterium | reverse complement strand
ATTTTAATTTGACGTTTTTGTGCGGGAGACAGGAACTTTAATTTGCTGGGCTACACAGAAATGTACGGATAAAAAAGGACATTGTGGAAAACACGCTCGTTAAACTGGTAAGAAATCAGGCGGAAATGCTTGTAACAGCCGAAAACATTCTGAAGCAGAAAAAGGAGAGCAGGCTCGGGCAGGATCAGCCGGATATGATAATCAAAAGATTGAAAGCTGAAATGAAAAAGCTTGAGGGCAGTAAAATAGCAGACTATGAAAGCTACAAAGCCGGAAAAATGACAAGGGAAGCATTTGCAGGGAAGAAAGCGCTGACAGATGAAAGAAAACGGGAGATACAGGCATCCATTGATGAAATGGAAGCAAAACTGCTGATAGAGGAGGCAGATCAGAGGCAGTACCGGGAAGTATTTGAAATTAAAAAGTACATCTATCTGGAAAAATACGATAAAACTGTTATGGCAGCACTGATTTCAAGCGCCGAGGTTGTCAGTGAAAACCAGTTGAATGTCACATGGAAACATCAGGACATTTATGAGAAGATTTTTTCCATTCTGTAAACAGTTTGTGGTATAATATGGGTGTCCGTTTTACGGACACCCGGAAAGGATAAGAAGATGATATTTATTACAGGCGACACACATGGGAATTTTGAGCGTGTTGAAGCATTTTGCAGGCGTTTTCAGACTTCGCATGACGATATACTTATTATTTTGGGGGATGCAGGCATCAATTTCAGTGGGGTAAGATATGATAGCTTGAAAAAGCGGTTGCTGGAGTCCCTTCCAATCACGATATTTGCCATTCATGGAAACCATGAACAGCGTCCTTATACGATAGACAGCTATAAAGAAAAGCTGTGGCATGGCGGAACTGTGTTTTATGAAGAAGAATATCCCAGTATTCTGTTTGCAAAGGACGGAGAGATATTTGATCTGAATGGAAAGCAGACGGTTGTGATAGGCGGGGCATACAGCATTGATAAGGCAATCCGTATTGCATATGGATGGGGCTGGTGGGAGGACGAGCAGCCTTCGGATGAAATCAAGGGATATGTTGAACAGCAGCTTGAAAAATCCGATTGGAAGGTGGATGTGGTGTTAAGCCATACAACACCATTGAAATATGAACCAGTCGAGGTTTTTATGTCCGGCGTGGATCAGAGCAGGGTTGACAAGTCCACGGAGATCTGGCTGGATGGGATTGAGGACAGGCTGGAATATAAGAAGTGGTACTGCGGACATTATCATACAGAAAAGAAGATTGACAAACTGGAAATCATGTTTGAAAACTTTGATGAGTTCTGCTCAGGTGTGAGATGATAGTCGCTTAAATGCTTATAAAATAGGCGTTTGCAGACATCAGCAAAAAAATAAAATTTTTTTTGTCCCATACTTGACATGAGCTGAAGGCAATGGCAGAAGCACCCGGCTTTGGCTGGATGCCATTTTGAAAAAAGAACTCCGGCAGGTGATCGACTGGAGCCAGGTAGACAAGGAGGATTATCTGCTGGCGATGGAGCGCAGCCCTGTCCGGGATTTGGAGATCAGGACGCTTTTGAAATCGGCCCTGACCGACAGGATCAATGACAGGGAGGTTTATATGAAGGGCGTGGACGCCAGCTATCACTACGAGGGTTACGATGTTTACAGGACGGCGGATATAAAAGATGAGCGGCTCCGGAAAGAGTCAGACCGGAACGCCCGATAAACAAATCTGTTTTAAAGTAACCATAAAACCGGAGGATATGCGGATGAAGAAGACAGGAGCAGGAAGGATGGAGAAAGCCAACAGCCAGGATATGGACTGGATGCTTCAGGTGATGCTGCGAATGTACGGCAGAGATGGGAACGCGGCAGAAAAAAGAGCAGGAGAGGACCGGGTGTTCCACGGACCGGGATTCTGCATGGAGCTGATAGAAGGGTTTCAGGAAATCGAAAAAGATGCGGCAGGGTCCGCCTTTTTGTCTGAATACCGCCCGAAAAAGCTGTTCGCCAGTCCGGGGAGACATGCTGGATTTTCACTTCAGACGCTGCATACAGAGGAAATTCCGGAGCGTGAAAACATGGAAGAACTCAGGGAAAAACTCCGGCACATTCTGATGCGCTCGGATCGAAAGACGGTCTTTTATGAAGAAGGACGGGCATCCGGGGACATACCGGTCCTGTGGTTCGACTATAAAAGCTTTGCCGCAGATGAGAGGGTATATAATCTGATGTTTTTCTTCCGGGCAGGAGCGGATCTGATACTGGGGACGTTTTACTGTATGTTTCAGGATTATGACCGATGGAAGCCGGAGGTTCTGCGGACACTCTGGACGGTCAGGGAGGAGCCGGAAGATGAGAATCCATGAGCTTACGGCTGCGGCCGACTGCCTGGAGAAGGAACGGTTCGGCAGTCAATGCAGGCGGTTGATGCAGGAATATCAGAGAAAGGAACGCCGGGAGGAAGCCCTTCATGTATTCGGAGGATTGTGCGAACAGGCGTCGGCACGGGGAAAACGGGCAGCGTGGCTTGGAATCAGCAGTCTCTGTACCAGCGTACAGAACGGAGTATTTGAATATTTTCTGGCGGTGTATGGGGAAGAATTTTATCTGGATCCGGAGCCGGCCGCAGGATTCTGGATACCGTCTGTTTTCCAGGAATGCATGGAAGAGGATATCCGGTCGGTCATGAAGGAACTGCGCTGCCGTTTTCCCAGGATCCGGCAGTATGAGGAAGCGGAAATATACAGAGTGTGCGCGGCATATTATGACGCGGCGTTTGGCCGGCTGTGCCGGGATCTGACGGATGAACTGGCAGAAACGGAACGTTTTTCCCGGATGGAAAAGACGGAACGCTTCGGCATCTTTTTTGGAAGGTATCAGGGAGAGGGGGAGATCCTATGGCAGATAACGGCCGGATGAGATATTTTCTGCTGACGGACAGCAAAAGGAATCCCTTTCCTGAGATCGTAGGATGGAGTCAGGCGCTGGACATCCGGAAAATGAACCGCGGAGAGTACCAGGAGCTGCCTTCTTCTTTTCAATTGAACATGCGGACGGGAATGGACCATATTCTGCCGGATATCCTGGTGACCCCGTTCCTTCTGCTGTCAGAACCGGCAATGCATGTGGTTTCTTTTTACGATCCAGAGATTCCATGGTGTTTCGCAGTGCTGTTTGGCGATTCCGGGAAAGAATGCGCCTCTTATTTCTGCCCTATTCTGGAAGAAGAGGACTGCGCGGTGGAGGAGGTTTACCGGGAAGGGGAAACTGTCCGGCTGGACAGAAGGAAGATGAAAGGACTGCCTTTGTTCCGGATCCGGGTGAAGGACAGGAAAAAGACTGTGATCCGGATGGATCTGGCAGAAAGCCTGCTGATGAGGCATGCGGTTGGTCTGGAGCTGGAGGAGACGATCATCGTCTGTGATTCCTGGAGTTGAAGAAGACGGAGGGGAGAGATAATAAAATGATCATTAAAGCAGAAAAGTATCAGGAAGAACTCCAAAGAACGCTGGATTCTCTGGAACTTACGGAGCATAACAGACAGCTGGCAGACCGGTATCTGGATCTGTCCGAACCGGAGGACCGGGAGCTTTTAAAGGATGCAGAGCCTCAGGATTTCTGCAGGCTGGATGAGAGCGTCCGAGGGGGCGTCTACTATTCGTTTCTGATTGAGGCACGAAACAGAAACGAGGCGTTGGCCGGCCGTTTCATCCGGCTTGTGGTCCAGATCGGAGGAGCCACTGCCAGATATATGATATCCGGAAGAGGATCCAGGGGGGATTTTGAATATGCGGGGAAATTCCTCACCCCGGTGCAGACGGCGGTTCTTTGGGCGGACTGCGTTGCATGGAAGGAAAATGCATGGTGCGAAAAAGAGATCCGGTTTCTGACGGAGATGGGAAGAAAAGACCCGGAGACGCTGATTCGGATGTGGGAACTTTGTTATGAAGAAAAGGCAGTCAATACGAAGATGTTCCTGACGGCAGTTTATCTGTACTGTGTGAAACCGCTGGAGGATACTGTAAGCGTGCTTCGCGTTCCGGCAGGGGAAGCGGATGCAGGGGTAAAGGGCGATCCTTCCAGGATCCGTGAGATGACCGATTATCTGGAGCGGCGGCTGATGGGTAATATAGACGGGATGTTCAAGGACGGGGACGAACCGCAGGGGGAGGAACTGGAGCGCCTGAAAGCCTTTGTGCGGGAAGCAGACCCCGGGGAAGAGATGGACGCAGAGGTCCGGGCGGTTCTTTCCGGAAGGAACAGACGATATTATCTGGTAAGATTCCTGACTTTTCTGGCGTTTCTGGCGGCGGAGCATTCCAACCGGTTCGTGTCCATGATCCGTCTTTCCATGGCGATGTATGGGGACGAGCTTCCCAACGCGGCGCTTAATACCCTGGCGATGACCGGAGAGGCATGGTATGAGCGGCATGCGGAGGCGCTGGAGGAGGTTCTGACGGTCCCGAAAGAGACTTATATCCGGTGGGCTGCCGCAGGCGTCGGTAAAAATGAGCAGGCTTTGAAGCGGATGGCGGAAAGAGCGCCGGAGGCCATGCTTGCGGCGCTTCCGAAGATTCCGGCAAAGGATTACGGATTTCTGGCAAAACAGCTCAGGGAGGGGAATCCTGCAGCTTATGAGAACGTGAGCGCGGTTCTGAACGATCAGTACCGGCGGACTGCAGCCCGTGAAGTGACGAACGGGTTCCAGCCGGCGCAGGACATGGCCGGGCGGTATCTGCTGGAGGAAGTGCAGATCGAAGATATTCTGCCGTATGTGAAAGACTGGCGGAAGCTGTCTCTCTATGGATCGGAGCGGGAAGATACCATCCGCGGCTGTCTGGAAAACGGTATGGAAAGTCTGTACCGCCGGGCGCTGGTGCTGGAATGCCTCCGGCTGTACGACAATTATTTCCGGCGGTACTGGATCTGCCCGGAACCGGATGACGGGAAGAGAGAAGAAGGTTACCGAAAGCTGATCGATCCAGAGCAGATCCACGGGATCCTGGATCTTCTGGAAGAGGAGCATGTGCCGGCACAGTATCAGATGGATTTTCTGGGCTCCAGATATGCGAACTTTTATGACTACAGCGATCAGCGGGTATTCCGGTCAGATACAGGCCTGCAAAGGTGCGTGGAGGCTCTTGCGGCCAGACATGCAGACTGGAAGGAGGAATATACGGAAGCGGCAAAGGGAGGTCTGGCGGATACCAGGATCCTGGCGGTCCGGGTCATGGCAGATCTGGGAGAGGAATACAAGGAGGCGCTTCTGTCCTGTGCCGGTGACAGTGCAAAGCAGGTACAGTCGCTTCTGGAGACGATCTGTACCAGGCATCCGGGCTGGGAGGCGGATCTCCTTGCCATGCTGAAGGCAAAGAAGGCTTCCGTGCGGGAAATCGCGGTGCGGGTACTGAAGAACTGGGGCGCAGAACAGTATCGGGAGCCGCTCACCCAGGCTCTTGAGGCGGAGAAGACGAAGAAAGTGAAGGAACTGATCCAGGAAGCTTTGTCGTCAGACGGACGGGAGGCAAAGGAGCAGACCGGAAATGAACTGGCGGCAGAACTGCTGTTCGGCGGAAGAAAGCGGAAACTGTCCTGGTTTCTTTCAGGAGAACGGACAAAAGTTCATAAAAGGACGAAAGAAGAGGCGTCAGAGGATCATCTGGCGGCGATTCTGGCGGCATATGCAGATATGAATGCGCCTGGTATTCACGAAGGAGCAGGGAAGCTTGCGGCGGAATTAGAGCCGGGGGAACTGGCAGCGTACGTCCGGGAATTATATGACCTCTGGCTGCTGGAAGGGGCGCCGGCAAAGAAGAAATGGGTGCTTTATGCGGCCTCCATCCATGGAGGAGAGCAGATCGTTCCGGTATTGTATGCGCAGATTCAGGAGTGGGCGAAAGGAACGAGAGGCGCCATGGCAGCGGAGGCGGTACGGGCGCTGGCGCTGAACGGAACGTCCACGGCGCTTTTGCAGGTGGATCAGATCGGCAGGAGATTCCGGTTCCGGCAGGTGAAAGCCGCCGCTGCCGGGGCGCTGTCCGCCGCAGCTGAGCAGCTTGGCATGACGAAAGAAGAGCTGGAGGACCGGATTGTGCCGGATCTGGGCTTCGACGGACAGATGGAGCGCATCTTTGATTATGGGAAACGGAAGTTCCGGGCGGCGCTGACGCCCGCTCTGTCTCTGGAAATATATGATGAAAAGGGAAAGAAGCTGAAGAATCTGCCGGTTCCCGGAAAACAGGACGATCCGGAGACGGCAGGCGCATCGTATGATGCCTGGAAACTTTTAAAAAAGCAGCTGAAAACGGTCATTGCCGATCAGGCTTTCCGTCTGGAGCAGGCCCTTGGCCTTGGCCGCCGCTGGCCGATGGAGAGATGGCAGGAGCTTTTTGTGAAAAATCCCGTCATGCGTCAGTTTGCTGTCGGGCTGATCTGGGGAGTGTATGAGGACGGAACGCTTCAGACGACCTTCCGCTACATGGAGGACGGAAGTTTTAATACGGTAGAGGAAGAAGCATATGCATTGCCGGAAGCATCGGTCGTCGGCCTGGTACATCCTGTTGAGCTTTCCGCAGATCTTCTGTCCGCATGGAAAGAGCAGCTGTCAGACTATGAGGTCGTTCAGCCTGTCCTTCAGCTGGAGCGGCCGGTTTATACAGTTACCGAAGAGGAAAAAGAAACGACGGAACTGACCCGTTTTAAGGGCGTTGTATTAAACGGTCTGTCTCTGACCGGCAGGCTTTTAAACATGGGATGGTACCGGGGCGAGATTCTGGACGGAGGCGGCTATTATAACTATGGCAGGATGGACAACCGTACAGCGGTAAAGCTGGAGTTCTCCGGCTGCTGCGTGGGCGCCGAGAATGAAGACGTGACCGTCTATGGGGTAAGCTTCCATAAGCCGGGCGAGGCGAAGAGAGTGGGACATACCTGGGAGACGGAACGATACATGCTGGGAGAGATTCCCTCCGCTTATTTCAGCGAAATTGTTCTGCAGATTACAAAGGCAACCGCATCGTAATTGCTCACGGGGTGAGTGGTCTGTGCCCTGGATCTCTGTGTTCTGCAGCGCTGTGTGGACTGGAGCGGACGCCGGAGCCGTTTTGTCCGTCACAGGCGAACAGACCTGTCCGAATGGGACGGACAAAACGGCTCCGGCGTCCGATACATTCCATACGAGCGCAGAACACAGAGGTCCAGGGCGCAGGCCGCCACCCACCCCGTGAAAAGCAACACCGCATCTTCGGCAGAGCGTTAATCCGGAGTATCCTGTTGACAGATGTTTCCTCTTTTCGTACAATGTGTATTAGAGCGTGTTTGAAATTTGGGCCAAATCTCCCACAAAGTGGAACGCACAGCTACCGGAAAGCAATTTTCAAACACGCTCTGGAGATTTACATAAGAGGTGGCATCATGAGAATCAGTATGCAGATTCTGACAGACCGTTTAAGACAGAATTATCCGGACTGTCAGATGGGAAGCATGTCAGAAGAGATGAATCTGAAGCGTCCTCTGTTCTATCAGAACGGGACGGATTTTAAGAAAAATAAAGTATATATTGCACGGGAACGCGATGTGACAGGATCGCTGCTCGCCCATCACGGGGACAATCTGGTGCTGGTTGTGGGAGACGGCTTCTGGTCAGGTGAGCATCCGGTTTCCGGTATCTGTTTTTTTCCGTCGGAGACGAATCCGGAAGAGCTGTTTAATACCGTCCAGCGGATCTTTGACACTTATGATTCCTGGGATGAGCGGATGCAGAATCTCGCACTGTCGGAACGGACGCTGAAAAACCTGCTGGACGGTTCCCACCGGATCTTCCACAATCCGATCATGGTCAGTACGACGGACGGATTTGTCATTGATTCCAGCAGCCTGATGGATACCCTGCCGGAATTTCAGGAGATCCTGCAGCACAATCAGGTGACGGTCTGCGGGGGATCAGAGGAGATCCGGGACGGAATGACCGAGGTGCGTCATTATCAGGATCCAGTGACGCAGAAAAACAATCTGTTTTTGAATATTTACGACAAGAACCGGAATGCGTACCGGGTTATTCTGGTAGAAGCGACCCGAAAACTGAAAAGCTATGATGCGTATCTGCTGGTTCATCTGGCAAAATACATACAGCAGATGTTTGAGAAATATACGGTTCTCCAGGAAGACATCAGTTATACGCTGGACCGCCTGCTGTCCAATATTCTGACAGATGAGGCCATGGACGCGGCGTCTCTGGAACCCCGGTTTGAGAGCTTTCACTGGAAGGAAAGCCATACATACTTCTGTATGAATATTCATGTGTCGACGGTGGATCTTCAGAATCTGACCGTGATCCGTTTTATCTGCAACCGGATCGAGGGGCTGCTCAAGGGAAGCTGTGCGTTTCTGCTGGACGAGAACATCGTCGTCTATGTGAATCTGCGTTATAACGGAAGGACTTTGTCAGAGGCGGTGAAGATGGTGGAAGGTTTTCTGCAGGACAGCTATCTGAAAGCCGGGATCAGTTATGAATTTTCGGGTCTTCAGTCTCTGAAGCAGTATTATCTGCAGTCCCGCGTTGCGCTGGAAGAGGGCATGAAGAGATATCCGCTCCGCTGGGTGAACCGTTTTGAGGATATTGCACTGGATTACCTTCTTGGCAAATGTACGGAACGGCTGAGCCCGGAAGTTGTGTGCAGCCCTGCGGTCCTGATGCTGAAGGACTATGACAGGGAACACCGGACAGAGTATTATGATACCCTCCGCACTTATATTACCTGTCAGATGAATGCAGTCAAAGCGGCAAAAGCGTTGTTTATCCACAGAAGCACTTTTTTATACCGGATGTCCCATATCAGGGAGCTGATGCATCTGGATCTGGAGAATCCGGACCAGCTTCTGTATCTGTTGCTGACCTGTAAGCTTCTGGAAAAGGAGGAGAGGACCGGTGATAACAATGAGGAACGGCCTTAGGAGGCGTCTGCCTGTACTTGTTCTTTTTTTCCTGTGGGTATGGGGGACGCCGGTAAGCGCAGAGGGTGAAGACCAGGATATACTGCGGCTTTACCAGGACTATCAGGAACGTTTTGCGTCGGCCATGCATGTGAAGGAACTGGATGCCTGCGGTTATGAAGTTCTGGAGGAACAGATCTTTCCGGTGACGTTTGAGTCTTTTGGGGAAGAAGAGCTGATGTTGGTACCTGCCATGGAACGTACTTTTCACAGGCTGGCGGTCTTCCTTTCCAACCGTCAGGGAAATATTATCTACCGATATGACCAGCTGGAAACGAATAACTGTATCCCGGGGCAGATGGAGCAGCCGGTGGAAAAGCTTCTGTCTGTGGCGTTTGCCGATGTGAACCATGATCAGAAGACCGATATGATACTGATTACCGGATGTGTGAATGAAGCCGGCGATTATGCGGGGATTCCCTATAAGGTTGGAGACGTGCTGTTTCAGGGAGAGAAGAATTTTTATCGGGACTGGAGGGTGTCGGACAAGATCAACCGTTTCAGCATGAATAAAAGCGCCAATTATATTATTTCCTTTGTGCGCGACGGAGAATCTGCGGAATTTCTTTATACGGCGACGACGCTGGAGGAATTACTGGAACACGGATTTCAGATTGCAAAGGACCAGCATTATACAAGAGATTTTGAAAAGCTGGGGCGTCTTCAGGTGGTGCCGGGAACCGTCCGGATCTCGGCATATAATATCTTCATGGTCTATCTGGTGAACGAACAGGGGGATATCGTATGGAGTTTTCAGCCCATGGAAGATTATGATAATCTCTATTCCCTGCGGGGAATACAGGGAAGGGATCTGGACGGAGACGGGATGAAGGATCTGGTGGTGCTGGCAAGATACAGCATCGAGACGGAGGACGGAGAGGCTCTGATCGAGAACCGGTGTGCGATCTATTATCAGCGGACGGGAGGCTTCGATGTGGATACGGAGTTTGAAACTTATTATCAGTGTAAAGAGGAAGATACGATGGAAGAAATCATCAGAAAGATAAGGGAATACTGGGGATGGCAGGCAGAGGAATGATAAAAATACTGATCGTGGACGATGAAAAACCGATTTGCGACCTGATCGACATCAACCTGTCGGCTGCAGGATATCACTGCTGCAGCGTACAGGACGGCCTGGCGGCGATTGATCTGATCGAAAAGGAGGATTTTGATCTGATCCTTCTGGATATTATGCTGCCGGGAGCAGATGGATTTGACATTATGGAATATATCAGGCCGCTGAAGATCCCCGTGATCTTTATCACGGCAAAACATGATGTACATGATAAGGTAAGAGGACTGAAGCTGGGAGCGGAGGATTATCTGGTAAAGCCCTTTGAAGTGCTGGAACTGGTGGCAAGAGTGGAAGTGGTGCTCAGGCGGTACCATAAGACGGACCAGATCTTAAGCGCAGGAGACGTGACGGTGGATCTGGAAGCGCTGACGGTGACAAAAGCCGGAAAGCCTGTCATACTTACCAACAAGGAATATGGGCTGCTGGTATTGTTTATGCAGAACAAGAACGTGGCGCTTTTTAAAGAAACGCTCTATGAAAAGGTCTGGAAGGACGAATATATTGCGGACAGCCGTACACTGGAGCTTCATGTACAGAGGCTCCGCAGAAAGATGGGCTGGGAGAAAAACCTGGTTGCAGTGTATAAAGTAGGCTATCGGCTGGAGATCTGAAACGTATGAAATTTTCCTATAAAATTTTGTTGTGTTCCATCGTCACAATGGCGGTATCTTTCGGGATCGGCGGTTATTTTTTTGTAAACGATGTGTTTCGGGCTTCACTGGAACGGGAAATCGGGCAGGCGGCGGATGACAGCAGTATTCTGAAATTTGCATTTGAGACAGCAGCGCTTAATATTCCATCCAAATATGACATGCTGCAGAATGGAGCGGTCGAGGAAATCGGCGGGAACCTGGAGAACCGGGGGCAGGGCACCCAGAGACTTCTCCGCCTGTCCGATGAAAACCGGAATTCCCTTTATGCCAGTGAGGGGTTTGTGGGAGATACCGCGCTGCTTGCAAAGATCGGGGAACAGAAAAGGGCCTATCAGATCATTCATCCGGATGAACATTATTATATCCAGACCGGAGTCATGGTTCATGCACTGGACCGTATACTGTATCTGGAGACCATGAGAGATGTGACGGAGGTGTATGCGGAGCGCGCCAGAGGATTTGCCGTGTATCGGAGCCTGACGATTCTTCTGCTGGTCTTAAGTTCTGTCTTCCTGTATTTTATCTCCTACTGGCTTACGAAACCGATCCGGCTTCTGACCCGTGCGGCCAGAGAAATGACGTCAGGGGATTACAGTTACCGCGCGGAGCAGGTCAGCAGCGACGAAATGGGTCAGCTGACGAAAGATTTTAACCATATGTCTCATGTGATAGAAGAAAACATTCATAAGCTGGAGGATGAGATCCGCGCCCGTGAGGATTTCATCGCGGCCTTTTCCCATGAACTGAAGACGCCTTTGACGGCTGTGATCGGGTATGCGGATATTCTGCGTTCCAGAAAACTGGATGATGAAAAACATTTTCTGTCGGCGAACTATATTTATACAGAAGGAAAACGGCTGGAAGCCATGTCTCTGCGTCTTCTGGATATTATCGTCGCCAAAAGATACCGGCTGGAACCGCAGAAGACCGGCGCGGAAGTTCTGTGTGCATATTTGAAGGACATGTATGCGGGAAAAAAGGAATATCAGTTTCAGTTTGACTGTGAACCCTGCCGGATCTGCGTGGAGGTGGATCTGATCAAGACCGTGCTTTTGAATCTGATCGATAATGCCTGCAAGGCGTCCGAGCCGGGAAGCGTGATAGAAATCACGGGAGCAGAAAGGGAAGAAGGTTATCTGTTTGCAGTGAAAGACCATGGGATCGGGATTCCCAAAGAAGAGCTTCGGAAGATCACAGAAGCCTTTTACATGGTGGACAAATCACGTTCCAGGAGTCACAATGGCGCAGGACTTGGTCTTGCGCTCTGTTCAGAGATACTGAAACTCCATGGAAGCGAACTGATGATCGAAAGCACGCCCGGCGTGGGAAGCTGTTTCTCTTTTCTGCTGCCTGAACGGGAAGGAGCAGGTGATGAAACCAGTGAATAGAAGGAATCCGGCGATCCTTGGGATGACCATGCTGGTTCTTGCGGGATCCATCCTGGGTCCGGAGCAGCTGGCGCGTTATAAGGATCATGGCACGCTGAATCAGATCATAGTGGAAGAAACGGATGAATCCAGTGAAGGGTACCGATACACGCTGAACAGCAATGAAAAGCTCTACCTTCTCTCGGAATGTCTGAATCATCAGGTGTTTCCGGAAAGTGAGCAAAGCGCCATGACGAGGATCCCTGCATCCGGCGTGGATTATGAAAATCTGATCGGCAGTTATTCTTTTGTCATAAACCGACAGGGTCCGTCCGGGAAAGAGATTACCAGCGAGGAGATCTATGAGGTGTGTAACCGGGAGATCGGGATGCTCAAGGAACGCGGCGTTCTGCCGGACAGCGTGAAGGAAGTCCGTTCTTCTTCCTATGACGCCGTGCTGTATTCGGCAATTGATGTTCTGGAACCTCAGAACAACATGTCTGTATGGAAGGTCAGCCTTTCCACAAGCCATCAGAATGCAGACAAGGCGAACCGTCTGATCGACGCATATATTGATGCCGTTTCAGGCAGGATTTATGAATTCTATGTCCGTACGGAGAGTACCTGGGATCAGATGCAGCCGGAGAAAATGATGGAGGAATGGGAAAGCTATATGGGACTTACCGGGAGGGAACCGTATGAGTCTGTCAATCCCCTTCTGGAGACTACGCCGAACTATGTCAAATACCGTTTTCCTGGAATTGAAGGAGGAAGTACGGTTGTAACGATCGGATTCTATGATGGAATCAATGAACTGTTTATCAAGATTACGTAAAGGAAAAGGATGAGTTCAGAATATGAAGGAATATACATGGCGCGGCTGTACGGTCCGGATTACGAAAAAGAACGTGAAGAACGCAAACTTTCGGATCAGGCCGGAGGAGCCGCAGATCATTTATGTCTCCATCCCTTATTCCATGACCTACGAGGCGGCAGGGAAGATCCTGGAGCAGCCGAGGGTTCTCCGATGGGTGGAGAATTATCAGAAGAAGGTCAGCGAGCCGCCCGCCCGGCCGAGGATGCAGAATGAGGAAGCATTACAGCATATGGCCATCTACCGAAAGCGTCTGCAGGAGGTACTGCCGTCGCTGTTTCGGAGATGGGAAGCCGCACTGGGAGTAAAGTGCGGGAAAGTGACGATCCGGGATACCCGTTCTCAGTGGGGGAGCTGCAGCATCCGCACAAAAAATATTTCCATCAGCGTCTGGCTTGGCGCTTTTCCGGAGGAATGCATTGAGTATGTAGTGGTCCACGAACTGGCGCATCTTCTGGAGGCCGGTCATAATGAACGGTTTTATGGCATTCTGGACCGGCATTATCCCATATGGCGGTCGTGCAGAGAGAAGCTGAAAAAGGGAATCAGCTGAAAAAGATGCAGTTTGGATGCAACTAATATGGGATTTTGACGGAACTCTCCGGTATGCTTTTGTCAGAATCAGGCAGAACCCGGTAAAAGCGGTGGACTGCCGTTGAAAAAAGGGGTGGATGCATATGATAAAGCAGGGAGTTTTCCTGACAGGTTCCAGTACCGTTTATGCCGAAAGAAGAGGCATGGCCTTATTTATCCTGACTGCAGTCACGGCAGCAGTCTGCTTTCATTTTGCTGTGAAATACAGGAGCCGTTCTGCGGTTTCAGAGGTCTTGGAGACGGTCGTCATCCAGGAGACCGTTGAGCCGATGCCGGAACTGCGGCGGACGCCGGTGCCGGCGGAAGGCAAAATCACAGGATCCGGGCTTCTTGGCGGACACTATATCTATTACGCCGGTCCGACAAAAAGCGTGGTGAAAGAGCCGGAAGAGATCCGGATCGCACTGGATCCGGGGCATGGCGGCATGGACGACGGCTGCGTAAAAGGCGGAGTTCTGGAAAAGGAACTGAATCTTTCCATTGCTGAAGGGGTGCAGGAAAGACTGGAGGCGATGGGGTATCAGGTCATTCTTACCAGAGATTCCGATCATGCTCTTTCCTTGAAAGATCGGGTGAAGACAGCGAAAGAGCTGCATGCGGACATCTACATAAGCATTCATCAGAATTCCAGCGAGCTGTCCCGGGTAAACGGCATGGAGCTGTACTACAGCGCACAGAATGCAGGGGCTGACAGCAGACGTCTGGCGGAACTGATTCAGACCCATGCCGTACAGGATACCGGGGCAAATGCCAGAGCGGTCTTTGAGTGGGAAGAGCTCTATGTGATCCGGGAATCCAGGATGCCCTCCTGTCTGATCGAAACCGGTTATCTGACCAACGCAAAGGAGCGGAACCGGTTAAAAACACCGGAATATCAGAACAGGATCGCAGAAGGCATTGCATCGGGGATCGACCGGTATTTCAGGCCGGAATCAGGGGAGGCTTTAGGATTCCGAGAGTGATTCCCAGCTTTCATAAAGGCTCTCGAGTTCCGACTGGAGGGTCTCTTTTTCTGCGGACAGCTTTGTGACTTCGGCTACGTCTGTAAAAATTTCTTCCCGGGTCAGCAGTTCATCGATCTCTTTGTCCCGGTTTTCCAGCTCTTCGATGCGTGTCTCCACGCGTTTCAGTTCATTCTGTTTTTTGCGGAGCTGCGCCTGCTGTTCCTTCTGCTGCTTCCAGTCCAGTTTGGCGTCGGACTCCGACGGGGCAGGCAGGCTGCCGGAAACAGGAGAAGGGGAGCTGGTAAAATCAGACCTGGTCTCTTTTTTTTCTGCATAGTAATCATAATTTCCGATATAATTCGTCAGGGTCTGCCCGGCAAGGTCCAGAATGCGGGTAGCTGTCATGTTGATAAAATACCGGTCATGGGAGACGAACAGGACGGTTCCTGTATAAAGATTCAGTGCATGTTCCAGAATCTCTTTGGAAACGATGTCCAGATGGTTGGTCGGCTCGTCCAGGATCAGAAAATTGGCCTCGGAAAGCATCAGCTTTGCAAGGGAAACCCGTCCTCTCTCTCCGCCGCTTAAGTCGCCGATTCGTTTAAAAACGTCGTCATTGGTAAAAAGAAAGGCCGCAAGTACATTTCGGATCCGGGTATTGGTCAGCGCAGGATAGGCGTCGCTGATCTCCTCAAAGACCGTCTTTTCCATATGGAGCACATGGTGTTCCTGATCGTAATAACCGATCCGAACCCGGGCGCCCAGCCGGAATTCTCCTCTGTCGGCCGACAGTACGCCGTTTAAGATCTTCAATATGGTGGTTTTGCCGGTCCCGTTGCTGCCGATCAGGGCGACTCTCTCTCCGCGTTTGATCTCAAAATTCAGGTCTGTAAACAACGTCTGATTCGGAAACGCCTTGGAAAGGTGCTCCACGGACAGCACGTCGTTGCCGCTGGGAAACCGGGGTTCCAGTTCAATGCGCATGTCGGCGCGGACCTCGGTCGGTTTTTCCAGCACATCCATCTTTTCCAGCATTTTCTCCCGGCTTTCCGCGCGGCGGATGGATTTTTCCCTGTTAAATGATTTCAGCCGGGTTATGACCTCTTCCTGATGTTTGATCTCCCGCTGCTGATTTAAGTATGCCTGAAGCTGTGCGTTTCGAAGCTGTGCTTTTTTCTGTGCATAATCCGAATAATTGCCGCTGAAGGCTGTTACGTTTCCCTGATCGATCTCGATGATCTTTGTGACGACCCGGTTCAGAAAATACCGGTCATGGGAGACGATCATGACAGCTCCCTGATAATTCAGCAGGAAGGTTTCCAGCCAGGTGATGGAATTCATATCCAGATGGTTGGTCGGCTCGTCCAGCAGGATGATATCCGGACGTGAGAGAAGGAGCTTTCCCAGGGAGACACGGGTTTTCTGCCCGCCGGACAGGGCGTCTGTTTTTTTGGTAAAATCGCTTTCTTCGAATCCAAGACCTTTTAAGACTCCGGTAATCTCGCTTTTCCAGGCGTATCCATTCTGCCGCTCAAAGTCATGGCTGAGTCTGGAATAGCTGTCCATCAGTGCAGAAAGCTGTTCGCCTTTTGCATGTTTCATGGACTGTTCCAGGCCGCGGAGCTGTGTTTCCATATTCAGGATCTCCTGCTTAACCGTCAAAAGTTCGTCAAAGATCGTATTGCCGCCTGTCATTTCCTGATGCTGTGCAAGATAGCCGATGGTTTTTCCGCGGGAGATCACGGTGTGCCCTTCATCCGCAGGCAGCTCCTGCATGATAATCTTTAAAAGCGTGGATTTGCCTGCGCCGTTGATTCCCACGACAGCGGCTTTTTCCCGTTCTTCTATATGGAAGGAAGCATTTTTAAGAACCGTGTGTTCGCCGAATGCTTTTGTGATGTTCTGACATGCTAAAATCATAGGTTTTTCTCCATTGTATAACAGTTTTGTACCGCCTGGCCTGCCAAAGAAGCGTTTTCATGGAAGCCGGCAGATGGGCAGGTGAACACTATTATTATATCGGAAGTTTTAAAAAAGGCAAGCATGATTTGACGGCTCTCTTGTGGAAAGCGTGTGATTCCGATATAATACAGGTATCAGGAAAGGCGGTTTTTGAACAATGATAGACAGAGAAGACATGATGGAGCTGACAAGGCGCATGACGGTTGCGAGGACGTCTGTCACAAGGATTGCGGGATGCTACATGGGTGCAGACGGAGAGATCGACGGTACGTTCAATGTCAATTTTCTGAAGCTGTCCCCGGCTGAAAAGGGAAAAAATCTTGCAATTGCCAAAGCGGTTCTGTTTTCGAGGACGAATGAGCAGTTAAAGGATTATTCGTTTCCGGAGGAAAAGACCGGTCCGGGAAGCATGTGGCGGCTTTTTGCGGCGATGAAAGAATGCGGGTTGAAGAATGACGCGCTGATGGAGACATTCTATGAACTGGCAGGAGAACGATATGAAAGCAGAGGGCCGTACGCTGTATTTGTCTTTCATGACCGGTACGACGTGCCGGTGAAGGCAGCGGATAAGGAACGGCTCCGGGAATCGGAGGAGGTATATGAATATCTGATCGGGGCCGTCTGCCCGCTGGTCGGAGAGTATGAGCCGGGAATGCCGGAGTGCGGATTTCTCTTTCCGCTGTTTTCCCAAAGGAGTGCGGATCTGTATAAGATGGCGGTCTTCGACGCAGACCTGACGCACCCGAAAGGAGAGAGGCTGTTTTTGTAAATTATGGTTTTACAGACGGAGGAAATCGGGGTATAATGAAACAGGAATTTTTGTCAGGAGGGATCAGAGGATGGATTTACTGGAGATTATGAAGAACAGGCGCAGCGTCCGAACCTATACGGGAGAGCCGGTAGAGGAGGAGAAGCTGGAGCGGATCCTGCAGGCCGGGCTTCTGTCAGCATCCGGCAGGGCGATCCGGCCATGGGAACTGATCGTAGTAAGAGAAAAAAAGGCGCTGAAGAAGATGGCGGCATCCAGAGCAGCAGGTGCAAAGATGCTGGAGGGCGCGGACTGCGCAGTTGTTGTGCTTGGAGATGCAGAGAAGACAGATGTATGGACCGAGGACTGTTCCATCGTTATGGCGAACATGCATTTGATGGCGGACAGTCTGGGCGTGGGGAGCTGCTGGCTCCAGGGAAGGCTCAGGGAGGCTTCTGACGGACAGACGACAGAGGCATATCTGCGGGAGCTGCTGGAATATCCGGAAAATATGAAACTGGAAGCGGTTCTGTCGCTGGGAGTGCCGAAAGATCATCCGGAAGCTCACAGACTGGAAGAACTTCCTGAGGAGAAGATACACTGGGAGAGATTTGGCGGAAGGAAAACGGATTCCTGTATGGAACATATGGCGGAGGAAATCGTGAGTTTTTGCCGGGAACTGGATGAGATGCCAAAGAATCCGGCTCCCCGGAAGGTGGACCGGAAAGAATTTACCCTGTTGTTAAGCGGCATTTCTGCCTGCCGGAAGATGCCCGGGATCCAGACGCACATGGGATATAAAACACTTTATCACTGCGAAAACGAGAAAGATGCAGAGGCGGCCAGAGCGCATCTGCAGAAAATGTACGGGATCCGTCCCCATGATCCGGAGTCTCTGAAAGCCGCGCTCATCAGAGAATTTTCTGAATGCGAGCAGTATGAACAGTTTCGGACGTTCTGGGTCGGATCGCCCATGTTCTCCCTCGACGAACTGCGCCCGGAAAACAGGGCATGGTTTGTGAAATCCAGAGATATGGCGGAAGCTTTTCGTCCGGTTGTAAAAGAGCGTGGATTTTATGCGTGGGATATTAATGAAAGAATCGGCCTGTGCCGTAAAGCGGCCGCCTGCGGCATAATTTCAGATGAAGAGTTCTGGGAACTGACGGATCTGTGGGTGCGTCAGGCACAGGTGTTCTACCATTCCTTTAAAGAGTATGCGGTAAGCTGCCTGTGCGGAGCGGTTTATTTTATGCGCAGAGAAAAGGAAGAACAGCTGGAGGAGTTTCTGAAACTGAACATGAATCTCATACGGCAGCTTTTCTCAGAAGGGATGGCATGGCAGAGAAGCGCCTGGTATGAACCGCAGGAGCGGGAGTGGACAGAGATGTTTGATCTGAGGCAGGAATGCCTGATTACGAAGAAGGCTCTGGAAGAAGAACGGGTCGGTTATATGTACCGGCAGGAACCGGAAAAGGACTTTACGGACTGCGGATGGCGGTTTATGACGGGGGACGAAACAGAGGAATATGTCAATGAGCCGGGCAATATTATCATGTGCCGGTACAGTACGGTCTGCAACATTGAGCCTTCTGCCAGGGCATATTTCTATGCGGATGTTGGAAAACAGTATGAGAAGGTTCAGGGGGAATGGCAGGAGATCTGATAAAAAAACAGGAGGTGCCTTTGGTGCGGTATGAAGCGTCAAAAATTATTGAGCCTGGTAAGACAGGCAGTGGAACGGTACGGAATGATTGAAGAAGGGGACCGGATCGCGGTCGGCGTATCCGGAGGAAAAGACAGCATGACGCTTCTTACGGCCCTGAAGGAACTGTCCGAATTCTATCCGAAACGGTTTTCCGTCTGCGCAGTCTGCGTGGATCTGGGATTTGGGAATATGGAAGATACAGAAGTCCGGCGGTTTTGTGAGGAGCTCGGGACAGAGCTGTCGGTGATTCCTACCCGGATCGGGCAGATCGTGATGGAGGAAAGGAAGGAAAAGAATCCCTGTGCACTTTGCGCAAAGATGAGAAAGGGGGCGCTTGTCAAGGAGGCGCTGCGGATGGGCTGCAATAAAATCGCCTATGCCCATCATAAAGATGACTTTATAGAAACCATGCTGCTGTCCCTGATCTTTCAGGGACAGTTTTATGCGTTTCCGCCTGTGACCTGGTTTGAGGATACCCGGCTGACCGTGCTCCGGCCCCTGATGCTGGTAGAAGAAGCACAGGTAAGAGGATTCTGCAGCAGGTATCAGATCCCGGTCATGAAAAGCTCCTGTCCGGTGGATGGGACGACAAAAAGAGCATATGCCAAAAAGCTGCTGGAGCAGATAAAGAGGGATCATCCGGGGGCAAAGGAACGTCTGTTTCACGCCATTACAGAGGGAAATATTCCCGACTGGCCGGACAGAGCCCTGGAGCGTGTTTGAAAGCAGGCCGCTTTGTCGGGAAGTATCATTGTAAGAAATCCGTAAGATTTATTTCCTGAAAATGTCGGTTTTATTTGTTATGCTCAATATATCAGAGAGGGAGCGGTTCAGATATGGAAGAGAAGCAGGTGATCCTGGTGGTGGATGATGACAGAGAGATCGTGAGAGTGCTGGGAAAACTTCTGGAACTGGAAGGGTATCAGGTTTTTTCCGCTTATGACGGCATGGAAGCCCTGGAACTTCTTTCCATGGGAAAGGTGCATCTGATCATCCTGGATGTGATGATGCCGAAGCTTAATGGTCTGTCCACGTTGATGGAGATTCGAAGAAGGCAGAATATACCGGTGATCATGCTGTCGGCGAAGACGGAGGAGAGCGATAAGGTGCTGGGGCTTTCCATCGGAGCGGACGATTATGTGAGCAAGCCTTTTCAGACCGCAGAGCTGATGGCAAGGGTCCGCTCCCAGCTGCGCAGATATATGACGCTGGGAGACGTGAAAAAACAGGAGCATGCGGACCATGTACTGAAGACAGGAGGGCTGTCCCTGGACCTGGCGGGAAAGGAACTCTATGTGGACGGAGAGAAGGTCAGGCTGACGGCGACGGAATACAGAATTACGGAATTGCTCATGCGCAATATGGGACAGGTGTTCTCCGCAGAAGAAATCTATGCCAGAGTCTGGAATGAGGACGCTTATGCGGTGGAAAACACCGTTATGGTTCACATCCGAAGGATCCGGGAGAAGATCGAGATCGACACAAAAAATCCAAAATATTTAAAGGTGGTGTGGGGCATTGGATACAAAATGGAAAAAATTTAGATATGGTACGGAAGAGAGGAATCCTTCCTGGAGCTTTTTTTGTTCGATCCTGTGTCCGGGATTTACGGCAGTCATGGCTGCCATGGTATTTCGCAGGCCCAGTCTGCTGTGGGAAGTACTGACGCTCTGCTTTTTTGTATTTTCGGCTGTCTCATGGGTGCATCTGGGATGGAACATGAAAAATGGAAAGGATCATCTTTTTCCGGTTGGACTTCTGGACAAAACGTTTCCGGATCTGGTATTGCTGATGCTTCTGGGAATTCTGATCTGCAATATGGATGTTGGATGGTATGATTACAGCTGCAACGTGGAACGGATGTTTTTGTATTACTGGCAACCGGTACTTTTTCTGTGGTGGTTTTTCTGGCTGCTGTTTACAGCAGGGACCATTGTCTGCATCATGGTTATTCTGTATATGTCTGTCATGCGTCATTTATTCAGGGAAAAACTCCGAAAAAGACTGTTTTTCTGCATGATCGGGAATTTTATAAAGGACCGGGTCCGGATCTGCCGGAGAAGCCGGGAAGCACGTCTTCAGGCCTGTCTGGAACAGGGAGAGGCTGCAAAGCTTTTCCGGAGAAGGCTGGTTGCGTTTCTCTGCGTGCAGAATCTTGTATTTCTGCTGGCTGTTCTATGGATGTGGGCAGTCTGGCTGGATATAGATGCGGTTGGCCTCATTCTGTTTTTCATGGGGACGGCCTGTTTTTTTCTGGATCTTCGGTTTCTTCTGAAGATTTCCAGTGAAGTGGGAGTTCTGCTGGATAAGATCGAAGATATCGCGGAAGACAGACCGATACCGGAGGAGTCCTTGTTAAAGCCGTATTCTCTTTTTGGGAGAGTGGAAGAGGTTCTTCTCTATATCCGGAAAATAAAAAATGAAAGTATGGAAAAACAGCTTCAGAGCGAGCGGATGAAGGTGGAACTGATTACCAATGTTTCCCATGATCTGAAGACGCCTCTGACGTCCATGATCGGATGCATTGACCTGTTGAAGCAGGTGGAGAACATTCCGGAGGAAGCGCAGGATTATGTAAAGCTTTTGTCTTCCAAAGCGGAGCGGCTCCGGGGGATGATACAGGATGTGTTTGATATGGCAAAGGCAGCCAGCGGCCAGGAACTTCAGATGGAACAGCTGGACATGGGGAGGCTGCTCCGTCAGACAGCCGCTGATATGCAGGATCGCATGGAGGAGTCGGGACTTCACTTCCGCATGAGGATTGAGAACCGGGAGCTTCCGTTTCTGGGCGACAGTAAGAAGATGTACCGGGTCTATCAGAACCTGATTGAAAATACGCTGAAATATTCCATGGCGGGAAGCCGGGTCTATGTGGAGGTGTCGGAGCAGGACGGAAAGATCCGGACTTCGATCAAAAATATTTCCGGCTGTGAGATGGATTTTGGCGCAGAGGAAATTATGGAACGTTTTGTAAGAGGCGACAGGAACCGGAGCACCGAGGGAAACGGCCTGGGGCTGGCTATTGCCCGGAGTTTTACCGAGGCCTGCGGCGGAAACTTCCAGGTGACGCTGGACGGAGATCTGTTCCGGGTGGATACGGTATTTTCAAGAGAAACATTATGAAGGCAGAAAAGAGATAAGGAGCCGCAGCGAACCATTCTGCGGCTTCTTATCTCTTTGGTTTCTTCTTTTTTAGTTATAGGAAACCTTGCCTGTTTTTGCATAAAAGGTTAAGAGATATACGGCACAGACGCCTACCAGAGCATAGATGATTCGTGCCAGGCCTCCGTCTCCGAACAGAAACTGAACCAGATTGAAATTGAAAAATCCGATCAGCCCCCAGTTTAAAGCACCGATGATACCGATGGTGAGAGCCAGAATATCCAGTGTTTTATTCACAGCAGCACCTCCTTATAACCTGAGTTTTAAATTTGATCGGGCAAATCATATGCCTGTTATCAATGTTCCCGAAAGTCTGAAGTGTTATTCTCACAGATTCAGGATAAAGCAAAATTCAGTTGACAAAATGGTTTAAATATTTTAAACTAAACACAGGTGGTCTATAAAATATAGACTCAAATTTCAAATGCCGGGTATACGGAGAAAATACAGAATCAGGACAGGAGATGAGGATATGATTGTTTATGTAATGACAGAAGCGGAGAACCAGCTGGCGCAGATCATATGGGAACAGGAGCCGGTGGGCAGCGGACAGCTTGTGAAGCTGGCGGCAGAGAGGCTGAACTGGAAAAAATCCACCACCTATACGGTGCTGCGCAAGATCTGTGAAAACGGGATCTTTCGGAATGAACAGGCAGTGGTAACTTCTCTGATGAGCCGGGAGGAATACGCCCGCAGGAAAGGAGAGCGGTATCTGGAAGAGAACTACGGCGGGTCGCTTCCGGGATTTGTGGCGGCATTTTTAAAAAAGAGAAAGCTGAGCAGACAGGAAATCGAAGAGCTTGCCAGGATGATTGAAGAGTACGGGGAGGACTGATCTATGCAGGGAACGATATTTGCGGGGATACTTCAAATGAGTCTGGTGGGCAGCTACAGCATCGGGGTCGTACTGGCAGTCCGTCTTCTGCTTAAAAGATGCGGGAGCGTTTACGCGTATTATCTTTGGGTGCTGATGTTTGTGGGACTGTGTCTTCCGGTATCTGTACCATGGCATTACAGCCTGATTCCAGGACCGGTGGCGGAATTTTCTCTGACGGAGACGATGAGGCAGGAAGAACCCCTGGAGGGTCCGGACGGACAGGAGACGGTTTTGCAGACGCCGGATGACGGGCAGGGACGGTCAGCGGCGCTGCACCGGCTGCCGCCGCCGGAGCTTTCGTCCGGACAGCTGCAAAATGCGGCAGAAGAGACGGAGGCTGCAGAACAGGCGCATGTCTTTGATGAGAAAGACGGCCGGGAATCCGGATGGAAGGAGACCGGCGGACAGAGATCAAAGGGCGCCGTTATGGACTGGAGAGCCTGTCTGGCCGCGGCGGAAAAAGTATGGCTTCTGGGAATCTTTTTTCTTACCCTGTACAGTCTGTCTGCGCTGTACCAAATGTCCCGCAGATGTTCCCGCTACGGCCGTCCGGACCGGAAAGACGGGAATGGGATCGTGGAAGCGGAAGACGTTCCGTCGCCGTTTTTGTGGGGACTTTTTCGGCCGGTTATCTATCTGCCGTCCGGTCTGAACAAAGAAGAAAAGACTTACATTCTGGCGCATGAAAAGGTACACAAAAAGCGCGGGGATCATCTGGTGAAGCCTTTGCTTCTGATGGTGACGATCATGCACTGGTTCAATCCGCTTGTGTGGACGGCATATGCTCTGTGCTGCAAAGATATGGAGACCTCCTGTGATGAGGCGGTTCTTGAAACGTGCGGGAAGGGAATCCGGAAAGCATACGCAGAAAGCCTTCTGAAATATGCCGCCAGGCAGAATCGCTTTATCCTGAGTCCCCTGGGATTCGGTGAACCTTCCGTGAAGTCCCGGATTTTGAATGTTCTCCGTTTCCGGAAAAAAAATATATGGATCTGTGCAGCTGCGGTTGTGTGCGTAATTGGCGTGGCAGCGGGACTTTTCTCCCGGCCGGCGAAAGACCGCATGCTTCCGGAGGAGCCGGTTTTGGAGGCGGAGCCGCTGCAGGAAGGGGAAGAACCGGAAAAGGATGCGGAAGAAGGACTGGTGGAAAATAACGGCGGCGAGGTCATCTGTGTGGCAGAAGAGTATTATTATATGGACGGTAAGCCGCTGTATTCGGACGGAGAAGCCATTTATACTTCCGTTCTGGACGACGATGGACAGTGGCGTGTCTGCAGGTACGAGACGGACGGCAGCGGATACCGCCGGATCTTTGAGGGCCGGATCGTGGACAGTACTGAATCTGGACAGGTTCTGTACTGTATGTTTCCATCAAAAAGCGGCGGGGAATGTCTGGGATGGTACGATACCCAGGCGGAACAGAGCGGGCGGTTTTCAAAAGAAGGAGTGTCATACCTGGGAAAATATGCAGGGTATGTGTATACGTCCAGGCAGGAGCCGGACGGCCTGCATGTGGACCGGGTAAGAGAAATGGATCTGGCGGAAATGCCGGATCTGATGAAAGAGGGGATCCCTGCGAAAGAAATTCTGGCATTTTATGCAGACGAGGGCAGCAGCCGTCTGGTCTTTGCCGCGGAAACTTCCAAAGAAGAGGAAGGCGGTTCGAAGATCCTCTGTTATTCTTATGAAGTCGGTTCAGGAAAACTGGCGAGTAAAGAACTGACAGGGCTTCCGTATTTTGCCATGATGGACGGATACCTCTATTTTCAGAGGTATCGGAGCCGGGAAGACCTTACGCCGGAGCTGTTCCGGACGGATTTTGAATTTGCAGGAGAAGAACAGGTCGGGGAAGGACTGACGCTCCTTTGTACGGACGAGGAGACGCATACGCTGCTGGCGGAGAAAAAAACGGAGCATCCGGAGTTTGGTCCGGTGAACAGTCTGGTGCGCATCCTGCCGGATGAGAAGAAGGAGCAGATGCTTCTTAATATGGAAACCATGCTTCCGGCGGCCGGGGATGAAGATCGTTTCGTTGTGGACGAAGTCTGTCTGGACTGGGAATTCCAGAACGGGGACGGCGTGGCATATTCCGAACTGAATCTTTTCCGGGAGATGGTTTATGTGACGGTCAGTCATATGCCCGGACAGAGCCCGGATTCAGGCGGACAGACAGATATCCCTTTGGAGGAAGTGCATCTGACGGTCAGCGGTCAGGGAGGGATCGGAGTCTGGTTTCCCGATCGGCTGACACCGGGCTGGGAGGACGATTCCTGGCATACAGATTCGATCGTGGGCCAGCCGGTGGGCATGGAGGCGGCTGGGTGGGATGTGGAGCATGCAGTTGATGTAAGGGAGGATTTTCAAAAGCTGCCCATGGCCCCGGAGGCATCGGAGAGAAGGAAGACGTATCTCCTGGGGGAGACCAGATACTGGACGCTGTACGGAAAGGGCGATTATCAGTCCATGCTGCTGGAGAGAAACGGACGGTATACAGAGATCCACTATCCGTACATGTCCGGCCGTCGGGTGCGTCCGGAACTGATGGAGGCGGATCTGGATCGCGACGGCATCACGGAACTTGCCATCTGTTTCAATATCAGGAACGGGACGGGCAGCAGTATGGATACCCTGCTTACAGCGGATTTTGAAAACAATGGGACGTGGGTATATCAGTTTCTGGATGAAGATTTTGAAGAACAGCTGGGGGTGCATATTACAGGGGAATGGACGGAGCGCGGCCTGCAGACTGATTTCTGCTTTGATGAAACGAAAGAAAAGATCCTGATCCGTGCGGAACTGGAGTTCCAGGATGAAGATGCGCCTGGAACGGACGGATATAATGACGGTGCCATTACAGCAGACGTGATCTGGAGCGATCATCAGTTTCATATAAAAAACATCAGAAAAGCAGAATACAGTTGCCTGACGCCGTAAAAAACTCTATAATGAAAATAAAAAGGGAGGTACAAAACATGAACGAAACCAGACGATTCAAGCGCGTCATGGCGGCGAACCGGGGGGAGATCGCCATCCGCATCTTTCGGGCCTGCAGAGAGCTGGGTATCCGGACGGAGGAGGAAGCGGTGGAGATCGCCAGAACCTGCGGTTATCCGGTCATGTTGAAAGCGGCAGCCGGGGCGGCGGACGCGGGATGCGGATCGTCCGGAACGAAGAGGAACTTCTGCCGCAGTTTCGCAGCGCCAGAAGCGAGGCGGCGAAGGCGTTTGGCATTGACGATATTTTCATTGAGAAATATCTGGAAAATCCAAAGCACATCGAGGTACAGATTCTGGGGGACAAGGAAGGCAATATCGTTCATCTCTATGAGCGCGACTGCTCCATTCAGAGACGGCATCAGAAAGTGATCGAGTTTACGCCGGCGCTTTGTCTGACGGAAACGCAGCGTCAGGCCATCTGCGAAGACGCTCTGAAGATCGCCCGGGCGGTGAATTACAGAAGCGCCGGAACCGTGGAATTTCTGGTGGATAAGAAGGGCGGTCACTATTTTATCGAGATGAATCCCAGGATCCAGGTGGAACACACCGTGTCGGAGATCGTCACCGGCATTGACATTGTACAGGCGCAGATTCTGGTAGCGCAGGGCTGCCGGCTGGATTCAGACCGGATCGCGCTGCCTTCCCAGGATGCGGTGAGCGTCAGAGGTTATGCGATTCAGTGCCGTATCACTACGGAAGATCCGGCGAATGACTTCATGCCGGATACCGGCGTCATTGAGACCTATCAGATTCCCGGCGGCCTGGGCATCCGGCTGGACGGAGGGAACGGTTTTCCGGGGGCGGAGATTACGCCGTTCTATGACAGTCTGCTTTTGAAGGTGACGGCTTATGGGCGAATGTTTGAGGAAGCCAGACAGAAAGCAATCCGGGCGCTTCGGGAGACCGTGATCAAAGGAGTAAAGACCAATATCGCTTTTATGCTGAACGTTCTGAATCATCCGGATTTTGCAGGAGGAATCTGTGATACCGGATTTATCGGGGAAAATCCGGAGCTTCTGGATATCGAGAAGATAGAGGACACAGAACTTAAGGTTATGGAATTTCTGGGGAATAAATTTGTGAATGAGACAAAGGGGATCAAACCGCAGTTCAATGTTCCGATATTCCCGGGGCTGGCTTTGGAGGAGGCCCGTGGGCTTCGCGGTACCAGGCAGATGCTTCAGGATATGGGGACGGATGGATTCTGCCGCTGGATCGTGGAGCAGAAGAAGCTTCTGGTAACAGATACGACCATGCGCGACGCACAGCAGTCCCTTATGGCGACCAGAGTGCGGACTGTGGATATGGAGAAGATCGCGCCGGCGGTGGCAGTCTATGGGAAAGATCTTTTTTCTCTGGAAATGTGGGGCGGGGCGACTTCTGATACATCCTACCGTTTTCTGAAGGAGTCTCCCTGGGAGCGGCTGGATACGCTGCGTGAAAAGGTGCCGAATATTCTGTTCCAGATGCTGATCCGGGGCGCTAACGGGGTCGGTTACAAGAATTATCCGGACAATGTGATCCGGGAGTTTGTCCGGGAGTCCGCCCGGTCCGGAATTGACGTGTTTCGGATCTTTGATTCCCTGAACTGGATCCAGGGGATGGAAGTGGCGCTGGATGAGACGCTGAATCAGGGAAAACTGGCGGAAGCCTGTATCTGTTACACCGGCGATATTCTGGATACATCCAGAGAATTCCGGTGCCGGCTGACGGTCATTTCCAGCAAAAAAGAGCGGGAGATACGGGCGGCTCTGGAGCAGTATTACAGCAGGGAGAGGAAGCGAACGGGGATCTTCACCTATAATGACCGAAGAGCCGTGCAGATGCTTGGGATCCTGCAGAGAATGGGCGTGAGGGTGCCCGAAGAGGCAGGTCTGGTGGGGTTTGACAACACCTACATGTGTGAATTTCTGTACCCGTGCCTGTCCAGTGTGGCTCAGCCCAATGAGGAGATGGCTTCCATCGCCATGGGAAGGCTCCTGTATAAGATCGCCCATCCGGAAGACGGCCGGACAGAGGATTATCCACTTCAGGCGAAGCTGGTGAAAAGGGACAGCTCGGTCCGGCAAAAGAAATGAAAACAGCAGACAGAACATAAAAAGGATACCGTTTTGACGCGTATCCTTCTGTAAGGCCTCTCGTGAATACGTATTTACAAAACAGCAAAAGCCCGGACACAGGAAGGGCTGAAGCGGAACTTCAAAAACAGCATCGGACCGGACAGAGCCCAGAAGGATTTTCTGGCATGAAAATGACAGAAAATTCTTCCAGACGCCGGGCACTGGGAGGGGAGATGCGGAACCATAAAAACAGCGAAAGCCCGGACAGTACCCAGATTGATTTCAGGACACGGGACGTGGCCGGAAATTAATCTCCCTCCCGGGCACAGGAAGGGCTGAAGCGGAACTTTAAATAGGAGAAAAAGATGAACGCACTGCATACAGCATGGGAAAAACTGATCGAAGAAGAATCCCGCCGGCAGAAAGGGAGGACGGACCAGGATCTGTGGCGCCCCCGGCTCCATATCGCGCCGCCGGCGGGCTGGCTGAATGACCCCAACGGGCTGTGCCAGTATAAGGGGATATACCACGCATTTTATCAGCTGGCATATTTTCAGCCGGAAGGCGGGCTGAAATTCTGGGGACATTGTACCAGCCGGGACCTTCTGCACTGGGAATTTCAGGGGGTGCCCCTCTGTCCGGACCAGCCCTTTGACTGCCACGGCGCCTATTCCGGCTCGGCGCTGATCGAGGAAGATCAGATGTATCTGTTTTACACCGGAAATGTGAAGCTTTTGGGAGAACATGATTATGTAAACACCGGACGGGAGTCCAATACGGTTATGGCGGTCAGCTCAGACGGGATGCGGGTCGATACCAAGGAGCTTTTGATGACCAATGGGGACTATCCGGACGATCTGACAAGGCATGTGCGGGACCCGAAGGTATGGAAGCAGGATGGCCGGTATTATATGGTGCTGGGGGCAAGGACAAGGGAAGACGAGGGAACGGTGCTTCTCTTTTCCTCGGAAGATAAGAAGCGCTGGAACTATGTGCACCGGTTTCGGATGGAGAAGCCGTTCGGATATATGTGGGAATGCCCGGACCTGTACGTGCTGGACGGACATACGGTGCTGTCCATATCTCCCCAGGGTGTGGAGCAGGACGGCCTTAGGTTTGCCAACAAATACCAGAGCGGCACCTGTTTCCTTTCCGGAGATTTCCGGGAGACGAAGGCGCTGGGAGAATTTCGGGAACTGGACGGCGGATTTGATTTTTATGCGCCCCAGACCTTTCTGGCGGATGACGGACGAAGGATTCAGATCGGCTGGATGGGAATGCCGGATATGGAAAAGGTATACCGGAACTGGACCGTGGGCAGAGGGTGGCAGAATATGCTGACGATCCCAAGAGAGCTGTCCGTCAGGGACGGAATTCTCTGTCAGAATCCGGTGCGGGAGCTGAAGGAATGGTGGAAGGAAGAGCGAAGGATCAAAGGCACTTATTCCGGCCCCCTGGAGCCCTGCTGCGAGCTGGAGCTTACGACGGAGGGCGGCGATGTGAAGGTGGTGCTGGCCGGGGGGCTTGTCCTTCGGTATGAGAAGGCGGAAGGCATCTTCTGGATGGAATTTACAGACCCCCTCCTGGGCGGCGGAAGGGACATCCGGGGCAGACAGGTAGGAGCGCTCCAGGAGCTTCGGATCCTGGTGGATGTGTCCGGCGTGGAAGTGTTTTTAAATGGCGGGCAGGATGTGTTTTCCACGCGGTTTTACCCGGAAAAGGATCAGTACCACGCGGCCATAGAAGGCGATGGAATAGAGGGCGTCTTACGGTACCGCGAAGGCTGATCCGGACGGAAATATACGCCGGCGGTTCCGGCTTATATGAATAGAAAATCAACAACCCTGGTGCAGACAATGAGGCATGAACTTTGGATCCGGTGTCTGTGAAGATCATTGTCCGGGGGAATAAAAGAAGGAGAGAAAGAGTATGGATTACAGAAAAGTAGCAGAAGAGATCTACGAAAAAGTAGGCAGAAAAGAAAATCTCGTATCGGCCGCTCACTGTGCCACGAGGCTTCGCCTGGTGCTTGTGGATAACGACAGGTGCGACGCGAAGGCGGTGGAGGAGATCGACGGGGTGAAGGGCGTCTTCAGCGCCTCCGGGCAGCTTCAGATCATCCTTGGGACCGGGACGGTCAACAAAGTGTATGATGAATTTCTGGCCATTTCCGGCCTGTCTGCTGCCAGCAAGGAGGATGCAAAGGCGGCGGCAGCGGCCAAACAGCCCATCTACAAGAGGGCCGTCAAGACGCTGGGAGATATTTTCGTGCCGATCATTCCGGCGATTGTCGCCAGCGGATTTCTCATGGGAATTATGGAAGCGCTGAATTTTATGGTCAACAATGGATTTGTAAATATTGACACAACAAGTTCGGTCTTCGTGTTTGCAAATCTGTTTTCCAATACGGCCTATGTATTTCTCCCGATTCTGATCGCCTACAGCGCGGCGAAGGTATTCGGCGGCAACCCGTATCTGGGCGCCGTGATCGGTATGCTGATGATTCATCCGGATCTGCAGAACGCGTGGACCGTGGCGACGGAAGGGGTACAGAAGACCCAGAGTGTCTGGTTCGGTCTGTACAAGGTGGATCTGGTCGGCTATCAGGGACATGTGATCCCGGTGATTATCGCCGTGTTTGTCATGTGTCTCATCGAGAAAAAGCTGCATAAGATCGTACCGGCCATGTTTGATCTGTTCGTAACGCCGCTGGTCAGTGTATTTGCAACAGGATATCTCACCTACTCCATCATCGGTCCGGTATTTGTAACTATTGAAAACGGCATTATCGGAGGGGTGCAGCAGTTGATCGCGCTGCCTTTCGGGATCGGAAGCCTGATCATGGGCGGTCTGTATTCTCTGACCGTTGTGGCGGGCGTTCACCATATGTACACGGTCATCGACGTGGGACAGCTCGGTCTCTATGGGGTGACTTACTGGCTGCCGCTGGCATCGGCTGCAAATATTGCGCAGGGCGCGGCTACGCTGGCAGTTGCATTGAAGACGAAAAATCAGAAAACCAAATCCATGGCGGTCCCGTCTGCGCTGTCCTGCTTTATGGGAATCACGGAGCCGGCCATCTTCGGTGTAAACCTGCGGTTTTTCAAACCGTTTATCTGCGGCGCCGTGGGCGGCGCGGCAGGAGCTCTGTACGCTTCCATCGTGGGTCTTGGCGCCACGGGAACCGGCGTGACCGGAATCTTCGGTCTGCTGCTCTGCCTGCATGATCCGGTCAACTATATGATCATGTTCCTGATTTCCGCAGGCGTTGCTTTTGCGCTGACCTGGGTACTTGGCTATAAAGATGCGCCGACAGAGAAAAAGGAAGAGGCTGGAAAGGAAGCTTCGCCAGCGATGGAGACAGAGGCAGGATGCGTCTACGCCCCTGTGGAAGGAACGGTGATCCCTTACAGCGAGATCCCGGATGCGACCTTTGCCTCCGGCGCCCTTGGAAAAGGGGTCGGGATCGTGCCGGTAAAAGGCGAGGTGGTTGCGCCATTTGACGGAGAAATCTCCATGTTCTTTGACACCAGACACGCCATCGGCCTTATGAGCCGGGACGGGATCGAGATTCTGATTCATGTGGGAATCAATACGGTAGAGCTGAACGGAGAGCATTTTAAAGCACTGAAAGAATCCGGGGACAAGGTAAGAGCCGGAGAAAAGCTTCTGGAATTCGACATGGCGGCGATCCGGGCGGCGGGCTATGATCTGACGACGGCGGTGCTGATCTCCGAGCCGGAGCAGGTGGAGATCGTGAAGACCGGAGAGACGAAGGCGCTGGATAAGATTTTGACAGTGCAGTAACAGATGTGACCGGCAGGCGCAAACTTACGGCGGCAGCGCAGCAGACGGATCTTAAGCATTTCTTCATATATTTTAGAGGTTACTTAGAGACAGTTCTGGTAAAATCAGTGAAAAATCAGAAGAGGTGAAGTATATGAGGAACAGAGTAAGAAAAAGGATCCTGCTGTCGGGGCTTGTGTGCGTCCTGGGTCTTCTGGCCTGCGCCTGCGGAGGTACCGAAGAGGGACCCGGTGCAGGGGAGCCGGACGGGGAAGCGGTCTTTGTGGAAGAGCCCGGGGATGAGGATACCGACCCGGAGACGCCGGAAGAACCGGCGGGATCAGAGGACGGCGGGGAAGTGCCTTCCTCCGGCCAGTGGACGGACGGTGAGTATGATCTGGAAGGAAATATCAAGGATCTGAAAGACGGACAGTTCACGCTGGTAGAGGTAGTTACCGAAGAGCTGGAGGACGGAACGCTCATGATCGGTTCCAGTGGGGAAGACGACTCGGAATTTGAGAAAACTTCGATTGCTTATGATGAAGATACGCGGTTCGCCATCCAGACGATCTACGACGGAGGGGACAGAAGCGAGATGTCAGAGGCCACGGCAGCAGACCTGGAATCCGGCCAGCTGGTAAAGATTTGGGGGAGCGCTTCCGACGACGGATGGAAGGCGACGCAGATCTGTATTGTGAAAGTAGAATAAAAGACCTGGAAAAAAGCAGAGAATCCATCACACAATCCGTGATCAATTCTCTGCTTTGTTTGTAAAATGGGAACATTTATTCCCGCGAGCAATGAGCCAAGTGCCGTGCTTGCACGAGCATTTGGCGAATGCCGCGAGGGTCAATACCCCGCCCCTTGGGGCGTTTCAAATTCCATGCCCCGCTGCTTGCGGCGGGGTTATTGACTTTGAGAAAATTAAATTCCCATAAGATCGTGAAAATACGACAGGGTGGTATATTGATATTTTCGTAAAAATGTTCGTGGATGTATGGGAGATGTTCCCTTGATGTGCTGGATATAAGTATTCACATAATCATTTGCTTCCTGGACAATACGGGAAATATTTCTCATCATTTCGGCATATTCATCCTGATCAACGATGGCGGTTATGGAGGAGTCAAGATAGGCACTGTTTTTAACAATGACGATTTTTGAATAATCAAGATCGGATTTCATTTTCCTGGAACGCAGGGTTTTGGTAAACATAAATGCATTTTTATGTCCGATGGAAGAACGAAACGGGACGCAGATAAAATAACCGTCATGTGAATCAATGAGCAGACAGGTATAGGGGCGTCCGCGCTTGTGCATGAGTTCAGGATATCTGTCAGGGGGATAATCCTGTGCAAATTTTGATGACAGAAGAGAAAGTTCTGAATCGTATTCCATTTGTCAATACCTCATAATTACAGGTGTTCAGGTACATAAGGACGGGGTTAACCAGCTGAGTTAACCCCGTTGAATATTCTCTTCGCCCGGTCAGTTTTTATTTTACCGATGTGTCGGAACCGTCACACATCATCTTCATCCGGTCAGTTTTTATTTTACCGATGTGTCGGAACCGTCACACATCATCATTCTGCGAAGGAAAAAAGAAAACTCTTCTTTCATATTTTATTATATGGGGAAGTTATTTTTTTATCAAGAGAAATACGGTCAATTTTATGGAAATTTTAGAGATTGATTGGCGATGGGATGGATTTGCCCGTAAAATGTTAAAGGAATAATTATACCTATCGACATTTTGCATGATATCTGTTAAGCTTTAGACAGGTGGTAAATCATGGAAATGTATATCAAAGATATATGGTGGAAATTAAGAACCTGGGTTTCCAGAGAACAGAGCTTTTTGATTATGCTCTATCTGGCCTTTACTGTTTACCTGGAGCGGACAGAAACTGAAAGGGGCCGGGAGGAGACGGAAAAGCAGACCGATTTCGGCAGCAGATGGGGCACACGGTCCCGTTCTGACTGGAGGGAAACAGAAGACTTGAAGGATCTGAAGCGGCTCCGGGATATTTTTGAAGCACTGTCAATGGATGGACTGGAGAAAGTGGCAAAAGATCTGGAAGAGAGCATTGTATGGAAAGAGCTTGCCAGAGAAAAGAAATGCGCGGCGCTCGTCCGGGATCTGAACGGAGAATTGCAGGGGTTTATACAAAATCGTGAAGATCTGGAGAAAGTCATAACCATTCTGGAGGAACTTCCGCCGGAGCTGGACGGTCTGCAGATTACGCCGAAGAGCGTCAACCGGCTGCTGACCGTGCTCCCGGTCAATCCCGGGACCTCTTCCATGGCGGAGCTGTATGCCGGGCTGGGGTGCACCGGCCTTACGGTGTTCGACCGGCGGTCCGGGGCCGGCGGGATCATGCGCATGATCTGCGAGGAGCAGAGGAAATTATACTGTGATCTTACACGGATCCGGATGTTCTGTCATGGAATCCCTCAGCCGGAGGTACTTCAGCGCGACATTCTGGAGCCGGAGGCCGGGGATTCGCAGGGCGGCTTTGATCTGGTCCTTGCTGATCTGCCCAAGGGGAAGAACGAAAGTATGCTTGCAGGGAAACAGGGATCTCTGACGGGCAGGAGGGAAAAGCTGTACGCCGAGTGGGTCTCGATTCAGAGGATTCTGGAACGGGTCAATGACCGGGGAAAGGCCATGATTGTGGTGACCAAGGGAGCCCTGGTAAGACAGCGGGAACAGGAGCTCCGGGCAATCCTGACCCGGAGGGACTGGCTGGAGGCGGTTATCACACTGCCGGCCAATCTGTATGCTTCGATTCATACAGGGTTTGAGCTTTTGGTCCTCAATAAGCAGAAGCCTGCCGGATATCAGGGCAGGGTGTTCATGGCGGAACTGGAAGAGAAGAAACAAAAGGGCGGCGGACTTCATGAGATATCGGAGGAAATGATCTCCAGACTGCAAAAAGCATATGAGAATCTGGAGGAGCACGCCGGATTTTCTGTGGTTGTCTCTTTGGAAGAGATCGCAGAGAAGGAATTTTCCTGGAACCCGTTTCTTTATCTTCGGTGGAAAACGGCCGGTTATAAAAGCAGGAGAACCGTAGCGCTGGGGACCGTCGCCACGATCATACGGGGGGCCCAGATTACAAAAAAAGAGGAAGAAATGTATTCCCGGCAGGCAACCCACTACTGGCTGAACATCCGTGATCTGGAAGACGGCAGGATCTCCTTTCCGGAGCATTCCAGACTGCGGGCAAAAGCTTCCGACTGGGAAGAAAAATTCGGGATTCAGGAGGGGGACATTATCATGACTTCCAAAGGTTCCGTTTTGAAGATCTGTATGGTGGAACCGGGTATGCCAAAAGCCTTTCTGAGCGAGAACCTTACACGGATCCGGGTGGATCCGGAGAAGTACAGTTCCTGCGTCTTATACGAGTTTTTGACTTCTCAGGAGGGGCGGGAGGCTCTGGACAGCATTCAGTCAGGCACTACCATCAAGATTTACAATAAGACAAATTTAAGCAGGCTGCAGATCCCTTATTATGAAAACGCCCGGGAGCTGCAGGCGCAGTTTCGGCAGGTCTATGAGGAATATCGGACATCCATGCGGGAAATCCGGCAAAAATTTACATCGGACAGAGAAAGATTGTTAAAAAAATTACAATAATAAAGGACGGACAAATTATGAATGGTATTTTTATCAGCCACAGTACAAAGGACCGGGAACTGGTGGAACATATCGTGGAGCTTCTGCAGCTGGGTATGGGGATGGAACATCATAAAATCTTCTGTACCTCTCTGGATGGAACGCTTCCCACCGGAGAAGATTTTATCAAAATCATCAGAGACAATGTAAAAGACCGGGGAATGGTGCTGGCGGTCATCACTCCGGAATATCTGAAAAGCCAGTTCTGCATGATGGAGCTTGGGGCCGCATGGGTGGAAGCAGAATATCTGTGTCCGATCCTGGCACAGGGGACGGAACACCAGGATCTGGAGGCCTCTCCGCTGGCAAACATTCAGATGAGAAAGGCGGATCAGGAGAGGGACTGGGATGTGATCTATGACGAACTGCTCGGCCATGGGATGATCTCTGCAAATACCGCGCGGTTCCATAGGAAACTGCAGGAATTTATGAAGTATATCAGGTGTTTGCAAGGGAAAACGGACTCGTTGTACAGGCCGGATCAGGAGGGGTACTATCAGGTGATCATTGAGGCGGCAAGAACGGTGCCAAGCCCCTACAGGTGCTACAAGATCAAGGGAAAGCTGATGATCGAGGGCCTGCAGCAGTTTCTGGACAGCGAGAGCCACTGGATCTTTTATACCGAAGGCGCATATGGCGACCTGAAAGCAGGAGATCAGGTCCGGCTGAAAATTTCAAAAACAGAGAGAAGGCGTTTTTCTGATATCGGTTTTGCAAGAAATATTTATCCGGGTGATCTGAGAGTGACCGGGTGAGCCGAATATTAACCGGGCAGTTGGAGGCAGGTTGATACCCATATCCTTCTTGTTGATATTCATCGGACTGCGGATGTGTTATAGTAGACACATCTCATATAAATCAGGAGACTCCTTCTGTCAGAGGTATGGCTGGCAGAAGGAGTTTCTTATGTCCAGGTTCAGAAGACTCAACGAAACATTGACACCCGGGAACCACTTGTTGATACCGGGGACGGCAGGCGGACGGTATAATGGAAGGAGGAAGAAACCCGTGATAAAATAAGATGGAGGGAAACTGTATGGGATTTAAACTGACAACGATTGAAGAATTTGAGAGCGCCACCGACCGGCTTCTGGAGACCGGGAAAAAAGTGGGCGCGGATTCCTGGCAGATGCGCGTGAAAAATCAGACGCCTCACTGCAAATTCGGCGAGCAGGGGATCTGCTGCCGGATCTGTTCCATGGGACCGTGCCGGATCACGCCGAAGGCTCCCAGAGGAATCTGCGGCTGCGACGCCCATGGTATCGTGGGGCGGAATTTCCTTCGCTTTACGGCAGGCGGAGCGGCGACCCATTCGGATCACGGCAGGGAGATCTGCCACACGCTGCACTGTGCGTCCAGAGACGGAAGCTATCATGTAAAGGACGCGGAAAAGCTGATCCGCATCGCCGGGGAATGGGGCGTGGAGACGGAAGGAAAGGATATTTATGATCTGGCCCATGAGATGTCGGAACTGGCTCTGATGGAGTACGGAAAGCCTTTCGGCATCTCCCGCTGGCTGTCCCGGGCGCCGGAGCATACAAGAGAACTGTGGAAGAAGGCGGAGATCGAGCCCCGGGCCATTGACCGGGAAGTGTCCTGTGCCATGCATATGACCCATATGGGATGTTCCTCCCTGCCGGAGGCGCTGGTGCGTCAGGCTCTGCGCGCAGGCATGGCGGATGGCTGGGGCGGTTCCATGTGCGGAACGGAGTTCTCGGACGTCATGTTCGGTACGCCCATGCCGGTGGATACGGAGGCGAACCTGGGCGTTATGAAAGAGGATGAGGTCAATATTATCGTCCACGGGCATGATCCGTCTCTCTCGGAGATGATCTGTGAGTATGCCGGGGATCCGGAGATGATCGCTCTTGCAAAATCTCTGGGGGCAAAGGGCATCAACGTGGCGGGGGTTTGCTGTACATCCAACGAAGTAGCCATGCGCCGCGGCGTTCCCATGGCGGGAAATTTCCTGCAGCAGGAAAATGTGGTGCTGACCGGCGCCTGTGAAGCCATCGTGGTGGATGTGCAGTGTATCTTCCCGGCGCTTGGGCCCTTAAGCAAATGCTTCCATACAAAATTCATCACTACATCGCCCATCGCCCAGATGCCGGATTCGGACTTTATCCGTTTCAGTGCAGAGAGCGCGGCGGAAAATGCGAAAAAGATTGTCCGCACGGCAGTGGAGAATTATGTAAACCGCAAACCGGATCTGGTACATATTCCGCAGATGAAGCAGAAGGCGACCGTGGGGTACTCGGTGGAGGCCATTGTAAAAACTCTGGACGGGGTGACCAATTCTCAGGTAGACGTACTGGGAACGACGAAGCCGCTCATTGAGTGCATTACCTCCGGCGTCATTCGGGGCGCTGTGGCCATGGTGGGCTGCAATAATCCGAGGGTCCGTCCCGATTCCGCCCATGTGGGTCTGATGAAAAAGCTGATCCAGAACGATATTATCCTGGTGCTGTCCGGATGTTCCGCGCAGGCGGCGGCAAAGGCAGGGCTGATGGACAGGCAGGCAAAAGATCTGTGCGGCGCAGGACTGAAGCGGGTCTGCGAGCTTGCCGACATTCCGCCGGTGCTCCATATGGGTTCCTGTGTGGACATCAGCCGGATGATGGTGCTGGCCTCTGAACTGGCAAAGGATTCCGGACTCAACATCTCCCAGCTTCCGCTGGTGGGCTGTGCACCGGAGTGGATGTCAGAAAAAGCCGTATCCATCGGAAACTATGTGGTGGCCACCGGAATCGATACGTTCCTCGGCGTTGCTCCCCAGGTGACCGGTTCCAGCGAGGTGACCGGACTTCTGACGGAAGGCATCCGGGACTGGGTAGAAGCCGCCTATACGGTGGAAACAGACATTGACAAACTCTGTGACGCGATGATTACACGGATTGAAGAAAAGCGTGCGGCGCTTGGAATATAGGAGGGGACGGCTATGACATTATTTGACAGAGTATTCGGCGGAAACGACGCAGTCTATGGCCTTACCGAGGCTGCCATCGACAAAGCCATCGCAGAGCATGGTGCTGACAAGGCAGTAGCCTTCCCGCATACCGCGTACAGCCTGCCCTGCTACTATGCAGTAACCGGAACGAAAGTTGCCAATCTGGGTGAGTTAAAGACCGCGCTCGGCGTTGTCAAGACACTCATGACCAGAGAAAAGAGACTGAACGACGCATTCATGAGCGGTGTTGCTACGGCTCTGTGCGCAGAGTTCATTGAAGTGCTTAAATACATCGACGGGGCAACTCCGTACGAAGAGCCCCTTTACGGACATCTGGCAGACGCGACGATCCGTGAGCTGGGCGTGCCGCTGGTTACCGGCGATATCCCGGGTGTGGCTGTTATCCTCGGAAGCGCTCCGACCAAAGAAGACGCAGTGGCTCTGGTGAAGAGCTATCAGGCACAGGGTATTCTTGTGACTCTGGTAGGCGGCATCATCGACCAGTGCGTAGAGGCAGGCCTGAACATGGGCTATGCAGTACGTATCGTGCCGCTTGGCAAAGACGTAACGTCTGTGATCCACGTGGTATCCGTTGCACTCCGTGCGGCTCTGATCTTCGGTAACGTAACACCGGGCGATGCTGCGAACCTGATGAAGTACACCTTCGAGCGTGTACCGGCGTTCGTCAACGCATTCAAACCGCTGGACGACGTGATCGTGGCATGTGGCGCAGGCGCAATCGCACTTGGCTTCCCGGTTGTCACCAACGAGACCGAGAACATCTTCCGCGTACCGAAGAGCCTGATCGTTCAGGAGGATGTGGACAAATTCAACGCCACCTCTCTCGAAGCGCGTGATATCAAGATCAAGATCACGAAGATCGACATCCCGGTATCCTTCGCATCCGCATTCGAGGGCGAGATCATCCGCAAGGGCGACATGCAGGTGGAGTTCGACGGTTCCAGAAAAGACTGCTTCGAGCTGGTACAGACCAAAGAGCTGACGGCAATCGAAGACCACAAGTTCACCCTGATCGGAAAAGACTTCGACGAGTTCGAGGTTGGAAGCAAGAATTCCATTTCCTATATTGTAGACGTGGCAGGAAAGAACATGCAGTCCGACTTTGAGCCGGTGTTCGAGCGTAAGTTCCACAGCTATGTGAACTGCATCGAGGGCGTCATGCATACCGGACAGCGTGACATGATCCGTGTGCGTATCAGCAAGGCAACCTTTGAGGCAGGCTTCCGCGCGAAAGACCTGGCAGAGGTTCTGTACGCAAACATCAAGAATGAATTTGACGCAGTGGTTGATAAATGTGCAGTGACGATCATCACCGATGACGCAGAATGTACGAAACTCCGCCATGAGCTGGCAATCCCGGCTTATGACCGCCGTGACGAGCGTCTGACGACTCTGACCGACGAGGCGGTTCCGGTATACTACAGCTGTATCATGTGCCAGGCATTCTCCCCGAGCCACGTATGCGTGGTAACACCGGAGAGACTTGGACTGTGCGGCGCCGTGTCATGGCTGGATGCGAAAGCAACCAACGAGCTTGACCCGCAGGGACCGTGCCAGGTGATCACGAAGGAAAGAGTCATCGATGAGAACCTCGGACGTTACGAGGACGTGGATGAGGCAGTTGCAAAATTCTCCCAGGGCGCTCTGGAGCACGTTACCCTGTACTCCATCATGGAAGATCCCATGACCTCCTGCGGATGCTTCGAGTGTATCTGCGGTATCGAGCCGTGCTCCAACGGTGTGGCGATCACCAACCGTGAGTATGCAGGCATGACTCCTCTTGGAATGACCTTCGGCGAGCTGGCGTCCATGACCGGCGGCGGTGTGCAGACACCTGGTTTCATGGGACACGGCAAGCACTTCATCGCTTCCAAGAAGTTCATGAAGGCAGAGGGCGGATTCGAGCGTATCGTATGGATGCCGAAAGATCTGAAAGAGACCGTGGCAGACAGATTGAACAAGGCTGCAAAGGAAGTCTATGACATCGACAACTTTACGGATATGATCGGTGACGAGACCATCGCAACGGATCCGGAGACACTGCTTGAGTTCCTGACCGAGAAGGGACATCCGGCACTGAACCTGGAGCCGCTTATGTAATTCTTCGGGGCGGCACGGCGGATGGGTGCAGTATGACAAGATGCCGTACAGGATTTTTTTGAGAACTCCGGGTTTTCAGAAGTTTGATACCATATAGAAAAGTAAGAGGGATCCGTCACTGGAAGATTGCAGATGTATTTTCCGGCGCCGGGTCCTTTTTTGTAAAGAAAACGGATACGGGAAGAATTTGGTTGCAAAACTTTCGCAGTATCTGATAAAATTCAGAAAAGAGAACACAGTATGCTGACAGAACAGGTGATAAAAATGAATACAAAGGATCTGAGGTGGTTTGAGGAGATCTGCCGCTGCAAAAGCATTACAAAGGCGGCTGCTAATCTGTATATCTCTCCCCAGGGGCTGAGCAAGGGGATCCGGACGCTGGAACATGAGCTTGGAGTAGAGCTTTTTCTCCGGACGCCCAACGGGGTGGAGCTGACCCGGTATGGTGAATATCTTTATGAAAAGTCAGAATCTCTGCTGAAAGAACTCCACCTGCTCACCGCGGAGCTGGAACGCATGAAACAGATGGAGAACGGGTATCTGCGCCTCTGCAGCGCTTACGGAATCCTCCGGATTCTGTCGCCGGATTTTATCCTCCAGTTTGAAAAGGCCCATCCGGGTATGGGGATCGACTATATGGAATATCCCGACTGCCATGTGGACGACGAGATGGAACGGGGAAATTTTGACGTGGGATTCCACGTGGACGGCGCTGAGATGGAAGGATTTCACTCGATCCCCATGTTTTCTTCTCCCATCAGCCTTCTGGTCTACGAGGGGCATCCGCTGGCCGGAAGAAAGTTTGTGCGGGCGGAAGATCTGGACGGAGAGCCTATGGTCATCGAGAGCAGGGCGTTTCAGATCCATCGGATGTTCCAGGAGCTGTGTATGGAAAAAGGAGTCCGGCCCAATATTATATTCAACACCAGCGGCTTCAGCCTCTGCCATAAGCTCTGCGCACAGAAAAAGGCGCTGTCCGTCGTTGTGGACCGGATCAGTCAGGATATGGGAAACAGCCTTTTGAGAAAGATTCCCTTTGAATATCCGCTGGAATGGAGTGTTTCCATGATCTATAAAAAAGAATTTGAGCACAATCGGCTGATCCGTGTTTTTCGGGAGTATACGATGGATTACCTGAAGCATATCTGATACGGGCAGATGGGGCGAAGGGACAGTCGGGAGAGACGCTGAGGCGGTTGATACTGAGAACCGGCTGAAACGTGCCGGCCACGTCAACAGCATCCCTGCCCCTTGACGGTCAGGATGCCCTCAAGGGTGGCGACAGTGATGCCCGACCGCTGGGGCCCGGCTTGTAAAATCAGGAGGTTTATGGTAGTATGGAGATACGAAAACAGAAGGGAAAGCAAGTGGGAAGATTGACAGTGACAGATAAGCAACATCAGGAAGAAGAGAAGTCGAAAGGAATAAGCGAAATGTGTAAAATTATGGAAGATATGAGAAGTGAATCTTTAAAAGAGGTTGCTCTTCGTATGCTGTCAGCTGGAAAATATGCGCTGGAAGAAATTGCGAATATTTCTGGACTTTCTCTTGATGAAGTAAAGAAATTGAAAGAGCAGTGTAATCAGAATGGTGGGCCAGGAATCTAAAAAAGGTTCTTGGCTTATTCTTGCTGAAATAGGGAGGGGCCTTATGGAAAAGAAGAAAATGCTTCCCATCGGTATGGAGTTTTTTGCCGATATCAGGACCAGAGGCTATTACTATGTGGATAAAACGGGATTTATCAGCGAACTGCTGAATGCCTGCGGAAGTGTGAACCTTTTTACCAGACCGCGCCGGTTTGGCAAAAGCCTGAATCTGGACATGCTCAAATGTTTCTTTGAGATCGGGACAGACGCGGCGCTTTTTGACGGACTGAATATCAGCAGAGATACAAAACTCTGTGAACAGCATCTTGGAAAATATCCGGTGCTCTCCATCAGCCTGAAGGATGTACAGGGAGCTGACTATAAAAATGCATACGATCTTTTGGGCATTACGATCAGCGAGGAGGCGGAGCGGCTGGATTATCTGCTGGAAAGTGAGCGGCTGACGCAGATGGATAAGGAGAAGCTTGTCCGTCTGATCCGGGGGGATTTTGAACAGCCGGCCTTTTTGCAGAACAGTCTGAAGCTTCTGAGCCGTCTTCTGCAGAAACATTATGGAACGAAAGTGATCCTGCTGATCGACGAGTATGATGTGCCTTTGGATAAGGCATATCAGAAGGGGTACTATCAGGAAATGGTGGAGCTGATCCGCCTTCTGTTCAGCAGGGGACTGAAGACCAATCAGAGTCTGGAGTTCGCAGTGATTACAGGGTGCCTTCGGATTGCGAAGGAGAGTATTTTTACCGGGCTGAATAATTTTAAGGTTCGGACGATTCTGGATGCCGGTTATGCAGAGCAGTTTGGCTTTACCGATCATGAGGTGAAAGAAATGCTTTGCTATTATAATCTGGAGCATAAATTCAGTGATCTCAAAGAGTGGTATGACGGTTATCATTTTGGTTTGACAGAGGTTTATTGCCCCTGGGATATTATTAACCAGTGTGATAAATTTCTTGAAGCCGATGACGCTCCCATGGAAGCCCACTGGGAAAACAGCAGTGGAGCGTTTTATTTGCCACCGGTTATCTGACCAGGGCCGGAGTGTCAGAGAACGGTCTTCACAGGCTGATGATTCCAAACAGGGAAGTACAGGGGATCTATGAGAAAAAGATCCGTTCCTGGTTTAAGGTAAAAGTAACAGGCAGTACAGAGCGCTGGAAAAGCTTCTGCAGGGCGTAACGGACAGAGACGCCTGAAGCCTGGGGTATGGACGTTTGAAACACTCAAAAACCGGCATATTCTGCTGAAAATACGGAACAAAATCAGAGAACAAAGCGAGGAATATATAAGTGGATATAGAAGGATTATATCAGGGATTGAGGAGAATACAGGCGCGGGGTGAGCTTGGAAATGCCTATGGCGGCTGCGGCACGGTTGAGGAAGAAAGTAATGTGCTGGTTGATTTTTTTGAATGTATTATGGAGAAATATAAAGATTCCATGCCGCTCTGGGCGGAAGCCTTCATTCAGATCTTCGACTGGCAGTTTCAGACATTTCATGAAGGTGCAGAATCTTATTATTCGAATTTCTATGGAAATTCTGAATATGCAACAATCATCCGGATTGCAGACTATCTGCGGGAAAATGGATATGATGAGATTGGGAAACCTTATGTTTCGGCTGCAGTTGACTGTGAACGTTATAAATATCCAAAAGAAAAGACACATCTCCTTCCGGATGACTGGATGAATGAGAATGAGAAAACGGTATGGAATTTTTATGTAAATATACTGGAAAAACATGCAGACGAACTGACCATGAAGGAAGTGGATGTAAAACTGGATGGACAGGTTGTACAATTAAAGATACGGAGAGCATTTCATTCCAGAAATCCACTGACCAGCCGATATTATGTAAATCTTATGGAGGCTGGACATGAAAGAGGGATACGATTATGTTGTCGGGGCAGAGAAGATGCGGAGATGTTAACGAAAAAAATCCGTGAAGGAAAAATAACAGATTTGACAGGGTATCCGGCAGAATGGAATCAGTAATGAAAACGGAGCATTAACAGGAGCAGATCAAAAAGCGTTCTTAACAAGGAGGAATCATATGTCACCACAGGAAGAAAAAGAATTTATCGAAAAAGCATTTCAAAAACTAAAAGAACGGGGATGGCTTCCCGGGCAGGAACTGGAGCCGTCTGCCATTACGGAGCTGGAAACAGCCGCTTTCGAGCAGCAGTACCAGGTAACGCTGCCGTCTCTTTACAAGACATTTTTAACCTCATACCGGCTTCCACGGAACGATTTTTACATCTGTTCCATTGTTGAAAGATACGGGGAGTTAAGCCCGCTCTGGCTGATGATCGACAGCCCGAGGACAATGGAGGATGTATCGGAACGGATGGAAACCTTACAGGAAATCAGGGAATTCTGCGAACTGCCGGAGGACTGTTTCCGAAATCTGATTCCCATCGGCGACTGGGGAGCCGGATGGGGACCTCTCTGCATTGATCTGTCCAGACCGGAAGAGCAGATAGATGAGAACCGGAAAGAAACATGGTCCCTGGTCTGGTTCGACCATGAGGAGTTCGAGTGGGATGAATCTTATCTGGGAGAAGACGGACTGCTTCACGGGCGTGAGGCCCTGCCGGATCTGAAGACACTGTTTCAGTGGTATTTTTATGGAAGTCTGGAGGAAAGGTTTGAACAGGAGGAAGGGGTAAAGCCGTCGTATCAGTGGTATCAGGACCTTTTGAAACGATAAGCGGAAAGGAAGATCGGAAGCCTGAAGCCGAAGGCAGGAAGGAGGAAGACATTATGGGATTATTCAATAAAAAAAGAGAAGAACCGCCAGCAGAAAAGCAGCAGGAAATGAAGGTATACATTCAGGGAGCCGGGGGCACCATCGTCAGCAAATCCATTCTGAACGGTACTTCCCGGCTGAAGTGGCTGTTCCGGCAGGAGGGCGGACATGGAAACGGCTGGATCGCATTCGGGGATACGGACACGCAGGAGTATGTGAATGACGTAAAGAATATGGAGATCGTGGATTTTAATACCCTGGCTAACATCGAACCGGCTGTGGCGGACGTGTTCTATATGCCCATGGGCAGCGATCTGGAATTTCGTTCCGACAAAACCGGAACTTATTTTGTGGATACGAGAACAGGTAAGGAAATCCGGGAACCGGTGAAGCATCCGGCCCAGATTGCCTTTGAGAAAAATCTGAAATTTTTAAACAAGGACATCTATCCGGCTGATTTTTTCCGGATGCTTTTTACAGAAAGTCCGAAGATCAAGGTGGTCCGGGCGGGAGAAGCGGATCTCCCAACCGGGGAAGTGGTGCTGGCAGATCCGATCGCCTATCTGGGAACCCGGTATGAGACGGTGCTTCAGAAGAAGATTCCGGCCGGAAGCTATCCGGTGGAGTTGTCGGTCTGTCTTTCCCCCATTGCCGGCCTTCGAGTCGCCGCCGCAAGGCTCTTGATCAGGGAAAATCCGGCAGTCTCTTATGAGATCGCCATGCCCAAGGGTAAAGAAAGAGAGGATCTTGGAATGCCGGGCGTCTTTACCTTTTTCGGGGTGGATGCGGGACTGGCCTGCTTTGCGGACAGCAGGCTTTCGGAGGAAAACCGGACATTTTTTGAACAGTGGGAGAAGGAAAATCCGGGAAAGAACAAATACCTGGATTATTTCGCCGCTTTTTTTCAGGAGAGCAGAGAAGCACACCCGGAGTTTCAGAACCAGGGCACAGGCTTTCTGGAGTGGAAGCTGCCAAAAAGCGGCAAAAGGGCAGTCCTGTTTACCAGCGGTATGGGAGACGGTGTCTACAGCGGCTATTGGGGAATGGATGCAGAAGGGGAGATCGTCAGCCTGACGGTGATTTTTATGAACCCGGAGTATTTTTGATGAGAGGAAGAGATTTTTATGACAACAGCCAGGAAGTATCTGAACCTATTAAAAGAGCGTGAACCGCAGCGATGGAAAGAGCCTTTGACAGAATCTGCACTTACAGAGCAGGATCTGTCCGTGATTGAGGAGGGGCTTGGGTATACGCTGCCTGTGCCGTACCGTGAATTTCTGCTGAGTTATCAGATGCCGAAGGACCTGACGGTGCTGGTGTCCTTCTGCGGCGACTCCTACGCCAACTCGTGGGAAGACACGTTCTCCCGTGAGGAAAATGATTATGTTCCCCTGGCGGAGGACGAGATCGGACCGACGGTGGAGTTCGAGTGGCACAATATCAAAGGCCATACCGGGCAGGAGTTTCTGGAAAATCTGAAGAAAGAGCAAAGCACGCCGGACGGGTGCCCATGCTTTCTGGAGGCAGGCTTTATCCAGCTTGGAAATGTATATGGATATCTGACCTACCTTGATCTGGTAAACGGCGGCATTGTCACGATCCACGAGGAGGGCGTCTATGACATGGTGATCGCGGACGGAGTGGATGGAAGCGATAAGTCGGAAGTGAGGACTTATATGGAACAGAGACGGCTCTATATTTGTGAAGATTTTAACGATTTCCTCCGGTTTACGTGCACCGGCGATTATCTCGATGAAGATGAAGCAAAATTCCCCACACAGGAAGAGCTGGAACGGGATTATTGTTATTAAGGGGAAAGGTCTGCATTCCGAATTGTGAAATGGAACATACTTTACACGCTGTAATTTTTCTATTATAATATTAGTCAGTAACCATATCGTGACAAACCAGGAAAAGGGGGTGAAAATATGGGTATGAGTGATCAGCAGTTTGAAGTATATAACGCCTTAATATGTTTTGTTGATGAATTGATTGACAAAGAGAAAGATGAGAAAGAGCGTGAAAAACTCAAATTGCGCAAGAAAAATATTCTTGCAAATAATAAAGAAATAACCGCCTGAACAGGCAGAGCTTAAGAGTGTGAAGTCTATTGAATTTATCAAAGAGTCACACTCTTTTTAAGGAGAAAAGTTATGGTAAGAGGTTTTGCAGGAACAGTGACTGTCGCGGCTTCCATTGTGGTTATCGCTGTGCCTGCTTTTTTCCTGACGGCGCCAATCGTAAATGATCGTATCGCAGAGCAGACAGCAGACAAGCTTGCAGATTTGCCGCTTCCGGATCATACGGAAATGCTCGAATCTGTATATAAGGCGGGAAAACTAACCGGGAACGGCAACGGGATGCAGTATTTTGGAGCCATACTGATTCAAAGCGGATGTTCTCTCGAAGAATTAAAAACGTACTATGCAGGCCTGGCTGAAGACGCATGGGATTGTACGGTTGAGCGGCAGGCGGGTGAAACTATAGATATGATAGAACATGCAGAATTGACATTTAAGACCAATGTATCGGGAAATGATTATTTTATCGTGTATTCCTGGGGTGATAATGATACGATTTTTCATGAATTTGATCTGCGGGGCCACTGAATTCCGGCCACCTTTGTTCTGCCGGTTATCCTGTCCGAAGAAGAAATATGAATTAAAACAAGGCAGAACTGGTTCAGGAGTGAAGTTTATCAAAGCTGGAAGTAACGAAATAATAAACACAGTGGAGTATTCGAAAGAAGAAAGGAACCTTTAATGTCAGGATCAGTCCGGAGCTCCATCGGAATATTGCGGTGTATGCAATGGAGCATGGGAAGAGTCTGAACGCGGCTGTTGAGGAAGCGATTGGAAATATGGTTGGAGTACAGACAAAAATCGGGTAATGAGATATTGGAATGTCGATCTGCTGGAGGGAGGAAGGAGCATGAAGGGTATTCCGATTCGGTGGAAGCTCAGCGTCTGTATGGGGCTTCTTCTGTCAGGAATTTTATACGCATTTGGAGGCCGTGTCTTTGCCGCGGACAGCAGGGAGGCAGGAGAATGTTCCGAGAGGCCGCTTCATGAGATCTATGAAGAGGACGACCGGTTCCGCCTGGTCAGCCAGGAGACTTTCGCGTATGAAAAGGAGCAGCCCATCCGCCCGAACAGCCTTGGCAGCCAGTATCTCTGGGTCAACCAGAGCTATGAGGAGGAAGAGATCGAAAAATCCTGCCATGCGAAGTTTGACGGCCAGAACCGTCTGCTCTATGCGCTGGGATATACGGCAAATATTCTCGGAGACAGCAGCAGCTACTGCGAAGAGCGTATCTATGAACGGGACGAAACCGGGCATGCACGCCGGTACCTGTATTTTAAATCCAACAGCATCCCGTATGAGAACGGTTATTATATCGGATTCCGGTATTTGTTCGAGGACAGTGAGTTTCAATATGATGAGGAGGGCAGGCTTCTCCGGTGTCTGACCTACCGGAGAAATGTGGGGTCGGATCCCAATGGCTACAGCGAGGAGCTTTTCTTTGACCGCGGTTATCAGGCAGAGTATGAGGACGGCCGGCTGACGGCGGAGCTGCAGTATTATGACTACTGGGGGACGAATGAAACCGGTTCGTGGGAGTACCGGATCTACCAGTATGATGAGCAGGGAGACTGCGTCCTCTGGGTGGCGGTGACGGAGGACGAGATCCAGCTCTGCTGCCTGGAATATCAGGAGGAGACCGGACAGCTGGAACAATATACCTATCAGGTGCTGGAGGACTGGGTACTTTCCTGTGAGGACGGGAGCACGTATGAGCTTCGTCCCCAGTACGGCAAACCGGCAGTCAGGAAAGCGGCGGCTAATGGGACCGTGGAGAGAGAGCTTTTCTACGGAAAGGGAATGGACCTGGGGCAGCAGCATTATCAGATGCCGGAAGAGGTGGAGGCGACTCTGGAGGACCATTATTATGTGGTGGCTCCGGGCGACTGTCTCTGGAGCATTGCCGGCCGATGCTATGGGCAGGGCGGGCGCTGTGATCTGATCTGGCGGATGAATCTGGGCGTCATCGGATTGGATCCGGACCTGCTTATGCCGGGCACGCGGCTGTATCTGCCGGAGGCGGGAAATGCACAGGATACGAGAGTGGAAGATTAAAGAAGACGCAGGGATCGCCTTACCCGCCCAGGGTGACGTCCTGCTTCTGATACCACTTAAGGGCCTCTGCAAACTGTGATTCCTGAAAATCCGGCCACAATTCTTTGACGATATAGAAATCAGAATAGACGGTCTGGAGGGGCAGAAAGCCGGACAGCCGGCACATTCCGCCCCAGCGGATCACCAGATCGATGCGGGGGATCTCTCTGGAGGCCCAGCCGTTTTTCATATCCCATTCCCAACCATAGTTTACAAGAAAATTGACTCTCAGGGCGTCTTTCCGGCGGCTTTGCTCCGGACGTCCTTTGGTATAGGGAAGGAGTCCGGCGGGAAAGCAGGGGGAGCCGGTATTGCCGATCACATGCAGTTCTGCCGCCTCCTGTTTCAGCAGTTTGACTGCTGAAACGCAGGCGTCGGAAAAGGCAGCGACCTGTTCCTTCGGGCGTTTGCAGTTGTCCACGGTAAATCCATAATAGGTCAGCTCCTGAATCCCGTAAGCCCGCGCCGCCTGAAGCAGTTTCAGCCCGGGCTCCAGTCCGTATGCGTAGCCTTCTTCTTTTTTCAGTCCGTTCTGCCTGGCCCAGCGCCGGTTGCCGTCCGGGATGATGCCGATGTGTCTGGGAATGCGTTTCATATATGCCTCCTGGGTATTTCGGAATGTTTTGGCGGAGCGCGCATCTGTCCGGCGGAAACCGGGATGGTGCAGCGTGTGCTTATAATCAATATGGACAGATTCTGGAAATTTATACAATCTGCTTCTGACGAAAGGCGGGGAGCGGATGCTTACTTGTAAACAGGAAAAATTATGATATACTGAAAGAGGCAGCAAATCAGGGAGAAGTGTTGTTTACAAAATTATGAAATGTTCCGCTTTGAAATTTCATAACTATCAGGAGGAGAGAAAGCATGATCGAAAAAAAGGAGAAAGCACCATCCATGGACCAGTGGCTTGAGGAGGCAAAGGAAGATCCGCAGGCGGCCGCCTGCGGCATGTATCTGTTTCATAACGGGGTGGTGAGACAGTCGGCCAGGGCCAGTGTGCGTCAGGGGGAGAAGGGCCTGCCGCCGGTTGCAGGGCTTGTATTGTCCTATAATGAGCAGAAGGTTCAGGAAGCGGTCAGACGGGCAAAAGAGATGCCGGGCATCTACTATGCAAGGGTATGGCTGAATCAGGGCGAGCTGAAAGTGGGAGACGATATGATGCGGGTCCTTGTAGGAGGCGATATCCGTCCCCGGGTGATTGACGCGCTGCAGGCGCTGGTAGAAGAGATCAAGGGAAACTGCGTGGAAGAACGTGAAACATTTTAATAAGGCGGAAGATTGATTGAAACAGAAAGAAAAACGATCTGTAAATTTCCTTATGTTGTACCTTTGAACTTTGGCATGAATATTGAAGACGGGCAGTTATATTTATACTTTCACTGTGCGTCAGAAGGCAGAAAACTGGATCTGATCCGGAAAGACAACCGGGCAACTTTTGAGATGGACTGTGAGCATAATTTTATTCTGTATGAGGAGAGAATGAGTTGTACCATGGAATATGCCAGCGTGATCGGTCATGGCACGATAGAATTCGTATCTGATGAAGAAAAATTCAGGGCATTGAAGATTTTAATGAATCAGTATCATGCAGAAGACTTTCTGTTTAATACGGACATGATGAAAGTAACAACAGTTTTAAAATTGAAAGTGCTGGATATGTCGGGAAAGAGACGAAACAACATTCATTGACAGGCAGAGAGTATTATCCGGACAGATGAAGGGGATGTCGAAACGACATCCCCTTAAAATATGCTTTCAGCTGCTGGCCAGTGTGAAACGATCCACCAGCTGCTTCAGGCTGGTTGCTTCTGCAGAAAGCTCCTCGCTGGCTGCGGCGCTTTCTTCTGCGGTAGCGCTGTTGGTCTGTACAACGGAAGAAATCTGATCGATACCCTCGGTGACCTGTTCGATGGAAACCGTCTGATTTTCGACTGCTTCTACAACAATATCCATCTTGGAAGTTACATTGCCGGCAAGCTGGCTGGTAAGCTCCAGAGCTTCCGTAACCCGATTCACCGCTTCGTTTCCTTCGTTGACGGTGGCGATGGAGCTTTCAATCAGCTCCTTGGTAGCCTTGGCTGCTTCATCGGATTTGGAAGCAAGGTTCCGTACTTCATCAGCCACAACAGCGAAGCCTTTGCCGGAAGCGCCTGCCCGGGCAGCTTCTACAGCGGCGTTGAGGGCCAGGATGTTGGTCTGGAACGCGATGTTTTCGATCGTGGCAATGATGCGGGAGATCTCCTGTGACGAACGGGAAATCTTATCCATAGCAGTATTGAGGTCCTTGACATATTCTACACTGGTGCCAAGCTGCGCGCCTGCCTGCCCGACGAAACTGCCTGCTTCTTCAGCGGCAGTGGACGTCTTTTTGGCGCTTTCGGAAATGTCATTGATCGTAGCCGCCAGTTCCTGGATGGAGCTGGCCTGTTCAATGGAACCCTGGCTCAGCGTCTGAGCGCCTGTGGAAACCTGCCCGCTGGCAGAGGAGACCTGGGTGGCGGAATTGTCGATCTGGCGTATGGTATTGCTCAGTTCAACCTTCAGGGTGCGCATGGACAGCAGGATATTCTGGAATCCGCCCACATAATCTTCCCGGTGGGAGGATTGGATATCAAAGTTCTGGTTTGCCATCTCGGTCAGCAGGAAGCTGATGTCGTTGATGATGGTATTCAGCCCGGTTACCATCTCCGCGGTAGAACGGGTCAGTTCTGCAGTCTCATCCCGGCCGGTGGTCTGCGGAACGGGAGATTCCAGGTCGCCTTCCACCAGAAGCTTCATCCGCTTCGCACAGGCGCGCATGGGCGCGCTGATATTGGTGGACAGCTTCAGGGCAACCACGATGGAAGCCAGGATGGATAAGGCAATTACGGCAATATTAATATAGAAGCCAAAGTATGTATTTGCCAGGTATTCTGATTTCAGCGAAGTGACGGCAACGCTCCAGCCATCAGTACCGTTCACCGGAGCATAGGCGGTAAAGCGCTCGCCGTCCGTATCGTGGAAACTTCCAAAACCGTTCTTCCCGGCTCTCATATCCGCGTGGATGGAAGCCAGCTCCTTCAGGGAAGCGTTGCTCTGGGCTTCCTGTTCGATGTTCTGGGTAGTAATGGTATCCAGTGTGATGTCTGCGATTGTGTCGCCGGATTTATTGATCATGTAGGCACGGCTGCTTTCGCTGATCTGGATGGAGGAAACGATATCATTTAAGAAAGTCTCCTGCGGTACAAAATAGACCACGCCCACAATCTGGCCGCCCTGGTTGCCGTTCTGGTAGAGAGGGGCTGCCACCATGATGGACAGTTCTCCGGTGACCTTGCTGATCAGCGGTTCGGATACATAGATATTGCCCTGCATGGCCTGCTTTACATATTCCCGGTCTGAGTAATCGTTTCCGTCAAAGATGCTGTGGCCGTCAGAACCGATGATATTCCCTCTCTGAAACCCGTGCATGCGGACGCGTTCGTCAATGACGGCGCGTTTTTCTTCTACAGATACGGTTTCATCGGACAGCTGCGGGATACATCCGGTATCCATGGCAACATTCCGATAGGCGGACAGCTCCTGTTCGATGCGCTCTGCCGCCAGCACAGCAGTCTCGCTCATCATCTGATCCACAGTGGCGATCGTGCTTCGATAACTCAGTGCGATACTGGATGTCCCCACCGCAGCCAGAGCGATCAGGACAGTTGCCATCAGGCATACGGTGATTTTCTTGCGAATACTGTTCATTTCTCTTCTCCTTCGATCAAGTGATAATAAAAATACATATGTCTGATTATACCATAACATGAAGTCAGAAGTCCATGAAAAATGATTGATATTATGGGAATTTCCATGCAATGTATTTCAGGACAAGTATCTCCGCAATGATCAATATACAGGCAGAAGTCACACAGATGGGAGAGAGTGTTTTCTCTGTTTTTTGTGATGGACATGAGGGTAACGCCCCGGATCTGAAGTTTTCGTGCGATTTCCACGATCTTCCGGTTTTCTCCGGACACGGATATGAGAATGCAGAAATCGTCATTTCTAATCATGGGAACCAGATTGTACATCTCCTGACCGCTGGGAACATCGTAGAGCATATGCCCTGCAGCCATGAAGATCCGCTTGAATTCTTTTTTGATGGAGGCCTGCACCATGCCCTCGCCAAAGATATAGATCTGTCCGGCTCTGTCAAGCGCGTCGAAAAGCGAATCGCAGTTTTTCTCGCACATGCTGTTCATGACATTCTGGTAGAGGGTGCAGATATGAGTCAGCTCACTGTGGGAGGGCGCTTTCTGCTCATCCATTTTCAGATACAGCTTGAGCTCCGCATATCCATGAAAACCCAGCTTCTGGGCAAAACGCATGACGGCAGAATGGGACACGCAGCATTTCTGCGCCATTTTTTTAATCGCCATATCTGCACATTCCGACCGGTGTCCGGACAGATAGGCCCAGACGGCCCGGTCGCTTTCGCTGAAATATTTATAATTCTGATTCACCAGTTCTTCAATGCTCATGGATCGGTCCTCCCGCCGTCTGTTTTTCTTATCATAACACAGATGGCGGGGGGCTGTCCAAGAAAAAATGATGCAAAAAACCGTTACATTCCCAGATGCCAGGAGACAAACAGGCAGAAAGCGCCGAGCAGGATCAGCAGAAAGCATCCGGAGAGATCCCGGAAGAAGTGGTCGTGCCATTTGGCACGCAGAGACGCCGCCGGCGACATACCGGTCATCTTGTATACCAGGTACATCAGATAAAGCATCATGATCAGGAAGACCATGTTGCGCAGCAGCAGCTCCGTCACAAAGAGCAGCGTCAGATGCGCCATCATGTACGCAGGATCTCCATCATGGAGATGCTTCTGTGCAAAGCCCAGCAGATAGGCGGTGAAGGGGCCGGCCATGGACGCCAGAAGGGTGACGGTGATCTTCGGGTCCTGCCTGAGCAGAAGCGACAGATCGCTGCCTCCCACAGATGCCTGCAGATAAGTCAATGCCACAAAGGGGGAAAGTACCAGGAGTACTTTTGCGATCATAAACCATTTGTCGTATTTGTGATAATCAGTCGTCAAAGTGTTTGTCTGTCTGGACATTGTTTTTGATTTTGTCAAGATTAGTTGACACATTTTCCTCAAGGATTTTGTATCCTATG
>CAJTXP010000026.1 GCA_910583615.1 uncultured Lachnospiraceae bacterium | reverse complement strand
TGTTCGCCTGTGACGGACAAAACGGCTCCGCTGTCCGCTCCAGTCCACACAGCGCCGCAGAGCACAGAGGTCCAGGCCCCACCCCGTGAAAAGTAACGTAACGGGAAACCGAAGCAGCGAAATATTCCGAAAGTCCTTGACTTTGTGCTCCTGCTGTGTTATAGTAGCCATGCGACTGGAAGTTTAGGCTTTTTTTTTATGCCTAAAAACTGGTGGCCGTCGCAGGGCCGCCAAAGAAAAAAGTATAAAAGCGAGGTGGAAAGTTGTGCGCGTAAGAATCACACTGGCATGTACGGAATGCAAGCAGCGGAATTACAACATGACAAAAGAGAAGAAGCTGCATCCGGACAGAATGGAGACTAAGAAATACTGCCGTTTCTGCAAGAAACATACGCTTCATAAAGAGACGAAGTAATCCTGCCCCGAACGAGTAAAGGAAGTGAGAAGATGGGAGATACAGGGAAAACCCAGAAAACAGACTGGTTCAAAGGCATGAAGGCCGAGTTCAGGAAGATTGTCTGGCCGGATCAAAAATCACTTACGAGACAGACCATTGCGGTAGTCAGCGTTTCTGTTGCTTTGGCTCTCATTATTAAGATACTGGATATGATTATGACCATCGGAATTGATCTTCTGGTAACATTATAGTTCAGGGAAAGGTGATTTTATGTCAGAGGCAAACTGGTATGTAGTGCATACCTATTCCGGGTATGAGAATAAGGTAAAGGCCAACATTGAGAAGACAATCGAAAACAGACACCTTGAAGAGCAGATTCTGGAAGTCAGAGTCCCGATGCAGGATGTGGTAGAACTGAAGGACGGCCAGAGCCGTCAGGTTCAGAAGAAAATGTTCCCGGGATATGTTCTGATCAATATGATTATGAACGATGATACCTGGTATGTGGTTCGGAATACCAGAGGTGTGACCGGTTTTGTTGGTCCCGGGTCCAAACCAGTTCCGCTTACAGACGAAGAGATGAGACCGCTTGGGATCCGGACAGATTCCATTCAGGTGGATTATGCAGAAGGTGACAATATTGTCGTGACTGGCGGCGTATGGAAAGATACAGTTGGTATCATCCAGGCCATCAACGAGAATAAACAGAGCGTGACAATCAATGTCGACCTGTTCGGCCGTGAAACGCCGGTTGAGATAAGTTTCACAGAAATCAGAAAAATGTAAATGGTCTGCAAAAAGATTCGTTTTTGGCAGATCGTGGGAGGGACATTCCCGCCATTACCACAATAGGAGGTGCCTTAGTTATGGCAAAAAAAGTTACAGGTTATATCAAATTACAGATTCCTGCTGGAAAGGCTACACCAGCTCCCCCAGTAGGTCCGGCCCTTGGACAGCACGGCGTGAACATTGTACAGTTCACAAAGGAATTTAATGCAAGAACCGCAGACCAGGGCGACATGATCATTCCGGTTGTTATTACGGTATACGCTGACAGAAGCTTCAGCTTTATTACCAAGACTCCGCCGGCAGCAGTATTACTGAAGAAAGCATGCGGACTGAAGACTGCTTCCGCCAATTCCAAGAGAGACAAAGTTGCTACCATCAAGAGATCTGAGGTGCAGAAGATCGCTGAACTCAAGATGCCGGATCTGACTGCAGGAAGCCTTGATGCAGCGATCAGCATGATCGCCGGTACTGCAAGAAGCATGGGTATCACGGTAGTAGACGACTAAGACTGTTGCTGAACAATGACGTGGGAGGGAGATTCCCGCAATTACCACCAGGAGGTTAAAGAGAATATGAAACATGGTAAGAAATATGTTGAGGCTTTAAAATCATATGACAAGCTGGCGCAGTATGACAGAGACGAGGCGATCACGCTGGTAAAGAAACTGTCGACTGCAAAATTTGACGAGACCATCGAGGCTCATATCCGTACCGGATGTGACGGACGCCACGCAGACCAGCAGATCCGCGGCGCTGTCGTTCTTCCCCATGGAACCGGCAAGCAGGTGCGCGTACTGGTATTTGCAAAGGGTGCAAAGGCGGACGAGGCACAGGCGGCAGGCGCGGAGTTCGTAGGCGCAGAGGAACTGGTACCGAAGATTCAGGGAGGCTGGCTTGATTTTGACGTTGTCGTTGCGACGCCGGATATGATGGGCGTGGTAGGACGCCTGGGCCGTGTGCTCGGACCCAAGGGCCTGATGCCGAACCCGAAAGCAGGAACCGTGACCATGGATGTCACAAAGGCAGTAAACGATATCAAGGCAGGTAAGATCGAGTACAGGCTCGACAAGACCAACATCATTCACGTGCCGATCGGAAAAGCTTCTTTCACCGAGGAGCAGTTAGCGGACAACTTCCAGACGCTTATGGATGCCATCCTCAAGGCAAAACCATCCGCTGTCAAGGGCCAGTTCCTGAAGAGCGTTACCATCGCTCCGACCATGGGCCCGGGCGTGAAGGTGAACCCGATGAAGCTTTCTTAAATAAAAGAAAGTGTTGACATTCGATATAAATTATGATATTTTGAATTGCAGCGGGCCGCGCAGCGCGTGGCCCGGATGCAAAGATATGACTGCCCGAAGACAGCAGGTGCTGAAAAAGCATAAGTGTGTAACCGCCTGCCGAGGAAAGCGTTCTGTTCAGAATGACTGACGAAACCTCTGTGTCTGCGGCACAGGGGTTTTTCTTGTTTAAAGGTTGTCATCCAAAATCTATAAGGAGGAAACCATTCATGGCAAAAGTGGAACTGAAAAGACCGATCGTAGAAGAGATCGCTGCAAATCTGGAAGGCGCTGCCGGTGTTGTTCTGGTGGACCACTGCGGTCTGACCGTTGAGCAGGATACACAGCTTCGCAGACAGATGAGAGCAGAAGGCATCATCTACAAGGTTTACAAGAACACCATGCTGAACTTTGCGATCAAGGGAACGGAGTTCGAGCCGCTGGCGCAGCATCTGGAAGGACCTTCCGCTGTAGCGATCTCCAAGACCGACGCGACGGCTCCGGCAAGGATCATCGCGAACTTTGCAAAGACGGCAGATAAGCTTGAGATCAAAGCGGGTGTTGTGGAAGGCAATTACTATGACGCCAAGGGAATGACTGCAATTGCAAACGTTCCGTCCAGAGAAGTGCTTCTGGGAAGACTTCTTGGCAGCATGAACAGCCCGATTGCGAACTTCGCACGCGTGATCAACCAGATCGCGGAGAGCAAAGAGGCATAAGATACCGCAGGGCTTTTGGAAAAAGGCGGATGCGGCGTCCGGCAGGACAGAAGCCGGAAACTGAGAGAAAGATCATACGACTATTACAATTGGAGGTAAAATCAAATGGCAAAATTAACTACTGCAGAATTTATTGATGCAATCAAAGAGCTGACTGTATTAGAGCTGAATGAGCTGGTAAAAGCATGCGAGGAAGAGTTCGGCGTATCCGCAGCAGCAGGCGTTGTTGTGGCGGCAACCGGCGGAGAAGGCGGATCGGCAGAGGAAGAGAAGGATTCCTTCGACGTTGAGCTGACTGAGGTTGGCCCGAACAAGGTTAAGGTTATCAAAGTGGTACGTGAAGCGACCGGTCTTGGCCTGAAGGAGGCAAAAGACGTGGTTGACGGCGCTCCGAAGGTTGTGAAAGAGGGCGCATCCAAGGCTGAGGCTGAAGAGCTTAAGGCTAAACTGGAAGGTGAAGGCGCTAAGGTTACCCTGAAATAATCAGGCAGAAGATCGAGGGATATCGCAGAAGCGGTATCCCTTTTCTTGTCTGCTGCTTTACCCGGTTTTTATACTTCCGATTTATGGAAAATTTTCGTTGACACGGCTGAAAACTTGTGGTATTGTGTAAGATGCACTATTGTGGTAAGGTATGCGCAAAGCCTTGCCTGATTTTGTTATGGTTTTATCGGAACACGCAGTTATTAAAATATAAGGGGTGAAATGTCAATGGAAAAGAACAGAATCAAACCTGTCAAGTCCGGCAAAAGCAGCCGAATGAGCTATTCAAGGAAAAAGGAAGTCCTTGAGATGCCGAATTTGATAGAGGTCCAGAGAGATTCCTACCAGTGGTTTTTGGATGAAGGACTCCGTGAAGCTTTTGCGGATATTTCTCCGATCACAGATTACAGTGGAAAGCTGAGCCTGGAGTTCACGGACTTTACGCTGGAGAAAGAAAATGCAAAAAATACGATTGAAAAGTGTAAAGAACGCGATGCTACTTACGCAGCTCCTTTGAAAGTAAGGGTCCGCCTCTATAACAAGGAAACGGATGAAATTAATGAACATGAGATATTCATGGGAGATCTGCCCCTGATGACTGAAACAGGAACGTTTGTAATCAACGGGGCGGAGCGTGTCATAGTCAGCCAGTTGGTGCGTTCCCCCGGCATCTACTATGGAATTGACCATGATAAGGTTGGAAAGCTTCTGTTCTCCTGTACTGTAATCCCGAACCGCGGTGCATGGCTGGAATATGAGACGGATTCCAACGATGTATTCTATGTTCGCGTTGACAGAACCCGTAAAGTGCCGATTACTGTCCTGGTTCGTGCCCTGGGATATGGTACGAACGCAGAGATTCTGGAACTGTTCGGTGACGAGCCGAAGATTGTGGCTTCCCTGGCAAAGGATACTGCAGAGAGTTATCAGGAAGGACTTCTGGAACTGTATAAGAAGATCCGTCCGGGAGAGCCGCTTGCAGTAGAAAGTGCGGAGAGCCTGATCACCGGGATGTTTTTCGATCCCAGAAGGTATGATCTGGCAAAAGTCGGTCGTTATAAATTTAATAAAAAGCTTTCCCTGAAGAACCGTATCCGCGGCCATGTGCTGGCAGAGGATGCAGTGGACGTATCCACAGGCGAGGTGCTGGCAGAGGCGGGCACGAAGGTGGATGCGGATCTTGCGACAGAGCTGCAGGATTCCGGAATTGCCTATGTGTGGGTTCAGGGCGAGATCTCAGGGGAAGAGCGGAAGATCAAGGTGCTCACAAACCGTATGGTGGACCTGAGAAAATATGTGGACTGCAATCCGAAGGAACTGGGAATCCGGGAGCTGGTATATTATCCTGTACTGGAAAAGCTCATGGAGGAATATACGGATCCGGAAGAACTGAAGGAAGCGATTCACAGGGAAGCGGCGGAGCTGGTTCCGAAGCATATTACGAAGGATGATATTCTGGCATCCATTAACTATAACATGCATCTGGAGTATGGACTTGGCAATCATGATGATATTGATCATCTTGGCAACCGCCGGATCCGTGCGGTCGGCGAACTGCTCCAGAATCAGTACCGGATCGGTCTCTCCCGTCTGGAGAGAGTGGTGCGGGAACGCATGACGACACAGGATACAGAGGGAATTTCTCCTCAGTCTCTGATCAACATCAAGCCTGTGACAGCAGCCGTGAAGGAATTCTTCGGTTCCTCCCAGCTGTCTCAGTTCATGGATCAGAACAACCCGCTGGGTGAGCTGACCCATAAGAGGCGTTTGTCTGCACTGGGACCGGGCGGTCTGTCCCGTGACCGTGCCGGATTCGAGGTCCGTGATGTGCACTATTCTCATTATGGAAGAATGTGCCCTATTGAGACTCCTGAAGGTCCGAATATCGGTCTGATCAATTCCCTTGCATGTTATGCAAGAATCAATGAGTACGGGTTTGTGGAAGCGCCGTACCGTAAGATTGACAAGAGCGACCCGAAGAATCCCCGGGTAACGGAAGAAGTTGTCTATATGACGGCGGATGAAGAGGACAATTACCATGTGGCACAGGCGAATGAGCCGCTGGATGAGCACGGACATTTTGTCCGCAACAACGTATCCGGCCGTTACCGCGAGGAGACACAGGAATATGAGAAAACCATGTTTGATTTTATGGATGTGTCTCCGAAGATGGTGTTCTCCGTGGCGACTGCACTGATTCCGTTCCTTGAGAATGATGATGCAAACCGTGCCCTGATGGGGTCCAATATGCAGCGTCAGGCGGTGCCGCTGATGCTGACGGAGGCTCCGGTGGTCGGTACCGGTATGGAAGAAAAGACGGCGGTAGACTCCGGGGTATGCGTAATTGCAAAGAATTCCGGCATAGTAGAGCGTTCAGTATCCAATGAGATTGTAGTGCGTCAGGATAATGGCATTCGTGACACTTATCATCTGACCAAATTTACCAGAAGCAATCAGAGCAACTGTTATAACCAGAAGCCCATCGTATTTAAAGGGGACCGGGTAGAGGCAGGACAGGTGATTGCAGACGGACCTTCCACGTCCAATGGGGAGATTGCCCTTGGCAAGAATCCGCTCATCGGATTTATGACCTGGGAGGGCTATAATTATGAGGACGCAGTCCTGTTAAGCGAGAGACTGGTCATGGATGATGTGTATACATCGATCCATATTGAGGAATATGAAGCAGAAGCGCGCGACACGAAGCTGGGTCCGGAAGAGATCACCAGAGATGTGCCGGGCGTGGGAGACGATGCACTGAAGGATCTGGACAGCCGGGGAATCATCCGTGTGGGCGCAGAGGTGCGCGCCGGGGATATCCTGGTGGGAAAGGTGACTCCAAAGGGAGAGACTGAGCTGACGGCAGAGGAGAGGCTTCTGAGAGCAATCTTTGGCGAGAAGGCAAGAGAAGTGCGTGACACCTCTCTGAAAGTGCCTCACGGCGAATACGGTATTGTCGTGGATGCCAAGGTATTTACGAGAGAAAACGGGGATGAGCTGTCTCCGGGCGTCAATCAGGCGGTGCGGATCTATATTGCTCAGAAGAGAAAGATCTCCGTGGGCGACAAGATGGCAGGCCGTCACGGCAACAAGGGTGTGGTTTCCCGTGTGCTTCCGGTGGAGGATATGCCGTTTCTTCCCAATGGACGCCCGTTGGATATCGTGCTGAATCCTCTTGGCGTGCCGTCTCGTATGAATATCGGACAGGTTCTGGAGATCCATCTGAGTCTTGCGGCAAAAGCCCTGGGATTCAACGTGGCAACTCCGGTCTTCGACGGCGCAAATGAAAATGATATTATGGATACGCTGGATCTGGCGAACGATTATGTGAACCTTGACTGGAGTGAATTTAAGGCGAAGCATGAACAGGAACTTCTTCCGGAGGTTATGGACTATCTGTATGAAAACAGGGAACATCGGAAACTCTGGAAGGGTGTGCCCATTTCCCGTGACGGAAAAGTACGCCTGCGTGATGGACGGACCGGAGAATATTTTGACAGTCCGGTTACCATTGGACACATGCACTATCTGAAGCTGCATCATCTGGTAGACGATAAGATCCATGCCCGTTCTACCGGACCGTATTCGCTGGTTACGCAGCAGCCTCTGGGCGGAAAAGCGCAGTTCGGCGGCCAGCGTTTCGGAGAGATGGAGGTATGGGCGCTGGAGGCGTATGGCGCTTCCTATACCCTGCAGGAGATTCTGACTGTCAAGTCAGATGACGTCATCGGACGTGTGAAGACTTATGAAGCAATTATCAAGGGAGATAATATTCCGGAATCCGGTATTCCGGAATCCTTTAAGGTACTGTTGAAGGAACTGCAGTCTCTCGGACTGGATGTGCGCGTGCTGCGGGACGACAATACAGAAGTGGAGATCATGGAGAGCAGCGAATACGGAGATGTGGATATCCGCTCCATTCTGGAAAGTGACAGCAGACGTTACCGTAACGAGGAAGATGAGTCTCTGGGTTCCTATGGTTTCAGCAAACAGGAATTTGAAGGAGACGAACTGGTGGACGTGGAGGAGGACAGCACAGAAGAAGAGGACGCTGATGTCGATACCCTGGATCTGGACGAAGAGATTGATTTTGAATAGAGGAGGTGCCGTTCATGCCGGAAACAACGAATAATGAGGCCTATCAGCCGATGACCTTTGATGCGATCAAGATCGGCCTTGCATCCCCGGAGACCATCCGCGAATGGTCCAGGGGAGAGGTGAAAAAACCTGAGACAATCAATTACAGGACTTTGAAGCCGGAAAAAGACGGACTGTTCTGTGAACGAATCTTTGGACCAAGCAAGGACTGGGAGTGCCACTGCGGCAAATATAAAAAGATCAGATATAAAGGCGTGGTCTGTGACCGATGCGGCGTAGAAGTTACAAAATCGAATGTGCGCCGTGAACGTATGGGGCATATCCAGCTGGCAGCTCCGGTATCTCATATCTGGTATTTTAAAGGGATTCCAAGCCGCATGGGACTGATCCTGGACCTGTCTCCGAGAACTCTGGAGAAAGTATTATATTTTGCTTCTTACATTGTACTGGATCCCGGGAAGACAGAGCTTCTGTATAAACAGGTGCTTTCTGAAAAAGAATACCAGGACATGAAGGAAAAATATCCGGAACCTGGAGCTTTTCGGGTGGGTATGGGTGCAGAGTCTGTCAAGGAACTTCTGCAGGCCATAGATCTGGAAAAAGATTCTGAAGAGCTGAAAGCAGGATTAAAAAATGCGTCCGGACAGAAGCGGGCGCGCATTATCAAAAGACTGGAAGTCGTGGAGGCATTCCGTGGTTCGGGAAATAAGCCGGAGTGGATGATCATGGATGCGATCCCGGTCATTCCGCCGGATCTGCGCCCCATGGTACAGCTGGACGGCGGCCGTTTCGCCACTTCGGATCTGAATGATCTGTACAGACGAATTATCAACCGCAACAACCGTCTGCAGAGACTGCTGGATCTGGGAGCCCCCGATATCATCGTCCGCAACGAGAAACGTATGCTTCAGGAAGCAGTGGATGCGTTGATTGACAACGGAAGAAGAGGAAGGCCTGTGACAGGTCCTGGTAACCGGGCGTTAAAATCCCTGTCGGATATGCTGAAGGGAAAGTCCGGCCGTTTCCGTCAGAACCTGCTTGGAAAACGTGTGGACTACTCTGGTCGTTCCGTTATCGTGGTAGGGCCGGAACTGAAGATCTATCAGTGCGGTCTTCCAAAGGAAATGGCAATTGAGCTGTTCAAACCTTTTGTCATGAAAGAGCTGGTGGCAAACAATGCCGCACACAATATCAAGAGCGCCAAGAAGATGGTGGAACGTCTCCAGACCGAGGTATGGGATGTGCTGGAGGAAGTAATTAAAGAGCATCCGGTTATGCTGAATCGTGCGCCTACTCTTCACAGACTGGGGATCCAGGCATTCGAGCCGATTCTTGTAGAAGGTAAGGCTATCAAGCTTCATCCGCTGGTGTGTACGGCGTTCAACGCGGATTTTGACGGAGACCAGATGGCGGTTCATCTTCCGCTGTCTGTGGAAGCGCAGGCGGAGTGCCGTTTCCTTCTGCTTTCCCCGAACAATCTGCTGAAGCCTTCAGACGGAGGTCCGGTGGCTGTTCCCTCACAGGATATGGTGCTTGGAATTTATTATCTGACCCAGGAGAGACCGGGAGCTGTTGGAGAAGGCAAGGCGTTTAAAAATGTCAATGAAGCGATTCTGGCGTATGAGAACGGGTCTTTGACGCTTCAGAGCCGGATCAGGGTACGTGTCACGAAGAAAATGCCGGACGGCACCTGGCTGCAGAATACAGAAGAGTCTACGCTGGGACGTTTTATCTTTAATGAGATTCTGCCTCAGGACCTTGGTTTTGTGGATCGGAGCATACCGGGCAATGAGCTGAAGCCGGAAGTGGATTTCCATGTGGGTAAGAAAGGATTGAAGCAGATCCTGGAGAAGGTAATCAATACGCATGGCGCGACCCGTACTGCTGAAGTGCTGGATGATATTAAGGCAATGGGCTACAAATATTCCACCCGTGCTGCCATGACCGTATCCATCTCCGATATGACGGTGCCGCCGGAAAAACCGGAACTGATTAAAAAGGCCCAGGATACCGTGGATAAGATCACCCGCAACTATAAGCGGGGCAAGATCACGGAAGAAGAACGCTATAAGGAAGTTGTGGAGACCTGGAAGGAGACCGATGCGGTCCTTACAAAGGCGCTTCTGGACGGTCTTGACAAATATAACAATATTTATATGATGGCGGATTCCGGAGCCCGCGGTTCCGATAAGCAGATCAAGCAGCTTGCAGGCATGCGCGGACTGATGGCGGATACCACAGGCCATACCATTGAGCTGCCGATCAAGTCCAATTTCCGTGAGGGACTGGACGTACTGGAGTATTTCATGTCTGCGCATGGCGCCCGCAAAGGTCTTTCTGATACGGCGCTTCGTACAGCGGACTCCGGTTACCTGACCAGACGTCTGGTAGACGTTTCACAGGAACTGATCGTTCGTGAGATGGACTGTAACGAAGGGAAGGATGCAGAAATACCGGGCATGGAGGTCAGCGCATTTACGGATGGTAAGGAACTGATCGAGTCCCTGCAGGAACGTATCACAGGCCGTTTCGTATGTGAGGATATCTGCGATAAAGACGGAAACATTATTGTGAAGGCAAACCACATGATTACGCCGAGACGTGCAGCGGCAGTTGTAAATTACGGCGTGGATAAGGATGGAAAGCCCTTTGACCGGATCCGGATTCGTACGGCGCTTACCTGCCGTTCCCATATTGGCGTCTGTGCAAAGTGCTACGGCGCCAACATGGCAACCGGCGAGGCTGTACAGGTGGGTGAGACGGTTGGAATTATCGCAGCACAGTCCATTGGCGAGCCGGGTACGCAGCTCACCATGCGTACGTTCCATACCGGCGGCGTGGCGGGCGGAGATATTACCCAGGGTCTTCCCCGTGTAGAGGAGCTTTTTGAGGCGAGAAAGCCGAAAGGACTCGCAATTGTGACGGAGATCGCCGGACTTGCCAGCATCAATGACATGAAGAAGAAACGCGAGATCATCGTCAGTAATCAGGAGACAGGGGATTCCAAGACTTATCTGATTCCGTTTGACTCCCGGATCAAGATCATGGACGGAAGCTATGTGGAAGCCGGCGACGCGCTGACCGAAGGAAGCATCAATCCTCATGATATCCTGAAGATCAAAGGCGTGCGCGCAGTTCAGGATTACCTGCTGCAGGAAGTGCAGAGGGTATACCGTCTGCAGGGCGTGGAGATCAATGACAAGCATATTGAGATGATCGTTCGTCAGATGCTGAAAAAGATTCGTATCGAAGATAACGGGGACAGCGATTTTCTGCCTGGTACTCTGGTGGATATTCTGGAATATGAAGATGTGAATGAGAAGCTTATGGAAGAGGGGAAAGTTCCGGCAGACGGAAAACAGGTGCTGCTTGGTATCACCAAGGCGTCACTGGCAACCAATTCCTTCCTGTCTGCGGCATCGTTCCAGGAGACTACAAAAGTTCTTACAGAGGCGGCCATTAAAGGAAAGGTGGATCCGCTGATCGGCCTGAAAGAGAATGTTATCATCGGAAAACTGATACCTGCAGGTACCGGTATGAAGCGTTACCGTGATGTAAAGCTGAATACAGATCTGGAGGAGGAAGAAGAACTCGAAATCAGTGAAGAAGAGGATGAGGAGCAGACAGATATCCCGGAAGAAGTTTTTGAGGAGGATCTTCTGGATGAGTCCGAATCGGATGAAGAGATGCTTTCTGAAGAAGATGAGCCTCTGATCCCGGAAGAAGAGAACCTGCTTTTGGGGGAAGACGAAGAATCAGAATCGGTGGAAGAATAAAAATACAGGGGGCGTTGTAAAACGCTCCCTGTCTGCATGTTCAGCAACGTTTCCTTTTACAGCGGAATCTTAATCAGTTTCTGCGTTTTCGGGCCAGCGGGCGAAAGATGGTCATCCGTCCGATGAAACAGAAAAACTGCACGATCAGCACGCCGGCCAGAATTCCGATGCTGTCGATGCCCACATCTTTTTTTGACGGTCCGCGTCCGGCTACAAAGGACTGGTGGTATTCATCCAGCGCAGCAAATCCCACACAGAAACCGCCGGCCAGAATCGGTAGCCACAGTCCCCGGATTCCATATACATAGAGAGGAAAAGAAACGGAGACTGCAAGCAGAAAATATTCCGTCATATGCGCCAGCTTCCGGACTGGATAATGGATTCGTTCTATGTAATATTCCACATCGCTTCTGGACCAGTGAAGCTCAAATGCTTCATTGGCAGATTCGACGATGATCTCACTGACCTTGTAACTTAAATTCCCGGAGGCATTGCCGTCCTGGGAAGAGAAGGAGAAGATCAGGTACATCATCAGAATGGCAGGGAGGAACGAAAAGGGTTTTAGAAGTGCCCTTAAAAATGCTTTTAACATTGTGTTTATGACTCCTTTTTGATTTGCCCTATCATAGCACCAAATAAGTGCGGTGTCCAGTGAATTAAGAGAATCCTAAGAAACTGGTTGTATTCGCCTGTTACCTTTCACGGGGCACAAACCACCCGCCCCGCGAAAAGTAACATTTGTTCCGGGAACGACAGAACGGGTGTTGTTCCTTCTATTGATAAAAAATATATGCGTCAGGAGAGAAAAAGATGGTAGAAGATATCTTTTACTGGTATGGGTTATTTTTAGGGTCCCTGATCGGCGGTGCGCTGATCGGACTGATCCCGCTGGCAGTTGGAGAGAAGACAGGAAAGAGGAAACTGGCAGTTGCAGGATTTTTATCCTGTATTGCAGGTTCTTTTATCTGGGGACTGTATCTGTCGCTTCCATGTTGTATTGGATTTACCGTAGCTATACTTGTTCTTCGAAAGAAAAAAGAACCGGATGTCATAAGAATCCATGCTTCCGGACAGCCGCCCTGCGGCCAGTCATGGACAGGAGATGTGAGGCAGGAGGGATGTCCCTGGTATCAGCCGGGGAGTGCAGGAAATCCGCCGGGATGCCGGTGGCATGGGGAAAATGGTCCATTTCCCAGGCAGAATCCGCCGGATTCCAGGTTATAAAATATGCGAATTGTGCAAAACTGCTTGACAAGGTAATATGGATTTTATATAATAATCAGGCACGCGTGCAGAACACGGGTGTTTTTCAGCAGGTCTGAAAAAACAGCAGTCATGGTAAGGACTCTTACCGTCGCAGGAGAAACCTGTCACAAATATGCAGGAGGTGAAAGGAATGCCAACATTTAACCAGTTAGTAAGAAAAGGAAGACAGACATCTGTGAAGAAGTCCACTGCTCCGGCTCTGCAGAAAGGATTCAACTCTCTGAGAAAGAGACCGACGGACGCATCCGCACCGCAGAAGCGCGGCGTATGTACCGCAGTGAAGACTGCGACTCCGAAGAAGCCGAATTCCGCGCTTCGTAAGATCGCCAGAGTACGTCTTTCCAATGGGATCGAGGTTACCAGCTATATCCCGGGTGAAGGCCACAACCTTCAGGAGCACAGCGTTGTTCTGATCCGCGGAGGCAGGGTAAAAGACCTTCCGGGTACCAGATATCACATCGTCCGTGGTACGCTGGATACCGCAGGCGTGGCGAAGAGACGTCAGGCACGTTCCAAATACGGTGCCAAGAGACCGAAAGACGCCAAGAAGTAAAAAGTTTTCGGCATGGCCGGACAGAGTCTGCAGTATCATATGGAACGTATGAGAATCAGATTTGACATCGGATCGAGGATCCGGAAAAAGAAAAGAGTATCACAAACAGAACTATGATTGTTGGCATCGCGTAAGCGCTGCCTGTGCCAGGAGTTCCTCTCATCAGAGAGACTTATGACTGCGGGTTTTATCGATAGAAGGATTACCGGGCACGAACACACGTAGAACGACACATGTGAGTACCTGTGATTTAATTGATCATTAAGGAGGGAAGTAACGTGCCACGTAAAGGACATACTCAGAAAAGAGACGTATTGGCAGATCCGCTGTACAATAATAAGGTGGTCACCAAGCTGATCAACAATATCATGCTGGACGGCAAGAAAGGTGTAGCACAGAAGATCGTGTACGGCGCATTTGCAAGAGTAGAAGCAAAGACGGAGAAGCCGGCGCTGGAAGTCTTCGAGGAGGCCATGAATAATATCATGCCGCTTCTGGAAGTGAAGGCAAGGCGTATCGGAGGCGCAACCTATCAGGTGCCCATCGAAGTAAGAGCGGACCGCCGTCAGGCGCTGGCTCTGCGCTGGCTGACCATGTTCTCCCGCAAGAGAGGCGAGAAGACCATGGAAGAAAGGCTGGCAAATGAGATCATGGATGCAGCGAACAACACCGGTGCAGCCGTGAAGAGAAAAGAAGACATGCACAAGATGGCAGAGGCGAACAAGGCATTTGCACATTACAGATTCTAGGAGGAAAATCCATTGGCTGGAAGAGAATATCCGTTGGAGAGGACCAGGAATATCGGGATTATGGCTCATATCGATGCGGGCAAGACCACACTGACCGAGCGTATCCTGTACTATACTGGTGTGAACTATAAGATCGGTGATACTCATGAAGGTACTGCGACCATGGACTGGATGGAGCAGGAGCAGGAGAGAGGTATCACGATCACTTCCGCAGCTACGACCTGTCACTGGACCCAGCAGGAAAACTGCAAGGCAAAACCGGGGGCTCTCGAGCATCGTATCAACATCATTGATACCCCGGGCCATGTTGACTTTACCGTAGAGGTGGAGCGTTCCCTTCGTGTGCTGGACGGCGCGGTAGGCGTCTTCTGTGCGAAGGGCGGTGTTGAGCCTCAGTCCGAGAACGTATGGCGTCAGGCTGACACCTACAATGTACCCCGTATGGCGTTCATCAACAAGATGGATATCCTGGGGGCAGATTTTTATAATGCAGTGGAGATGATCAAGACCCGTCTGGGCAAGAACGCCATCTGCCTGCAGCTTCCCATCGGCAAGGAAGATTCCTTTCAGGGAATCATCGACCTGTTCGAGATGAAAGCTTATATTTACAATGATGATAAGGGCGACGACATTTCCATCACCGATATTCCGGATGATATGAAAGACGACGCCGAGTTATACCGCACCGAGCTGGTGGAGAAGATCTGCGAGCTGGATGACGATCTGATGATGGAGTATCTGGAGGGCGAGGAGCCGTCCGTGGAATCCATGAAGGCGGCGCTGAGAAAGGCTACCTGCGAGTGTACGGCAGTTCCGGTATGCTGCGGAAGCGCTTACAGAAACAAGGGCGTACAGAAGCTTCTGGATGCAGTGCTGGAGTATATGCCGGCGCCCACCGATATCCCGGCCATCAAGGGTACGGATATGGACGGCAACGAAGTGGAGAGACATTCTTCCGACGAGGAGCCCTTCTCCGCTCTGGCATTCAAGATCATGGCGGACCCGTTTGTAGGAAAGCTGGCGTTCTTCCGCGTGTACTCCGGTACGATGAATTCCGGTTCCTATGTATACAACTCCACCAAGGGCAAGAAGGAGCGTGTGGGACGTATTCTGCAGATGCACGCCAACAAGAGACAGGAGCTGGACAAGGTGTATTCCGGCGATATCGCTGCAGCGGTAGGTTTCAAACTGACTACCACCGGCGATACCATCTGCGACGAGCAGCATCCGGTGATCCTGGAGTCCATGGAGTTCCCGGAGCCGGTGATCGAGTTGGCCATTGAGCCCAAGACCAAGGCAGGCCAGGGCAAGCTGGGAGAGTCCCTTGCGAAGCTGGCAGAGGAGGACCCGACCTTCCGTGCGCATACGGATCCGGAGACCGGCCAGACGATTATCGCAGGTATGGGCGAGCTTCATCTGGAGATCATCGTGGACCGTCTGCTGCGTGAATTCAAGGTAGAGGCAAACGTAGGCGCGCCGCAGGTTGCTTACAAGGAGACCTTCACCAAGGCGGTGGATGTGGATTCCAAGTATGCGAAGCAGTCCGGCGGACGCGGACAGTATGGACACTGTAAAGTACACTTTGAGCCCATGGATGCCAACGGCGAAGAGCTGTTCAAGTTTGATTCTTCCGTTGTCGGCGGTGCGATTCCGAAGGAATATATCCCGGCAGTCGGCGAAGGTATCGAGGAGGCGGCAAAAGCAGGTATCCTCGGCGGATTCCCGGTACTGGGTATCCATGCAACCGTATTTGACGGTTCCTATCATGAGGTCGACTCCTCTGAGATGGCGTTCCACATTGCAGGTTCTCTTGCATTCAAAGAGGCGATGCAGAAGGCAGGGGCCGTGCTCCTTGAGCCGATCATGAAAGTGGAGGTCACCACACCGGAGGACTACATGGGAGATGTCATCGGCGACATCAACTCCCGCCGCGGCCGCATCGAAGGTATGGATGACATCGGCGGCGGAAAGATGATCCGCGGATATGTGCCTCTGGCGGAGATGTTCGGATATGCGACCGATCTTCGTTCCAGAACCCAGGGACGCGGCAACTATTCCATGTTCTTTGAGAAATATGAGCAGGTTCCCAAGAGCGTACAGGAAAAAGTTCTTGCTGCAAAGACAAAATAAACCAGAAACAGGCTTGCAAAATACGCCTATTTGAAATATAATCAAGGATAGCGAGTCAATTATATAAAATGTTGAGATTATGTGATCTAAAGGAGGAAAACAAAAATGGCAAAAGCTAAGTTCGACAGAACTAAACCACATTGTAATATCGGAACCATCGGTCACGTTGACCATGGTAAAACCACTCTGACCGCAGCAATCACCAAGGTTCTTTCCGAGAGAGTTGCCGGCAACACCGCTACTGATTTCGAGAACATTGATAAAGCTCCGGAAGAGAGAGAGCGTGGAATCACCATTTCTACCGCGCACGTAGAGTATGAGACCGAGAAGAGACATTACGCACACGTTGACTGCCCCGGCCATGCGGACTATGTAAAGAACATGATCACCGGTGCGGCTCAGATGGACGGCGCAATCCTTGTGGTTGCTGCTACCGACGGCGTTATGGCACAGACCAAGGAGCACATCCTTCTGTCCCGTCAGGTAGGCGTTCCCTATATCGTCGTATTCATGAACAAATGCGATATGGTAGACGACGAAGAGCTTCTTGAACTGGTTGAGATGGAGATCACCGAGCAGCTGGAAGAGTACGAGTTCACGGACTGCCCGATCATCAAGGGTTCCGCTCTGAAAGCTCTGGAAGAGCCGTCCAGCGAGTGGGGAGACAAGATCATGGAACTTATGGCTACTGTTGACGAGTATATCCCGGACCCTCAGCGTGCAACTGACCAGCCGTTCCTGATGCCGGTCGAGGACGTGTTCACGATCACCGGCCGTGGTACCGTTGCTACCGGTAGAGTAGAGCGTGGTACGCTTCATCTGAACGAGGAAGTGGAGATCATCGGTGTGAAGGAAGAGTCCCGTAAGACCGTCGTAACCGGTATCGAGATGTTCCGTAAGCTTCTGGACGAGGCTCAGGCTGGTGACAACATCGGTATCCTTCTCCGTGGCGTACAGAGAACCGATATCGTCCGCGGCCAGGTTGTTGCAAAACCGGGCAGCGTAAAATGCCACACCAAGTTCACGGCTCAGGTATACGTACTGACCAAGGACGAGGGTGGACGTCATACTCCGTTCTTCAACAACTACAGACCGCAGTTCTACTTCAGAACTACCGACGTTACCGGTGTCTGCAACCTTCCGGAAGGCACTGAGATGTGCATGCCTGGCGATAACGTAGAGATGAGCATCGAGTTGATCCATCCGATCGCTATGGAGCAGGGTCTTACCTTCGCTATCCGTGAGGGCGGCAGAACTGTTGGATCCGGTCGTGTGGCTACGGTTATCGAGTAATCTCGAGAAAGCAATGAAATGAACGCCTGAAAAGGCGTAATAAAGAGTCACTTCATGCCTGCATGAAAGTGGCTCTTTTTTTCATCATGCGCCGGCGTCTCCAACTTTACCTATGACAGTGGTCAGGAGATTTCATGATCGCTTAATTCCTGTTCATGATAACGTGCTTACGCAGTACGAAAAAGTGAAACATCTGTTGCAATACGCGCTGGAGTCCAGCAGTGAGCCGATTGGTATATCAGAGTATGAGTTATCCAGGCTTTATCCGGAAGATTTCAAAGGAACTTTTCCAAGTATTGAGGATATAGAACAGGAGTTTAGTGATAACAGATTATCAGAGTGAAAAGAGAAGCTGCTGCGCGTAGCAATATTTGTAATATAATATGAACAGTTTCCATTTTCATAAAGAACAATCAAAGGAGCAGGTATTGTGTCTATATTATTTATTGCAGATGTGATATAATCCAGATGTGCGGATGAGGCGCGTACGATATTTTGGGGAATCAGTCGTCGGATAGCTTTATGCAGCAAAAAGAATGGAGATACAGTATGAACCTGACAAATTTTTTAAAACAGACGGATGCCCTTACGGCGCAATATTCAACAGAGCAGCTCATTGCTTTTATTCATGAGATCGGGAGGGTTTTTCCGGAGCATCGAAGGGAAGATTTTCTGGAAATGCTGAAAGCTGTCGGGAATAAAGCAGGAAAGGCGCCGGGCAAAAAAGAGAAAAAGGATATTGATCTCGATGAAATGTATCGTCGTGTCAGAGACAATTTAAAGAGTATTGATTCACAGGAAATTACGATTACCGGAATACTGAACGAAGAATATGATGACTGGTATGATGATAGCAGCGAGGAATTTTATTATGAGGATAACAGCGGCATTTCAGATATGCTTGAGGAAGCCTGTGATTTCGTACATATCTGTATGGACAGGGAGAGATATAAAGAAGGTTTCCAAGTTGGAAATCAAATGCTGGAAATGGAAATTCTATGCGATAATGAGTACGATGATGAAGAATTTTCACTTGGGGATATGGAGTATCATGGGCTTTTGAACTTCAATCTGAAACAGCTTATCCTTGATACGGTATATTGTGCATATCATGCAGTGCCGCCCGCCAGACGCCCGGAGGCATTGTATGGTATGATTGTAAATGCAAAGGAGAATGCAGTCACATTAGAAGAGGTTATGCAGCATGGAGAGGAAGAATTACCCGCGCTTGAGGAATTTCTTCCGCTTTGGATTGCATATCTTGGCGGTAAAACAGGGCATGCTGCGGATCGTCTTATTCTGGAAGCGGTCAGTTTGTTAAACGATAGTTCTCTGGAGGTACAGTATGCGGAAAAATATGCCGCCGTCCATCCGGGCTTATATTTGAGTATATTGGAAAACGGGAAAAATGCGGCGGCAGATGATATGGTATCCATAGGCTTAAAAGCGATGAAGGCGATTCCGAAGAAATATATTATGCGCAGCAGGGCGGCGTTGAAAACGGCTGAGTATGTGATTGCGTCAAATGGGCAGTCGTCTTTACTGGAAAAGTGTTATTTTGCGGCATATGAATCGGATACATCCGCACTGAACTATCTTCGGGCGCTGTTAAATGGCAGTGAAAATGAGAAGAAAAGGGAAGCGCTTCGAAAAATCCTTATGAAATCATCGGTACAAAAGGACGGCGGTTCATTTGGCATGTATGAAAGAAGTTATTCATATTTTGAGAGGGAAGAAAACAAACCGGACGGCGGTATGATTTTACTGCTCAGATTTTTAGACGGACAGTTTTCGGATGTATTGGATCAGGGACTGAATCAATCGCGGGCATTGGGCTGGACGGGAACTTTTATGAAACAGGGAATTGCACTGTATCTGTTATATTTGTGTGAGAGTCCTTGGAACGGCAGGGGAATGGCGGCCATGGTGGAGATTGTGAAAAGCGCTTTAAAATTTTCCTCGGAAGAATATCGAAAAGGTGTCTGCGGGCTTGAGGAGACAGGTGAAAACGAGCTGTTTTGCCAGTTGTTTTTAAAATGGAAGTCTATGGTGAAAATGGAATCTGATGTCAGAGACCGTGCAGTAAAAAGAATGACGGCGCTGCTTGAAAAGCGGACAGCAGGAATTATGGACGCAAACCGCAGAAATTATTATGGGGAATGTGCGGCGTATATCGCCGCCTTGGGCGAGGTGCTGGAGTCCATGGGAGAAATGAATGCAAAACAACGGCTTATGACATCGTATAAGGATAAGTATTCACGAAGGAGCGCATTTCGGGAAGAACTGAGAAGGTACGGTTGGATCGATACGAAGAGAAAGTAGGAGTTCCTAATACAAAGCACAAGCTTCTCCGTTACCGGAATTTTCTGTTGACAGCGGCATTCCGGCCTGTTACAATAGAACCAGTCAAATTTCATATAGCTTGATATGCAAGCTGGTGTAATTCATATTTTTAAAAGGCAGATTTCTTCAATAAGGGGGTAGTCTGCTCTTTTGAAGATATTGATGCACCGGCTTTTTTGTTGTGCCGATGTATATGCACGTTGACAATTTCATCCGTAGACGCGCCGGGCGGCTGACCGGGGATGTACCGCGATGACCTGCATTCTGCAGCGAGCGTGCCAGGGGGAACCGTTTTACGCAGCAGATTGCGTGGGGCGCGGACTGCGACCTGATCTAACATACAAGTTCATAGAAAGCGAGGCACAGCTTATGTCAAACAATATACAGAAATACGAACACGATCGTTTATCCAATATTACAGTCCTGACCATCAGACAGATGGATGGGTATTACGGCAGGGACTATGCACCTGAGATATGCGCGAAATTTTTACAGTCTGCGGAACAGCTTCCGGATAAGGAATTCCTCGGATGGCAGTTGACGGCGGACAAAGAGGGGCGCTGGACGAATGTCGTCTTTTCAAGTCCGGGCGTCCGAGTGGAACCGGAAGATTTTAACTGGATTTTTCAGGGGTTTGCGGAGACAGGCGCCGGATCAGCAGAGATGCCGGACGGCATACTTTATGAACAGGGAAAGGTTTACGCGCTTCGCTGTCTGCCGTCGGCCGGGGAGGAGAAGGAGGACTACGCATGGAATTATGGTTACAGCAGAAGCGCATACGCATGGAACCAGCAGTTTTTTGAGGAAATGCTGGGGCTGGTCAGGGATGCCGGAGGCTTTATACGGATTCTTGCCGGATCCTGTCCGGACAGAAGCGCAGGACAGGGAATGATCCTCCTGGGCCTGCCGGAGGAGATCACTCTCCGTATGCGGACCACGATCTCTCTGGCATTCTCCGGCATGGCAGTACAGGAATTAAGCGAAAGGGAGGCTCTGGAAGATCCGGCCTGCAGACTTCCGGCAAAGTGTCTGAAATGCGGGATGCTGGGAATTCTGAAGGCTCTGATGGACGAACAGGTAAAAGCCGGAGACGTGGGGGAATACAGCGATGACGAACTGGTTGACGACGATACAGACGACATGCTTCTGCTTTTGGATGAAGATTCGGATGATGCCGCCGCACCGGGCCTGCTGCTCGAAGATCTGGATCTGAGCGTGCGGAGCTATAACTGCCTGAAAAGAGCGGGAATCCACACGGTTGAGGAACTTCAAAGATCGAAGGATAACGATTTCAGGAATGTCCGCAATCTTGGCAGGAAATCGGCGGAGGAGGTCAGAAGAAAGCTCGCCTCCCTGGAGGAGCAGAAGGCATCCGCGCAGCAGCCGGCTCCGGACTGTTTGGCGATGCTGAACGAGCTGGTCGGCCTTGGGGAAGTCAAGGAGCAGGTCAGGAGGATCACCGCTTATGCGAAAATGAAACAGGATCTTTCCCGGATGGGGAAAGAATCCGTCCCTGTTGTGCTGAACATGGAATTTGTCGGAAATCCAGGCACCGCCAAGACCACCGTCGCCAGGATCCTGTCGGGAATCCTCCATCAGTCCGGGCTGATTTCCGATTCCGGGATCGTTGAGGTTGGGCGGGCCGATCTGGTGGCGAAATATGAGGGACAGACGGCAGACAAGGTAAAAGAAGTATTTAAAAAGGCCAGGGGAAAAGTTTTGTTTCTTGACGAAGCGTATTCTCTGGTGGAAAACTGGGAGGGGGAATTCGGAGATGAGGCCATCAACACGATTGTGCAGGAAATGGAAAATCACAGGGAGGATACGATCGTGATCTTTGCCGGATATCCGGATAAGATGGAGGAGTTTTTTTCCAGAAATCCGGGCCTGCGTTCACGGGTGCCGTTCCGGATCCGGTTTGCGGATTATTCCGCGGATGAGCTGGCCCAGATCGTCGAGCTTGAAGCGCGCAGAAGAGGATTTGCCATCACGCCGCGGGCAAAAGAGAAGGTCAGATCCCTCTGCGGGGAGGTGCAGAAACGTCCCAATATGGGAAACGGCCGTTTTTGCAGAAATCTGGTGGAAAGCGCGGTCCTTGCGTACGCAGCGAGGGTTTACGGGGGCAGGGATGAAGCGTGTGGCGGAGATTTTTCCCTTGGAGAGGAGGACTTTGTGCTGCCGGATGTGCTGAAAGAAGCAAAAGGGAAATTGCCTGTAGGCTTCCGGGCGTAAGCGCCTGTCCTGCCGATGCGCATATGGGAACAGGAAAATATCCGCTTTCTTCATATTTTTGCAATCAGATGATGAAAATTGTGACAGAATCTGTTAAGATAGAAGCAGGATATCTGTGTCATCCGATCATTAGCTGCAGGGTGCCAGTTTAAAGAATGAAGCTTGTCAGGAGGCATGACCAGTGAGACTGGAGGATTATGAATCAATTCTGGATTCTCTTCCGTCAACAGGAATTTATGTGATACGGGAAGAGGATCAGCGTATTTTATATTTTAACAGCTGCATCAAGGAGAAGATGCCTCGCGCAGATGTGGGTATGGTCTGTCATGAGGTGTGGACCGGGAGCTGTAAAAACTGTCCGCTTCTGTACATTGGGAATAAAAAAGAAAGTAAAAGCATTAATTATGACAATCCCTTTGGAGAAGCGGTGGACATTACAGCGGTCCGGACCATGTGGGGCGATGGAATCCCGGCGTTCGTTATTACCATCACTCCCCACATCGAAGTGGCGAATTATACGTTTCATAAGATCATCAGAGGAAATCTGACAGATGACAGTTATGAGGTTGTGAAGCCGGAACCAGGCGAATTCAAAGATATCGGAGAGAAGCCGGAAACCCTGTCCGGATATCTGAAGTGGTTTTCCACAAGTGATCTGCTGTTGGAAGATGACAGGGAAAGATTTGCGGGATTCTCTGATCTTGATTATCTGCGCCGGGAGCTGAAAGAGGGGAAAGAGATCGTCAGCTGCAGTTATCGAAAGCGGATCGGTGAAGAATATCGATGGTATACGCTGGAGTTTATTCCTGATTATCAGTATACAGACAGCAGGCAGAGCGTGATGGTGTATACCAAGGACGTACATGACGCCTACAGGGAAGGGCTGGAGCGTCAGGAAGTCAGTATTCAGGATCAGGAACGCCTGGCTGCAGTAGTGCGCTCTCGATATGAAATCATGACAATCGTCCGGTTGGATACCGGAATATGCGACCGCATATATCTTGGCAGGGCAGAACAGTCTGACCGTACAGTGACGGGAGACTATGAACATTACATACAGAGGGCGGCCTTGACTGCCGTTCATGAAGCAGACAGAGAGCGTTTTCTGAATTCCTTTGCGCTGGAGCATCTCCGACAAAGCGCACAGACTGTTCGGAAATCCAGAGAGGAAATATGCGAATACCGTATTCGGGGGAAGGAGATCCGATGGGTGGAGGATCATATTTTTTTTCTCCGGCAGAAAGACCAGGTAACCGTTAACATTCTGGGAAGAGATGTGACAGAGGAAAAGTTTCAGAAGGAAAAGAGTTCCATTGAACAGAAGACACGTGCACAGATCATCAGCAGTATGAGCAGCCTGTTTTTTGCATCCTATTATATTGACCTGGAGAAGAATACGTTTCAGACGGTAAGCCAGTGCAGGGAAGTGGGAGAAATCCTGGGAAACAGGAGGAATTATGCAGAAGGAATCTGTGCTTATGCGAATAAATTTGTACATCCGGATGACAGAGAGGAATATATAAGCACTTTTGACTATCAAAAGCTTGTCGCAGGGCTGACTGCCGAGCACCCGGTCAGAGTAATGGAATACCGGAAACAGAATGGCGGGTATGATTATGTGAAGGAGGGCTGGGTGCGGGCAACTGTGATTCTTGCAGACGAAGAGGAAGGCGGTGCCAAAACCGCACTCTATGTGGCGCAGGATGTGACCGACAGTAAGCGAAAAGAAGAACAGTCCCGCCAGATTTTAATGGAAGCATATGAAGCGGCGAAACTGGCCAACGCATCCAAGAGTGATTTCCTGTCCAGAATGAGCCACGATATCCGGACTCCTTTGAACGCGGTCATTGGCATGACGATGATTGCAGGCTCCCATCTGGATGATTCTGAACGGGTAAAGGATTGTCTGAACAAGATTACAATATCCGGCAGACATCTTCTTTCTCTGGTCAATGAAGTACTTGACATGAGTAAAATCGAGTCGGGGAAGATCAGTCTGTCAAATGCGCGCTTCTGCCTCTTTGAACTGCTTCGGAATCTTATGACCATTGTCCGTCCGGCTGCAAAGGAGAAAGGACAGGAACTTTCTCTCTATGTGGCGGATGTGAAACATGAGTATGTGATTGGAGATCAGATGCGGATTCAGCAGGTATTTGTGAATATTCTGGGAAATGCGGTCAAATATACTCCGCCTGGCGGAAAGATCGAGGTTGAAGCCATGGAAAGGTTCACAAATGAAAATGGATATGGCTGCTATGAGTTTGTGTTCAGGGATAACGGGATCGGGATGGAGGAAGAGTTTGTAAAAAAGATTTTTGAGCCTTTCAGCCGTGCTGAGGATTCCCGCGTGAGCAAGATTGAAGGAACCGGACTCGGCATGGCAATCGCGCAGAATATTGTGCAGATGATGAACGGCACGATACAGGTGGAAAGCAGGAAGAATCACGGGAGCCGGTTTACGGTTACGCTCTATCTTCAGCAGGATATACAGACACAGCAGGAGAAGAGGTCGTCTGCGAGAGATTCAACTTCAGAAAACGCCGGCTGTGCAGAGGATGCTGTGAACCTGACAACGGCAGTTTTCGAGGGCTGCCGGATTCTTCTGGCAGAAGATAATGAGCTGAACCGGGAGATTGCTGAAGAACTGATCAGAAGTACGAAAGCAGAGCTGGAGTGTGCAGAAAACGGACAGGAAGCACTGCAGATGTATCGGGAACAGGAAGCAGGATACTATGATCTGATCTTTATGGATATCCAGATGCCGGTGATGAATGGATATGAGGCTACAAGAGCGATACGCAGTTCCGGACAGGCAGATGCAGAGACGATTCCCGTCATTGCCATGACAGCCAATGCTTTTGCAGAGGATGTGATCGAGAGCAGGAAGGCGGGAATGAATGAGCACATCAGCAAACCGCTGGATCCAGACTGTCTGACGGAATGCATGTCCAGATGGTTGAAGGATAAATCAGGATCTATGATCTTTTTTGACCAAAATCAGGGTTGATATGAGACAAAATCATGCTGTATTGTATAAGGATACCGCTTCTGTCAAGAATGCGGTATCCTTTGATTCTCCCTCTACTCTATTGTCACGAAGGAGTGTCCGAAGCCTCGCGATCAATATTGCTTTGATCAATGAGCTCTCCGGCGTTAAAAAAATATCCGTGTTCTCCGCAGATCAGCGCATCGGCTGTGGCATTCTGGACAGGGGCAAAATAACATTCGCTGATGATCTCCTGTGCGGCAGTAAAATTGCCGCTGGCCATCAACAGACCATAATCTTCAATAAAAGCATAGTTTCCGGAAGAGTCCTTAAAATTGGTATCTATGGTCAGAACGTTGTTATCTTCTCAGGGAAGTATCGTAATGTTTTTTGTCCCGCCATTCCAGAGGTCCTGAATCTCCTGAGCAGTAACAGGCATGGTCAGGACAGCAGAAACGTCGGTATGATCCGACTGCTCGATATCAGGACTCTGATGGAGTAATATCCTTTCCTTTATTATTGATTTTTACACTTCCTTCTGTTCGGGACAGATGGATGGAGGCGGTATTTCCGGCACCGCAGGCTGTACAGCATAATAAAAAAATATAAGGGTAAGAAAAACATGTTTTCTGTTGTGACGCATAAGATGAAAAAGCTCCTTGTTGAATGATTGAAATTTATTATAATTGTAAAGAACAGGATAGAAAAAGTCAAGACAGGCCCAGGGTGCAGATCACTATCAACCCCATGAAAAGTAACAAAAACTTCAAAGCTCAGGTGATTTTGTATTTGCATTTTCAGAAAGGCTGTGTTATAATCTCTTCGATGGAGATATAGCTCAGCTGGGAGAGCATCTGCTTGACGTGTAGAGGGTCACAGGTTCGAGTCCTGCTATCTCCATGAAAAGGCGGCCTGTTTGGCCGCCTTTCTTCATGTCCGATACACTCCATACGAGCATGGAGCACAGAAGCCCGGGACGCAGACCGCCGTTCCGTGAAAGGTAACATCCGTGTTGCATATCGTGTGGTATACCGGTAAAAACAGATTGTTATTAAGACCTGGAGATGATATGCTGTAAGGGAAGATGAAAGGTAAAATCTGACAGAAAAACAAAAGGGGGTAAAGATATGCTGATACGAAAACATATTCAGTTTTATGGAAGGGTGCAGGGCGTTGGATTTCGGTATCATGCCACTTATAAAGCGCGGTTCCTCGGACTGACCGGATGGGTTCGCAACTGCTACGACGGAAGCGTGGAGATGGAGGTACAGGGGGAGCCGGAGATGATCGACGATCTGCTTTTGTATCTGCACAGACAGAGATTTATCCGGATCGAAAGAATGGATGAGGAAAAGACGGATCTGAAGGAAGAGAGAGAATTCAAAGAAAGATGGTAAGAGAAAATGGAGCGGCCGGAACAGGAAACCTGTTTGCGAAAGGCTCCGGAAAGGACAGACTATGAGTGTAAACTATCATGCCTATCAGAGCAGAGGCGTGCCTTTTTCTGAATATGAGGTCGTATGCGGACAGTGGCGGGAAGAATTTTCCGGATATGACCCGGAGAGGATCGCCCGGATTCTGCATCTTAATACGGATGAGGAATATCTGTATCTGACGTATTTTCGGCATCCTTACCGTCTGCGGCTGCTGGACGGCGTTCTGGAAAAGAAAGAGGAGGATGAGTGGTCAGAGGAGCTTTACTTTAATGAGTCCATGGCGATTTACCATTTACTGCACTATACCAGAGACCTTCCGGTGGTATCGGGAAAATGGGTTCCGAGTTATACTGTTGACGGAGTGGTTTGCCGGAATCCGGCAGTAAAGGATCCTCTGCTTGCACCGTTCGAACAAAAATATGCAGGGAGGACAGACGAGCTGAAAGCTGCCTGTATATCTGCAGGAGGCAGGAAACTGGATATCGGAGATGCAGCATATGAATTCGAGGTTTTTCCGCATCTGCACCTTCGGCTGGTATTCTGGGACCGGGATGAAGATTTTCCGGCACAGGTACAGATACTGGTAGATCAGTGTGTGACAGAGTTTGTACACTACGAGACGATAGGATGTATGATATCCGATCTTCTGGAGAAGCTGTAAGATAAAACGTCGGCCTACATGGTTCTGGAAACGGATGTCCCTGTCAGAACCGGTGATTTATATTGGCAGAAAAACCGGGAAAAACATATAATATGGGGAAGAGATAAAAAGGACTATATGTATGGCAATGGATTTTGACCCGAGAGGGTGGAACAGAAGACCTGTATATCTGTCTGTAACCGGCGTGATTACTCAGATGCAGATGATGTCTGCAAACGGAAGCGGATACGGCGGCTGTACACAGATGATTACAGTGGAAGACGGAAACGGCGGGATCACTAACTTTCTGATGAATGGGAATACGTATGTGGTTAATTTTGAGACGCTGTATGAAACCATGCCTGTAACCGTGTTTTACAGCGGCAGTCAGGCGGCGCCTCTGATCTATCCGCCGCAGTTTATAGCAGCGGTGGTTGCGCCTCAGGTGGAGGGGCAGATGGTGACGGTTGCATATTTTAACAACGTACTGACCGCGTCTGATCAGTCGCTGAAGCTGAATCTTTCTCCTGCTACAGAAGTGGTTACAAGAAATAATCAGATTTTTTATGGGAATCCGGGCGGAAATACCCTGGTGGTACTGTACAGTTCCACAACCAGAAGCATTCCGCCGCAGACTTCTCCGGATAAAGTCATCGTGATGTGCGGAATGTAGTTCCTGCTGAATATGAAGAATGCTGCTGCGGACAGATGCCCGGGAGAAAGGGTGTCTGTCCGGCAGTATTTGTTTCTGCGGACATGCCTGTATATAGAATGTTGCTGTTCATGGGGCGCAGGCCACCACTCCGCGAACAGCAATTATAAAATGAAAAAATATGAAAAAAGTACTTGCAAAATACAAAACTTTCCGCTATACTATCTCTTGTTGTGACATTGATAGCGATGAAGCGTGAGGTTGCCGCGCAGATGCGAGGGTTTTCCGTGGAGCGAATGTCAAGTTAGCAAACTGGCGACAAGTCACTGTACCAATTGAAACTGTCCTTCAGGAAAGAAGGAAACGACGTGTGTGAATCTTTATGATACACACGGGAGAGTGTACAGTCACCGCTTGTCGTACTGGTAGTCAGAAGTACGAATAAGGAGGCGACTTTTTTTATGGCAAGTCAGGTAATGAGAATCACAATGAAGGCTTACGATCACCAGCTGATCGATGCATCCGCAAAGAAGATCATCGAGACGGTGAAGAAAACAGGATCCAGGGTGAGCGGACCGGTGCCCCTTCCGACAAAGAAGGAAGTCATCACGATCATCCGCGCCGTACACAAGTACAAGGATTCCCGCGAGCAGTTCGAGCAGAGAACTCATAAGAGACTGATTGATATCATTGCACCGACGCAGAAGACGGTAGACGCTCTGTCCCGCCTTGAGATGCCTGCAGGTGTGTATGTTGATATTAAAATGAAAACCAAATAATCCTGCGGCTAGAATGAATTCCTTATGATAAGGTATTCCGCTGTAGAGAAAACAGGAGGAAAGAAAGAATGAAGAAAGCTATTTTAGCGACAAAAGTCGGAATGACGCAGATCTTCAACGAAGACGGTGTATTAACCCCGGTGACTGTATTACAGGCTGGACCGTGTGTCGTGACTCAGGTCAAAACGAAAGAAAATGACGGATACAGCGCCGTACAGGTGGGCTTCGTTGATACCAGAGAGAAGCTGGTGAACAAACCGAAGAAAGGGCACTTTGACAAGGCAGGCGTTGCTTATAAGAAATTTGTCAGAGAGCTGAAATTAGAGAATGCTGCAGAGTATGCTGTGGCGCAGGAGATCAAGGCGGACATCTTCGCGGCAGGCGACAAGATCGACGCGACGGCCATCTCCAAAGGAAAAGGTTTCCAGGGCACGATCAAGAGACTGGGACAGCACAGAGGACCCATGACCCACGGTTCCAAGTTCCATCGTCATCAGGGTTCCAACGGCGCATGTTCCGATCCGAGCAAGGTATTCAAGGGAAAAGGAATGCCGGGCCACATGGGATCAAAACAGATCACCATCCAGAATCTGGAGATCGTAAAAGTAGATGCAGAGAACAATTTATTGTTGGTAAAAGGTGCGGTACCAGGACCTAAGAAAGCTTTAGTTACCATCAAAGAAACGGTCAAATCCGGTAAGTAAGGTTTGAAGGGAAAGGAGGAACACACAAATGGCAAACGTATCTGTTTATAATATGGAAGGCAAAGAAGTTGGCACGATGGAATTAAGCGATGCGGTATTCGGTGTGGATGTGAACGAGCATCTGGTACACATGGCAGTCGTTGCACAGCTTGCGAATAAAAGACAGGGAACTCAGAAAGCAAAGACCCGTTCCGAGGTTTCCGGCGGCGGAAGAAAGCCCTGGAGACAGAAAGGAACCGGACATGCCCGCCAGGGTTCCACAAGAGCTCCCCAGTGGACCGGCGGCGGCGTGGTCTTCGCTCCGGTGCCGAGAGACTACACCATCCGGCTGAACCGGAAGGAGAAGAGACTGGCTCTCAAATCCGCTCTGACCAGCAGAGTGCAGGAGCAGAAGCTCATCGTCCTTGAGGATCTGAAGTTTGACGAGATCAAGACGAAGAAGATGCAGGCCGTTCTGGATGCGCTGAACGTATCCAGGGCGCTGGTGGTTCTGAACGAGAATGACCAGAACGTTGTGAAGTCTGCAAGAAACATTGAAAATGTCCAGACAGCTCTGACCAATACCATCAACGTATACGATATTTTGAAATACAATACCGTGATCGTGACCAAAGCTGCTGTCGCAACCATCGAGGAGGTATATGCGTAATGGCTGATATTAAATACTATGATGTAATCCTCAAACCGGTGATCACTGAGAAGAGCATGGCTGCCATGGGCGAGAAGAAGTACACTTTCCTCGTACACACGGACGCAACCAAGTCTCAGGTGAAGGAAGCAGTGGAAAAGATGTTCGCCGGAACGAAGGTGAAGAGCGTCAACACCATGAACTGCGAAGGAAAGAAGAAGAGACGCGGCATGGTCGTCGGCAGGACTGCAAAGACCAAAAAGGCAATCGTACAGCTTACCGCTGACAGCAAGGATATCGAGATCTTTGAGGGACTGTAAAAAGCCCCGCAGGATTGCCGCCTATATGTTTACTACAAACATGATAAGTAAAGTAGATTGAAAGGAGACAAAGTAATGGGAATTAAAACTTACCGCCCATATACACCGTCCAGAAGACATATGTCCGGATATGATTTCGCGGAGATCACCAAGAGCACTCCGGAGAAATCCCTCACGACTTCTCTGAAGAAGAACGCCGGACGTAACGCTCAGGGTAAAATCACTGTGAGACACCGCGGAGGCGGACACAAGAGAAAATACAGGATCATTGATTTCAAGAGAAGGAAAGACGGGATCCCGGCAAAAGTCATCGGAATCGAGTACGATCCGAACAGAACAGCCAACATCGCACTGATCTGCTATGCAGACGGTGAGAAAGCATATATCCTTGCACCCCAGGGCCTGACCGACGGCATGACCGTTATGAACGGACCGGAGGCAGAGGTGCATCTGGGCAACTGCCTGCCGCTGGAGAACATCCCGGTCGGTACACTTGTCCACAACGTGGAGCTGTATGCAGGAAAGGGCGGCCAGCTGGTTCGTTCCGCAGGCAACAGCGCACAGCTTATGGCAAAGGAAGGAAAATATGCAACCCTCCGTATGCCGTCTGGTGAAATGAGAATGGTACCGATTAACTGCCGTGCAACGGTCGGCGTTGTGGGCAACGGCGAGCACAACCTGATCAACATTGGTAAAGCAGGAAGAAAGCGCCATATGGGTATCCGTCCTACCGTCCGTGGTTCTGTCATGAACCCCAACGACCATCCGCACGGCGGCGGCGAGGGCAAGACCGGTATCGGTCGTCCGGGTCCGTCCACACCGTGGGGCAAACCGGCGCTTGGACTGAAGACAAGGAAGAAGAACAAGAAGTCCAACAAGCTGATTGTAAGAAGAAGAGACGGCAGAACGTTTAAATAATTAAGAGGAGGTTTCACCAATGGCTCGTTCATTAAAAAAAGGACCATTTGCAGATGCTAGCTTACTGAAAAAAGTAGACGCCATGAACGCAAGCGGAAGTAAGGCCGTGATCAAGACCTGGTCCCGCCGTTCCACCATTTTTCCGCAGATGGTTTCCCATACATTTGCAGTTCATGATGGAAGAAAACATGTGCCGGTATACGTTACCGAGGATATGGTAGGCCACAAGCTCGGCGAGTTCGTGCCCACCAGGACCTACAGAGGCCATGGCAAAGACGAGAAGAAGTCCAGACGTTAATTATAGTCAATTTTTGGAAGGAGGTTTCATCTAATGGCAAAGGGATCCAGAAGTCAGATCAAAAGAGAGAGAAATGCCCAGAAGGACACAAGGCCGTCTGCAAAGTTATCCTATGCACGTGTCTCTGTCCAGAAGGCCTGTTTCGTATTAGACGCCATCAGAGGTAAAGACGTGCAGACTGCACTCGGAATTGTTGCTTACAATCCGAGATATGCATCCACGCTCATAGAGAAATTATTAAAATCCGCTATTGCAAATGCGGAGAACAACAATGGAATGAGTGCTGACAATCTTTATGTTGCAGAGTGTTATGCGAACAAAGGACCGACCATGAAGAGGATCAGACCAAGAGCACAGGGCCGCGCTTATCGCATCGAGAAGAGGATGAGCCACATCACAATCGTGCTTGACGAGAAGAAATAAGGAGGGCAATCATGGGACAGAAAGTAAACCCGCACGGCCTCAGGGTCGGTGTAATCAAGGATTGGGATTCTAAATGGTACGCGGAAGCTGATTTCGCAGACTGCCTGGTGGAAGATTATCAGCTCAGAAAGTTCCTGAAGAAAAAATTATATAATGCCGGAGTATCCAAGATTGAGATCGAGAGAACTTCGGACCGCGTGAAGATCATCATCTCCGCTGCAAAGCCGGGTATGATCATCGGTAAGGGCGGCGTTGAGATTGAGAAGGTAAGAAAAGAGCTTCAGAAGATGACAACAAAGAAAGTGGTTGTTGACATCAAGGAGATCAAGAGAGCAGACCGGGAAGCGCAGCTGGTTGCAGAGAATATTGCGCAGCAGTTGGAGAACCGTATCTCTTTCCGCCGCGCCATGAAATCCTGCATGGGCAGAGCGATGAAATCCGGTGCAAAGGGAATCAAGGCATCCTGTTCCGGACGTCTTGGCGGAGCGGATATGGCGCGTACCGAGACTTATTCGGACGGCACGATCCCGCTGCACACTTTAAGAGCAGATATTGACTATGGGTTCGCTGAGGCAGACACCACCTACGGCAAGATCGGCGTTAAGGTATGGGTCTACAAGGGCGAGATTCTTCCAACAAAGGCAGCAAAGGAAGGGAGCGATAAATAATGTTAATGCCAAAGAGAGTAAAACGCCGCAAACAGTTCCGTGGTTCCATGGCGGGCAAGGCGTTAAGAGGTAATAAGATCACCAATGGTGAGTACGGTATTGTCGCTATGGAGCCCTGCTGGATCAAGTCCAACCAGATCGAGGCAGCCCGTATTGCCATGACCCGTTATATCAAGCGTGGCGGTAAAGTCTGGATCAAGATTTTCCCGGACAAACCTGTAACCAACAAACCGGCTGAGACTCGTATGGGTTCCGGTAAAGGAACGCTGGAATACTGGGTGGCAGTTGTGAAACCGGGACGCGTGATGTTCGAGATCTCCGGCGTATCGGAGGAGATTGCAAGAGAGGCGCTGCGTCTGGCTACCCACAAGTTACCCTGCAAATGCAAAGTCGTCTCCCGTGCAGACTTAGAAGGCGGTGATAACAGTGAAAATGAATAAGTATGTAGAAGATTTAAAGGCAAAATCAGCTTCTGAATTAAATACCGAATTAGTAGCTGCGAAGAAGGAACTTTTCAACCTGAGATTCCAGAACGCGACCAACCAGCTGGATAACACTGCAAGAATCAAAGAGGTTCGCAGGAACATCGCCCGGATTCAGACTGTTATGGCTGAAAAGAACGCATAAGATTCTGAGACATCAGTTTGAGAAAGGAGACAAAGAATCGTGGAAAGAAATCTGAGAAAGACCCGCGTTGGCAAGGTTGTCAGCGATAAGATGGATAAGACAATCGTGGTTGCTGTAGAAAATCATGTAAAGCATCCGCTCTACGGAAAGATTGTTAAGAAGACTTATAAATTAAAAGCACACGATGAGAACAACGAGTGCGGGATCGGTGACACCGTAAAAGTCATGGAGACCAGACCGCTGTCCAAGGACAAGAGATGGAGACTGGTCAGCATTATTGAAAAAGCCAAATAGGAGGATGCAAGAATGGTACAGCAGGAAAGCAGGCTCAGAGTTGCTGATAACACCGGTGCGAAAGAATTACTCTGCATCCGCGTGATGGGCGGCTCTACCAGAAGATATGCAAACATCGGTGATATCATCGTTGCCACCGTTAAAGATGCAACGCCAGGCGGTGTTGTTAAAAAAGGCGATGTAGTAAAAGCAGTTGTCGTGCGTACGGTAAAAGGCGCGCGCCGTAAAGACGGTTCCTATATCCGTTTCGATGAGAACGCAGCCGTGATCATCAAGGAGGATAAGAACCCGAGAGGAACCCGTATCTTTGGACCGGTAGCGAGAGAGCTTCGTGAGAAACAGTTCATGAAGATCGTATCCCTGGCTCCGGAAGTATTATAGGAGGTATCGGAATATGTCTACAATGAAGATCAAAAAAGGCGACACCGTGAGAGTCATTGCCGGTACTGACAAAGGCATCGAAGGCAAGGTGATCGCAGTGAACCGCAAGAAGAATACCGTTCTTGTGGAAGGCGTGAATATGATTACGAAGCATACAAAACCGTCCATGGCGAATCAGCAGGGCGGAATCATCCACCAGGAAGGCCCGATCAACGCTTCCAACGTCATGTATGTCAGTGACGGAAAGGTTTCCAGAATCGGTTATCAGATGGATGGAGACAAGAAGGTCCGTGTTGCAAAGGCAACCGGCAAAGTGATCGATTAATCTGGAAGAGAGGAGGGCGTAAGAAGTTGAGTAGACTCAGTGAACAGTATAAAAACGAGATCATGGAAGCCATGATGAAGAAATTTGGATATAAAAACGCATTGGAAGTGCCGAAGCTGAACAAAGTGGTCATCAACATGGGTGTCGGCGAGGCAAAAGAGAATGCCAAGATTCTGGATTCTGCAGTGAAGGATCTGGAGACGATCGCCGGACAGAAAGCGGTTGTGACAAAGGCGAAGAACTCTGTTGCAAACTTCAAGATCCGTGAGGGCATGGCGATTGGATGCAAGGTGACCCTGCGCGGCGAGAAGATGTATGAGTTCGTTGACCGTCTGGTGAATCTGGCGCTGCCCCGCGTGCGTGACTTCCGCGGCGTGAATCCCAACGCGTTTGACGGCAGAGGAAACTATGCGCTTGGTATCAAGGAACAGTTGATTTTCCCGGAGATTGAATATGACAAGGTAGACAAGGTAAGAGGTATGGACATCATCTTCGTTACCACTGCCAAAACAGACGAGGAAGCACGTTATCTGTTAAGCTTATTCAACATGCCATTTGCGAAATAGGAGGGAATTTCATGGCTAAGACATCAATGAAAATCAAACAGCAGCGCAGACAGAAATTCTCCACCAGAGAATACAGCCGCTGCAGAATCTGTGGTCGTCCACATGCTTACCTGAGAAAATACGGAATCTGCAGAATTTGCTTCCGTGAGCTGGCATATGCAGGTCAGATCCCGGGTGTGAAGAAAGCAAGCTGGTAAATAGAGAGAGAGGAGGCATTTGCTATGACAACGAACGATCCGATTGCAGATATGCTCACAAGAATCCGCAATGCAAATACTGCAAAGCATGATACCGTGAATATCCCGGCGTCAAAGATGAAGCTGGCGATCGCGGACATCCTGGTTGACGAAGGCTATGTTGCGAAATATGATCTGGTAGATAACGGAAACTTCAAGGATATCCGTATCACTTTAAAATATGGAAAAGATAAAAACGACAGAATCATCGCAGGCATCAAGAGAATCTCCAAGCCCGGACTGCGCGTATACGCAGGCAAGGAGGATATGCCGAAGGTGCTTAATGGACTCGGCATTGCCATTGTGTCCACCAACAAGGGCGTGATGACTGACAAGAAGGCAAGAGAACTGAATGTAGGCGGAGAGGTGCTGGCATTCGTCTGGTAATTTTTCCAGAGTGCTGAAAACAGAAGGGACGCAGACGTCCCTTCCGAAAATCTAAGTAAGGAGGATTTTAGACTATGTCCCGTATCGGAAGATTACCGGTAGCTATCCCGGAAGGTGTAACCGTGACAGTTGCTGAGGGAAATAAAGTGACCGTAAAAGGCCCGAAAGGAACACTGGAGAGAGTGCTTCCCACAGAGGTGGCGATCAAAGTAGAAGATGGCCATGTGGTTGTGACAAGACCCAATGATTTGAAGAAGATGAAATCTTTACACGGTCTGACAAGGACCCTGATCTCCAACATGGTAACCGGCGTTCACACCGGCTTCACAAAGGTTCTGGAGGTAAACGGCGTTGGTTACCGCTGCTCCAAATCCGGCAAGAAGCTGACCCTGAACCTTGGATACTCCCATCCGGTTGAGATGGAGGATCCGGAAGGCGTCGAGGCAGTTGTGGAAGGCAACAAGATTACCGTGAAAGGCATCGACAAAGAGAAAGTCGGACAGTACGCGGCTGAGATTCGTGACAAGAGAAGGCCGGAGCCGTATAAGGGCAAGGGTATCAAGTATGAGACCGAAGTGATCAGACGTAAAGTCGGTAAGACTGGTAAGAAATAAGTAAGGAGAGTGTAAAGATGGTCAGTAAGAAATCAAGAAGCGAAGTACGCGCCAAGAAACACTACAGATTGCGTCATCACATCAGCGGTACAGCAGACAGGCCGCGTCTGGCAGTGTTCAGAAGCAATAATCATATGTATGCTCAGATTATCGACGACACCGTGGGAAACACTCTGGTATCCGCTTCTACCGTACAGAAGGAAGTAAAAGCAGAGCTTGAGAAGACCAATAACGTGGATGCGGCAGCATACCTTGGAAAAGTGATCGCCGAGAGAGCGCTGGAAAAGGGCATCAAGGTGGTCGTATTTGACCGCGGCGGTTTCATCTATCAGGGTAAGATCGCAGCGCTGGCAGAAGCAGCCCGCGAGGCTGGACTGGAATTTTAGAGGAGGAGGAAAAAGACATGAGACATGAGATTATTGATGCAAGTCAGTTTGAATTAACTGAAAAAGTAGTGTCAATTAAGCGTGTAAGCAAGACCGTCAAAGGCGGCCGCAGCATGCGTTTCACAGCTCTGGTAGTCGTAGGTGACGGCAATGGTCACGTAGGCGCTGGTCTTGGAAAAGCCACTGAAATTCCGGAAGCAATCCGCAAGGGAAAAGAAGACGCTGTGAAGAAACTGGTAACTGTTGCACTGGATGAGAACAGCAGTATTCCCCATGACAATACAGGCAAATTCGGAAGCTCTTCCGTACTGCTGAAGAGATCCCCGGAAGGTACCGGTATCATCGCGGGCGGTCCGGCGCGTGCCGTTGTGGAGCTGGCAGGCGTGAAGAATATCCGTACCAAGTCCCTTGGTTCCAACAACAAGCAGAACGTTGTGCTGGCAACCATCGCAGGACTGAAGGGAGTGACTTCTCCGGAAGAAGTCGCGAAAAAGCGCGGGAAATCTGTAGACGAAATCATGGCGTAAGAAAGGAGAATGAACATGGCAGAGAAGTTAAAGATCACATTAGTAAAATCTCCGATCGGAGCGGTTCCAAAGCAGAAAGCAACCGTAGAAGCCCTTGGTCTCAGGAAACTGAACAAGACCGTAGAGATGCCGGACAATGAAGCGGTCCGTGGCATGATCTGGCATGTAAGACACCTGGTAAAGGTGGAAGAAATCTAATATTTTACAGTTAAGGAGGTGCCACAATGGATTTATCGAATTTAACCTATGCAGAAGGCTCAAAAAAGAGCGATAACTTCAGAAGAGGCCGTGGACACGGTTCAGGTAACGGTAAGACAGCCGGCAAGGGCCACAAAGGTCAGAAAGCCCGCTCCGGAGCGACCAGACCGGGCTTTGAAGGCGGCCAGATGCCATTATACAGAAGAATCCCGAAGAGAGGCTTCACAAACCGCAATACCAAAGAAATCGTTGGTATCAATGTGAGCGTGCTCGAGAGATTTGACAATGACAGTGTAGTTTCTGTTGAGACTCTGATCGCGGAAGGAATCGTAAAGAATCCGAGAGACGGAGTGAAGATTCTTGGAAATGGAGAATTAACTAAGAAACTTACAGTTCAGGCAAACGCATTCTCAGCGGGTGCGGCTGCCAAAATTGAAGCTCTTGGTGGAAAAGCCGAGGTGATCTGATGTTTAAGACATTACGAAACGCATTTAAAATTGAAGATATTCGGAAAAAGCTGATCTTCACATTTTTGATGCTCGTGGTCGTAAGGTTTGGTTCTCAGATGCCGATCCCCGGAGTGAACAGAGATTATTTTGCTCAGTGGTTCGCGGCACAGACCGGTGACGCATTCAATTTTTTTGATGCGTTCACCGGAGGTTCTTTTACCAGCATGTCGCTTTTCGCGCTGGGCATCACGCCTTACATCACATCTTCCATCATCATGCAGCTTCTGACGATCGCGATTCCAAAGCTGGAGGAGATGCAGAAGGAAGGCGAAGATGGAAGGAAGAAGATCCAGACCTTTTCCCGTTATCTGACGGTGGTGCTGGCGCTCATTGAGGCGACGGCCATGACGATCGGATTTGGAGGAAGAGGACTTCTTCAGTCCGCTACGGTTCCCAATATGATCGTGGTGGTGGCGGCCATGACGGCCGGAAGCGCATTTCTTATGTGGATCGGCGAGGAGATCACGGAGCACGGGGTGGGAAACGGAATCTCCATCGTGCTTCTGATCAATATCGTGTCCAGGATCCCGGATGATTTTGTTGACCTTTATACACAGTTTGTAAAAGGGAAGACAATTCTGAACGGCGTACTGGCAGCGGTGATTATTCTGGCAGTCGTTCTGGTGACCGTCATATTCGTTATCGTTCTTCAGGGCGGAGAGCGCCGGATTCCGGTGCAGTATGCCAAGAAGATGCAGGGACGGAAGATGGTAGGTGGACAGTCCACCAACATTCCGCTGAAGGTGAACACAGCGGGCGTGATTCCAGTCATTTTCGCTTCTTCCCTGATGAGTTTCCCTGGCGTAATCGCATCTTTGCTGGGCAAGACGGGCGGTACGGGCATCGGCGGAAAGATCCTGACCGGTTTAAGCCAGTCCAGCTGGTGTAATCCCCATCAGCCGGTTTATTCCATCGGTCTTCTGGTATATATTGTGCTGGTTGTATTTTTTGCATACTTCTACACATCCATTACCTTTAACCCGATTGAAATAGCCAATAACATGAAGCGACAGGGCGGATTTATCCCTGGTATCCGGCCGGGCAAGCCAACGACGGAATATCTCAGCAAGATTTTAAATTACATTGTATTTATCGGAGCAGTAGGACTGATCATAGTATGTGTGATCCCCATCGTGTTCAACGGTATCTTCGGAGCCAACGTATCTTTTGGGGGAACCTCGATCATCATTATTGTGGGTGTTGTTCTGGAGACGCTGAAGCAGATCGAATCCCAGATGCTGGTACGCTACTATAAAGGATTCCTGAACGATTAAATCAGTGCGGAAAGAAGAGCCTGTACGGAAGCGCCCCCGTGGTCGTTTCGTACAGGCTTTTTCAGAACGTTACATAAAAACTGTATAATTTTGGAAAATATGGAGAAGACTATTATGAAGATTATTATGTTAGGGGCGCCGGGTGCCGGAAAAGGAACCCAGGCAAAGAAGATTGCTGAAAAGTATCAGATTCCGCATATCTCTACCGGGGATATCTTCCGGGCCAATATCAAGAACGGGACGGAGCTGGGAAAGAAGGCAAAGACGTATATGGACCAGGGGCTGCTGGTGCCGGACGAGCTGGTGTGCGATCTGGTGGTGGACCGGGTTCAGCAGGAGGACTGTAAAAAAGGTTATATTCTGGACGGATTTCCAAGGACGATCCCTCAGGCGGAAAGTCTGGACAAGGCGCTGTCCGCACTGGGCGAATCCGTGGATTATGCCATCAATGTGGAAGTCCCCGATGAGAATATCGTGAACCGCATGGGCGGCCGCAGGGCATGCGTGGGATGCGGGGCTACGTATCATCTGGCATACGCGCCTACGAAAAAAGAGGGGATCTGCGATACATGCGGGGCAGAGCTGATTTTAAGAGACGATGACAAACCGGAGACGGTACAGAAGCGCCTGGGCGTCTACCATGAGCAGACACAGCCGCTGATCGATTTTTACAGCAAAAAGGGCATCCTGAAGGATGTGGACGGAACGATGGATATGGAAGCGGTATTCCAGGCGATCGTGGGCATACTGGGAGCATAGAACATGGCAGTCACGATTAAATCTGCAAAAGAGATCGAATTGATGCGGGAGGCAGGACGCCTGCTGGAGATCGTACATGATGAAATGGGCAATATGATCCGTCCGGGCATCTCCACCATGGATATCAATGAATTTGGAGACAAACTGATCAGGAAGCTGGGATGTATTCCCAACTTCCTGAATTATGGAGGGTTTCCCGCGTCGATCTGTGTGTCGGTCAACGAGGAAGTGGTGCACGGCATACCCAGAAGGGACCGGATTCTGGAGGAAGGCGATATTGTCAGCCTGGACGCCGGGCTGATCTATAAGGGCTATCACTCCGACGCGGCCAGGACCCATGCGGTGGGGAAAATTGATCCCAGAGTCCAGAATCTGGTGGATGTGACAAGACGAAGCTTTTTCGAGGGAATCAAGATGGCGAGGGCCGGAAACCATCTCTTTGACATCTCGGCCGCCATCGACGACTATGTCAGCCGGTTCGGATACGGAATCGTGCGCGACCTGGTGGGGCACGGCATCGGGACCAGCCTTCACGAGGACCCGCAGGTGCCGAATTTCCGGGAAAAGCGTAAAGGCATGAAGCTGGTGCCCGGCATGACGCTGGCTGTGGAGCCCATGATCAACATGGGGACCTGGAAGGTGGTCTGGCAGGAGGATAAATGGACCGTGGTTACGAAGGACCGGAAGCCGTCCGCCCATTATGAGAACACGATTCTGATTACGGACGGGGAGCCGGAGATCCTGACGCTGCACAGCTGACAGGGAGGAATCGTATGGTAAGGATCGAGGAAGGCATGCTGGCGAGATCCCTCGCCGGACACGACCAGGGAAGGCTCTATGTCATAATCCGCATGGAGGCGGAATATGTATGGTTAGCGGACGGGATCCTGCGGACGGTGGAGAAACCCAAGAAGAAAAAGATCAGGCATATCCAGGTGATCCACCGATACGCGGACCCGGTGAGAGAAGCCCTTTTGCGCAGGGAACCGCTCAGAAATGAACCGATCAAACAGATAATTCAATCAGAAAGCCGTAAACGGCAGGAGGATAAACATGTCGAAAGCAGATGTAATTGAAATTGAGGGAACGGTAGTGGAGAAACTGCCGAACGCCATGTTCCAGGTGGAACTGGAAAACGGACATAAGGTACTGGCGCATATCAGCGGAAAGCTCAGGATGAACTTTATCCGCATTCTGCCGGGTGATAAAGTGACTATCGAACTGTCGCCCTATGATCTGTCCAAGGGCAGGATCATCTGGCGCGATAAATAAGATGGGGGCTGTTCAGGGGTGGTGGCCTGCGTGCTCTGCGCTCGTATGGAATGCATCGGACACCGAAGCCGTTTTGTCCGTCCCATTCGGACAGGTCTGTTCGCCTGTGACGGACAAAACGGCTCCGCTGTCCGCTCCAGTCCACACAGCGCTGCAGAGCACACAGGCCCGGGACACTGACTGCCCACCCCCTTGAACAGTAACGAAACCGGAAAAACCGGCGAAAAATTTACAAATTTTACTTGCATTCCGGTTATGTCTTTGCTATAATATACAGGCATGATTTGAGGGGGCAGTATGCCCTCAGGAAGGAAACGATGAAACGATGAAAGGAGGACTTTACTGTGAAGGTTAGATCATCGGTGAAACCTATTTGCGAAAAGTGCAAAATCATCAAGAGAAAAGGTAGTATCAGAGTAATCTGTGAAAATCCAAAACACAAACAGAGACAAGGCTAATTTGTAACAGTTGAAGGTCCGGCAGAGGAGCTTCAATCGTTTTCTGTGAATGTTAGCGCTTGTCGGTTTTTCATATGGCGGCTGCAGCTGAAACACACGGGAGTGTGGAACGGCTGATAATATAAAAGACTGAAAAGTGGACGATTATTCATAAGAGAGATGTTACCTGAAACCGGGAAGGATGGACGGCAGAAGCCGTAAGTACCGGAAAGAATGGGTCCATACCCATTTGGGCAGACGGGTGGAATCCGTCATTCGCTGCCTCATTTAGGAAAATATTGCAGTAGAAGAAAATGGAGGAATAATCACAATGGCTCGTATTGCTGGTGTAGATTTACCAAGAGAAAAGCGTGTGGAGATCGGCCTGACCTATATTTTCGGGATCGGCAGAGTGAGCTCCAACCGTATTCTGAAAGAAGCAGGCGTGAACCCTGACACCCGCGTCAGAGACCTGACCGACGACGAGGTGAAGAGAATCAGTTCCGTGATCGATCAGACGCAGACTGTAGAGGGTGATCTGAGAAGACAGATCGCCATGGATATCAAGAGACTTCAGGAGATCGGATGCTACAGAGGTGTTCGTCATCGTAAGAGCCTTCCGGTTCGCGGTCAGAAGACAAAGACCAACGCAAGAACCAGGAAAGGCCCGAAGAAGACCGTGGCAAACAAGAAGAAATAACAGATCATATTGACGATTCAGAAAGTAGAAGAAAGTAGGTTAGTTTAAAAATGGCTAAAGTTACGAAAAAAGTGACAAAAAAGCGTGTTAAGAAAAACGTTGAACGCGGACAGGCACACATCCAGTCATCTTTTAATAATACGATCGTTACTCTGACCGATGCAGAGGGTAACGCGCTGAGCTGGGCAAGCGCCGGTGGTCTTGGTTTTAGAGGTTCAAGGAAATCTACTCCGTATGCAGCGCAGATGGCTGCAGAGACTGCTACAAAGGCAGCTTTGATTCACGGTTTAAAGACAGTAGATGTATTCGTAAAGGGACCTGGTTCAGGAAGAGAGGCTGCAATCCGTGCATTGCAGGCATGCGGACTTGAGGTTATCAGCATCACGGATGTAACTCCGGTACCGCATAACGGCTGTCGTCCACCAAAACGTAGAAGAGTCTGATCAGGAGGGTATGAAAGATGGCAATTAACAGAACACCAGTCCTTAAAAGATGCCGGTCCCTTGGCCTGGATCCGGTTTATTTAGGAATTGATAAAAAATCCAAGAGAAATTCCCAGAGAGGGAACAAGAAAGTTTCCGAGTATGGGCTTCAGTTAAAAGAGAAGCAGAAAGCAAAATTTATCTATGGAGTGCTGGAGAAGCCGTTCCGTAACTATTACGAGAAGGCGGACCGCATGAAAGGCATGACCGGTGAGAACCTGATGATCATGCTGGAAACCAGACTGGATAACGTGATCTTCCGTCTCGGCTTTGCAAGAACCCGTCAGGAAGCAAGACAGATTGTTGACCACAAGCATGTGCTGGTGAACGGTAAACAGGTGAATATCCCTTCCTACCTCGTAAAGGCAGGAGACACCGTTGAGATCAAGGAGAAATGCAAGAGCTCTGATCGTTATAAAGCAATCGCAGAGGCGACCGGAGGAAGACTGGTTCCGGAATGGCTTGACGCAGACCTTGAGAATCTGAAAGGCCTTGTAAAAGAGCTTCCGACCAGAGATATGATCGACGTTCCGGTAAACGAGATGCTCATTGTCGAGTTGTATTCCAAATAATTGAATGACCGGTAGTTTTGTCACCCAGCATAGAACAGGAGGGGCTTTTTAGTGGTAGTATTTAACAAACCCAAAATTGAAATTGCAGAGATTTCAGAAGATAAAAAATATGGCAAATTCGTAGTGGAACCATTGGAAAGAGGCTATGGAACAACCCTTGGCAATTCCCTGAGAAGAATTATGCTTTCTTCTTTGCCGGGTGCGGCAGTGAGCCAGGTAAAGATTGACGGTGTACTTCACGAATTCAGCTCCATCCCGGGTGTAAAAGAAGATGTAACGGAGATCATCATGAATATCAAAAGCCTTGCGCTTCGGAATACCAGCGATTCTGAGGAAGCCAAGGTGGCGTATATTGATTTTGAAGGTGAAGGTGTCGTTACTGCAGCAGAGATCCAGTGTGATCCGGACATCGAGATACTGAATCCGGATGTGGTGATTGCCCATCTGAACGGCGGTGCGGACAGCAAGCTTTACATGGAGCTGACTATCACCAAAGGCAGGGGATATGTGAGTGCTGACAAGAACAAGAATGATGAACTGCCGATCGGCGTGATCGCAGTGGATTCCATCTATACTCCGGTGGAACGTGTGAACCTGAGTGTGGAGAATACCCGTGTAGGTCAGATTACGGATTATGATAAGCTGACACTGGATGTGATCACAAACGGGACGCTCGCCCCGGACGAAGCAGTCAGTCTGGCTGCAAAAGTTTTGAGTGAGCATTTGAGCCTGTTTATTGATCTGTCTGAAAACGCCAAATCTGCTGAGATCATGGTGGAGACGGAGAGTGATGAGAAAGAGAAAGTTCTTGAGATGAACATTGATGAACTGGAACTTTCCGTCCGCTCGTTTAACTGTCTGAAAAGGGCAGGAATCAATACGGTACAGGAACTGTGTAACCGGACACCTGAGGATATGATGAAAGTCCGCAATCTGGGTCGGAAGTCCCTGGAGGAAGTTCTTGCAAAACTGAAAGAACTCGATCTGGAACTGAGCCAGAGTGAAGAATAGAGGGAGGCCGAAGGCCGACCGATACTTCTCAAGCTGCGCAGCAGATTGAGAAGGAACCCTGAAAGTGGAGGCCGAAGGCCGACCGATACTTCTCAAGCTGCGCAGCAGATTGAGAAGGAACCCTGAAAGTGGAGGCCGAAGGCCGACCGTTGCCTTCCGGTCTGCACAGCAGACCCGGAAGGAACCTTAGTGTTGAAAGCCAGACCCCTGTCAGTAAGACCGAAGAAGCATGGCATGGGGCGCAACGAATGGAGGAAATCAAATGGCAGGATATAGAAAGCTGAGCAGAACTTCTTCTCAGAGGAAAGCATTACTGAGAAGCCAGGTGACCGCTCTGTTATTTCATGGAAAGATTATAACAACCGAGGCAAAAGCGAAGGAAGTGCGCAAGATTGCTGAACATCTGATTGCACTCGGCGTGAAAGAGAAAGACAACTTCGAGATGGTCAAGGTGACTGCGAAGGTTGCACGCAAGGACAAGGATGGCAAGAGAGTCAAAGAGGTCGTTGACGGCAAGAAAGTAACTGTTTATGATGAGGTGGAGAAGGAGATCAAGAAAGATCTTCCGTCCAGGCTTCATGCAAGAAGGCAGATGCTGAAGGTGCTCTATCCGGTGAAGGCTCCGGTGGAGGGCAAGAAGAAGAAAACCCAGGAAGTGGACATGGTCGCAAAGATCTTTGACGAGATCGCGCCCAAATATGTAAACCGCAACGGCGGTTATACCCGGATCGTAAAGATCGGGCAGAGAAAAGGCGACGCGGCGATGGAAGTCGTACTGGAGCTGGTATAAGACAGAAACAGACAGATCCTCACAGATGGACGATGGAGTCCGCTGTGGGGATCTTTTGTTTCCTGTATATCCTGCTTTGTATTTGGCGGAAAGATGTGGTATGATGGAACAGAAATATGAGAGGTTGATGTGAGGTGATGGAATGCAGATTATGACAGGCGTCAGAGATTTTGGCAAGATCGAATATGCAGAGGTTGATATGGACAGTTTCTCTGTTTTTGTTGGGAACAACAACAGCGGGAAAACGTATATGATGCAGCTGATCTATGGACTGCGAAAAAATCTGCGGAAATATGTACACAATTACCAAAGCGATCATCTGGCACAGATCAGAAAAGAAGCAGACAATGGAAAAGTCCTGCTGGACGCAGCTATGGCGAAAGAACTGGAAAAGTTTTTAAATGAAATCCTGGAGAAAAACAAAGAAAAAATTGTCAGAAGTATATTTAACGAAAACATATCTATTGGACGGCTGTATGTGAAGTTCCTTTTTGATGAAGAGGAAAAGATGGAGTATCTGCTTTTCAATTCAGAAGAAAAAAAGGTTTTGCTTGATGAAATCAAAAAAAATCTGTATATGAACGAAAAACGCAGGCAACTGGTACTGGAAAATTTGAATGATCTTTCCGCAGAGGAAAGGAACTGGTACACCATTCTGATTGTAAATCACATACAGAAGGGAAGAAGAGAAACCGAGAGTGTAATGTCAACTATTGCATTGGATGAATTTCAGCCTTTTCATATAATAATACGCGAAATGTTGAAATTATTCATGGTAGATTCGAGAAGGATATTATTTATGCCTGCTTCGCGAACGGGACTTTTGATGCTTTATAAAGAATATTTTGCGCATAAAGCAGATGAAGCAGTACAGCTTCTTGGAGGAGATAATATTGAAAATAATGACGCGGTAAATATAGGATTGACGCAGCCAGTATATGAGTTTATCCGTTTTATGCAGACGTTTCAGTCAGATCTGGGAGCTGCAAAGAGAAATGAAAGCCTGATATGTTTTATGGAGAAGCATTTGATTGAGGGAAAAGTTTATCAAAATCAGGGAAATCAGGCGTTGTATCAGGGTAAGGATACAGAAAAGGGAATTCCTCTGTACTTAAGTTCCTCTATGGTTAACGAGCTGACTCCGGCGCTGTATGCCCTGCAAAGCGCATCGCAGAAAGATTATCTGATCTGGGATGAGATCGAGACGAGTCTCCATCCTCAAAAACAGATGGAACTGGTAAGGCTTTTGAGCCGCATGAGCAATCATGGAGTCCGGTTGATCGTGAGCACGCACAGTGATACGATGGCGACGAAAATTAATAACCTGTGTATGCTTTCTTATTCAAAAAATCTGAAGGAAAAACAGGCAGAGATTTTAGAGAAGGTCGGGCTTGAGCCTGAAGACCTGCTTCAGAAAAGAATACACATTTATCAGTTTACAAATGATGAGAGCGGGAAGAGTCATGCGACAGAACTTTTATATAATGAGTTCACAGGTTATGAATTTTCTCAGTTTCATGATTCGGTATCAAAGCTGTTTCAGGAGACAAAGTTGATTATGGAATAAGCAGATGAGGTGGAATACACAGGAACTTAAGGCTGGAGAAGCCGTTAAGAAAAATAAACTGTATGAACTTACAGCAAGGCAGTCGACGGTTACATTTGTGGAAAAACATGAGGACAGTGAGCCGGAGATTGTAGATGTAGAATTTCAGATTCCTGAAAAAGGAAGGGCAATTGCCGCAAATGAGTATCGGAATAAAGATTATACAAAAAGCAAAGCATCGGATATATTATGTATTTTGCTGGACGACTCCAGGAAACAGTTGTTAACATATCTTTTTGATATAAAGAGAACGATAACCGGATATGATGAAACAAAATCCGTAGAGGAGCTCCGAAAAGAAGTGGTAAGACGCATTATGGATTTTATCGGGCAGATACAGGATGGTATGATCCATAAAGCAGGATTGACTGCGCTGTATCTGCACGAGGGTTATACAGAGACCGTGTATCCCGGTATCGCTACAAGAGAATTTGATGCAGAAAAGATAAAACGACTGAGTGAAAAACTGGAATCTGATCTGGAAAATCCCGTTGCGATGCATGGAGCGATTGGAGAGAAATATTATATTGCGACAATGGCTCAGAGAAAAGAGGTAGACATTCTGAAAGATTTCGGAAACAGGAAGATAAAAGTTTTGAACGAAATGTATGACCTGCAGGTGGTCCTTCTGAAATATTCGGAAGAGAAGAAGGCGTATTACAATAGAATTGTAATTGGAGGATAAAGACTATGTTTAACGAACAAATGTACGGCTACGGAAGCAAAAGCTCGGTGATCCGGGAGCTGTTTGCCTATGGGTTGGAGAGAAAAAAGATCGTGGGAGAGGATAAGGTCTATGACTTCAGTATCGGGAATCCCAGCATTCCTGCGCCGAAAGAGGTGAAGCAGGCCATCCTGGAGCTTCTGGAGGAGCCCGCAGAGGTGCTCCACGGGTATTCTCCCGCAGCGGGAGACCCTGAAGTACGGCAGACGCTGGCGGATTCTGTGAACCGCAGATTCGGCACGCATTACACGGCGGATAACTTTTATATGACCGTGGGAGCGGCGGCTTCTTTAAGCATCAGCATCAAGGCGCTGACGAATCCGGGGGACGAGTTTATCACCTTTGCACCGTTCTTCCCGGAATATGAGGTGTGGGTTGCCACGGCGGGTGCAGAGCTGGCGGTCGTTCCGGCGGATACGAAGAATTTTCAGATTGATTTTGACGCGCTGGAGAAGCTGATTGGTCCGAAGACCAAAGGAATTATCATCAACTCCCCCAACAATCCCAGCGGCACGGTCTATTCCGAGGAGACGGTCCGCAGGCTGGCAGAACTTCTGGAACAGAAAGGGAAGGAATACGGGATTTCCATCTATCTGCTGTCGGACGAACCCTACCGGGAGATCGTCTATGACGGGGTGACGGTGCCGTTTGTGCCCAACTACTATAAAAATACGCTGGTGTGTTATTCCTACAGCAAATCCCTGTCCCTGCCGGGAGAGCGTATCGGGTATATTATCGTCCCGGACGAAGTGGATGACGCCGGACGCGTGAAAGCGGCTGTAGCAGGCGCAGGGCGCGCTCTGGGCTATGTGTGCGCCCCGGTGCTGTTCCAGAAGGCCATTGCCCGCTGCGTGGATGTACCCAGCGACGTTTCCGCTTACCGCCGGAACCGGGATCTGCTCTACAAAGGGCTGACAGAGCTGGGCTATGAGTGCGCGCGGCCCCAGGGGGCGTTCTATCTGTTTGTGAAGGCGCCGGAGCCGGATGCAGGAGCGTTTTCGGAGCATGCGAAGAAACATGACGTGCTGGTGGTGCCCGGCGACAGCTTCGGATGCGAAGGCTACGTACGGATCTCCTACTGTGTATCGGAGAAGACGATCCGGGACGCCATGCCTGCGTTTGCCCGGATTATGGAGGAGTATCAGGAAGAAAGATAAAACAGCTGCTTCACAGGAGGGGAGGCCCGTACCTATGGCGAGAACGGTAGCAATTGGAATTCAGGATTTTGAATCGGTCATTACAAAGGATTATTTTTATATCGATAAGACGGAGTTTATCCGTGAGTGGTGGGAGAATGGGGATGAGGTAACGCTGATCACCCGCCCCAGACGTTTTGGAAAGACCCTGAATCTGAGCATGACGAAGCGCTTTTTTTCCATCGAATATGCGGGACAGGGACAGGTATTTGAAGGATTGTCCATATGGAAGCAGGAAACATATCGGAAGCTGCAGGGGACCTGGCCGGTGATCATGCTCAGTTTTGCAGGGGTGAAAGAGACGACCTGCCAGGGTGCATTGAAGAAGATGTGCTATGCCATAACGGAACTGTATAATCGGTATGATTTTCTGCTGGACGGCAAAACGCTGAATGAGAAGGAAAAAGAATTTTACCGTCAGGTTACTTACGATATGGAGCCTCATACAGCCACGGAAGCTCTGCGGGCCCTGTCAGGCTTTCTCATGCGGTACTATGGGAAAAAAGTCATCATTCTTCTGGATGAATATGATACGCCCATGCAGGAAGCCTGGGTTTACGGGTACTGGGAGGAGCTGGTGTCTTTTACGAGAAATTTATTTATCGCAACTTTTAAAACCAACCCGTATATGGAACGGGCCATTATGACCGGCATTACCCGTGTGAGCAGAGAATCCATGTTTTCGGATCTGAATAATCTGTGTGTAGTGACTTCGACTTCAAACAAATATACAGATAGTTTTGGATTTACACAGGATGAAGTAACATCTGCATTATCTGAGTTTGGAATCTCAAATATGGAGGAGCGTGTCAGAGAATGGTACGACGGTTTTACTTTTGGTGAAAAAACGGATATTTATAATCCCTGGTCCATCATTTGTTTTCTTGATGAAAAGAAACTGTCCACCTACTGGGCCAATACCAGCAGCAACAGTCTTGCGGGCAAGCTGATCCGGGAGGGCAGCAAGGATATCAAGATTATCATGGAGGATCTGCTGCGGGGCGGCGCGCTCCGTACAAAGATCGATGAACAGATCGTGTTCGATCAGCTGGATCACAATGAATACGCGGTCTGGAGCCTGCTTCTGGCGAGCGGATATCTGAAAGCGGAAGAACATACATTCGATCCTGATGCCGGAAGAGAGGAATATGTGCTCCGGCTTACGAACAAAGAAGTGCGTCTGATGTTCCGGAACCTGATCGAAGGATGGTTCAAAAACTATTCGCCTGCTTATAACGACTTTATCAAGGCGCTGCTGGCAGACGACAGGAAGGCAATGAACCATTATATGAACCGGGTGGCGCTGGCCACATTCAGTTATTTTGATACGGGAAGGCATCCTTCTGAGGCTTCGGAACCGGAGCGCTTTTACCATGGATTCGTGCTGGGGCTGATGGTGGAGTTGGAGGACCGGTATACGATTACCTCCAACCGGGAAAGCGGTTTCGGGCGGTATGATGTGGTGCTGAAACCGAGAAGCGGCGCGGGCTCTGTGAATGGCCGCAGGGGCGATGCCATGATTCTGGAATTCAAAGTGTATGATCCGGAGGATGAAGCGACTTTAAAGGATACGGCGGAGGCGGCGCTGTTGCAGATCGAAGAAAAAGGCTATGCCGCTGCGCTTATGGCGGAGGGAATCCCGGCGGACCGAATCCGGAAATACGGATTCGCGTTTGAAGGGAAAAAGGTGCTGATCGGTTAGGATAGAAAGGAGGAGACGCCATGGCAAGGACGGTGGGAATCGGGATTCAAAGTTTTGAAAAAATAATCGAAAATAATTGTCTGTATATCGACAAAACTGATTTTATCAGGGAATGGTGGGAAAGCAGGGATGATGTAACCCTGATCACCCGTCCCAGACGGTTTGGAAAGACTCTGAATCTGAATATGGTGGAGCGCTTTTTTTCCATTGAATATGCAGGACGGGGACAGGTATTTGAAGGACTATCCATATGGGAACACGAAACATACCGGAAGCTTCAGGGGACCTGGCCGGTCATCATGCTCAGCTTTGCGGGCGTGAAAGAAGCGACCTGCCGGAGCGCATTGAGGAAGATATGTTATGCCATAACGGAACTGTATAATCGGTATGATTTTCTGATGGACGGCAAAACGCTGAATGAGAAGGAAAAAGAATTTTACCAGCAGGTTACTTACGATATGGAGCCTCATACAGCCACGGAAGCTCTGCGTGCCCTGTCGGGTTTCCTGACGCGGTACTATGGGAAAAAGGCGATTATTCTTCTGGATGAATATGATACGCCCATGCAGGAGGCGTATGTCCATGGGTACTGGGAGGAACTGGTGGAATTTACCAGAAGCATGTTCAACGCCACATTCAAGACCAATCCGTATATGGAACGTGCGATCATGACGGGGATTACCCGGGTGAGCAAAGAGTCCATGTTTTCAGATCTGAATAATCTGAAAGTAGTGACTGCCACATCGGAAGAGTACAGGGACAGCTTTGGATTTACAGAGAAGGAAGTGTTTGCGGCATTGGATGAGTTTGGTCTGTCCGACCGGAAAGAAGAAGTAAAAAAGTGGTATGACGGATTCGTCTTCGGCAGCAGTCAGGATATTTATAACCCATGGTCGATTATCAATTATCTGGATACAGGCAAAGCCGCTGCCTACTGGACGAACACCAGTTCCAACAGTCTGGTGGATAAACTGGTCAGAGAAGGCAGTCCGGAGCTCAAGATGGTAATGGAAGAGCTGCTGCAGGGCGGAACTCTGCACACGGCACTGGATGAGCAGATCGTATTCAACCAGCTGGACCAGGAAGATGAAGCAGTGTGGAGCCTTTTGCTGGCCGGCGGGTATCTGAAGGCAGTGCATTCCGAACTCAACGTCGAACGGATGGAAACGGAATATGATCTGAAACTCACCAATCTGGAAGTGCGCCTGATGTTTCTGCAGATGATCAGAAGATGGTTCCGAGGATGCCGCGGCGTGCAGAACGCGTTCTTGAAGGCGCTGCTCCTTGGCGATCTGGAGGGGATGAACGACTATATGAATGCCATTTCCTGTGAAATGTTCAGCAGTTTTGACACGGGGAAGAAGCCTTCTGAAAAGACACAGCCGGAGCGTTTCTATCATGGATTCGTGTTGGGACTGCTGGCAGAACTGCAGGGCCGGTATGTGGTTACCTCCAATCGGGAGAGCGGCTTCGGCAGATATGATATCATGCTGGAGCCAAAAGAGAAAGGGCAGAATGCTTTTCTTATCGAATTCAAGGTGGCACGTCCTGACCGCGGCGAGACACTGGAGGACGCCGTCCGGTCCGCCCTGGAACAGATAGAGAACATGCAGTATGAGACCATACTTAGAAGCAGAGGACTGGAAGCAGACCGAATCAAGAAATACGGGTTTGCGTTTGAAGGGAAAAAGGTGCTGATCGGTTAACCTGGTTTTCCAAAGCGGAGCAGATCTGAAACAGCAGGAAAAGAAGGAGGATAAAAATATGAACATTTTATGGAGTGACAGAAAGCGCTGGACATTTTTGGGGCTGCCATGGACCTTTACGAAATACACATGCACGCCTGAAAAATTTATCGTGGAGTCCGGCATATTTTCCACGAAAGAGGAAGAGATCCGTCTCTACCGGATCCTGGACCTGACGCTGGAGCGTTCCTTCTGGCAGCGGATCTTCGGCTTGGGGACAATCTGTTGCGACACGGTGGACAAATCGTCGCCTAGGCTGGTGATTAAAAACATAAAAAATCCAAGGAATGTGAAGGAACTGGTCTCAGAAGCGGTGGAGGAGGAGCGGCTGAAGAAACGGGTCTCCTCCCGGGAATTGATGGCTGCGGAGGAAGACGACGAGGAGTAAAAAGGAGGCAGGAGGATCGGATGACTTTTTTTGGACGAATTACGAATGGGACGCTGGAAGGAAGAACCGTTTGGACCGGCATTTGCAGACTGCAGAAGGCTGGAATATACGTCTCCTACATTGATCAAACTGATGTGCGGATATGGAAACCAGGAAGGGGATATCATTTCAGATTCTTTTGACATGGGAGAACTTGTTATTACATTTTACGGAAACCGGATCTATCACGCGCAGCAGAATCCGGAATTTGAGCCGTACAATCCCAGAATTGTGCTGGAATATGGGACGGAAAAATGTCCGGAGGATATTTTTCGATACGTACAGGCAGTGGATGACTTTCTGAGGCTGGTATTGTTTCAGAAAAACATTGCGGCTCCGCATGTGAAGCTGACTGATGACAGTCAGAGGGATTATCTTTCCTTTCAGATCGGAGACAGAAGAATGTATGGGGAATCAGTCCATCTGGAGTTTGGAGACCGGTATGAAGCGGTAAAAAAATACATTCCCGTTCTTTTCCGGTATGTTCTGAACCGTCGGGTGGACAGTTCCTGGTTTGAGGAGTATTACAGGTGCAGAGAGCATCAGGCGCTTTTCTTCAATACCTATGCCGCATTTGACAGGCTGTCCGGCAAAGCTTATGGCGCGGTTCCAAAGGTTGACGAAGATTTTGAAAAAAACTGGATGAACCGGGTGATGGGAGTGGGATAAATACGGAAGAGGCTGCTGCAAGAAGCCCGTGCCTGCGTGTGTTCAGCACGCGTGCACGGGCATATTTTGTGACAGTCTCTAAAGCTTTTCCGGCTCCGGATATTCGGCGCCGAAAGTTTCGGCAGTCATGGATTTGATGACCTGCGGTACGATGGGCCGGTCGTTATAGTCTACATCCACTTCTGCGATTTTGTTTACCACATCCATTCCCTTGATTACTTTTCCGAAAGCGGCGTAGCCGCCGTCCAGATGCGGGGAATTTTTGTGCATGATGAAGAACTGGCTTCCGGCGCTGTCGGGATGCATGGCTCTTGCCATGGACAGGACGCCCTCCGTGTGCTTCAGATCATTTTTAAAACGGTTCTGGGTAAATTCTCCTTTGATGGAGTAGCCGGGGCCGCCCATGCCACTTCCCTCCGGGCAGCCGCCTTGGATCATAAAGTCTTCAATGACCCGGTGAAAGATCAGGCCGTTGTAGAAGCCCTTCTGCACCAGGCTCAAAAAGTTGTTGACTGTGTTGGGGGCGATCTCCGGGTAGAGCTCCGCCTTGATGATGCTGCCGTCTTCCATTTCGATTGTAATCACTGGATTCTGTGCCATCTGTATTTCTCCTTTTTTTAAATATTGCATTTCTTACAACATTTTAATGGAAAAAACAGATTCTGTAAAGGAAATCATTTTTGGGTTTAATTTTAGTGCCATAATTGATTAGGCGTGTCGTTCTCACAATATTTGCCATCTTTCCATTTCCCATTATAGATTTTTCCAGTTCGATCAGAAAGTATGCCCTGTCCATCAAATTTGTCATTTCTCCATTCGCCATCATAATATTCTTCAACGAAATTATCAACAAAGTCATCAACAACATCATCCCAATAAGAGTCCTCAGCGTAGATAAAGCATCTTCCGTGTCCATGCCGCTTATCATCTTTCCATTCACCAATATAAGTGTATCCATTATGATAAGATTGTTTGCCATGTCCATGCCGCTTGTCATCTACCCAATCGCCCTCATAGACATCGCCATTATTCCAGGTATAGATTCCATAGCCATGTCTTTTCCCGTTGACAATTTCCCCTTTGTAAATGCCATCAGAATATTGAATTTCTTTCAAATCTGGCTGAGAAGTATTTGATGTTTTCTCGTTCATCTGTTTTTCAGAAGCAGACTGGCAGGATTTTGTGTTATCTGGAAAAGACGCCATAATGTCTGTGTAGTAATCGCTTTTTCGATTTTCTTCATTTTTATAATGAATGCGGACGCGTTCATTGTTACTGTTGAAAAATTCTTTGATAAATCTGGACAATGTGCGTGCTTTTTGCTGTCTGCATATTTTTTCTTCGGAACTGTTCAACACATCTTTATGAAGTTGTGCCGAAAATTCCACGATATTTCCAATAGGTGTTAGTCAAAAAATGGGTTGGTAAATATAGCATCATCTATACCGCCA
>CAJTXP010000025.1 GCA_910583615.1 uncultured Lachnospiraceae bacterium | reverse complement strand
ACTGGAGCGAAGCGGAAGTTGATGACCTGCGCGAGCATCAGCGAGCTTCCTTGTGGTATCATGTCACCAACTGGAGCGAAGCGGAAGTTGATGACCTGCGCGGGTATCAGCGAATAAGAACTTCAAATAATGGAAGGAAAAAGAACATATGGCATCAAAAGAAGAATTTGTAACTTATGCATCAGAACAGATGAAGGATGCGGGGGAGATTACCTGCCGTAAAATGTTTGGAGAGTACGGTGTATATTGCGACGGGAAGATTTTTGCTTTGATCTGTGATGACCAGCTGTTCATCAAGATTACGGAAGAGGGACGGAAGATCTGTCCGGATTTGCAGGAAGCGCCGCCTTATGGAGGCTCAAAACCATATTTTCTTGTGGAAGAGCTGGACGATCGGGAACTTATGACGCGTCTGGTCAAAGAGACGGTAAAAGCGCTTCCGGAGCCTAAGAAAAGGAAGAAAAGATAGCCGATCAGTGTATTTTGCTGGCACATGAGTTAGCTGAAATATTTGGATTGAAAATTGAAGAATTATTCAATTTTGAGGAGGATTGACATGAGAAAGAGTAATAAGATTTTTGCGTGTTTATTTATTGGTATTTTGACCTTATCTTTAAGTCTTATAAAGGGATTTCCTGCTGCTTTTATTGTTTCTGCCGGCTGCGCACTAACGGCTTATGGCATTGTAGACTTTCTATTTGAACACTTTGTCCATAAAATAGGACGCGCTAAAATCATGGATGAGGACGAAAGGAACATGCTTATTAATGGCAAAGCATATACTCTTGTATCTGAATTTGCAAATATAGGTTTCATTGTCCTTGCTCTGTATTCTGCTGTCTGCAAGGCAGATATGGCAGGTTGTATGATTGCCGTAGGTATCTTTTTGTTAAGTCATATAGTCTATGTAGTGTGTTTTAAATATTTTGACAATCATTAACATTATAAACCCAATAATCAAAATAAATAGTTTTATAAGGGGAAGGACGGGGAATCAGCTACAGCAGAAAGGATCTTGAGAGGGAGCTTCAGAACGAGAGCCGGCAGCATAACAGGCAAGTGTTTGTGGCAGTATCTTAACTGAATATGTAGCTTATGGAGGTACATTATGAAAATTAAAAAAATGCTTGGTGCAGGAATGATTGCTGTCTGCTTAATGACAGGCTGTGCAAATCTTATGGTTGCCCTATATGACAACGATACAAAAATAGCAAGTAGTACAAATTCATATAGCCTTAATAATTATGAACAAACAGCAGAGGACGGGCATTTTACGGCAAGCGTTGAAAAAATGGAGGGTATGGACACCATATGGGTTTTTGACGCAGAGGAAGATAAATCTTTAGATATAACATACACAATAAATGTTTTCTCTGGAAAGATGAAACTGGTATTGATAAATCCCAAGGGAGATGTTTCAATCATTGCTGAATGTGACACCGAAATGTCAGAGCCTATTCAAAGCTCTTTGAATGTAGAAAGTGGAAACAATAGAATTAAGATAGTTGCGGGCGAGAACACAAAATTTGATATTGAAATTTCTATTCAGGAGGGAGAATTTAAGGAGTTAGGTTAAGTATTAGAATAACTGTCACTATTATCGCAATCACAACGGAATAAGTAACATATCGCCAGAGCGTATAGAAAGCAAGTCTATGCGCTCTGTTTTTATGACAGGAACGGCGCCGATAAGATAATTTGCAAACTTGACAAGACAGACATGGAGTGATATACTTTGAAACATTCAAATGTATCTAATTGAATGAGGTGAATACATGGCACGAAATAAATATCCCGAAATTACAGAAGCAAGGATACTGGACGCAGCTACAAAACTTTTTTTAGAAAATGGGTGGGAGCAGACCACGATTCAGGATATTGTCGATGAATTAGGAGATATGACCAGAGGTGCATTTTATCATCACTTTAAGTCAAAGGATGAAATCATAGATGCTGTTACAACCCGTATCTTCATGGGGAACAATCCTTTTAAGGCAGTAGACGAAATCGAAGATTTAAACGGGCTTGAAAAAATAAAATATTTTTTCAAATTTTCCTTACAGCGAAATGATACCATGAAATTCAGCGAAGTTGCAGGAAGCGTATTAAAAAGTCCTATTTCGATTGGAAAACAGGTTTTAGACAGTATCAATCATATGGCGCCCTATTTTACAGAATACATAACAGAGGGAATAAAAGACGGTTCTATTTGTGTGAAGAACCCAAAGCAGACAGCCGAAAGTATGATTTTGCTTGTTAATATCTGGTTCAGCCCCCTTGTGTTCTCTGATACGAAAGAAGATTATATGAAAAAATATGAACAGTTGAAACTTATGTATGAAGGCATAGGACTTCCACTGTTTGATCATGAGCTGCAATTGTTATTTGAAAATCTGTATGACAGAATTACTGTATCTCAATAGAGTATGAAAAACTGCCAAAGAAGTGGCAGTTTTTAAATAAACATATACATACATTTATATGTATTAAAGGAGGATAAGAAATGCAGAATGAATTTGCAGTGCAAACAAAAAATCTTTGTAAGGCATTTGCCGGGAAGGAGGTTATTCACGATTGTACCATGTCTGTTAAGAGAGGAACAATCTACGGCTTTTTAGGAAAAAACGGAGCTGGAAAAACAACGGTTTTTAAAATCCTGTTAGGACTGCTGAAACCTACGATGGGAGAGGTAAGTGTTTTAGGCATGGATAGCTGTAAAAATAATTTAGAGATTTTAAGAAGAACCGGAAGCATGATAGAAACACCGATATTTTATGAACATTTGTCCGCTGTGGATAATTTACGATTACATCTTGATTATATGGAAGTGAAAGGGGCAGATATTACGGAAACTCTAAAAATGGTTGGACTCTCGAATGTTGGGACTGGGGCAGTTTCTACATTTTCGCTTGGAATGCGAGGGCGGCTGGCGATTGCAAGGGCAATTGTGCATAAGCCGGAGCTTCTTATTTTAGATGAGCCTGTGAATGGTCTTGATCCTGTCGGGATAAAGGAAATGAGGGAGTTGTTCTGTGAATTGGTAAAGAATCATAAAACAACAATCCTGCTTTCGAGTCATATTCTTTCCGAGATTGACAGGACAGCAGACCGTATTGGTGTGATTGTAAATGGTAATGTCGTACAGGAAATCAGCCCGCAGGAAATGAAAGAGCAATACCCGAATGGTCTTGAGGATTATTTTATGGAAATTACAAACGGAGGTACATACAATGAATAAGTTAATTTCTCTTGAATGGAAGCGGAACAGTATGCGTTCTTATCACACTGGCGTTTTTATCAGCGGCGCACTCATGCTGGGATTGCTGTATTTATTAGCAGCAATTCCGAAATTAGATCCGTCAGAAACAGACCTTGAAATGTTTATGTCATATCGTAGTTTGGCTGGTTTAACCAATATTATGCTTATGGTAATCTTTACAATTCTTTCAGCCGTAATGTCTGCAAAATTTGTAATTGAAGAATATGCCGGGAAAAGAGCAATACTTTTATTTTCCTATCCGGTTTCGCGCCAAAAAGTATTAAGCGCAAAGATGTGCATGATATTTTTATATACAGTGACAGCTATGTGTTTATGCGGAATGGCAATATTCGGTATCTTTTTTGGGACGGAAAGTGTATTCCAAATTTGTTCAGATACATTAAGCCTGGCCACAATTCTATATTGCAGTTTTTCGCTTGTATGTGATTCGCTGCTTGCCGGTGTCTGGGGGATGATTGCTTTATGGATTGGCTTCGGCAAACAGTCTGTTACAGTAACAATCGTTGCGGCAGTCATGATCTCTGTTGTCATGTGTCAAATTATGGCTATGACTTTAAATTACTTTGTCGGGGCAGTTATCTTTCTTGCAGTCGGTTCCATTGGAGCTGTAATTGCATGGAATAATCTAAAAACAAATATTGCCAATATGGAGGTGTAATATGGGATTTGAACAAACAGTTGATAACGGATAACTACAATAAGGGTTGAGAGAAGTGAACATTCTCAAAAAAGGAGGTTACACACCATGAAGAAGCAGACAGAGAAAGACAAACTCACTGCCCTATTCCTCTCATTCATTCCTATATATCCAGTAGTTGTAAAGCGTACAAAATCGGTATATAATCAGGGCATCTGATACTTTGGAGGAAATGCAGAATGTTTTCGTATGAAGAAATACAAAAGTATAACGAAACAGATATTCGTATTTACAAATATGTTGTTTCTGATATTGACAAAATACAATACATGACCATTAGAGAGCTTGCAAAAGAACTCCGGGTATCTACGTCTACTATATTGCGCTTTTGCAATAAAAACAATTTTGACGGGTATTCTGAATTTAAGGAAGCTCTGAAAAAAGAGATAACCTTGCAGGCTGCCTGCCCGCCTATGGAAGATTTGCAGGAACTTTCGGATTTTTTTACAAGGGCAAATTCAAGTGCCTTTGAGGAAAAATTATTGTTTGCGATTGACGTTCTTAGAAAAGCTGATTTGATAATCTTTATCGGAATGGGTTCATCGGGAACATTAGCAAAATACGGAGCAAGATATTTTTCCAATATGGGGCATTTTGCCGTAGGGCTTGAAGATGCGCTTTATCCGATAGATTCTTTTCACTGGAAGAACACAGTCGTTATTGCTTTTTCAGAAAGCGGTGAAACCGAAAGACTGATTGAAGCAATTAACCAGTTTAAGAAAAAGAAATGCTGCGTGTTAAGTATTACGAATTCCCCACTCTCAACTTTGGCAAAATTGTCGGACTGGAATTTCTCATATAACTTAAACACGAAACGGATTAACGGGGGATATAACGGGACGACACAAGTCCCAGTCATTTTTGTTATTGAAACACTTGCAAAAAGAATATAAGAAAACAGCCTGTTACTTGCTTTGTAACAGGTTTTTTTCTACCATGAAACACGGAGGTGACATTATGACCGAATTGGAAAAATGTATGGCGGGAGAAGATTATAACTGTCATGACAAAATCTTTCTGGACTTTAAAAGTCATGCGAGAAAATTGTTGCAGGAATACAATGCCCTTGCATATGAACAGAAAGAGGAAAAAGAAAAAATTCTGAAAGAGTTATGTGGAAAGATTGGCACAAAAGTATCTGTTGCATCACCATTTATATGCGATTATGGGCGAAACATTTTCATGGGAAATAATGTGTCAGTCAACATGAATTGTACTTTTGTAGACTGCAATAAAATTATCATTGGCGATAATGTGCTGATTGCTTCCAATGTACAGCTTTATACAGCAACACACCCTGCCCCGTTAGCGGAAAGATATGTTCAGAATCCCGAAACAGGTGAGTTAGTCCGGCATACCTATGCATTGCCAATAAAAATTGGGAATGGCTGTTGGTTAGGGGGAGGTGTTATTGTCCTTCCAGGTGTAACAATAGGTGACGGTTCTGTTATAGGAGCTGGAAGCGTTGTCACAAAAGATATACCAGAAAACTCATTGGCAGTAGGCAACCCCTGTCATGTAATACGGAAGATTAACGGAGAAAATATGTAATGTTTAAAATAGTTGCTTTTGATATGGACGGAACAATAGCCGATACCATTTCCATGTGTACAGCAATGCTCTGTCAAAGTTTTCCGGCACAGTTTTGCTTGTTTCGCATGAGGAAAGTTTTTACAAAGAATGGGCAGACAAGGTGATTGATATAGAAAACAGCTAAAGTTCAAAAATGAAGATATTTTACAAGACGCAGAAAAAAATAAGAGGTAAAATGGCTTTTGACAAAATTCAAAAATTGAACAGGAGGATTGAAAGATGCATTTACAGAATGAAAAATGTGTCATGGTGATTGACGAGAACCTGCCGCTTGGCATCATAGCGAACACGGCGGCAATCATGGGCATCACGCTGGGGAAGCAGATGCCGGAGGTCGTAGGCGCAGATGTGTATGACAGGGCAGGTAACGGGCATTTGGGGATTATAGAGTTTCCGGTGCCGATCTTAAAGGGAAATGCGGAGGTAATCAAGTCCATCCGTGAGAAGCTATATGAGCCGGAGTTTTCGGATTTGACGGTGGTGGATTTTTCAGATATTGCGCAGGGGTGCAGGACCTATGATGAGTTTATTGAAAAGATGAAAGATGTTTCAGAAACGGAACTGAATTATTATGGGGTTGCCGTCTGCGGTGCGAAAAAGAAGGTAAACAAATTGACGGGAAGTATGGCGCTGCTGAGATAAAGGATACGCAGCGGATGATGTCGACGTCCCTGGAAAGTATATTGTGATTGTATATATACATTGACTTGTTTTGATAAGTTCTTAGAAAGTCCGTTCCATTGGCTGGGGTTATGCTGTATAATAGAGTCTGTTATGGAAGACGATCCATCAGGGAGGCGGAAAAGTGATCTGTAAAATAAGAAAATGGGATTTGGCGGATGCGGCGGATTTGGCAGCGGCTCTTTCCAATAGAAAAGTACAGGACAATCTTAGAGATGGGCTGCCGTACCCTTATACGGAACAGGACGGGGCAGACTTTATTTCTGCTATGCTGTCCGCAGATGAAAATGAAACCTTTGCTTTTGCCATAACAGCAGATGGACGGGTGGTGGGAAGCATCGGTGTTTTCCGCCAGGGGAATATCCACAGGCGGACAGCCGAGCTGGGATATTATATTGCGGAAGGATACTGGGGAAAAGGGCTCATGACAGAGGCTGTAAAACAGGTCTGCGAATATGTTTTTGAGAAAAGTGATATTCTCCGCATTTATGCAGAGCCATTTGCGTATAATACGGCATCCTGCCGTGTGCTGGAAAAAGCGGGCTTTCAGTATGAGGGGACGTTAAGAAATAATGCAGTAAAAAACGGGAAAGTGATCGATATGAAAATGTATTCCCTGCTGAAAGAAGAAATATAATGAGAACGCGGTTATTTTATGTGTGGAATTAACAGACGGGCTGCTGCTTTCACATGGGACAAGGCTCTATGAGGGCAAAAATTCAGTGCCGTTTATATATAAGGGCAGGGAATCCGCAGGTTGACTTTTTAGTATCAAAGCGATAATATTGTCATAAATTCAAACAGGAGGGCAATACATGACAGATAAAATTATGGCCTGCATTACAAACCCGGTAAAATGTAAACTGCTGCTTGAAATATACTCACAGGAGCAGACAACCGCAAAACATTTAGCCGATGTCCTCAGTGACATTCCACAGGCTACTTTATATCGTAATCTGAAAAAGATGTTAAATGATGGTATTCTGAAAGTGGTTGAAGAAACCCAGGTGCGGGGGACGGTAGAAAGGACTTATGCGCTTGCATTTGACCTGAACCGTGATTTTGAAGCGATATTAGCCGAAAATTCCGGAACCCTTTATATGCAGGTGTTCATGCAGTATCTTCTTGGATTTGCGAAACAGTTCCGGGAATATTGCAAATCGCCGAATATCAATATTAAAAAAGACATGTCGGGCTTTTCTCTTTCGCACCTTTATTTATCAGACGGGGAATTAACTGAACTTATGAAAAGCATTTCAAATATAGTTAAGACGGTAGAGAAAAATGAGCCGAAAGCAGGACGAAAATTAAGGACGTTTGGGGTTATCATTACCCCGCCGGAAAAATAAAATCCGCCGCTCCCTGAAAAGTGGAGCGGTATCTATTGACTTTATATTATCATTATGGTAATATTGCTAACATGATACTATAAATTAACAACATAGTACAGGAGGAAAAAGAATGAACGTACTTACAATACAGCACCTGTCGAAAAGTTTTGGAAGGCAAAAGATTATAAATGACCTGAACATGTCTGTACCGGAGGGAAGTGTTTTTGGCTTCATTGGGCAAAACGGAGCCGGGAAAACGACAACTATGAAAATGGTACTTGGCCTGCTTAAGCCAGATCACGGAGAAATCCGTGTCTGCAATGAATCCGTATGCTTTGGGCAGACGAAAACAAATCAATACATCGGATATTTGCCCGATGTGCCGGAATTTTATAATTATATGACACCGATGCAATATCTCAGGCTTTGCGGCGAAGTCATTGCCATACCCAAAAGCGAAATTGAAAAAAGAAGTAAAGAGCTTCTCTCCCTTGTAGGCTTAAGCGGAGCGGCAAAGCAGATAGGCGGTTTCTCACGGGGCATGAAACAACGTCTTGGAATTGCACAGGCTTTATTGACGCAGCCAAAACTATTGATATGTGACGAGCCGACGAGTGCGCTTGACCCGGTAGGAAGAAAAGAAATTTTAGACATCCTCCGCAAGATCAGCGGCACGACAACCGTATTATTTTCTACCCATATCCTTTCTGATGTGGAGCGTATCTGCGACCGTGCTGCTTTCCTGAATGAGGGGAAAATTTCTGTCTGTGGTACACTCGCAGAAATCAAGACATTGCACGGGCATGACAGTCTGCTTTTGGAGTTCTCTGCGGATAAGGATTTACAGCTTTTTAAGAAGCAGAAATCCATAGAGCCATTGCTGCTCCACTCGGAAGAAAATAACAGGGAACTCATTTTACACAGCCGTGATATGGAAAGCGTACAAAAATCTTTATTTGGCGTTCTTGCGGAAACGGGGATTTGCCCTATAAAAATAGAACTTATGGAGCCGTCCCTTGAAAGTCTGTTTTTGGAGGTAGTGAAATGAGTGGATATATTGCTTTTGTAAAAAAAGAATTTACGGAAAACATGAAGAATTACCGTTTTTTTATTTTATTTGCGGTTTTTCTGATCTTCGGTATTATGAGCGCATTTCTCGCAAAGTTTACGCCGGAAATTTTATCAGCTTTGGCGACAGACATGAAAATGGCTTCGGAACCGGTCGCTTTGGACGCATGGAAGCAGTTTTACAAAAATATATCCGGCGTCGGGTTTAGTGCCTTTATTATTCTATATGGCAGCTGCTTATCGGGTGAATATTCCAAAGGTACGTTGGTCTTAATGGTAACGAAAGGATTGTCGCGCAAAGCGGTCATTCTTGCAAAATATACAGTTGCGGCTGTCCTTATGACAATCTGTTACTGGGTGAGTTTTACAGCGACTTACGGCTATACGGCTTTTTTATGGCACGATACCGGCCTTTTTCATGTTGCGATTGCGGCTTTTGTCCTCTGGTTAGTCGGCTTCCTGTATTTAAGTATTTTAATGATCGGCTGCGTTATTTTCAGGCAAACCTTTACAAGCATCCTTTTTACCGGAGGTGTTGTCGCCGTTATATCTTTATCTGGTATCATTGAACCGATTGCTGAATTCAACCCGTTCATTTTAACATCAAAAAATGTGGATTTACTTTCCGGTGAAGCAGTACCGTCGGATTTTATGATGCCTGCCCTGCTTTCCGTTGCCATGTCAATTTTAGGGCTGTTGATTGCGATGAAACTCTTTCATAAAAAACAGTTATAACATACGCTGATAAAACCGAAAGGAGTTTTTCTATGAGTAAAAAACAAAAGTCATTATGATTATCCTCGCTTTTGTTACATTAATTGGCGAACAGTGAACAGTATTTAATTGACTTGACAGTGAAGTGAACAGTCGAGTTTGCCTGGTTAAAAGGAAAATAATATTTAAAAAAAGTACAGGTACTATTGACAAATTACAATGGTACCTGTATTATTATGGAATAAACAAAGATACAAGTACCAGTACAAAATGAAAGGAGCAAAATATGGACGATATATATACAGCCGTTTATGAAAAGCTTGCTACGCTGCAGTGGCTCATGAAACGCCGCCAGATGTTCAGTCAGGCGCAGTCCGGGCCATTTGCCGATCCGACCCGGGGGCAGGGGAGAATCCTTGCCATGTTGAAAATCCAGCCGGAAATTAAGACAAGGGAGCTGGCGTATCTGCTGGGCATTCGGCAGCAATCGCTGAACGAGCTGCTGAATAAGCTGGAAAAAAGCGGTCATGTGGAACGCAAGCCCTCCGAAAAGGACAAACGGGTCATGGTTGTTCATCTGACGGAAAAAGGAAAAATGATTCCGCAGCCGGAAACGGATTATCAGGAAATTCTCGACTGCCTGTCACCGGAGGAGCTGCAGCAGTTTGGGGAATATTTAGACAGGATTATTGCAGCGTTTGGAATACAGGAGGCTGGCGGCAGAGAGGAGGATCATATCACAGACTGGATGGACCAGGCAAGGGAGCGTATGGGCGGGGAACAGTTTGAACAGCTGATGTCCATGCGGGAGCGGGCGTTCGGCTCTTTTGGGAGAGGGAGAAGCCCGGCAGACATACCGGGAGCGGAACGCTTTTCGCCGGATTATGACGGTTACATTCCGGACCGGGGCGGATTCGGCGCATATGGCGGCAGACCGGACAGTCAAATATCCCATAACAGGCAACGGGATATTTGACCCTCGCGGCAGTCGCCAAATATCCGTGCAGGCACGGCTGACTGGCTCGCTGCCCGCGGGAATAAATAACTTAGAGGCACTATAGAATCTATAGCGATAAGTCCTATGGGAATCAATCCATAGGGCTTTATTTTTTGGATGAGGAGGAAAAGAAATGAATCCAATCATTGAAGTAGAACATTTTTCAAAGACATACGGAGATTTCAGGGCCGTAGACGATATTTCGTTTACGGTAGATGAGGGAAGCATCTTTGCGTTTCTCGGGCCCAACGGCGCAGGCAAAAGTACCACAATCAATACCTTATGTACAATCCTGGATAAAACAGAGGGAAGTATCCGCATCAACGGGCATGACGTTTCCAAAGAAAAGGGGGCGGTCAGAAAGGATATCGGCATTGTATTTCAGGATTCCACGCTGGATGCAAAAATGACGGTGGAGGAAAACCTGAAATATCATTGCAGCTTTTACGGGGTTCCGAAACATGAGGTTACAGAGCGGATTGATTTTGCCCTTGATCTGGTGGAGCTTACCGACTGGAAAAAGGCGGTTGTCGGCAGTCTTTCCGGCGGGATGAAACGCCGTGTGGAGATTGCGAGAGGGCTTGTCCACTTTCCAAAGGTTTTGTTTTTAGATGAACCGACCACCGGGCTTGACCCGCAGACAAGGGCGAATGTATGGGAATATATCCAGAAAATGCAAAAGCAGAAAAACATGACCATTTTTTTGACCACCCATTATATGGACGAAGCGGAGGTATGCTCTAAAATTGTGATCATGGATCATGGGAAGATTGTCGCCCATGACACGCCGGAGAACTTAAAGCACCAGTATACCGGAACCGAGGTAGATGCAAGCTGTACGCATACGGAACCGTTGGAAAATAGATTGAAAGAGCAGAAGATTCCTTATGAGAAAGCAGAAAACAGGATTGTTTTCCACACAAAGAAAGCGTCCGCCGCACTCCGAATTTTGTCAGAGTGCCAAGATACGATTCTCGATTTTGAGGCAAAGAACGGAACATTAAACGAGGTTTTCCTCGCAATCACAGGAAAGGAGATCAGGCAGTCATGAATCCAGTTACAGCAATTATACAGAGAAATTTATTAAATTATACCAGAAACAGGGGAAGGATGATCGGGAGCATGGTGATGTCCATGTTTATGCTGGTGATGTTTTCCTTTATGATGAAGTCTTCCATGAGTGGTTTTGGTGAACCCATGAATTATTTGATTGCCGGCGTCATTATTATGACTGTTTTTCAGACGGGGATCAATAATTCGTCAGATATCCTGTCGGATATTTCGGACGGCTATATGAAAGAGGTCATGGTTGCGCCCATTGCGCGTTCCCAGATTTCTATCGGAAATATTATATCGGGGGCGGTGGTTTCTACTTTGCAGGGGACGCTTACCATGATCATCAGCCTGTTCATTGGATTTAAAATCAATGTGTTTCAGATTTTGCTGCTGATTGCGGTAATGCTGGTTTCAGCGATGACCTTCAGCGCTGTCGGCTTGTTTTTAGCGACTGTGTCACGCAACTCCCCTTCGTTCCAGACGATCAGCTCCATGATTATGATGCCGCTGACGTTTGTTTCCGGCGCATATATACCGACTACGATGATGCCGGGATTTCTTTTGCCGGTGGTATATCTGAATCCGCTTACCTATGTGACGTCTATTTTCCGGTATATTGCGCTTGGAGCATACAAAATGAGTTCTGCCGAACTTGTGCGGGAGGGAATGGCATTTGACATTTATGGATTTATCATAACTCCGGTCATGAGGCTTATGATTACGGTTCTTATCGGAACGGCTTTCTTTGCGTTAAGCGTTGGGAAGTTTAATCAGGCGGATTTTATACAATGGCAGGAATATTCACGACACAGGCGATGAATACAGGGCGAAAATCGGATATCTGCCGCAGGACGTCAGCTTTTATAATGACTTTACGGGCAGGGATTATCTGGAGTATTCCGCCGCGTTAAAAGGCATGGAAAAATCATACGCAAAAAAGCGGATTGAGGAGCTGGCGTACCGTGTGGGATTGCAGGAGGATTTGAAGCGGCATTGTTCCGCTTATTCGGGAGGGATGCAGCGCAGGCTTGGCATTGCGCAGGCGCTTCTTGATAATCCTGAAATTTTGATTCTGGATGAACCGACTTCCGGTCTTGATCCGTTTGAGCGTATCAAATTCCGGAATATCATTTCTGCCTATTCAAAAGACCGTCTGGTACTGCTTTCCACGCATATTGTATCTGATGTGGAGCAGATTGCCGCGCAGATTATGATGATGGAGTATGGCGTGATTCATCATATGCACAGAAGTGAGGAATATATCAAAATGATGGCCGGTAAGGTCTGGCTTGTGGAAATGTCTGCGGAAGAACTGGTGGAGTACCAGAAGCAGGCGGTAATCAGTAATGTGGCGGCAAAGGACGGGTTTATGGTAGTGCGGGTAATCTCGGAATCAAGACCTGGGGACAATGCGGTGCAGGCGGTACCGAGTCTGGAAGACGCGTATTTGTATATTTTTCATTTTTTACCGGAAAGGGCAGGGAGGTAGCGTAATGTCATTATTTCATTTTGAAGTTCGAAAGCTGCTGCTCAATAAGAAAACGGTAAGTCTGCTTGTCTGCCTGTTTATCCTTTACAGTCTGATGGGTTTTGTGACTTCTATGTTTTTAATTGGAAGCAGCAGGAGTTATCGTGTTTATGAGGAACTGGCGGCCGGCTATGAGGGACCGCTTGACGTCGGGAAGGCTGCCTGGGCGAAAAACGTATATGAAGAACTAAGCGCCCGTTATGGTACGGATTCCCGGATGATTGCCAGAAGTATCAAGGATCAGCCTGAAACAATGCTGGCGCTGAAATACAATGAGTTTACGGAAAGGGTGGACGAATACTGGAACGGGACGCCGTCGGAAAGCGCTGAGGAGCCGTATGGGATTGCACTTTTCGAGTCGAAGCTGTCTGAACTTGAAACGCAGGGAAAACAGAATACAGCTGCGTATACAGAACTTTCTGATTCTTTAAAAAGGCTGACCGCGCTTGGCGAACCGGAATTTGCAAATATCCTGCTGTGGGAGAACCTGTTTGTCAACTGGGGCGAACATATGATGCAGTTTCTGCTGTTTATCCCGCTGGCGTTTATCATTGCCCCGGTATTTGCCGTGGAACGTTCAACAGGTATGGATCACCTGATTTTAAGTTCCAGAAGCGGCAGACGGAAAATTGTCACGGCAAAGTTGTTCAGTATATTGGCTGCATCTGTTACTGTGACGCTTATCTATGCAGCGGCTACCTTTATTTTTGGTTTTCTTCCCCATGCCAGCCTGCACGGCTGGAACGCTGCAATTCAATCTGTTCCGGCGTATGCAAGATCCATGTTTGGATTTCAGACATGGCAGCTTGCTGTAGTCGGGGCGGTATGGCTTGTTTTCACAGGGGCAGTTTACAGCCTTATCATTGGCTTTGTTTCATCGCGAATGAAAAGCCAGATGGGTACGGTGGGGGTAAGCCTTGCCGTTCTGTTTATTAACGTAGGCCTGGCGGCAATGGGTGACGCTGTCACGCAGAGGTTCCAGCCTCTGATTGACTTTGGACTGGCGAATGTCACACTGATCAAGGAAGTGTTTGGGGGATTTAAAATGTTCCATGTGTTCGGTATGTGCGTCAGCTATCCGGTTATGGCGGTTTTCGTTTTGGGATTGATCGCTGTTCTTGCGGTTTTTGGGATTTACCGCGGACAAAAAAACAGGACTGTGGCATAGAAGGGGAAAGGTGAAAAAAGATTGCAGGCGTAAATGCATAAAAGAAAATACAGAACCATGGATCTGGCTATATGCAGGCGCTGTTTCCTGTGGTACAATGCAGTCAGACGTATGCAGAGACGCAGAGAAAGAGCTGATCAAGGATTGCGTTCGAAGAGGAGATCATTAAACGATGGATAAGAAAAAAGTACAGGAAATTATCAGTGAATTTAACGGGTAAGGACTCCATGTATTTGTACAGGTGGAACCAAAATGGGAGGAGATCTTTATGTTTGGCAGGAAAACTGTAGAAAAGAAGGAATATGACAGGGAAAATCTGCATCCGGTTCTCAGATGCAGCATCTGCACGGGCGAGCAGGTTGCAGGATTCAAAAACAGACATACCGGAAAATTTGAGGAAGTTATGCTGATCCGCAATCAGAAAGATTTGGATCTGTTTATGGAAATGTATGGAATTGATACGGTTACGAAGGAATATTAAGGCGGCGAAGGAAGAATTGTTTTCAGGATGGAACGGGCAAAAGAGCTCACGGTGGAATGAGGTGATAAATCATAATGGGAGATGTATTCAGAATACTGTACCGGTTTAAGATAACCGGCAGAGGCACTGTCTACGGAGTTAAAAACCATGCGCATTCAATTGTCCGCATTGGCGATATTTTCTATGACCTTCAGAACAATCGTTTTAAGGTTACGGGAATTGAGCTGCTCAGACGATTCACTGAGAGGACGGACTTTGAAAATATGCCATTGGGGCTGTTGTGCGAATTGCTGGATGGAGTCGAGGCTGAAGGTAATATGCTTGTCAGAAGCCCGGAGGATGTCAGTTTCATCTTCTGTAGCCATCCGCTGAATTCGAAAAGGGTAGATGAGGATTACGAGGAAGAGTTTCAGGCAGCAGGGTTGGAACATGCCTGCGCATTGTTCAGCTATGAAGATCTTGAGACGGGGAAATTGTCCTTGTATGGAGAAGACATTTCCGGATTGACGATATATCGCGGATGGATGATGAAGCCGGATATGTACAGGCTGTTTTACGAGAAGCTTGAAGCAAAAGGCATGATACTCATCAATACGCCGGATGAATACGAAAGATATCATATGCTTCCGGGGTGGTATGATGACTTCAAGGAGGATACGGCAGGATCTGTATGGGAGGATCGGGGTACAGTAGATTCCGCATTATTGCTGACCAGAGGATTGGAAGGTCCATACATTGTCAAAGACTATGTGAAAAGCCGGAAACATGAGTGGTACGATGCGTGCTTTATCAATAACATAGCTGATGAAGCAAATGCAGAAAGAATCATAAGGAACTTTGTTCAACGGCAGGATTCTGATCTTGCGGGCGGAGTGGTTCTTCGTAAGTTTGAGAAACTGAAGCCGATCGGATTTCATGAAAAGAGCGGGATGCCGATATCGGAGGAATACAGAGTATTTGCGTTTGCCGGAAGGGTCATAATCATAGATGATTATTGGCAGGCAGACAGGAACATCAGCTTTACTGATGAAGAACGGCTTTGGATCGAAACATCCGTGAAGAAACTGAAGAGCAATTTTGTTACGATGGATATCGCACGCCGTGAGGATGGAAGCCTTATCATCATGGAATTCGGAGACGGTCAGGTATCAGGACTTCAGCAGATAAAGCCCCCGGACTTTTACCGGGCATTTAAGCCTGAGCCCTCAGAACTGGTGGTGAAAGATTGAAAGCAGATCATGAAAAAACCGTATATATTATGATGGGAATCCAGGGCAGCGGGAAATCTACATTCTGTTCGGTATTCCTGTCTGATGCTGTACGAATCAATCTTGATACTTTACATACCAGAAATAAAGAATCTCTTTTGATTGCGGACTGTCAGAGAAAGGGTTGTGATTATGTTGTAGATAATACCAATCCGACTCGCGAGGATCGTGCCAGATATATTCCGGTTGCGAGAGAAGCGGGTTATCGTGTTATAGGATACTTCCTGCAATCACGATTACAGGAATGTATTCAGAGAAATAATCAACGCAGTGGAAAAGAAAGAATTCCATCAAAAGCCATTGCCATGACATCGAATAAGTTGGAAATGCCATCCCGCTCGGAGGGATTTGACGAATTGTATTTTGTAACGAATGATGGAGAAACCATGTCCATCAGCGAATGGAGGGAAGACGATGAAGTTTGATGAACTTGACAGTAAAATGCGTGTGTACGAGCAGTCCATAGATCAGGTGTTGTTACCTGAACTGTATTTGGCAGCAAGATTGGACGGGAACAGATTTACGCGCCTGACAAAGGAGATCTGTCATTTTGAAGCTCCGTTTGACATGAAGTTTCGGGATATGATGGTAGAGACGGTCAAGTCTCTTATGAATTATGGGTTCAGAGTAATCTATGGATACACGGAGAGTGATGAGATATCGTTGCTGTTCCATCCGGAAGAGAATACTTTTGGAAGGAATGTAAGAAAATATAATTCGATTCTTGCGGGCGTTGCGAGCGCTTCTTTTTCCATGAGTCTTGGTCAGCAGGCTGTCTTTGACTGCCGCATGGTGCCGCTGCCGACATTGGAAAGGGTTCAGGATTATTTCCAGTGGAGACAGGAAGATGCTCACAGGAATTCGTTAAATTCGCACTGTTACTGGCTGCTTCGTAAACAGGGAAAAAGTGCGGCGGAAGCCACTGCGATGTTGGAAGGACAATCGGTTGCATTTAAAAATGAATTACTGTTTCAGAATGGGATAAACTTTGATAAACTTCCAAGCTGGCAGAAACGGGGCATGGGAGTTTACTGGGAAACCTATAAGAAGCAGGGCTTTAATCCTGTTACCAGGAAGGAAGAAACAGCCGAACGCAGAGCATTGAAAGTAGATGATGAGTTGCCGCTCCGTGAAGAATACTCTGATTTCATTGCGGATTTTCTGAGAGTGTGACATTGCTTATGTGCCCCTCTGGACCGGCGGCCCGGCCCCGAAGAAAGGAGAAGCCATGCGCTACTACATTTCCGACCAGCATTTTTATCACGACAACCTGAATCAGTGTATGGACTGCCGGGGATTTGAAAGCGGGGAGGCCATGAACGAATACATGATCAGCCGGTGGAATTCCAGGGTGCGTCCGAAGGATGAGGTCGTGATCCTGGGGGATTTCTGTATTTCTCCAAAGGGAGAGGATGCCAATGCGGTCCTTGCCCGGCTGAACGGCAGGAAATATCTGGTCGTCGGGAACCATGACAAATATCTGAACAGTAAAGAGTTTGACGCAGGGTATTTTCAATGGATCACGCCATATCAGGAGCTGAAGGACCAGAAGCGAAAGGTGATCCTGTCCCATTATCCGATCATGTGCTACAACGGCCAGTACCGTCGGGACAGCGGGGGCATCCCCAGGACGTATATGCTTTACGGGCACGTGCACAATACGTTCGATGAATATCTGGTCAACGATTTTCAGAACCAGACGAGACAGTACCTGCGTGAAGTCCGCGGTTCGGAAGAAGCGCTGCAGGTGCCGTGCCAGATGATCAACTGCTTCTGCATGTTTTCTGATTATGTGCCGCTGACGCTGGATGAATGGATCAAGGTGGACCGGGAGCGCAGGGAGAAGATGGAGACGGCCGGCGACCGGTGTTTCCGGGCGGAAGGATGAGGGACGGCCTGCGGGCCAGCAGCTGTACCGGCTTCGGCAGAAATCCGCCGGTACGATGAACCAGAGGGATCTGGAGCAGCATATTTTGAAGACCCTGAAGCGTATGCAGTTTGATCTGGTTCCCAGATATTCCGCCATGCCGGAAGACTCCATAAAGCTCTATATCGATCAGGCGGTCCGGGATGGATATGACACGGAGATTTTCATGGATGTGCGCCTGACGCATTATCCATTGCGGGATTACTGCAGCCTGTGGGGCGAACTGCAGAACATGGTGAAGTCCTATGGAAAGATCGGAAAGAGAAATGAGCATGCCCTGACCCATAACAAGATCGGAAAGCACAGCATGCATCTGATCCGGCTCTGTCTGATGTGCCTGGATCTCCTGGAAAAGGGCGAGATCGTGACGTTCCGGGAAAAGGAGCATGACCTTCTGATGGATATCCGGAACGGAGCTTATCTGGATGAAAGCGGGAAACCAACGGCGGAATTTTTTGAGATGATAAATGAGTTTGAAAAGCGTCTGGAATATGCCCGGGAGCATACCAGCCTGCCGGATGAGCCCGATTATAAAGAGATTGATGAGTTTGTGATGAGCGTCAATGAGAGAGTTGTGCGGGGAACCATATAGACGGAAAAGGACGGATCATTATACTGTACAAAATATGAAACCGTTTCCAGAAAAGTTTTTGCGGGGGAGGAGCAGGCGCTTTCGTCTGTCAGGCGGAGAGCGCCTGCTTTCCGGACGGCAGGAGTCCGTCCTGCCAGGGCGTAAAAGGGATTTCCGCAGGCCTGCATGTCAATACGGCGAAAGAATACGATATTTTTTGTGGATATCATATATTGACAATCTGCATATTTTTCCGTTAGACTGTGTTCATATGATGATAGAACCGGTTCCACATTTTGCCGGAACCGCGCTCCGATATTGGTGAAAAAGGAGCTGCGGAAGAATCATAATCAGGAATTTGATCAGGAGGTTCTAAAAGGTTTTTATGACAAGTCAGACATTACGGGAAGCGCGCAAATACGAAGAGGTAACAGGGAAGGCGATCCGGGAGGAAGACCGGCCGGCGTTCCATCTTTCCTCTTATGTGGGATGGATGAACGATCCCAACGGTTTTTCCTATTATGATCACAAATACCATATGTTTTATCAGTATCATCCCTACGACTCCATATGGGGGCCCATGCACTGGGGACATGCGGTGAGTGAGGACCTGCTCCACTGGGAGTATCTTCCGGCCGCGCTGGCGCCGGACGAGCAGTACGACCGGGACGGGTGCTTTTCCGGGAGCGCCATTGAACTGCCGGACGGAAGGCAGCTTTTGATGTATACGGGAGTGATGAGGGAGCGCACGCTGGAGGGAGGCTTCTGCGAACTGCAGACCCAGTGTCTGGCAGTGGGCGACGGCCGGGACTATGAGAAATACGAACAGAACCCGGTGCTGGACCGGACGGACCTGCCCGAAGGCGCCAGCGTCCACGACGCCCGGGATCCGAAGATCTGGCGGGCAAAGGACGGAACCTACCGCTGCGTCATCGGCAACCGCCCGGCGGACGGAAGCGGACAGATCCTGCTTTTTGAGAGCGAGGACGCGTTTCACTGGAAATTCCGCAAGGTGCTTGCAGAGAACCACAACCGGTTTGGCCGGATGTGGGAGTGCCCGGACTTTTTTGAGCTGGACGGGAAGCAGGTGCTGCTGGTCAGCCCTCAGGATATGCTTCCTCACGGCTTCGAGTACCACAACGGCAACGGCACCCTCTGCCTGATCGGAAGCTATAACGAAGAGACGGATACGTTTACCGAGGAGGCGGATCAGGCCATTGACTACGGCATTGACTTCTATGCGCCCCAGACCGTGCTGACGCCGGACGGCCGCAGGGTCATGATCGGCTGGATGCAGAACTGGGATACGTGTGCAGTGTCCGGGCCGACTTCGAGAGAGCTGCCCTGGTTCGGCCAGATGAGCCTGCCAAGAGAGCTTTTTATCCGGGATGGGCGGCTGTTCCAGAAGCCCCTCCGGGAGCTGGAGGAGATGAGGAGCCATGAGGTGCGTCATGAACAGGTCACTTTCAGCGACGTCATCCGGCTTCCCGGCGTGGAAGGCAGGCAGATCGATCTGGAAATCGAGCTGAAGGCGGGCGATCCGGAGAAGGTCTATCAGAAATTCGCGGTCCGTTTCGCGCAGAACGGCCAGTACCATACGGCTGTCAGTTTTCGGCCCCATGAGTCGGTACTGAAGATCGACCGGAAATTTTCCGGTTCCAGAAGGGCGGTCATCCATCAGAGGAGATGTCTGGTCCGTTCGGAGGAGGGAAGGCTGAAGCTTCGAGTGATTCTGGACCGGTTCAGCGCCGAGGTGTTCGTCAACGACGGAGAACAGGTCATGTCCGCCACGATCTATACGGATCAGGCAGCGGACGGGATCTCGTTTTTCGCGGACGGCAGCGTGATCATGGACGTGACAAAATACGATCTGGTCCGCGGACAGGTATAAGGGAACGGCATATTCTGCAGGTGCATATACAGAAGCGTCTGCAGAATATTTATCTATACTGCATAATATTTCGATGTGTATCCTGCGAAAAATAATGCAGAATGACGATAATCAATCTAATATATTGACATTTGGTAGATGAATTGTTATGATGTCTGCAGTGAAATACAGAAGTTCGTTTTTTGGCTTGTTACTGTTCAATCAGGCAATACCAAACGTCAGGCAGTCCGCGTTGTGAGGAGACCTGTGTTTGGTGTTTTTTTATGCCTGGAATCAAAGGGGGATGCGGTGTTATGGTGGTTTATAAAGTTCTCAATAATAATATCGTGAGTTCTCTGGACGAGCGGGGCCGCGAGGTGCTTCTGGTGGGCCGGGGTTTGGGATGGCAGGCAAAGGCGGGAGAGCCGGTGGATAAAAAGAAGATCGACAAGATCTTCCGGATGGATACCGGGGCGTCCACGGAAAAGCTGAAGCAGCTGTTTCTGGAAGTGGATGTGGAAGTCATTGAACTCTCCGCGCAGATTATTGACCATGCGCGGGAGGTGCTGAAGAAGAAGCTGAACAAAAATGTATACATTACGTTTACGGACCATATCAGCTTTGCCATCGAACGTATGAAGCAGGGGATAACGTTCCGCAATGCGCTTCAGTGGGAGACCAGCAAGCTGTATCCGGCAGAGTATGAAATCGGACTGTACGCCCTCCGCCGGATTCAGAAGACCATGGGGATTGAGTTTCCGAGGGATGAAGCAGGTTCTATCGCACTGCATCTGGTCAATGCGGAGTATGACTGCAACATGAACTATACCCAGCAGATGACGGAGATCATCCAGAATTCTCTGAATATCGTCCGTTACGCGTTTCATGTGGAATTTGACGAGGAATCCCTGGATTACCAGCGGTTTACCACCCACCTTCTGTTTTTTGCACAGCGGGCGCTGGACGGGAAGCTCATGGGCGGAGGCCCGGATGAGATGTATGAGCTTATGCGGGTGAAAAATCCGAAACAGTTCCGGTGCGCGGAAAAGATCAAAACCTATCTGGAACAACAGTTTCACTGTTCGCTGAGCGCGGAGGAAATCACGTTTCTCACAGTACATATCGTCCGCGTTACGACAAATTTGTAAAATTCACAGGACCGCACAGAGAGGGCTTGTAACTGTATGGCAGGCAAAACCCGAATGTGTCTTTTAGAAGCTGCGCAGCAGGACTGTGCCGCCTTTTAAGAGCGCATTCGGGTTTTCTTTTGGAACCGGCTGTTTTGATGGAATGATCCGCCTGAAAGCAAGGTGTTGGAACCGGCTGTTTTGGCGGAGCGATCCGTCTGAAAGCATAGATAGATTCGAACAGGCTGCGCAGCTTTCGAAAACAAAGAAACGATAACTGTCTCACGAGGAGGAAAAGTGTATGGCACAGGGAAAAGTAAGAGATTATGGAAAACTTGCCCGCGGCATTAAAGACGCGGTGGGAGAATCCAACATTGTCAGCGCGGCGCACTGCGCCACCAGACTGCGTCTGGTGCTGAAGGAGTCGCCGTCTGCGGAGGTCACAAAGCAGATCTCCGGTATGCCCGCCGTCATTCAGGTGGTGGAAAAGGGCGGACAGTATCAGATCGTCATTGGGACGCATGCAAAGGATGTATACAATGAACTGATCCAGCTTCTGGATCTGGACGAGAGCGCTCAGCCGGAGATCAAACAGAGCCTGGCAAACCGGGTGATCGCCACCATGTCCGCGGTATTCGCGCCGTTTGTCTATGTGCTGGCGGCTGCCGGGCTGGTACAGGGCGCGCTGATTCTCATTAACCTTTTTGCTCCGGCATTTGCACAGACCGGTACGTACGAAGTATTGAGCTTTATCTCATGGACGCCGTTTACGTTCCTGCCGGTACTCATCGCCGTTACGGCTTCCAAACATTTTAAATGCAATACGTTCATCGCCATGTGGTGCTGTATGGCGCTGGTCAACAGCAGCTGGGGCGAGATCGCGGCCCGCATCGCAGACGGGGAAACGGTGAAATTCCTGCTGTTTGACATGGCGCAGACCACCTATACGTCCACCGTTCTGCCGCCGCTGTTCCTGGTGCTGATTCTGTCGTATCTGGAGCATTTTCTGGAAAAACATGTGCCGGATGTGGTGAAAGCGCTGGTCGTTCCCTTTATCTGTGCCATCGTCATGGTGCCTGCCACGATCCTGATCATCGGACCGGTTTCGGACGGACTGGCAAATGCCATTGCTTTTGGGTATAATACACTTGTGAACACCGTTCCGGTACTGGCGGCGGTGATCGTAGGCGGAATCTGGCAGGTATTCGTCATTTTCGGCGTTCACTGGGGCGTTACCCCCATGGTAATGGCAAATTTTGCCAACAATGGCTGTGACACTTTCCAGGCGTTTCAGACCTGTGCGGTTGTGGCGCAGGCGGCGGCCTGCCTGGGCGTATTCATCAAGACGAAGAAGAGCGATATTAAAAATGTGGCGTTTTCCGCGGGACTGACCGGTATCTTCGGTATCACGGAGCCGGCCATCTACGGTGTTACCCTGCGCCTGAAAAAGCCGTTTATTGCAGGCTGTATCGGAGGAGCTGTGGGAGCCGTCATTATCAGCTTTTTCAACACGGCATACTACGTATACGCCGGGCTTCCGGGCCTTTTGACCACGGTAAATGCCATAGGCGAAAACCCTTCGTCGTTTACCGGTATGATGATCGGCGTGGCGGCGACCATTGTCGTTACTGTCCTTCTGGTCCAGGTCATCGGCTGCGACGAGAAGGAGCCGGAGCATGTGCCGGAGGATAACGCAGGGGAAACGAGCGGGGCGCCGGAGAAGACAGAGGCTTTTGCTGCAGGCAGCGAGGATATCTTCTGTCCACTGAACGGCGAACTGAAGCCGCTGAAAGAGGTGGGCGACCCTACGTTCTCCGGGGAGATCCTGGGCAAAGGCGTGGCGGTCATCCCTTCAGAAGGAAAGCTGTACGCGCCCTTTGACGGCGAGGTATCCATGGTATTTGAGACGAAACATGCCATCGGCCTTGTGAAGGGGGATGTGGAGATGCTGATCCATATCGGACTGGAGACCGTATCCCTGGAGGGAAAATATTTCAACGCAAAAGTAAAGGCAGGGGACCGGATCAAAAAAGGAGAACTGCTCATCGAATTTGACCTGGATGCCATTGCGGAGGAAGGTTTTGACACGATCACGCCGGTGATCGTCAGCAATGCGGATGATTTTGCGCAGATTACGGCGGACCGGACCTCCGGAACAGCGGCTGTGGGAGCGCATCTTTTGACTGTAACACGATAGACCAGGACAGCGTCTGTCCGGACCATGCCCGGATGCCCCGGGGATGGAAAAGGAAAAGGGCAGACGCAGTAGTTCAAAAGGAGGTTTCATATGAGTTTACCGAAGAATTTTCTCTGGGGCGGCGCGGTGGCTGCCCATCAGCTGGAAGGAGGCTGGAACTGCGGCGGCAAGGGGCCGAATGTATGCGACGTGCTGACCGCCGGCGCCCATGGCGTTCCCCGCCGGATCACGGAGACAGTGCTGGAGGGTGAGAACTATCCGAACCACGACGCCATTGACTTTTACCATCATTACAAAGAAGATATTGCGCTGTTTGCCGAGATGGGTTTCAAATGCTTCCGGACCAGCATCGCCTGGACGCGGATTTTCCCAAAAGGTGATGAAGCAGAACCCAATGAAGAAGGGCTGAAGTTCTATGACGACATGTTTGACGAGCTGCTGAAATACAACATCGAGCCGGTGATTACTTTAAGTCATTTCGAGATGCCGCTGCATCTGGCGAAGGCGTACGGCGGCTGGATGAACCGCAGGGTCATTGATCTCTTTGTGCGGTTTGCAGAGGTCTGCTTCAAACGGTATAAAGATAAAGTGAAATATTGGATGACCTTCAATGAGATTAACAACCAGATGAACTATAAGAACGACATTTACGGATGGACCAATTCCGGCGTGATTTTTTCTCGATATGAGAAACCGGAGCAGGCCATGTATCAGGCGGCGCATCATGAGCTGGTGGCGTCCGCCCGCGCGGTGAAGCTGGGGCATGAGATCAATCCGGATTTCCAGATCGGTTGCATGATTTCCATGGTGCCCATCTATCCGTTTTCCTGCCGTCCGGCGGATATGGTGCTGTCGGTGCGGGAAATGCACATGCGTTATTTCTTCTCTGATATCCACTGCCGGGGACATTATCCGGCTTACGCGAAAAAGCTGCTGGAGCGGAAGGGCTATGAGATCCGGATGGAGCCGGAGGATGAGAAGATCCTGGCGGAGGGCACCGTGGACTATGTCGGATTTTCCTACTATATGTCCAATGCGGTCGATTCCCAGTCTTATGTGGACGTATCGGAAAGGGTGGAAGCCAGCAGCCCGTACACGGTGGAAAATCCCTACGCCAAGGCGACGGAATGGGGATGGACCATTGACCCGGAGGGCCTGCGCTATGCGCTGAATATCCTGTATGAGCGCTATGAGAAGCCGCTGTTCATCGTGGAAAACGGTTTCGGAGCCATTGACGAGCTGAGGGCGGACGGCACCTGCCAGGACCCGGCGCGGATCGCATATCTGAAAGCGCATATCGAGGAGATGAAAAAGGCTGTGGAGGAGGACGGCGTGGACCTGATGGGCTATACCCCCTGGGGGTGCATTGATCTGGTGTCCTTTACCACGGGAGAGCTGCGCAAACGGTATGGGTTCATCTATGTGGATAAAAATGACGACGGCTCCGGAAGCGGAAAGCGGTATAAGAAGCATTCTTTTGACTGGTATAAAAAAGTCATCGCCTCCAATGGAGAAGAACTGTAATAAACAGATGTGAATGATAAAAAGGCGGAAAAGGGGCAGGAGCGTATCTTGGGATAAATGTTCCCCAAAAGGGACAGAAATGTCGTTTCATGCATAACCCATTGAAATTATGGCAGATAACAGCAGCCCTTCGTTAGAAGGGCTGCTGTTTATTCGATATCAAATAATTCATCAAATGTGATCTTAAAATGTGGGAACATAACAATTTGAAGTTCATCCTTGTTATCCTCGGTGATTGTTTTATAAAGATATGAGTAGGGGGTATCATCTTCTTTCCAATCAAACAGATAAATTTCAACCTGTTTTTTGCGCCAGTCGACGATCCAGTATTCAGAAACACCCACTTTACAATATATTTGCATTTTTTCATTTCTGTCATAGAATTCAGTAGAATCAGATAATACTTCCATGACAAAACGGGGAATACCAGTAAAGGATACATTTTTTCTGTCACGCATATTACAGATGATAGATACATCAGGTATAACAGTCTTATCGTCGTTTTCACGCCATTGATATTGTACACTGTTGCCAAATACGCGACACAGGCTGTCTTTGATTTGGTTTCCTATTTTGATGACAAAGTTATGAATCACCATGGAATGTTCAAGATATGCTTTGCTCATGTCTTCTGGGGGTAATGTGTTCACTGTATCGCCTCCTGGATGATTGAATTTCCTGAATTATATTATATTTTTGAGGTGATGACAAGAACAGGAACTTTGATAATTGAGTATTGCTGTAACAAAAAAGGATGAGATGTCCATCTTATGGCTGTTGTAAAAAAAAGAAAAACTGCTATAATGAAAGTAAACAGGAAGAGGACTGACGAATGGAAGAAATAAAAATCCAGTGGCATCCCGGCTTTGTGGCGGCAATGGATCTGGAATTTGGAGAAAACAGAAAAGACCTCATCTATGAGAAAGAATATAATTTGAACACGAAACCACGGGAATTTCTATAAAGCAGCGGCGTACGGATGTCTGTACAAGGCTTCCGGCCAATATGTGGATGAAAGGAACGCGGATGATATCACTGTGACCATGGTTCGTCACGCAAAGCCGGAAGGACTGTTTCGGTATTTTGAAGAGCATCATGTAAAAATGACGAATCCTTATGCAGGCATTTATTATATTTTGGATACCGTATTGTTTCCGACACAGATCATTGTAGGAAAAGAGCTGAACTGGAAAAGCCACACATGGCTTAGTGCATTGTCAGACAAAGTGCAGAAGCAGGAAATGAAGGAACTGCTGGAAAGAATCGGCAGCTTAACACAAAAATTTGACAGAGAGCTTGCGGATTCCGTACTGGAGGTAAGCGTCAGGGCCAATAAACAGGTAATAGAAGAATTGAGAGGAGATGATGATATGTGTAAAGCATTGTTGGAAATCATGGAACCGGAGATTGATCGGATTGTTAAGTCTAAAGTTCAAAACGAGATCCAGAGAAATATTATAAGTTCCGTAAAAAGTTTTCGGGATTAGGCGCAGGTAATAAGAAAATCAAGGAAATACTCATAGAAAACTATAAATTCACTGCTAAAGAGGCAGAAATATATTTGGAGGAAGATTTCTAACTTCGTCAAGAAACATTCCTTTCTGGCACAGAGTATTGAAGAAAAAGAGCTGAAGAGAAAGCTGAAACTGCAGAGACGTAGTTTCAGCTTTTCTGGAAAGGTAGTGTAAAAAAGTTTGTGTTTCTGGTAAAAAATAGCTCCTTTCTGGTAAGAATTCATATATGACACTTGAAGCTGCCGGAGGAGCGGCTGGACTTAATCATCGAGCAGATGAAAGCCGCCGAGGGAGTGACCAAGGAACTGAAAACTCAAAACCAGCTTGAATGGGTAGGCCGGATGAACAATATCCGCAACCGGGTAGAAGAAATCATAAATAGCGAACTTATCTATACCATGTAATCAGGGTATAAAATGGCCAGCCAGAATATAAGTGGCTGGTCATTTTAAGTTAATGCACTATCTTTATTCAGTCTGCCCGGTTTCAATCTCCCCATGTTCTTCTTCAATCCCTTAGATTTGTATGATATAGGCAAAAACCCGGACAACAGCAGCCGAGGGGGAACCATCATGAATTTTGGCTATGATGAAGTCAGCCAGACCAGCGTCCATATCACCAAAAGCCCCGACCAAAAGACAGGACATTCTATCCGATAGACAATGGTACGACACTACAGATAGGCGATTACCGTCTGGATATTGAATATAAGGACAGCGATTACAGAATTGACATCAACTATACTGAAGACTCTGAAATAGTAATTATGCCGAGCTCGGCATAACTCTCCTTGCGAGGTAGATATCCTACATACAAGTATTGACAAACGCTCAATTGAGGTGTACACTATCAATTGATAGTGGATGCATTGGAGGTGATTGGCATATTCCTTAGTTATCAATCGAAAAAGAGAGAAGTAGTAGCTTTCTTGGATGAGTTGCATAAATTACTTGAGAGCGATGACTTTGATATAAATACCGATTTGAACCTTGTTCGTAAGAAAAAGCAAGGGGATGGTCAGAAGTTTTCGACACCATATACATTGTTAGATCTTGATTATGATGCGGAAGATGTTGTTAATCGATTAAAAGAATTGAAAGTTGAAGAATATTCAGAAACAAAAATCGATAAAGATGATGTAAATCCGCCGATATTATTTGTGTTCGGAAAGGACGTAAATGGCAGACTGATTTATGTGAAGTTAAAGATTAGAGATCAACAGAAGCAGGTGGTATGTGTGTCATTCCATTATGCAAAGGATAAAATGGAATTCCCTTATGCATAATGAAATAATGGAGGTAAGACAATGGAGGCCAATACATTAATTAGAAAAATTCATATGTCTTGTCCGTTGTGTGACAAGACACATGAGATTGAAGAGAGGAAAAGAATCACAACCATTACATTAAAAGGAGAGGAAGTAACCTACGAAGAGAGGTTTTATTTTTGTGCAAATGCTGATGAGGAGGAGAACGAATTTGAGACTGGTGCAATGACAAATGAAAATCTCCTCAATGCAAGAAATGCATATCGAGTAAAGATGGGGCTTCTTACATCTGATGAAATTGTCGCAATTAGAGAAAACTATGGCTTGTCCCAGGTTGACCTTGCAAAACTTCTGGGATGGGGAGAAGCAACTATTTCACGATATGAGAGTAAAGCAATCCAAGATGAAGCATATGATACTATGCTTCGACTGATTAAGGATAATCCTTTACAAGCATTGGAATTCTTAAAGAAAAATGCCGATAAATTTCCACTTATGAAACGCATAGCGATTAGAACAAAGATTGTCGAGAAATTGGATTCCTATGGAAAGGAGTTCCTTACAAGACAAACATTTGAAGGAGAGTATGCAAACTTTGAAGAACCATCGGATTCAAATGGATTTACAATGCTCAATATTGATAAAATTGAAGCACTAATCTCTTATATTGCGGAGAAAGTTAGTAATTTGTTTAAGGTCAAACTGATGAAAATGCTTTGGTATGCGGATGTTTTATCGTTCATTGAAAATGGATGTTCAATGACTGGTATGGTATATCGACACGAACCCATGGGTGCTCTTCCGGTCGGACATTATAGCTTGATGAATTTAGAAAACTTAAATGTTCAAGAGGAAATGAGTTACAATTATGATACTATGCTTCATGTATATCCAACTGCTAATATGGATTATTCTGTATTATCGGATGAAGAAAAAGCTATATTGGATAAAGTGATAGCAAAGTTCAAAGACTATAAGGCAAAAGACATTGTGGATTACATGCATGATGAAAGAGCATACGGTGAGACAAAACCTGGAGAAATAATTCCTTTTAGCTTAGCAAAAGAAATAAGAGCATTTTAATATTGTAAATGATTATGGGCACTTGCAGATAATGTGAGTGCCTTTCTGGTGCAGATACACGCTGACCATTGAAGAAGCCGCCGGATATTATTATATCGGCGAGGGAAAGCTGCGAATGCTCATTGACACACATCCAAATGAAGATTTCTATATGATGAATGGAAACAGAGCCTTGATTAAGCATGAGAAATTTGAACGGTATCTCGACCGCGCAACTGTTGTATAAAAATATCTGAAAAAGAGAATGGCAGATTGCCTGTATCGTATCCGGTGATAAAGCTGTACGGAGAGTCAGATTTGTGATATGATAACTTTGCAAATAGATTTATCGTATCCAGACGCTAAAAATCTGAGATGAAATACAGAACATGTAAGGAGTTATGGAATAATGATAAAAATATTATTCGTGTGCTATGGCAACATCTGCCGCAGTCCCATGGCTGAGTACGTCATGAAAGACATGGTGGAAAAACGCGGTCTGTCAGACTGTTTTTATATTGATTCTGCCGCCACCAGTACAGAGGAGATCGGCAACCGTGTTCACCGCGGTACAAGGGAAAAGCTTCAGAAGATGGGGATTTACTGCGGAGATCATCGTGCCAGACAGATGACGTGGGCAGATTACGGGGAATATGATTATCTGATTGGTATGGATACCGGGAATATTCGGAGTATGCAGCGGATTGCCGGAAAGGATCCGAAGAAAAAGATCTGTCGTCTTCTGGATTTCGGGAAAGCGCCCAGGGATATTGCAGATCCGTGGTATACCGGGAATTTTGATGAAACCTATGAGGACGTGAAAGAAGGCTGCGGGGCGTTTCTTGCGTATATGGAGGAAAAGGGCCTTTTTTAATACAGAGAAGATTTCCGGGAAACCTTAGTCGGAATTGTATCTGTTTTTGCAGCCGGTTATTCGATACTGTGTAGAAGGAGACCAGAATACCATGAAAATGATACATTGCGCAGATCTGCATCTGGGTTCCAGGATGGAGTCGGGGCTGCCGGCGGAAAAGGCAAAAGAGCGCCGTCTGGAGCTTTTGCATACGTTTGTACGAATGACAGAACGGGCAGCAGAAGACGGAGTGGAATCGATTCTGATCTGCGGAGATCTCTTTGACGGAAAGACCGTATCTGCCCGTGTCTGCAACTGTGTGCTGGATGCGGTTGTACAGCATCCGCAGATTACCTTTTACTGTCTTCAGGGAAATCATGATCAGGGTGGATTTTTGGAAAACATATCCGGTCTTCCGGATAATCTCAGAACTTTCGGGCCGGACTGGACATTTTATGAACAGGGAGATGCGGTTATAGCAGGTACAGAGTGCTCTGCAGAAAACAGGGAGAGTATCATGGAGCATCTGACCCTGGAAAAAGACAGGATCAATATAGTGATGCTTCACGGAATGGCAGTGGAATATTGCGCAAAAGATCAGATGGATGCGTTTTCTCTTCAGAAGCTGCGGGGGAAGAATATTGATTATCTGGCGCTGGGGCATATTCACAGCTTTCGCATGGAGCGTCTGGATGAGAGAGGCGTGTGGTGTTACTGCGGCTGTCTGGAAGGCCGTGGCTTTGACGAATGCGGACAGAAGGGGTATGTGGAACTGGAGATTGACGGGGGAACTGTGATTTCCAGATTCGTTCCTTTTGCCCGCAGGACGCTTCATGAAATACCGGTTGATATTACCGGGACTGTGAAACAGGAGGAGATACAGCGCAGAATCCGGGAGACGGTACAGGGAATACCGGCAAGAGATATGCTGAAGATACGTCTGACAGGCAGAACGGTTCCGGAAGCGGAGAGAGATCCGGCCTGGCTTGAAAAGTGGATGGAGGAAGATTTTTACTTTCTGAAAATACAGGACGAGACAACATTATTGATCCATCCGGAAGACTATCGATATGACATGTCTTTGAAAGGAGAATTTGTACGCCTGGTTTTAAATTCAGATATTCCGGATGAAGAGAAAGAAGAAATACTGCGCAGGGGGATTCAGGCGCTGGAAAGAAAGGGATAAGATGCGGATTCTCAGACTGCACATTGAAAATTTTGGAAAACTGCATGATTTTGATATGGAATTCCAGAAAGGAGTTCATATATTCCGTGCAGAGAATGGATGGGGAAAATCAACGCTTGCTGCGTTTATCAAAGCTGTGTTTTACGGGCTGCCTGTTACTGCCAGGCGGTCTCTGAAAGAAAATGACAGAAAACGCTGTCTTCCGTGGCAGGGGGGTGTCTTTGGCGGCAGCATGGAATTTCTGGCCGGGGAAAAAGCCTACAGGGCAGAGCGCTTTTTTGGAAGAAAAGATCGGGAAGATACCTTTGCACTGTATGATCTTTGCACAGGACTTTTGAGCTCTGACTATTCCGGAGTTCTTGGAGAGGAACTGTTTCATGTGGACCGGGCGGCATATGAACGGAGCAGCTTTTTTATACAGCAGGATTTTGCGGTTGCCCTGAACGACAGCCTGAATGCCAGGTTGACACATGTGGAAGAAACTGCAGGGGATATGGGAAATTACGAGCAGGCCATGCTTTTTCTGGAAAATCAGATGAAGTATTATCGGAAAACGGGAAACCGGGGGCAGACAGGAAAACTGGAGGAAAGAAGAAGAGACCTGCGGGACAGGATTTTAAAATGCCGGGAACAGGAAGAAGAGGCGGAAAACTGGAAGCTCCAGCTCATATCTTTAAAACAGAAAACAGAAGAAGCAGCAGACAGAGCGGAGAAACTGGAAAGGATGCTTCAACAGGCACAGGAGCATCAGCAGATCGAAAAGAAAAGAGCACAGTATGTTCTGTTGAAAAATCAGGCGGAGGAGAGCCAGGAAGAACTGCAGCAGATTGCAGTGAAATTGTCGGAATATACGGTTGTTCCGCCGAAAGAAAAAGAACTGGACAAAGCACGGGAATGGATTTGTCAGCTGGGAGCGCTGAGACAGAAGGAAGCAGAAGTAAAGCGCCAGGTCCAGGATGCGGTTACCCATATGGGAAATATGGAGGATGCAAAAGACTCGCATGCGTCGCCCGGAATGCTCTATGGCATTCTGACAGGTCTTTGTGTGGTTTTTGGGTGTTTTGGCGTGTTCAGAAGCCTTCCTCTTGTGGGACTGGGTTTTCTGGGTATGGGTATTTTGTCGTTTTTTGCGGGGGTTATTAAAATTAAAAGATTCCGCACAGAGAAAGAGCAGCTGGAATTTCGGATACAGGAAAGCCGTCAGCAGGTTCGGGAGACGGAACGTGTATTTCGCGATATACAGAAGAAACAGGAGAATCTGGAGAAAAAGATCAGTGAATTCCTGTCGCTGCCAAAGCGCACGGATATTTCGGAGATGGAAAGAAGCTGGAAACAGCTGCGCAGAAAAAGCAGAGAATATATGGAATTAAAGCAAAGCTATGAATTGCAGAGAAAAGAAGCCTCCAGAAGCCGGACGCTCTGGTTTCAGTATGGGGAAGGATTTTCAGAGAAAGAACGCATGCTTTTGTCGGAATCCGGAAAAGCGATGCCGGATATACAGTCGTTGAAGAGCCGGCTTGCGGACAGCCGGGCAGAGATTGCATCTCTGCAGGAGGAGGAAAACGATATTCAATATCGGATTTCGAGACTGAGGGAAAAGACGGAGAGACTGCCGGAGTTAGAGGAAGAAGAGGCCGGAGTGTCTGAAAAGATCCGCGAGGCAGTACGGGAGTACGATCTGCTGGAACAGACGGCGGGATATCTGAAGATGGCGCGGGAACAGTTTTCGGCCCGGTATCTTGGAGAACTGCAAAGCGGTCTGGAGCATTATCTGGGTCTGTTGATTCCTGAGCAGGAAGCTTCTTTGTCGCTGGACGTTGCGCTTCATCTGAAAGTCCGTGAGGCGGGAGCGCTTCGAAGCCTGGAAACCCAGAGCATCGGCCGGCAGGATCTTTTTTACTTTGCAGAAAGACTTGCCATTCTTGACGTGCTCTATAAAAAAGAACAGCCGCCGCTGCTTCTGGATGATCCATTTGTAAATCTGGATGCAGGAAAGCAGCAGCGGGCCATGGATATACTGGAACAGCTTTCCCAGAAACGTCAGGTCATCTACTTTACCTGTCATGATATGGTTAAAGAGACGGCTGTTTAAAAAGCGCATGATGTCTGCGGGCATACAGATAGGTCAGCGCATGAATGGCAGCAGTCAGGATCCAGGAGACAGGATAGGACAGAAGCAGTATGTTTTGAGTAGGGAACCATACAAATGCAGTGGCAAGCCATACAATCCGGAACAGACATGCGCCTGACAGCGCTACGATCATGGGCGTGATGGCATATCCGAGTCCGCGCATGATTCCCATGATGACTTCCATGATGCCGCATAAAAAGTAAGGAGCCGAGATCCACAGAAGCCGTGTTTTTCCGGCTTCTATGACTGCAGAATCCGGAGAGTAGATGGACAGAAGCGGTGTTCCGAAGAGGTTGACGCCGATACCCATGATGAGTCCGATGACAGTGACAAGTCCAAGGCTGGAGAACAGGATCCTGTTGATGCGCTCCGGTTTTCCGGCTCCTGTGTTCTGGCTGGTAAAGCTTACGACTGCCTGATGAACGGCGTTCATGGAGATATAGACGAACTGTTCGATATTTGCTCCCGCGCTGTTGCCTGCCACGACTACGGATCCGAAAGAGTTGATGGAGGACTGGATCAGCACGTTGGAAAAAGAAAACAGGGAACTCTGTATTCCGGCGGGAAGTCCGATCTGCATCATCCGGCGCAGACGGGCGGGCTGGATATAGAGTCTTCGGATGTTCAGCCGGCACGGGCCCTCCATCCGGCACAGGCAGTGAAGGATCAGGACTGCGCTGATGCACTGGGACAGGATGGTGGCAAGCGCGACTCCCGCCACATCCATATGGAGAACGATAACAAAAAACAGATTCAGTATTACATTGACTACTCCGGCCACAGACAGGAAATACAGAGGCCTTTTCGTGTCTCCGGTGGCGCGCAGGATGGCGCTTCCGAAATTATAGGCCATGGTTGCCGGCATTCCGATGAAGATGATCTTCAGGTATAATGCGGCTTTATCAAGGACGTCGGAAGGTGCGCCCATTCTGACCAGCAGAGGCCGGGTGAAAAGTATGCCGATGCCGATCAGTACGAAGCCGGAGATCAGGCTGATGGTAACTGCGGTATGTACATTATCCCGGGTTCCCTGTTCATCCCGGCTGCCGAGCGTGTGTCCGACGGTCACATTGGCTCCGATGGAAAGCCCGATAAAAAGGTTGACCAGAAGATTTGTGAGTGAACTGGTAGATCCCACGGCAGCCAGAGATTCATTTCCGGCAAAACGTCCGACTACGATTACGTCTGCGGCATTGAACAGCAGCTGCAGACAGCCGGAAAGTATCAAAGGTAAACTAAAAGCAATGATCCCCGGCAGTATGGGGCCATTGCACATATCAATTCTAGAAGTTTTTCTGGACATCTTTGTCCCCTCCGTTTTTATCTTTTTTCTGTTCGTAAAATGATTTCACAAGAAAGACAGATACTAATATAGAACGACTTTTCCTGTTCGTCAAGAGGAAAACAGGGCGAAAACGATTATATTTTTTGTGGTGCGTTTTCACTGGGTGGAGGCTGCGCCCTGGTCTCAGTGCTCGTATGGAGTGTATCGGATACCAAAGCCGTTTTGTTCGTCTTATTCGGACAGGTCTGTTCGTCTGCGACGGAGAAAACAACTCCGCTGTCCGCTTCAGTCCACACTGTGCTGCAGAGAATAGATATATTAATTAATTTTCTAGAAGCAATAAAAATAAAATTAAGTTAAAAATGGATATGAAATCAACAAAAATAAGAAGGAAAGATACTTAAACATAGAGATAAATTGACGAAAAAATGAGAAAAAGCACTTTTGTATTGAAAAAAATATGCATTTTTTATATAATAATATTAAATAAAGTTAATTAAAATATAATTAATTTAACTTAAAAAGGAGGAGAGAAAAGTGAGAAGAATGCCAGGATGGATCAGGACGGCGGCATGGGTATGTGCGGCAGTCCTGACGGTTACGCCGTTCCCTTCCGGCGCGGTATGGGCAAAACCTGCTGATGTGGAGGAGGTGAAACGGATATGGGATTTTTCAGACGGTACGCAGGGCTGGGTATACGATGACAGCTGGGCGGGAGACGGGTATCATGGATCTGGCGCCTGTGAGCAGGATCCGGATAAAGAGATGCTGAAGATCAGCCTGGATTATTCTGCGGATGTGGAAAACGGATGGAGCCAGACAGGTATCAGTTTTACGGAGGAAGCGGGGATCGATTATTCGCCTTATAAGGTACTGAATTTTGATCTTTACTTTGATCCTGAAGCGTATACAACAGGACAGCTTACGATCAAGGCTTACTCGGATAATGTGTTTCAGGATCAGATGTGCAGCATGAATCAGGGAGTTGTCGAGGATGTGGACGGACTGAAAATGGTCAATCTGAGCCTGGTCTGTGATACCGGTATTGCAAAAACAGAAAAACCTGAGACGCTGATGCTGATTATTATAGGAAATAATACGGATTATAAAGGCGATATCTGGTTTGACAATATCAAACTCAGCAATATCAAGGAAGAGAAATATCTGGTGGATTCAACCGTGCTTCCGGAGACGCAGACGGTTCTTTCCACGACCGGAGAAGCGCTTACGGTTAACGGGGAAACCTGCCGTTATTCTGATTCTGTCCAGCTTGTGGATCCAGAGGCAGATCCGTCAGTGAAGGCGCTGTATCAGTATCTGAAAGCTGTTGGAGAATCGGACAGCACGCTGTTTGGACATATGGAAGATACGGTTCTGAAAGCAGGTGCAGCGCCGACGAGCGATTCTGATACGGAGGATGTAACGGGTTCTCTGTCGGCCATTAACGGGCTGGACTGCGGAGGTCTGTTCGGCGGTTTTGCGTCAAAATACAATGAACGTCATGAGGGGGCGTACCTTCCGGGCGATAATGCCGGGAATATTCAGGCGGCAGCTCTGTTTTCCAATGAGGCGATGGAAAAAGGCGCGATTATTACACTGTCTTCTCATATGCCGAATTTTTCCGGAAGCCGGGTAAAAAAGGGCGAATTCGAACACACTTATGACGGGTTTGACTATACGCCTGCAGATTCTTATGATCTGACCGGAGACTGTATGAATCAGATCCTGCCAGGCGGGCAGTATCATGAGGCCTTCCGTGCATATCTGGATTTTATTGCGGATTACGCAGGCCAGGTGAACGGTCCGATTCTGTTCCGGCCTTTCCATGAGAATACCGGAAGCTGGTTCTGGTGGGGAAAGGCGTTCTGCGATGCAGAAACCTATAAAAGCGTCTACAAATATACCGTGGAGTATCTGAGAGATGAAAAAGACATACATAACCTGCTTTATCTTTATGGACCTGGAGCGGAGGCTTCGACCTTGGAAGAATATGAAGAACGGTATCCGGGCGATGAGTATGTGGATCTGGTTGGATTTGACACCTATGACAATGATCCGGTGACAGATGAGGAAGGTTACACTTTTCAGGATACCTTTGAAGAACTGGTTCGCCTGACGGATGAATTTGCGAAAAAGCATGGAAAGCTTTTTGCGGTGACGGAGACGGGTGTGGCTTCTTCCGGTGCGGCTCTGAAAGAAACCGGAAACAAAAGGCCAAAATGGTATACAGAGATGCTGGACATCATGACCAGACCGGAATATGACTGCTGTTATTTTATGCTCTGGTCCAATTATTCCAGGACGGGCAGCTATTATACGCCGTTTGTGGAAGAGGTGAATGAAGACAGCACCTTGTTTGGACATGAGCTGCTGGATTCGTTCATTGAGTTTTACAACAATGAAAAGAGCATTTCAATCCCGGATTCGGAGGCGATTGACCAGAATGGAGAGGTGGCAGGTGTTCTGTATTATGACTGCATCAGGGCAATTCATGCGCTGAATGTGGATGCGCCGGTATTCGAGGCGCTGTCCGGTGCAGAGAGCGCTTCTGCAGAGCCTGTACAGGCACAGGGAACGGCTGCGACAGAAAGGAAGCTGAAATTCGGAGCAGTTCCGGCAGTGGCGGGAACCATCTCGGTATTGTCTCTTCTGTGTCTGACTGGTCTTGCGGTCGGCGGAAGAAAAAAAGGAGGAGGGAAAAAGGATGAATAAACTGGCAGTATTTTTTCACAGGCTTTTGGAAAAGCAGAAAGCATGTATGGCGGTTTGCCTGATTATATCCCTGATATCGGGCAGTATCTGCGCAGCAACGGTGTTGGACGTGGCAGAGCGGGAAGATCTTCTTCCCGGCTCCGTAGCCAATGTAAGTCGTGTGGAGGCGTCTGAGCCTGTGTCTGCAGGCTCGGCGGATGACGACTGCATGTATGTCTTTTATTCTGCATGGGAAGGTTATGATTTTAAGCCATCCGAGTTCAACAGTGATTATGAAGTGGGTGACGAGATTAAGATTACTGTTACTTATAATCGGAGCGTGGGAAGTCAGATCGCATCCAATGTTGACGGGACATGGACCACATTTCCGGCGGATGGGAAAACACTGGAGGCGACGTTCATCCCGGATGACGACTGGCTGAATCTTCAGATTACAGATTTGAAAGAGGCGACTTCCGTGGGAGTTGTGTCCATTGAGATAGAAATCACGCTGAAGAATGCGGCAAAGCTGGCCCGTATGAGGTATACGGCGCCCGGAGACCATAAACTGTTTTCCGGAGGCTTTGACGAGGCGTATGAGACGGACGATCTCTGGCTGTCCTACTGTGATGACACAGACTGGCTGACGCTGGTATATGACTGTAATACCGCCGGTCAGGAGGGCTGGGGAATTCTTGGCTGGGGCGGTTCTCTGGATGGCAGCTGGATCAATGGTCCGGGTTATGGAGCGGATAAGAAAGATTCCACAGCAGAAGTGTCTGTGGATTTTACAGTGAAATATCTGCGGAGGATGATGAAGCTTTCTCAGAATGATGAAATGGATTTCACTTCTCTTGGAGCCTGGGGAGGCGGACGGATCAAATCTCTGGTTCTGCACAGAGGTTCTCTGATGCCAAGAAACGATGTCCTTTTTGAAAACGGCGCGGATAATGAAGAATGGGTATGCCGGGATCTGGAGCAGCTTCTGGACGAGAACGGAGCCCGTTATCTGTGTCTGAAGTATACATGTTACAATGAAGAAAATTACGGCTGGAGCGTTCTTGGCTGGGGCGCCGGCGTGGATGGCGAATGGGTCAGCGGTAAAAGCTACAAGGTATCGGAATATCAGCCGGACAGGGCTCATTATGCATGTATGACCATGGATGAATTCCGCAGTTCCATGGGACTTGGCTGGGATGTAAAAGTGGACAGTATCAGCCTGGGAGCCTATAACCAGGGACGGATCCTGAAGCTGTGGCTTTCAGACACGCCGGTAGAGGATCCCGGAGACGATGTGGAATTTGAAGAAGAATGGGAATCTCCGAATGCAGCGGTCTATAAAAGGGTGGCTTATGCAGACGGCACAGTATATCCACAGAAGATCGAACTTGGAGAGGCATGGTCTCAGGAACATCCCAAAGGAGAGGCGGAAATTATTGAAAGCCTTGGAAAAGGAGTATTTCTGGTTGTTACCTATCATTCAGACCATGGAGAAGTGCCGACGCTTTACATATCCATGAAGGACGGGAAACAGAGCCATGTAAAAGCGGTATGGAATGATGAGAAGAAGGCGGTTTATTCGTATGACTGCATTGCGAGGATGTTTCCGGGCTATCTGATTCCGGAAGAGATGGAATCCCTGGCGCTCAGCACGGCGGAAAATCCGATGAGCATATCGGAAATAAAAACCGTGGTGGATCATACGCCGCTGGAGGAGGAGCCAATTGCGGTACTGGTCAGCGACTGGTCGGGTTTTGAGACGGAGATCAGCAAATATAATTCTGATTATGAACCGGGTGACACTGTGAGAGTCAATGTCCGGTTTGATAAGGAAGCGCCGGGCAGTGTGGCGTTTCATGTGAATGGAGAGTGGAGCGCTGCCAAAATGCAGGTGGAGAAGGAATTCTCCGTAACCGAGAAACCGGATGATGATTATATGAGTGTTCAGGTAGGGGAAATCCCGAGGACGAAGAGCTATGTGATCATCAGAGACATTCGTGTGGACATCAGGGGCAAGACCAATTATAACGAAGCTGTACAGGAAAGGGGAGATGGAAGCGCTCTGCTGGCGTTTGGCGTAAAGGATGCCGCAAAGGCGGTTGGACTGACAGATACGCAGATTGAGAACGGCAGACAGCTTATTATCACATCAGATGCAGCTTCTCTGAGTAAAGCGGAAATGACAAAGGCGCAGGATGCGTTAAAGGCATATGCAGACAGCGGATCCGGTTATGGAGTGGCAGACTGTGTGGACATTTCGCTGGCTCTGGCAGATGAAAATGAGGAAAATTCCATACCGCTTCATGAAACCAGACAGCCGCTTCGGTTTAAGATGCCTGTTCCGTCCTCTGTTGACAGCGCATCGCATGATTTTGGAGTGGTGAGGATTCATAATGGAAGCGCAGATCTTCTGCCGGATCTGGATGATGAGGATGCAACGATTACCTTTGCATCGGACAGATTTTCCAAATTTGCAGTGGTCTATGGACCGAGGGACTGTTTTAAAGAGCTCAGAGGAGACACATCGATCCATACCTTTACGAAAGCATGGGATGGATGGGACATCCGGCTGAACGATTATATAAACGGAAATGTTGGTTTCGGCGCAGGGGATACGGTCAAAGTGACAGTGGAATTCAATAAGAATACTTCCAGTGAGATCAATACCAACGTTAATGAAACCTGGACAAAACTGGGGGCAGCTGAAAATTCCAACAGGCTTGTTGTTACCGGAAAGCCGGATGGAGATACGATCGCGCTTCAGATCACGGATATGATGGGTGAAAAGAGCGTCAAGGTCATGAAAGTGACGGTGGAGATCGTGAAGTCCGCACCGCTTCCTTACTTTACGGAACTTGGAGAAACATCTATCACTTTGACGAAGTTCCTGAAAGATTTTGCAGCAGGGGCGGATAAAGTAAAGATTATCGTGAAACTGAGTTCGGACGGAGCCTTTAAAGGAAATCTGGAAGGTAATACCATAGAAAAAGCCGGAGCGGGATGGAATAAGGCAAACGGCGGTGATGCATTCGAAAGTGAGGACAATGTCTGCACTTATACCTGGATTACAACGCCGCAGTACGGTAATCTTACACTGAAAATCTACGAAATGTCGGGAAAGATGGTCAAGGTAGATTCTATTACCGTAGAACGGACGGATGAGGAAGAGAAAATCGGATTGCCTGTATTTAAAAAGGCAGGAGAGCGAAATCTTAAGCTTACAAATTTCCTGACAGATCTGGTTCCGGGTACGGACTATGTAGAAGTTACCGTAAAGCTTGTTTCAGACGGGGCGTTTAAAGGAAATCTGGAAGGCAATATTATCCAGAACGGAGCATCCGTGTGGGGTAAGGCAAACGGTGGAAACGATTATGAATCCGATGGTTCGGCAACCTATACATGGAAACTGACACCGCAGTATGATTCGATCACATTGAAGATTAATGAGATGTCGGGAAGTGAGGTAAGAGTAGAGTCCGTTACGGTTGGAAGGACAACGAGAGAGCCGGAACCGACTCCAGGACCGGATGAACCGGAGACAGTGCTTTACACATTGACAGAGAATAATAAAACGCAGATTGTACAGCTGGTTGATTTCTCCTCTGATTATGCAGAAGGGGATGAAGTGAAGGTTACGGTCAGAATGCATTCGGATGGATATTTTAACGGTAATCTTGGAACGAATGCAGGTGGAACCTGGACTTCATCCGGTTTCCAGAGTGACGATGATTATCGTTCGACTGCGCAGTGGACGGTAACGCCGGACAGCGGTCAGTTCCAGATCGAATGCTGGAATACCGGAAACACCGGCGTGAAGGTAACGGACATTACGGTTGAGATTACAAAGAAGGGAGAGCCGGTGGATCCGGGAGATATGCTGCACGAATTCAAAGGAGCATGGCAGGGATTCGAGACGCAGCTGAGCGCGTACAATGCGGATTTCCGGGTCGGAACAGAAACGACGGTAAAACTGACGTTTGACCGGGCGGCAAATGTTCAGGGAGCGTTCAAAACGGAGACCAGCGACTGGGATGTAAAAACCGGAACCGGAGAAGAAATAACGTTTACAGCAACGCCGAAGGAGGACTATATCAATATCCAGATCACGGATATGGCGGGTGAGAGCAGTATCCGGCTTCTGAAAATTGAGGTTCTGCAGGAGAGTGCGCCAGAGCCGGAAGCGCTGCATGAATTCACAGAGGCGTGGGCGGGCTTTGAGACGCAGCTCAGTGAATACAATGCGGATTTCCGAACCGGAGTGGAGACGACGGTGAAGCTGACGTTTGATAAAGAGGCAAAGGCGCAGGGAGCGTTCAAGACGGAAGCCAGCAGTTGGGACGTAAAAGCAGGAACCGGAGAAGAAGTGACGCTGACAGCGACGCCAAAAGAGGACTATATTAATATTCAGATTACGGATATGAATGGAGCGTCCAGCATAAAGCTTCTCAATATCGTTGTGGAGCAGTCTTCTGAAGCGGCGGAGGCTCTTCAAGAGGAAGAATCGTCGGAGGAACAGCAGGTGACAGAGACGGAAGCAAAGGAGGAAAAGAATGCGATTCTTCCGGAGCTGTCAGAAGAGCTGAGTGAACTGACGGGTGATGAAAAAGAGTCGGGAAACGATCAGGAAACCGGAAAATCCGAAACATCCAAAAAGGAGGAAGACTTCGAACTGGATGGGATGGACACGGCATCCGAAGGAGAGGATACCATGTCAGAAACAGAGGATAGGAATCGGGAAGAATCGGAGGAACTGGAGGAAGTTTCAGGATCTGATGCAATCTGACCGTTCTTGGATCTGAATCGGATTTAAGTTGGAAGGACTGTTGCAGATGCAGTTTGCAGCATTCGTGCAGGATGTTGAAACTTCGGTCTGCAGCAGTCTTTTTATAACGGCGGCCTTTTCCCTGTACAGAATACACAGGAAAAGAGGAAAATAATCGCCTGAATAGACAATTGACATTTAACTAATTTTCACATAAAATGGAAATGAATTTAACTAAATTTACTTAAAACAGAAAGGTGTGGAAATGAAGAAAATCGGCGCTGTGAAAAAACAGACCAACAATCGGCATCTGAACCTGTACCATATTGACGCGCTGGACCGGAACGGAGATTCCTTCGACTATTATTTCGCCTCCAGAAATCCGGAGGAGAGGCTGAAGCTGTATACGAAGAGCCTGGACCCGGAGGGGATCGTCATCTATGCGCTGACGAAAGAGTCGTCACCCCGGCTGGTTCTGATCCGGGAATACCGTTATCCGCTGGATGCGGAGGTGTATGCGCTTCCGGCCGGCCTGGTGGACCCCGGGGAGACGCCCGGACAGGCGGCGGTGCGGGAGATGAAGGAAGAGACAGGGTATCTCTTCACGGAGTATACAGAAGGCTCCTCCTGTTTCCGGCGTCCGTTCTATATGGGGCCGGGATTTACAGACGAGACGAGCTGCGCGGTGTTTGGGATGGTGGAAATTTCTGGCGGAGCCGCTGCGTGCGAAGCCACGGAGCAGATCCATACGATCTTGGCGGACCGGGAAGAGGTGCGCAGGATCCTTTCCGAGGAGCGGGTATCTCTTCGGGGCGCATATCTGATGATGCAGTATGTGCATGGAAACGAGGAAAAGCCGTTTTCTTTTCTGGAATGACACAGGTCCTGCAGAGGGAAAAAACGGCAGTATAAGAGAAAAAAGGAGTATAAAACATGGGAATCACATATATGGATGCAAAGCAACTGTTCCGCATGGATACAAGACGTACCACTTACCTGATCGGCCTGTCGCCGGAAGGCTACGTGGGACACGTTTATTATGGGCGGAGACTGAAAAGCGAAGGGAACAGTTATCTGCTGCGGATGGACGAGAGGCCCTTCACCCCGTCTGTGCTCGAACGGGAGAAGGCGTCCTTTCTGGATTTCTTTCCCACGGAGTATCCCGCCGGAGGCGTCGGGGACTATCGGGAGAGCTGTCTGGACGTCCGGTGTGAGAGCGGCAGCATCGGGGCCGAACTTTTGTTCTGCGAGTTCCGGATCTTTGGCGGCAAACCGGGCTTTCCAGGCCTCCCGGCTTCCTTCGGATCTGAGGAGGAAGTGGAGACGCTGGAGCTGGTCTGCGAGGATGCACTTTTAAAGCTTCGGGTGACGCTGTCTTATTCGGTGTTTGAAGATACAGATATCATCACCCGGAGCGTCCGGGTGGAAAACCGCGGAGAGCAGCATCTGAAGCTGAAGAAGGTGTACAGCGCCTGTCTGGACATGGACAACCGGGACTTTGAGATGTTGACGCTGGTGGGAAGCTGGGCGAGAGAGCGCCATATTCAAAGAGGCGGGCTCCGCTTCGGAAAGCAGACGGTGTCCTCGGTGAAAGGGGAGTCCAGCCACCAGGAGCACCCGTTTCTGGCGCTGGTGACGCCGGAGGCCACTCAGGAGACCGGAGAAGTGTACGCCATGAACTTTGTCTATTCGGGCAATTTTCTGGCACAGGCGGAGCTTACGCAGTTTGGACAGGTGCGGATGACCATGGGCATCCATTCGGATCAGTTCTGCTGGAACCTGCGGCCCGGGGAGAGCTTTCAGGCGCCGGAGGCGGTGCTGACTTACTCGGCGGAGGGCCTGGGCCTGATGACCCGGAATTTCCATGATTTTTACCGGGGCCATCTCATAAGGAGCCCGCATCAGTATGCGAAGCGCCCGGTGCTCATCAACAACTGGGAGGCTACGTATTTTGACTTTGACTCCGACAAGCTTCTGGAGATCGCCCGGGAGGCGAAGAAGGCGGGTATCGAGATGCTGGTCATGGATGACGGATGGTTCGGGAAAAGAAATTTTGACGACAGCTCTCTGGGAGACTGGACCGTGAACGAAGAGAAGATCACCTCCGGGCTTCCGGATCTGGTGGAGAAGGTGAATGAGATCGGCCTTCAGTTCGGGATCTGGTTCGAGCCGGAGATGATCTCGCCGGATTCAGACCTCTATCGGGCGCATCCGGACTGGGCGATCCAGATTGCAGGGAGAACGCCTTCTCAGAGCCGGACCCAGTATGTGCTGGATCTGTCCAGAAAAGAGATTGTAGATTACGCCTACAACTGCGTGGCGGATATCCTGCGCAGCGCTCCCATTGCCTATGTGAAATGGGATATGAACCGCCAGCTCTGCGACATCGGAAGCGCCTGCCTTGGCCGGGAGAGCCAGGGGGAGCTGATGCACCGGTATGTGCTGGGAGTCTATGAGATGCAGGAGCGGCTGGTGACGGAGTTCCCGGAGCTTCTGCTGGAGAACTGTTCCGGGGGCGGCGCAAGATTTGATCCGGGCATGCTCTACTACAGCCCCCAGATCTGGTCTTCGGACGATGTGGACGCCATGGAGCGGCTTCGGATTCAGGAGGGAACGGCGCTGATCTACCCGCTTTCCACCATGGGAGCCCATGTGGGAGACTGCCCCAACCACATCGTGGGCAGGAATACGCCTTTTGACACGAGAGCCCATGTGGCCATGGCGGGCACCTTCGGATACGAGCTGGACATTACGAAGATCGCAGAGGAGGAGCGGGCGAAGATCCCGGCGCAGGTGGAAGAATACCACAGGTATCAGCCCCTGATGCAAAGGGGGGACTACTACCGTCTGGCGTCCTGGTCGGACCGGAAGCCTTACGACTGTTGGGAAGTGGCGGCGAAGGACGGCTCGGAAGCGCTGGTGACCTTCGTTCAGGTGCTGGCGGAACCCAATATGCACAGCAGGGCCATTTTCCTGAGAGGACTGAAGGAGGACGCGGAGTATGCGCTGGAGGGGACGGAAGAAGTCTACGGCGGCGACGAACTGATGTACTGCGGTTATCTGGTTCCTTCGGAGCAGGGGGATTTTGTAAGCCGGCTGTACCATTTTGTCAGAGTTGGATAAAGAGAAACATTGCTGGAGGAAATGATGGGTAAAGTAAGACTTGTGGATATTGCCAATGCGGTGGGGGTCAGTACGGTGACGGTGCACAACGCCCTCACCGGGCAGAAGGGCGTAAGCGAGAGTCTGCGGGAGCAGATACAGAAGGCGGCGGATGAGCTGGGATACGAGAACCACAGAAAGGTCCGGCCCAAAGCGGAGCAGACGGAGGATTTTCAGAAGATCGGCGTGCTGATCGCGGAGCGGTATCTGGGAAATCACACGACCTACTACTGGAAGCTCTATCAGGAGCTGGCCCTTGCCGCCACGGAAAAGCAGTGCTATACCACCATCGAGACACTGAAGAACGGAGACGGGGGACAGCATCTGGAGCTTCCTCAGATGGTGCTCCAGAACAAGGTGGAGGGACTGATCATCGTCGGGGAAATCGACAAGCAGTACATCCGCAGGCTCCGGGAGGCGGTGACCATGCCGGTGGTGTTCCTGGATTTTTACGACCATGAGCTGGCAAAGGACGCGGTGATCGCGGACAATTTCTACGGAATGTACCAGATGACGGAGGTGCTTCTGGAACGGGGAATGAAGGAGATCGGCTTTATCGGTTCCATCTATTCCACCAGCAGCATCATGGACCGTTACTGCGGTTTTATGAAAGCCATGACGCAACACCGGTTGAACGTCCATCCGGAGTGGCTGATTGAGGATCGGAACGCCCAGGGGATCGTGGAATTTGAACTGCCCAGAAGGCTTCCGGAAGCCTTCGTCTGCAACTGCGACCTGGTGGCGGGAATGCTGGTATACAAGCTGAACGAACGGGGCCTGAAGGTGCCGGACGACGTGTCGGTGGTGGGATTTGACAATTTCCTCTATCCGGGCTATGCAGACATGAAGATCACCACCTATGAGGTGAATACAAAAGCCATGGTACGGGTGGCCATCAAGAAGCTGATGAAGCAGTTTAAAAATCCCAATTCCGGCAGAGGGCTGGAGATCGTATCCGGCCATGTGGTCATGAAAAACAGTGTGCGCAGAGCATAGGCGGCGGAAGATACAAAACAGGAGGGGCCGGGCAGGCACCCTCTTGTTTTGACTGAAATGATTCGTATGATATGACGATTTCACCATCTGTTCTATACGCCGGAGCAGGCGGAGAAGCCTCCGTCAATGGGCAGGACAACGCCTGTGACGGCGCTGGCTGCCCGGTCATCGCACAGGAAGAAAACGCCGCCCAGAAGCTCTTCGCTTTCTACAAAACGATTCATGGGAGTCCCTCTCAGGATCTTCCGGGAACGTGCGGTTGGAGTTCCGTCCTCCTGAAACAGCAGCGCGCGGTTCTGGCCGGATACCAGAAATCCCGGCGCGATGGCATTGCAGCGGATGCCGGTTCCCGCAAAATGGACGGCCAGCCATTGCGTGAAATTGGAGATTCCGGCTTTTGCCGCGGAATATGCCGGGATCTTGGTCAACGGCGTATAAGCGTTCATGGAAGAGATATTCAGGATGCAGCCATGTTTTTTATGTACCATGTCTTCGACAAACACCTGTGTCGGGATCAGCGTTCCCTGAAAATTCAGTCGGAACACCGCGTCGACGCCCTCTTCCTCCAGATCAAAGAATGTTTTCTGGCCTGCTTTCGCCTCGTCCTGGTATTCGTTGTCGGTGGTTGCCTTTGGATTGTTTCCTCCGGCACCGTTGATCAGGATGTCGCAGGGCCCCAGTTCTTCTTTTATCTGCTCGTGTACGTTTTTCAGCGCTTCTCTGTCAAGAACGTTTACCTGCCAGGCACGGCAGATCTGTCCTTTTGCCTGACACTCCTCTTCCAGTTTCCGGATGGATTCCACACTCCGGTTCAGTGCGGCAACCCTTGCTCCGGCCTGCGCGAAGGCTCTGGCCATAGTTCCGCAAAGTACTCCTCCGGCTCCGGTAATTACGACTGTTTTTCCTGTAAAATCAATGTTTAGTGGTAAATTCATTTCTTTTGCTCCTTTTCTTCCTGTATGCCAAATCCAAAGAATTCGTTTGTGTTATGAAAACAGATGTTCTGCACGATCTCTGTCAGACGCTTTCGGTCTTCCGGATACTGGCCGCTTTCTACCCATTCGCCGATCAGCTCACAGAGGATACGGCGGAAATATTCATGTCTTGTGTAGCTTAAAAAGGAACGGGAATCTGTCAGCATCCCTACAAAATTTCCCAGCATGCCGTTGTTGGCGAGCGATGTCAGTTGACTGCGCATTCCGGTTCGATTGTCGTTGAACCACCAGCCGCTGCCGTGCTGGATGCGTCCCGCAATACCGCCACCCTGAAAACAGCCGGCTATGGTGACCAGAGCCGTGTTGTCGCAGGGATTCAGTGAATACAGGATCATCTTCGGCAGACCGTCGTTTTCCAGAAACGCGTTCAGAAGCGGCGCCGTGTTCTCGACTCCTGAACTGCTGTTCACCGAATCGTAGCCGGTATCCGGACCAAGTTTTTGAAACTGCGGTTTGTTGTTATTGCGCAGGCAGCCGAAATGAATCTGCATTACCCAGTTTTTTTCGGTATATTTTTTTGCGCAGGCGATGGTCAAGGCGGTCATATAGGCATCGGCGGTCTCCCGGGAGGGGACGCCTCCTTTCAGCGCCGTCTGCAGCGCCCGGTCTGCGGCGGCCATGTCCGGTTCGGCGTACATACAGTGATCCAGTCCGTGGTCTGCGCACAGACAGCCATGATCTGCGAAAAATTCAATTCGGTCATACAGCGATGCGATCACATCCTCTGTACACCGGATCAGCCGGCCGGTTATCTCCGACAGTCTGCGGATATAAGCTGCAAAGCCTTCTTTTTCGATCTGGACGGCCTTGTCCGGGCGGAATGCCGGCAGCACCTGTATTTCCATGGAGTCATCCTTCCGAATTGCCTCGTGCCAGTGCAGATCATCGCAGGGATCATCTGTGGTGCAGACGGCGTGGACATGGAATTTTCTCATGAGATCCCGCGCCGTGCAATGGGAAAGGATCTCGTTGCACCGGTCGTAGATCTCGTCCGCGTTTTCTTCCGTCAGCGGTTCCTGGATGCCGAATACCCGCTGAAGCTCCAGATGGCTCCAGTGATACAGGGGATTTCCGATCAGCTGAGGCAGTACGGAAGCATATGCGCGGAATTTTTCCCGCGGCCCGGCGTTTCCGGTAATCCGTTCTTCCGGTATGCCGCCAAACCGCATCTGCCTCCATTTGTAATGATCGCCTCCAAGCCACAGGTCGGATATATTTTCAAAAGTACGGTTTTCCGCAATCTCCTGCGGGCTGATATGGCAGTGATAATCAATAATCGGCATCTGTTCCGCCGCTTCGTGATACAGCCATTTCGCCGTTTTGGTCGTCAGCAGAAAATCCTGGTTCATAAACGATTTCATAAGTTCCTCCTATTCTTTGGTTTTACCCTCGGTTTTCTCCAGCATATCCCAGCAGCCCCACAGGTACATGATGCCGAGCGCCCGGTCATAAAGGCCGTATCCCGGTCTGCATTTTTCGTTCCAGATGTGGCGTCCGTGATCGGGACGGACATAACCGGTATAACCGCAGTCGTGATATGCTTTCATAATATCGAGGATACCGGTATCCCCGTCGCAGTCTCTGTGAGACGCTTCGGTAAAATCGCCGTTGGGATAATGCCGGACGTTTCGAATGTGTGCAAAGGCGATCCGGTCGCAGTAAGCCCGGATAATATCCGCCACATGGTTGCAGGGGTTTGCTCCCAGGGATCCGGAGCACAGACAAAGACAGCTGTACTCGTCGTCTACCATATGGAGGAAACGCCCGATGGATTCCTTATCACAAAGGAGGCGCGGAAGCCCGAAGATATCCCAGGGAGGATCGTCCTGATGGATGGCCAGTTTGATGCCGGTTTCATGACAGGTTGGCATGAGCGCTTCCAGAAAATATTTCAGATTTTCCCACAGCTTTTCCTTCGTCACCGGGCGGTATGCTTCGAACAGTTCATCCAGCCTGGCCATGCGTTCCGGTTCCCATCCGGGGAAGGTCATGCCGTGCAGATGGTTCAGAATATAATCCGCCATTTCTCTGTAATCGTCATGAATCCGGTTTTTTTCGTAAAACAGTGCGGTGGAACCGTCCTCCAGCGGATGGAACAGATCGGTGCGCGTCCAGTCAAAGATCGGCATAAAATTATAAGTTACCACTTTCACGCCGAATTTTGCCAGATTGCGCAGTGTCGTTTTGTAATTTTCGATATAGTGGTCTCTGGTGGGCAGACCGATCTTGATATCATCGTGGACGTTGACGCTTTCCACCACGTCCATGTTGAAGCCGGCGCCTTCGATCCGAAGGCGCACCTTCTCAATTTCTTCGGGTTCCCATACCTCGCCTGCCTGCTTTTCGTGCAGCGCCCAGACCAGGCCGGTGACTCCCGGAATCTGCCGGATCATCTCCGGCGTAATACTGTCATTGCCGTCGCCGTACCAGCGAAATGTCATTTTCATATCGTTGTTTCCCTCCTGTTAAAGTTCTGCATATGCCCGTTTTGCACAGGCATACGCCTGTTTTGTGATTTTCAGATCAGTCCTGCCGCCAGCGGAAGACCTGTGCTTAAAAAAGGCAGGTAGGTGATCAGAAGCAGTCCGGCCAGAATGGCAGCATAATACCAGAGCATGTAGGGGATCGTTCTGGCAAGCGACGTGTTTCCCACTTTGATGGCTACAAAGAGCGTGTTGCCCACCGGCGGCGTAATATTCCCGATGCACAGGTTGTACACCAGGATCAGGCCGAAATGTACCGGATGCATGCCGAAAGTCTTCACGATGGGCAGAAACAGCGGCGTAAAGATCAGGATGGCCGGCGTTACATCCATGAATGTGCCTGCAATAAGAAGGATGACATTCATGATCAGCAGAATCAGTACATAGTTGTTGGTCAGTCCCAGAAGTGCGGCGGAGACGGCCTGCGGGATCTGCAGAAAAGCCATGACCCATCCGAGGATGTTGGATACGCCGATCAAAAATACAACCATGCCGCTCATTTTCGCGCTGTCCACCACGATGTTCCAGAAAGATTTCCAGGTGATGTTGCGGTAGAAAATTCCCAGAATCAGCGCATACACAACGGCGATGGCTGAACCTTCGGTGGCCGTGAAGACTCCGACTACGATTCCACCGATGACGATCACGATCAGCGACAGGGCAGGCAGAGCCTGAATGGTTGTTGTTCCAAGATGTTTCCAGTCAAATCTGCCCTCAGTGCCTTCATAGCCTTTCTTTTTTGCCAGAATCACTCCTACGATGATGCAGCACAGCGCCCAGAGGATTCCGGGGATGTAGCCTCCGAGAAAAAGCGCCGCTACGGACGTTCCGCCGGATGCCAGAGAATAGGTGATCAGAGCGTTGGACGGCGGAATCAGCAGGCCGGACGGTGCAGACGCGCCGTTGGTTGCCGCGCACAGCGCGGGATCATACCCCTGTTGTTCTTCGCCTTCCTTTACCATACTGCCGACTGCGGCAGCAGCGGCGGAAGCTGATCCGGAGATGGCTCCGAACAGGGCGTTGGCACCCGCATTTGTCACCAGAAGCGCGCCCGGAAGCTTCCCGAGAAGAGCCATGACAAAATCAACCAGACGTTTGGCGATCCCGCCCTGATTCATCAGGTTGCCTGCCAGGATGAAAAACGGGATGGCAGTCAGACTGAATTTGCTCATGCCCACAAAGATTCTCTGTGCGGCGGTGACCACGGATACGTCCAGAGGAACCGTCCGCAGGATGACCGCCAGCGCCGAGATCCCGATGGAATATGCGATAGGAACTCCAAGCGCAAGTAAGAGCAGCAACACGATAAGAATGATACCAAGTGACTGAAGTGCCATTTATTCCGCCTCCTTTTCTTCTGTTTTATCCCGCAGGATATCGGTCATATTGAGAATCGTGTAGATCATATTCAGCACTCCGCAGAGAGGAAGCACGATATAAAAGATTCCGATGGGCACGCCCAGGGAAGAAGTCATCTGCCCCATGGCCAGCGAGGTGATCTGAACGCCGCCGAATACGAGGATGATCGCCGAGAATAAAAACGCAGTCAGCTCTCCAAGGCAGTTCAGCCCCTTCTGGATCTGTTTGTCAAACAGCTCCACGATCACGGGGATGTTCATATGGCCTCTCTCGCAGGTCACAAGAGACGCGCCCAGAAGGCTCATCCAGGCAAACAGATAGCCGACCAGTTCTTCCGACCAGGTGGACGGGTTGTTCAGCAGATATCTGGTAATCACCTGCCAGCAGGTCAGGATGACCATGGCGAGAAAACTGATGCCTGCCAGTCCGTTTAAGATCGTGGTAGTTCCCTTACGAAGCGCTTTCATCTGTCAATACCTCCTTCCCGGCGGATGCGTCCGCCGCGTTGTGTTCCTGAATCTTGTCATAGACCGGTTTCAGCACCGGGTACTGTTCCAGCATCTCCATATGCATCGGTTCGCAGATTTCCTGGAATAATGCGGTATCCGGATAGAGGAAGGTCACTCCCTGTTCGTTTTCCGCCTTGTCTTTTGCCGCTTCTACCGCTTTGCCCCATTCTTCCCGTTCCACCCGGTTGATTAACTGAAAGCCCTCTTCGAAGACGGCCCGTTCCTCGTCGGTCAGACTGTTTAGAAAAGCGCAGTTTCCGATCAGAATGTCCGGGATCATCTGATGCATATCGTAAGAATAATATTTGCAGACGTCGCCGTGCCCGTTGGAAGTCAGCGCCATTTCATTGTTTTCCGCTCCGTCGATGACTTTGGACTGCAGTGCGGTATACACTTCGCCGAATCCCATGGGCGTTGCGGAGCCGCCCAGCAGGCTCATCATCTTCACGTTGGTGGGCGACTGCTGCACGCGGATCTTCAGTCCCTTCAGATCGGCCGGGGTCTCGATGGGAGCAGATACCGTATAAAAATTACGGGTCCCTGCATCGATCCATGTCACTGTTTCAAAACCGGCTTTGGTTGTGGATTCAAAGATGGGGTCCACGATCTCGGGATCGTCCATGGATGCATGGTACGCCTCCGCGGAAGCAAACAGATAGGGCAGATTGAACAATGTATAGTTTTCCGAGAAGGTTTCCAGTATGGAATTGCTTGCCACACAGAAGTCGATCGCTCCGGTCTGCGTCAGCTGTACCATATCCGTCTGCGAACCGAGCAGTTCGCTCGGATACACTTCCACGTTGTATTTATCTCCCAGACGGCTCTCGATGTACTCCTCAAAAGCCGTCAATGCGATATTTGTGGGATGGTCTGTCGCCTGATTGTGTCCGATCCGGATGATCTGTCTGCGGTCTTCTTCGCCGGAGCCGCATCCGGAAATCACGGAAGCCAGCGCCCCCAGCAGGACGATCACAGAGAAGATTCTGCAGTATCGTTTCATGTTTACATTTCCTCCTTTGACTGTTTTCCAAAACAAAACCGGTTTTTGTTTTTGTTATACCTATCATAACAGAGAACGGGCTTTGTGACGTGGTGCTTCTGGCTTGAAACGTGGTGAATCTTGCTATATAATTATATGTATAAAATGATAATTTGTATATAATATACAAAAAATAAGAAAGGAATTGTGCATAATGTACAGAGAAACATTTAATCCGAGTCAGACTATGACAGAGAAATACTTCGAATTTCACCATACATATAATGAGTCGCCGCCGTCTGTTGAATTTCATCAGCATCCGTTTTACGAGATTTATTTTTTTCTGGGAGGAAATGTAAATTATATCATTGAAGGAAAGAATTACAAGCTGCGTCCCGGTGATATTCTGCTGACAGGCAATCTTGACATTCACCGTCCGGTTGTTCATTCCGGAAAGCCGTACGAGCGAATTGTCATCTGGCTGGTGGATGATTTTTTTGAACATTTAAAAGATTTCTATGGGGAGGATCTGACGGCCTGCTTTACAGACGCTGCCCAAAAAGATTATCGTTTGATCCGGCCGGATGAACAGAATATTCTGTATCTGAAGCAGCTCTGTGCCCAGATATCCAGGGCGAAACACAGCAAAGAGACGGGAAGCGCAGCTCTTGCATCTGCATATTTGACGGAATTTCTGGTATACGTGAGCCGCGCGTATTATGATGCGCCTGCGTCCGCCAAATACGATGTCATTGAAAACGAAAAGGTAAATCAGGTCGTACAGTATATCAATGAAAATCTTACAGAGTATTTTTCTCTGGACAGTCTGGCCGCGCGGTTTTATATCAGTAAATATCATTTGAGCAGGCAGTTTAAACAGTTTACCGGTCTGTCCATTTATCAATACATTATGAAAAAAAGGCTGATTGTTTCACGAAATCTTCTGCGCGACGGGTCTGCTGTCATGGATGCCTGCCTGCAGTGCGGTTTCGGTGATTATTCCAACTACCTGAAAGCATTTAAACGGGAATTCGGGATGAACCCAAGTGAATATATAAAAAATATAATTTCTTAACGTTGATCTTTGTTAATTAAATAAAAGATTAAATTAAAAAATATTTTAATGAGTAAAGTCATAAATAAATTGTGCAAAACTTATAAAAAGCAATAGGATATTTGTTGTAAAATAGAGAAAAACCATTTTATTTTAATTACTAATTGCAAAATCTGAAAAAAGTGTTAAAATTAAATTAACTTAAAAATAAAAACAAAATAAGTGAAAGGGAGGCTAAATATGAAGCTGAACAAAAGAATTTTAAGTTTAGGAATGGCGGCGGCCATGACGGTACCGCTGACTGCATGCGGAGGAGGAAACAAAGGAGCAGACGAAGCTGCGGCAAATGTAAATCTTCCATCCATTGATTCCATTACACTGAGCACGGCGGATACGCCGGGCGATTACACGGACCTGACGGCGAGCATCAAAGTGCTGACCAACCGTACGGATATCGTGGATACGGTATACAAGGGATATGCAGAGCAGTTTATGGAGCTGTACCCGAACATAACCGTAGAATATGAAGGCATCACGGATTATGAGGAATCCCTGAAGCTGCGCCTGACCACCGGCGACTGGGGCGACCTCTGTTTTATCCCCACATCCGTCAACAAGAGCGAGCTGTCTCAGTATTTCGCACCGCTGGGAGATTTTGACACGCTGGACGGCATCTACAACTTCTGTGTGGAAAAGAGTTTTGACGGAACTGTATACGGCATTGCCAACGGCGGTACCGCAGGCGGCGTGGTATACAACAAGAAAGTATGGGATCAGGCCGGCATCACAGAGCTTCCCACCACGCCGGATGAATTCCTGGACGCGCTGCAGACGATCAAGGACAAGACCGATGCGGTCCCGCTGTATACGAATTTTGCGGCAGGATGGCCCATGGGCGCATGGGACGCATACACGGACATCGTGTGTACCGGAGATCCGGATTTCAAGAACAAGATGCCTCATATGAAGGATCCGTTTGCGAAGAAGGACGACATGACCGGGCCTTACGCAGTCTACTATGTGATGTATGAGGCGGTTGCCCGCGGCCTGATCGAGGAAGATCCGGCAAGCACCGACTGGGAATCCTCCAAGGGAGCCATCAACAAGGGCGAGATCGCCAGCATGGTGCTTGGCTCCTGGGCCGTACAGCAGTGCAGGGATCAGGGCGAGACTCCGGAGGATGTGAAATACATGCCGTTCCCCATCACTGTGGACGGGAAGAGATACGCCAGCGCAGGCGGCAACTACGGGTTCGGCATCAACAACAAGGCGACGGAAGAAAATCAGATCGCGGCGATGCTGTATCTGAAATGGGTGCTGGAGGCGTCTCCCATGTACACGGATGAGGGAAGCATTCCGGCGCTGAAGGCTGCACCCCTTCCGGATGTGCTGTCTGATTTTGCAGGCGTGGAGCTTCTGTCCAACGATCCGGCTCCGGCAGGAGAGGAGGATCTGTTCGACCAGGTGAACCTGGAGAGCGAAGTGGGTATCAACAACGACGACTATCCGGACTGCGAGATTCTGGAATCCGCGCTGTACGGCACGAAGACGCTGGATGAACTCATGGGCGAGTGGAACGCGAAATGGACCAAAGCGCAGGAGACGCTGGGCGTGGAAGTGACGGACGTACAGGCAGAGGCAGCCGCAGTGAGCGCCGGAGCGGATGCAGCAGATGATGCGACGGAAGCAGACGATACAGCAGAGGCAGACGATACGGCAGAAGCGCCGGAGGCTGAGACAGCAGAATAAAGGAGGGTGTTATGGGTAATGATTTTGTCAAGATTAGTTGACACATTTTCCTCAAGGATTTTGTATCCTATGC
>CAJTXP010000024.1 GCA_910583615.1 uncultured Lachnospiraceae bacterium | reverse complement strand
GCATAGGATACAAAATCCTTGAGGAAAATGTGTCAACTAATCTTGACAAAATCACTGAATACCATCAGGCTGGGGATGAGCAACGCACGGATTGAAGCAACTAACAATAAGATCAAGCTGATCGTCCGCAAGGCATATGGCTTCCGAAACATCCAGAACATGCTGGATATGGTGTATCTGGTCTGCTCGGATTTGAGGGTTCCGCTTCCCAACAGAAAACCTAAAGCCGCTTAGTCAGCATAAACACTGGGGTTGTGGGTATTTTTTACCCACCATCACCCTTGAAGAGCCACATATATTTTTATATAAACGGCACTAAATTTTTGCTCTCATAAAGCCTTGTCCCATGTGCCGTTTATCATATTTTTCTGGCAATATATAATCACAAGATATATACTATGCAACATCATGTCTTGCGCAACGCAAGTGTTCATTTCTAGCTATTGCGACATATTACTGATAAAATCGGTATCAGAAAGGAGGAACCGTTCGTTTTGAATAAAGACCAGACAGAAATTACAACGGGAAAGCAAATACGCCATTTACGGACACAATCGGGTATGACGCAGGAAGAATTAGCCGGAAAATTAAATGTTACCCGGCAAGCATTATCAAACTGGGAGAGAGATGTCAATGAACCCGATTTAAATACGTTAAAAAAGATTTGCTTTCTTTTTGGAGTTCACATGGACGATTTCGCAAAGGAGGTAATAACAAAAATGGAAATCAACGAAAAAGAAAAAAGTCCGTTTAATAAGTACGATATGGCAATTGGGCTTTTTTACGCTGTCGGCATATTTCTTGGCATTGGGATTTTCTTTGTTGGTGGCTTTTTAACAATGTCGGGAGCAGGATGGGGCGCGTCATTATTTAGCGGTGGTTGCTTTTCTATTGTCTTTGGTTTAATATGTCATGCAGTCATCACATTAAAACGAAATGACAAAAGTTAATTTTGCAATTTTTTAGTATATCATATAAACAGCAAGGACTGCCGGAGCGGACGCAGGGGGAAGTATTTTTTTATTACTTTCAGAACTGGACGCAAAAAGGAATCGGGGAACAAAGTGGCTGGAAACGCAGTACAAGCGGGCAGCATATCCATCTTGCCTTGTCATGATCGTTGAACATGGAGTGAAGATGTGATAAAATTACAAAAATTAATTGAAATTGGGAGGTAAAAGGATTATGTTAAGACCTAAAGAAGTAGTGTGTAAATGGGTAGATGCCTTTAATAATCATGACGTAGAAGCAATTACAAGCCTTTATCATAAAAATGCAACGAATCACCAGGTAACCAACGAACCTGTTGTAGGAATTGAAGCAATTCATGCAATGTTTACAGAAGAATTTGCAATAGCAGATATGACAGCTATTGTGGAAAATATATTTGAAGACGGTCAGTGGGCGATTTTAGAATGGAAAGACCCTTTAGGATTAAGAGGTTGTGGATTTTTCCATGTTGTTAATGGAAATTCTGTTCCAGAGAGGTTATTGGGATAAACTATCCTTTTTGAAGCAGCACAATCTGCCTGTTGAATAAATAATCTCCGATTGAATACACTGAACTCCTGTAAAAATTGGTTATCCTGCCGCCCTGCAGCGGCACATGAAGCAGTAAATCTGAAGAAGATTTACTGCTTTTCTGCGCCCATTTTAGTATTTTCAAAAATTACCAGTATTACGCCGTGCAAAAGAAGATAAAAAGAGATTTCTCCACCTTCCATACACATCCTCGACCAGTTGATGGAAATGCGGAACGCCCTGAAATGCATCTCTTCCATCAAAGCCAGATCCTCTTTATAACGATGATAAAAATCGATGGCCTCATGAGTCGGATAAAATTTTTCCGGATCGTAGTCATGTTTAATGCCGTGGGCAAATCCGCAGGAAATATCCAGCCCCTTGCCGTCCTCCTGCCAGGCGCCTTCGGCCTGATTTGCCGCAATCGCGCTGCCCCATAGAAAATTATCAGGAAATGTGTTTTGAACCTTCTTCATCTCTGTTCCGTTCTTGTGATTGATTTGTTGGATTGATTGTATCCTTAAATCACGCAAAAGGTCAATAAAGCCGGCGCGGAATGATTTTTTTCTCCACAAATACAGTGGGATATGGATGAATTGTGCAAGATAGCTTGCATAAAAATTCCGGGAAGCCGTCTGAAAACGTTTCCCGGAATCCTGAAGTAGTCCTACGAAATGGCGCCCCTTCCAATCAGCACCTTCTTCCCGCAGAAAGCAAAGCCGTATTTCCGTATATTCTCTCTGGGGATTCCTTTTGATACGAACATGGTCTCGTATCTGCGGTCATCAATCTGCTTAAGCGCCGCCTTCACGGTATCTGCAAGTTCTTTTTCCTTCTCCGGATTCTGTACCTTGAATTCCAGAATCACTGCGTCGTCATCCTGCTTCGGCTCCAGCATCACATCGCAGCGTCCAAAACCGCTTTCTCGATTGGAAGTCACTGTATACCGGTCAGACAGCTCCACCAGAAGCCCCAGCACGAACCCATGGTAGAATCGTTCCGGCTCCGCGGCCTCCGAAGGTTTTTTCCCGGTGTCAAAGCTGCTGAAGGTCGCCAGCGCCACCTTGTTCATACAGTAATTCATAGTCTCCAGGTCATCCGATAACAGCGCTTTTATAAATCCCTGATATTCTCTTTTGCTTTTCCGGAACCATCCTTTCACCATGGTGCGGAACATCCGGTTTACCTCACGGTTCGTCAGGCACAGCTCGTACTCCGGATCACCTGCATCATCGTCATCCCCAAATTCCTCATATCGGACCACCCGCAGATATCCGCTGGCCAGCAAAAGACTCCAGATCCCTTCCTCGCTCCCATCCAGTTCCCCGTATACAATCTGTTCATCTACAGGCGTTATAATGGATCGGCCGGAGATCAGATCTTCAAACTCCTGCTTGATATCCAAGCTCCCTTCTCTGACAAGCTTTCCCGCCAAGCTGTTAGAACTGGTGTTTGCCCAGTAGGTTCCTGCTTTCTTTTTATCCAGATAGTTCAGAATTGACCATGGGTTATAAATGTCCGTACGGCTTCCAAAGGTAAAACCGTCATACCAGATTTTTACCTCCTGCGACATCCGCTTTTTTGTGCTCCGTTGTTTTACAGTATAACACATTCGGATATTTCCAACAAGGGCGCTGCCGGCCCTGCTGTTCTGAAATAATTCCGAAACGCTTTAAATTCCATGCTGTTCCATGCCTCCCTGATGGTGTATTTTCGCAGATCAACGGGCCCAACGCAGTTCCTGATTATCAAAACTGCAGAGCATCATTTTCATACCCGACGAAATGTAAGCGGACCATCGTGCACCCTCGCAGGTATCCAGACTGCTCCTGGCTATATTACCCGCCGTGCCCGTTTTATGGGCCTGATTTCAGCACAGTAAAACAACCATATGCAAAAATCCACCAGCCTGGCATAAAGCTGATGGATTTTCTGATATTCTGACCTGTTATTCTTCTTTCGTCCAGCTGCTGCCGGAACAAAATGAAATATGCTAAGCTACCAGTTCCTTTGCCCTCTGCGCGCAGGAAGCAGCATCTTCTGTATATGCATCCGCTCCGATCTCGTCTGCAAATGCCTGCGTGATCGGCGCTCCGCCTACCATGATTTTAATGTTGGAGCGGAAAGGCGCTCCATTTAACAGGGTAACGGTATCCTTCAGGGACGGCATGGTGGTGGTCAGAAGCGCGGAACAGCAGACGATCTTCACATCCGGATTCGCCTCCACTGCCTCTACGAATTTTTCTTTGGCCACATCCACGCCCAGGTCGATGACCTCGAAGCCTGCGGACTCCAGCATCATGGATACCAGATTCTTGCCGATATCATGCAGATCGCCTGCCACGGTTCCGATGACGACTTTGCCTGCTGCGCCTGCCACGCCGGATGCCAGATGGGGCTTTAATACCTCTACGCCTTTCTTCATGGCCCGTGCAGCCACCAGCATCTCCGGCACGAAGATCTCACCGGATTTGAACTTTGCGCCCACTTCATCCATAGCGGAGATCATACCCTTATTAAGGATATCGGTGGGATCACATCCTGCATCCAATGCTTCCTGGACTGCCGCCGCGATCAGTTTTGCCTTGCCCTTTGCTACCAACTCATGTACTTCCTGAATTCCTGCCATTTTTCTTCTCCTCCATTTTTTTAAATTTTTATTGCAGCTTATTTTTTCGGTCCGAAGATTCCTTCCCGATACGCGCTGATGTATTCCATACAGTAATCATCCTGTCCAAGGAGCGCTTCCGTCGCATAGATCACGCCCATCATATCCCGGTTGGTGGGGTCCAGGATCGCGCTGTCCAGTCCTGCGTTCATGGCCAGCACGGTGAAGCCCAGATTGATCATCTTTCTCACCGGAAGATTAAAGGAAATATTGCTGACTGCAGCCGTAATATGGATATCCGGATATTTGGCCCGGATGGTGCTGATCACTTCCACATTCATGGCAATACCGTCTTCCGATGTGCAGAGCATCTCCACCAGGGGATCAATGTGCAGGCGGTTCGGTGCGATGCCGTATTCCTTCGCCTTGGAGATGATATAGTCAAAGACCTTCAGACGGTCCGCCGCGCATTTGGGGATTCCGCTGTCATCGGACAGAAGGCAGATAACCTCCCATTTGGTATCCGCGATCAGCGGGAACAGCTTGTCGACCTTGCCGCCCTCACCGGACACGGAATTGATCAGACCCGGCCTCTTACAGTACGGAAATACCTGCGCGATCACGTCCGCGCTGGGGCTGTCCACTGCGATGGGAAGATCGCTGACCTCCTGGATGCAGTCAATCATCCACTTTAAGGTCTCCACTTCCTCCGCCTCCGGAACCGACGCACAGCAGTCCAGATAGGTTGCTCCTGCCTCCGTCTGGATCCTTGCCCGCTCCTTGATGAACTCCGCGTCCCGCTTTGCGATGGCTTCCGCCACCGCCGGGATGGAGCCGTTGATTTTTTCACCGATGATGATCATCTTTGTTCCTCCTTATTTATAGTTCCGCATCTGCCCTTCCAGATGCTGTTTTTTCCCGTCTTTCTTTAATATAAAGTGTAACACAGACGGCCTTTTGGCACTATCGCCAGAAATGTTGATTTTGAGCACTTGATTTCCTACATTTTATAGGACAGATTGCGCGCCCCTGTTTTTCATTGTATAATATTCAGGAAAAGGAGTGACCGCTATGTATCTGAGCGCTTTATTGATCGCCTGGCATCTTCAGAAACAATATCCGGAGACCGTCGTCTCTTCCTGGCTTTCCCGGGATCCGATCTTGAAATATCCCATCAACTACGAAGGAACGCTCCTTCCCGACGACGGGATCATCTACCTGATTGACAACCCGGAACTGTCTCTGCCGGTGCGACGCCTGTCTAAAAATATGATCCTGTTCACCGGCCGGTGCGCCCATCTGTCCGAGTCCTGCAAGCCAAGCTACTGTTTCCTTCCGGAGACGGTCACAGCGGGAGAACTGCTGTCCTTTCTGCAGGAGCTCTACAACCGTTATGACCGCTGGAATCAGAGTCTGATGGATTCCCGGCTGTCCAACGGATCCATCCAGAAGCTTCTGGATCTGACCGACCCGGTGATCCCCAATCCCATGATGGTGGCCGGCAAGGATTTCTCGATCATCGCATCCAAAAAGCTCACCTACGGAAAGCTCAAGAACTCGGTTCTCGGCTCCACCGAATCCACGCAGCCTATCGTCAACGCCCTCAAGCAGGATGTCTACTATGAGGAGTCTTTTGACCGGACCGGATACTTCTATTATCCCGGCAATCAGGTGGCCACGCCGAAGCTCTGCGTCAATATCCCAAGAGCCGGAAAGACCGTCTTCCGGCTGATGATCTCCGAGGGAGAAGTCCCCCTTGACGACACCTTCGGATTTCTGCTGGAATATCTGGCGAAAATGATCTCCCACGCCCTCTCCACCAATGTGGTGCAGAGCCGCGACAGTTCCTACAAGCTCCATCAGATCTTTCTGACGCTCCTTACCACGCCCAGCGCGGACTACGTGGAAATCAGCCGCCAGCTGGATGCTTCCGGATGGTTTTCCTCCCACCACTATCTGTGCGTCCTGATCAACGTAAGCATTCTGGATACGAAAAATCTTACCTTGCGCTCCATCTGCAGCTATGTGGAAGAGATCATCCCCGGCTCCTGCGCGGTGGAACACCAGGGGAACGCGGTCATATTTATCAATCTGTCCCTCTGTCCTCTGGATCAGGATCAGATCCATCAGAAGCTGGCGGGCTTTATCCGGGACAGCCTTCTGACCGCCGGGTACAGCCGGAGCATGCTGGGACATTTTAACTTTTACCGGCAGTATGTCCAGGCTTCCACTGCTCTCCAGGTGGGAACCCGTCAGAATCCTTCCCGCTGGATCCATCAGTTCAACGAGATCGCCATGTACTACATCTACGAGCAGGCAACCCGAAAGCTTCCGGCCTATATGATCTGTCACGAGCGGCTTCTGGAGCTGAAATATGAGGATGAGGCCAACCATACGGAGCTGTACCAGACTGCCCGCTGCTACCTGGAGCTGCATCAGAGCATCGCCCGTACTTCAGAGGCCCTGTTCATCCACCGAAGCACCCTTTTATACCGGCTGGACAAGATCCGGCATATCCTGAAGACTGATTTCTCTGATCCTCAGGAGCTGCTCTATCTGCTGCTGTCCTTCTATCTGATCGACATGGAAGAGCGGCACTAGTGCTCTATACCGGGAATGGCAGCTCTTCCATAAAGGCGTCCGAAAATTCTCTGTCCCCTGCCAGCTCCAGAAATTCTGTCTCTTCCGCCAGACGGCTGCAGACCTCATATTCCTCCACATACAGGGCAGCTCTTCGCGCCCCCTCTCCCGCCGCGTTCCCTATGGGCCGGATCTTATGTTCCAGTTCCGAAGGAAACAGGCCGACCGCACAGGCGCTGGCAGGATCCATATAGCTCCCGAAGGCCCCGGCCAGCTGTACTTCCCGGATATCGGAAAATTCCGCCCCATAGCGGCTGCACAGCAGGCGGATCCCCGCGGCGATGGCGGCCTTGGCAAGCTGCAGCTCCCGGATATCCTTCTGGGAAACCCCCACTTTTGGTGTAAAATGCCAGGTTTTTTCCATCCGTCCGCTCTCATCCATAAATCCCGTCTTCAGAAGGCAGGCCGCTGCGTCCAGAAGTCCCGAACCGCAGATCCCCACAGGTTCCGTCTCCCCGATCACATGATAGAGAAGCCTCCCGCCTTCCTCTGTCACATGATCGATGGCGCCGTCGCTGCTGCGCATGCCGCAGGAAGTCTTCACCCCCTCAAAGGCAGGACCGGCAGCCGTGGAGCAGGCGATCCGCCTTCGGCGGTTGCCCAGCACCAGCTCTGCATTGGTCCCGATATCCACCAGAAGCACCAGCTCCTCCTGCTCGTGAACGCCGGAAGCCAGGATGCAGCCCACCGTATCAGCCCCCACAAAACCTCCGATGTTGGGAAGCCACCAGAGCTCGGCAGACGGATGGACCAGAAGTCCATAATCCAGCGCATTTCTTTTTACGGCCTCTTTTACCTTCGGTTCATGGGGCGCCACCACCAGAGTATCCGTCGGAATATTGAGAAAGAGATGGTGCATGCATGTATTTCCCACCATGACGATACGGACGATATCCTCGCTGCTTCTCTGACATTCCCGGGCCGCCTCCCGAAGCAGATGATTTACCGCTTCAGCGGCACAGCCGCTTAAGATCCCGGCCCCGTGTTCCAGCGCGTAGCTGCTCCGTGTGACCACATCCGCCCCGTATTTTTTCTGCGGGTTCAGCATGCTTCTGACGGACAGCTGCCGGCCGGTCAGACCGTCCATCAGATACGCGACGATGGATGTGGAACCCAGATCCACGGCTGCCAGCAGGGGCCTTTTTACGTCTTCCAATATCTCCTGACTGATATAAGGAATCTGAGCTTTCTTCATACCTGTTCCCCATTTTTTGACACATTGTTATCTGCAACAGCTGCTTTCCAGCCGCCTGTAGAATCACGGAAACAGCAGGATTGCGAAGATCCCCGTGATCACCACCGAGAGCAGCATCCGCTCCAGCCATACGATCACCATATCCTTGAAGCTCACCGGTATGTCCGTGGCCATCAGACAGGGCACGAAGCTGGCCAGAAAGATAATCGAAGTCACGGGCACCACCGCCATCATATAGCGGGTCCGCAGACTCCACTCTCCCACCGTGACCAGAAGCGCCGGGATCGTCACCTCGATAAAGGACACCGCCGCGCCGGTACAGGCCGTCACCGCTTCCTCTGCCGGGATGGAGATCTGCATAAACGGGTAGAAAATGTATCCGACCCACCGGACCAGCGGCGTATAGGTATACAGAAGCACGCCTGCTGTGGCAAAGAAGGCCGTCCCGGAGGCCACCGTCCCAAGCACTCCGATGGTCTCCTTCATGATATAGGCAATCCTTCTGCCCAGGGATTCCTGGTTCTCGGCTGTCTTCAGAGCCTCTTCCCCCGCCACCCGGAACAGCTGCTCCCGAATCGGAAGCTCCGGCTTTGGCTCCGCCCCCGGACAAAAAGCATCCGCAATCTGTCTCAGCGGATAGATCCGCACACCGATCAGGCTCACCAGCAGGGTGATCAGAAAGGCCGTCCAGAAATACAGATTCCAGTATCCCCGCTCGTTCAGCCCCGTATTGTTGGCCAGCACCAGCAGAAAGCCCACGGACACGGTGGAAAAGCTGGTCCCGATCACCACGGCTTCCCGCTCGGTCATCCGCCCGGTCTTGTACTGGTCGTTGACCGCGATATGCCCCACGGAGAAATTCCCCAGAAAGGCGGAGACCATAATCACGGCCGCCCGGCCCGGAAGCCGGAAGACCGGGCGCATGATGGGACGCACCAGCACGCCTACAAAGTCCACCAGACCATAGTCCACCAGAAGCGGCAGAAAGAGCGAAGCCGCCGGGATGGAGATGCAGATGGTCACCAGGATATTGTTCATGATGAACGCACAGATGCTTTTCTCTCCCAGAGACGCCACCGGATGGAAGAACCAGTCCATAAAGAAGGGATTCCATCCCAGATACAGCTGGATCACGGCAAAGCACAGAAGCACAAAGCCCACCACCTTAAACACCGCAAAGACGGCGGCCACCCTCGTCGTATGCCAGAATTTACCGGGCCTCAGCAAAAAGAGATCCACGATGCTGTAGACGCCGATCAGCCACACGACAAAGGGCATGGCGTGAAAGTTTCCGGTAAACAAGGCGGCTTTTACCAGATTGGTGAAGTGCGAGACCAGCACGTTGGACTGCCCTGCCACCGTTCCCCACTCCCAGGAACCAAGGACGATCTGATACTCCGGCACATAGAAATTGATAAAAAACACGTAGATGCCGACCAGCGAGAACAGGAGGAACTTGATCCAGGAAGACGTTTTATACTGCTTCATATATACCCTTTCTATTTATAGTTCCGCATCTGCCTCACTCCGCCCCAGCGTCTGGAAGCATTTTCCCTCACTTCGTTCCGTAAAATCCTTCCGGGGCTCCTTTCGGGCAGATGCTGTTTTTCTTATTTCAGTTCCGCATCTGACCTCACTCCGCCCCAGCGTCTGGAAGCATTTTCCCTCTCTTCGTTCCGCAAAATCCTTCCGGGGCTCCTTTCGGGCAGATGCTGTTTTTTTATTTCAGTTCCGCAATTTTACAGATCCATGGCTGCGTGGTACCCCTGATAGACGGCCATGCAGATGTTGGCCGGACGGATACAGTCTCCGATTCGCTTGACAACCGGAGCGCAGTCCAGAAGGGATTCTGCTATGTCCTTTCTCGCTCTCTGGCCCACTGCACAGATCACGGAGCCTCCCGGCACCAGCACTTCTTCTTCTCCGGCACGGCACCAGACGCCTTCTTCGGTGACCCGCAGTCCCTGATAACCCATATGACAGATGACTTTCTGATCCTCCAGTTCCTTCAGAAGAATGGGGCGGTGACGGATATTGGCATCCGGCGCCAGCTCTGTGCGCATCTCCACCAGATGGACGTTCTTTCCTTCTCTGGCCAGATGCACCGCGCTCTCGCATCCTGCAAGACCGCCTCCCAGGACGATCACCTCGTCGCTTTTTACCCTGTCCTTTTCCAGATAGTAGTTGTTTACCACCACAACCTGCTCTCCGTCGATCCCCGGGATCGGAGGCACGATGGGCGCGGAACCAACGGCGATGATCAGTGCATCCGCGCCGACCTTTTCTGCATACTCCGGCGTCACCTCCGTACCGGTGCGGATCTCCACGCCTTCCAGCCGCGCCAGATGCTCCAGCGTCACCCCAAGCTCGTACATCTCATGTTTGAAATCAATACCCTGTTCGCATTTGAGGATACCGCCCAGGCGGTCGCTCTTCTCGCACAGGATGACCTGATGTCCTCTTCTTGCGGCGGTCACTGCCGCCTCCAGTCCGGCCACGCCGCCGCCCACGATCAGAACCTTCCGTTTCTTTCTCGCCGGCTGCAGGTCCATGCCTTCCCACTCCCGTCCGATCAGCGGATTGACGGAACAGCGCCTGGTCTGGGTCGTTCCCCGCTCCGCCATGCAGACAAAGCAGCGCAGGCACCTTATGATCTCATCCTCCCGGTTCTCCATCACCTTCGACGGAAGTTCCGGATCTGCCAGCAGCGCCCTTCCCATGACCACAATATCCACTTTCCCGGAACCGATCAGTTCGTCCATCATGGCCGGATCGTTGAGGCCGCCGATGGCCGCCACCGGTTTGGATACATGCTTTTTGATCTCCTCCGCCAGAAAGACATTACATCCGTGATCCCGGAACATGGACGGGTGAGTGATGGAGAAGCCGAATTTGTAGGAACCGGCGGAGACATGGATCAGGTCCACCAGGTCCTCCACCGCCTGGGCGATTTTTACCCCTTCACTGAGGTCATAGCCGCCCTCAAACATCTCTGAGCCGCTCATGCGGAATTCAATGGGGAATCCCGGCCCCACCGCTTTTCGGACCGCCTGCAGCACCTCTCTGGCCAGCCGCACCCGATTCTCCAGGCATCCGCCGTACTCGTCGGTCCGATGATTAAAATAGGGGGACAGGAACTGATTGATCAGCCAGCCGTGTCCGCCGTGAACCATGATCATCTCATATCCGCACAGCTTCGCCAGCTTTGCATTTTCATAATACGCCTGTACGATGTCCTGAATCTGCTCTTTTGTAAGGGGCGTCACCGGAAGTCCGTCCGGCCTTGTCCCCTCGCTGGGTCCGTACTGGGTCATGGATTCCTTTTTATTTTTGTCCAGCAGATAGGTACCCGCATACTGGCCGGAGTGGGACAGCTCCACGCTGGGCACCGCGCCGTGCCTTTTGATGGCATCCGCCGTATAGGTAAAGCTGGCCACAGAGCCAACGGTCTGCGTATTCAGATGATACGCATGGGATGCGTCTGTGGGGGGATGAACCATCAGCTCGCTGACCGTCACTGCGGCGGCCCCGCCCTTTGCCCGCAGCTCATAGAAGGCCGTGGACTTTGATCCGATGGTACATTCCGGAGTGATCTCCGCCCCGCTCATGGGCGCCGAGAACATCCGGTTCCGAAACGTCACGTTGCCGATGGTGATCGGCTTACAGAGATTTTTATATTTTCTTATCATATTGATCTGCTCCCTCCTGCTGTCTGCATATCCTGTTTTGTTTTTATGTTGCATAGTCCGAATTCTTCTTCCAGGCATGTCTTCAGTTCTTTTTCATTCTGAAGCTGCCGCCGGACGGTCTGCTCCCCTTCCCGGATGACCAGTTCCATCTCCGTCAGCGCCTTGCTTCCGGCTGCTGTACACAGGTTCACCACCCGCTTATGAGAAAAGATCACCGCCGGGTTTGCCGCGCAGTAAAAATTCAGCAGCTGAAAATCCTGCTGGAGAAAGGGCTGATCGTGAAACTGCAGCACCGCTTTCCAGATTTCTCCATGAGCCCGTTCCACCAGAAGCTCTTCCGCTCTTTCTCTTACCTGGAAGCACTCTCCCGCCACTTCCTGCACGGATGTCCCAAGGCTTAGAAGGCCTTTGGGACCAGGACCGCCGTATCCCACGTCGCACAGGTATTTTCCATCCGAAAGCCGCACCACCAGAGCCATATGAGAGACTGGCGGAAGGATGTCCCGGTTCCAGAGCACCCGCACCGCCACTGGATACACGGTGAACCCCAGCGCGCGGAGCAGCGCCAGAAAAAGCGTATTCAGCTCAAAGCAGTAACCGCCCCGGTTCTTCTCCACGATCTTTTCAAAAAGCTTCCCTTCGTCCAGAGACGGAACCTCTCCAAATTCACAGACGTCCAGATTCTCAAAGGGCACCTGTTCCAGATGCGCGCGGATCAGACCGTTTAACGTCTCTTTGTCTTTTTGGATATCCTCTGTATATCCGATCCGTTTCAGATATGCCTTTGCTTCCTCCTGCTTCATAACAGCCCCCTTTTTATATAAGTCCCGCAATTTCCTGCCGATTCCTTTTAAAAAGCCCCGAAGAGACAACCGCCTCTTCGGGGCACCGAATATCAGTTAGATCCCGTACACTTCTTTATTGTATTTTGCGATCTCATCGTCAATAATGGGATCCACATGGGGGAACAGGCAGCCCGGAGCGCCGTAGGTAATACAGGGGATAAAGTGTCCGCCCGGCCCGTAGGTCTCGCAAGCTCTTCTGACCTCTTTCCGGATCTCCTCCTCTGTGGAATCTGCCCGGTCCACGATGGAAGCGTCGATGCCGCCCATCAGCGTCATCCTTCCGTTCAGCTGCTTCTGAAGCTTCGGAATATCATTTTCCGGAATCACGCCCTGCCAGATGTCGATCCCCAGATCCACCATATCTTCCACAATCTGCTCCATAAAGGAATCTGCATGGTGCATGATGATCACGCCCTTCTCCTTCATGTAGCCATAGGTCTTCGCATAATTCGGCTTGATAAACTCGCGCCAGGTATCCGGACTTACGAACAGAGAATTCTTCGAACCCCAGTCGTCATGGGAAAGCATGACATCCGGTTTGATGTGATCCACGATCAGCTTCATGTACTGATAACGGTATTCTCCGATGGCGTTGCACAGATCCATCATGTCTTCCGGCTCCAGCAGGAAGTTCATGAGCATGTCCTCAAATCCCATCAGGAAATGCAGTCTCTCGAAGACGCCGGTGGGCATAAATGCCATAACCAGCTCTCCCTTTGCCCGGATCTCCTCCGCCTGTTTTACGAAGGGCTCCCACAGAGCGGGATCGGAGCAGTTGGCCTCCAGATCCGGCATGACCAGCTGATCCTTCCACTCGGTAATATCGCTGATCACCTTGTTCTCATCGGTCACATGGGGCATGGCCGCCACCTGGCCGGCGGGCCACAGAATCGTGGTGCCAAAACGGTCCTTCATGGGATCCATACCTGCCTTGCGGACGCCCCTGATATAGGTGGATGCCGGGTTCGGCGGGAAAAATGTGGTCCCCTCATACTGTCTGGAAAGCCGCTCCGGTTTTCCGTCCGGCTTTATCGTCTCCAGAAAATTCTGTACAGATGTAAGCATTTTTTCATGTCCTCCTTCTTTGAGTTTTATGTAAACTTCTTTTATTGTTTCTCACAGCTGCCCGTATACTGCCCGTCACGGGCCGGTCTGGAAAGCGGTCTTCAGTTCTTCGCATCGATCTCTTTCTGATACTGGGTCACTTTATCCTTGGTAATTTTGAATCCCACGATCAGCAAAATCATGCCTGCCAGACACAAAAGTGCCGGAACCAGTGCGAAAGCGATGGTCATCCCCTGGCGTGCGCTTCCTTCCAGCGCCACACCGGACTGCCAGCCCACTGCCACCAGACAGGAACTTAAGATCACGCCCCGCATAAAGACGCCCACCTTCAGGGGCAGGTTCTGCAGGCCCATGATCCAGCCGGAAGCGTCTCTGCCGGTCTTCCAGGTTGCATAGACGACCGTGTCCGCATAGAGCGCCGGAGACGCCGCAAACGCCATGCCGTAGAATACATGAGCAATCGTCATGAGCGCGATGACCACTGACGCGTTGGCATACATCACATAGATCAGGAACATGGACACCGCCATTCCTCCATAGGACACGATCATGGTGGTCCGGGAGGACAGCTTCTGTGCGATATAGCGCATGGCGAAAGCACCGACGATTGCGCCCAGAGACACGCTTAAAGTATAGATACTCATCAGTCCGGGATTGCCCATGGCGTCGCGGAAATAGTAGATGGCGGAAGCTGCTGTTACAAATTTCACACACCATTTTGCCAGATCCGCCAGCATCAGCACCATAAGAGGCGGATTCTGAAACAGGGAGGCGAACATCTCCGGTACGGATACTTTCGTCTTGTCATTTCCTCTTGCCTGCTGCTCGCCGGTCTCAATCTCCTCGTAGCCCTCGGTCATCTTGAAGTGAGCAAAATAGGTAACTACCATCAGAACGCCCAGACAGAAGGCTGCCGCCGCGAACTTGTTCTTCTCACCCACAAAGCCGGCCAGAAGCGTTGCAAAGGGCAGGCCCAGATAAGAGAACAGAAGACCGCCGATGTTGTTCCAGGTTGCGCGGGAGGACGCGAGGGTCGCCTTGTCTTCCGGCGTCTTGCCTACCACGCTGACCAACGTCGCATTGGCCACATATCCGAAATTCCACACCACATGGGACAGAATCGCCGCCGCGATGATCACGACTGCGGAAAGCATCTCGTTGTCGCTGATCCGCAGGAACATAAACGCGTACAGGAACGGGACCATCCAGGGCACAATGATCAGCCAGGAACGGTAGCGCCCCCATCTCTTTGCCTTTGTACCGTTGATGATGCCGCCGTACAGCCAGGACAGGCAGGCGTCCACGGTGGTGAACACCGAGTTGATCATACCTGAGATCACGGCGCTGAAGCCTGCCAGGTCTGTCAGGAACGTCATAAAGTAGAACGTCTCGATGTTGCTCATCAGGACGAATCCGGCGTCGCCCACACCGAAGAAGTATTTTAGTGTACTGCTTAAGCTTTTCTTCTGGTTTCCATTGTTTTCATTACTCATTTGCACATTACCCCCTTCTGGTTTTGATTCCGTTTTTTGTGATACCTTCAGTATATAATTCACAGTCCTGCCCGTAAATCCGACAGACCGATTCATAATTTTTTATAATATTCCTACTTTTTGTCGCATTGATTTCGGCAATATTCACAATTCCGGACATCTGTGCTATAATATAAAAAATCACCAACGGAGGCGATCATCATGGAACCTTTTCTGTTAAATATGCAGCTTCTTAACGACGCTTTTTGTGCAGTTTATGAGCATGTTACCCTGTTTTCTGATGCAGACCCGGCAAGGCTGGAGGCTGTTCGGCTCTATCAGAAGAATCGGCCGCTTCTGCCCTCCTATCTCTATCTGCTCCGTTCGGACGAATTGGTGCATCTGCCCGCCTGCCTGCAGGGGCTTTCCTTTCTTGTATCGGGAAGGATTGCCTCCGGGCAGATTCCGGAGGACTGCTCCCTGCTGGTGGTGGAAGAGGACGTTTCCATTCCGGAGCTTTTTAATCTGGCCCAGGACACCTTTGAACTGTATACCAGATGGAATATGGAGCTGTACGCCGCCATGAAGAGCGTCCATCCGCTGGACGCCATGCTGGAGGCCAGCCTGAAGGTCTTTCAGAATCCCATCTTTATCCACGACACCAACTTCTATATTCTCTCCTGTCCCCACCGTGCCCCCAACATGCTGGTCTGGGACAAAGACGCCCGGACCGGCTGGAACATCGTCCCCCTGAGCCTGATCCATGATTTTAAAGTGGACCCGGAATACCTGAGCACTCTGACCACTACGGAGGCATGCGTCTATTCGGCAGAGCAGCGGGGATACCCGATCCTCTACATGAACCTGTGGAACAACGGCCGATATGAGGGGCGCATCTGCGTGGACGAGCTGGAGACGCCGATCCTTACGGGGCAGCGGCTTCTGATCACCCATCTGGCGAAGCTGATCCTCCAGGCCATACAGAACAACAGCCTGTTCCACCTGAACATGGGCAACGACATCGAACAGTTTTTCCGGGAATATCTGGACGGAGACATCCAGGATCAGTCCATCGTCATGAAGATGCTGCAGTTTCTGGACTGGAAGCAGGACGATCACTATCTCTGTCTCCGGCTGGAGACCGGACGGCAGAATATCCGCATGCTCTCTTCCGCGGCCACATTGGGGCACATCGAGACCCAGATCCCGGAGGGGCACGCCTTCATGCACAACAACGGAATCACCGTGCTGGTCAATCTGACCTACTCCCACACCCGGATCTCGGACGTCTTAAGCAGCCTTGCCATCCTCCTCCGGGAGGGGCTTCTGAAGATGGGAGCGAGCTCGGAGATCTATGATTTCATGCAGCTTTCTCAGGGGTATTATCAGGCGCGGACGGCCCTGGAACTTGGCAAGAAAAGCGGCAGCATGAACTGGTGCTGCCGTTTTGACGACTATCTTCTGGAATATCTGTTAAGCCAGGGAGGAGAACATCTCTCCCCGGAGCTTCTGTGCTCCAACAAGCTTTTGATCTTAAAGCAATACGATGAGAAGAATAAAACAGAGCTCTACCGTACCCTTAAGGTCTATCTGGAGCTGGAACGAAACGTCCTGCAGACCGCCAAGACCCTGTTCATCCACCGGAGCACCCTCTTTTACCGGCTGGAGCGGATCCAGAAGCTGGCGGATGTCGACTATGAGGATGCCAGGGAGCGGCTGGTCCTTCAGCTTTCCTTTCAGATTCTGGAGCAGAGGATCGTGTAAAAAATTCCGGTACTTGCTTTTTCTGAGATTTCTTATATGATAGATATGTTCCGTTCACAAACGGGGATTTTATAATGGAAAGCGTGTTATGATGAAAACATACGAAATGGATCTTAGCAGCGGATCTCTCTGGAAAAAAATCCTGTTTTTCAGTGTTCCGCTCATGTTCTCCAATATTCTGCAGGTGCTTTTTAACATGTCGGACGTGGCCGTGGTGGGCAAATTCGCGGGACCCATTGCTCTGGGCGCTGTGGGCTCCACCAGCATCCTGGTCACATTGTTTACCGGGCTGATCATTGGGCTCTCCGGCGGCGTCAATGCATTGACGGCTCTTCATATCGGCTCCGGAAACAACAGGGACCTGAGGGAGACCGTACATACTTCTGTAATTTTGTGCTTTTCCGCCGGGATGCTGATCCTGGTATTCGGCGTCCTGTTTGCCCATACGATCCTGACGGTCATGCACACCAAAGACGAGCTGATCCTGGACGCCGTACTTTACCTGCGCATCTATCTGCTGGGCATGCCCGCCCTTGGACTTTATAATTTCGGCAGCGCTGTGCTGAGCGCCGCCGGCGATACCAGGCGTCCGCTGTATTATCTTCTGTTTTCCGGGATCGTCAACGTGCTTTTGAATCTGTATTTTGTCATTGTATGCAGATGGGATGTGGCCGGCGTTGCCGCTGCCAGCGTCATATCCCAGTATCTCTCTGCGGTTCTGATCCTGACTGTCCTCATAAGAAGCCGGGAGGCCTTTGCACTCCGCATGGGAAGTCTGAAACTGTATCCGGACAAAATGAAGCGGATTCTGAAGATCGGCGTTCCCGCCGCTTTTCAAAACGGATTGTTTGCTATCGCTAACCTCTTTGTGCAGACCAGCGTCAATTCCTTTGATCACGTGATTGTGGAAGGCAATTCCGCAGCCACCAACGCCGACCCTCTGGTGTATGATATGATGGCGGCTTTTTATACCGCCTGTTCCAGCTTTATCGCACAGAACCTGGGCGCACGGAAGAGAAAACGGATTCTGAAAAGCTATCTTGTCTGCCTGACCTATTCGTTTCTGATCGGGCTGATCATCGGCGTGGGGATCTACCTGCTCCGGTATCCGTTCCTCGGCCTTTTTACCAATGATCGTGCGGTTGTGGAAGCCGGGATCCACCGTCTGTCCGTCATGGCGCTCTCCTATTCGGTGTCCGCCTTTATGGACTGTACCATCGCGGCCTCCAGGGGGCTTGGCAGAAGCCTCCTGCCCACCGTCATCGTGATCCTGGGCTCCTGTGTATTCCGGATTGTCTGGATCTACACGGTCTTTGCCTTCTTCGGGACCATACAGTCACTGTATCTTCTGTATGTATTTTCCTGGCTACTCACGGCGGCGGCGGAGATTCTTTATTTTTCTGCGGTTTACAGAAGAACCTTGCCGGGATGAGCGGAAGTCTTCTCCTTGTTTCTTCGATCACCGGGTTGAGAACAGGGAGACTTCCTGTGAATCCTGCCGTTTACTCTGCATCCGAAACAAACTGATCCGGATAAATATCGCTTCCGCAATATCCGCATACCCCCACCCGCGGTGAATTGCAGACCGGCATAAGCATTTCTTCTCCGCACTCATGCGTCTTTGCGCAGTCCTCGCACAGCCATCCGCTCCCATCATAAATACATTCCGTGCATATGTATGCTGCCGGCTTCTTCCCGCATGTATCACATATGATTTCCATCGGATTATTTCTGGACAGAATGGTCAGTTTTTCTTTTCTGTCCTTTCCGGTTCTGTAATTCACCACCGTTATCATAAGCTCTGTAGTAGAGCCAAAATCATATTCATAATCAAAAGTCATTCCTTTTTTCAGAACGGATTTCAATTTATAATTCATGCTTTTTGCGGGTTCCCCCCAGAAGAAATCATTCTGCGGCATAACGTCATAGCTGACGCCGCCTATCTTAAACGCGCTCAAATGTCCGCAGCATTCTACCCATATGTCTCTCAAAAACTGATCCACGTCTTTCAATGTGGCCGTCTCTTTTATCTCCACATACAGCCAGTAATCTCTGTTGTATTTCGGATAAACAGCCAGCTCGAAATATCCGCATTTTTTACCCCCAGTCTCCTCCGCCCACTTTTTCTGACGTTCTTCACAAACCGGCAAATGTTTATTCATGTAACTGAACGTATATTCTTTTCCGCAATATTTGCATTTACCTTTTGTACGTTTTGCCATTTTCTGTTTCCTCCTGAATTCATTCATCGATAAGATCCGTGCAGACACTCATGTGATCTATGTAATCTCCCATTTGAGAGCTGAACATTCCATGCGTCAATTCCTGCCATGTAACTTTCTCATCATTTGTCAGTACATATCTTATATAAGACTGATATAAGGCATCCGGGCTTTCTGCCGGCCCTTCATATTTCATAATGTATGAATAATTCCTGATAAATTCCTCTCCGTCTTCGTACCAGCGGATGGTATACTGTTCTCCGTCAAAAGACAACTCCTGAATATACATACATGGGTAATCATCTCTCACTGTTTCGTAATATTCCGGATCATATCCGGATGGGTCGTCAAGCGTACAATAAAACGCAAGTCTTACCTGATCTGTTTTCCCTGATGCAGCCGTGCGTAAGAATTCCTCAAATAAATCCCTGCCATATGTTACATCGCCGTTTTCATGGACCACACAGCTATCTTCTTTTGCCTGCTCCAGAGAATAATTGTCCGGAAGCTCTTCCAATGGCGTGGGACGATCCGATTGGCTGCATCCAGTTACCGTAAACAGAAGCAAAACGGAAAGAATAGATATAAGTATCATGTGTCTTTTCATGGGCAATTCTTTTCCAGCCATTACGATCATATATCTCATTCTCTTACCTCCAGGTACTTTTTCGAACAGCGTGTTGATATATATATATGATCCAGTATAATAAAAAATAATAAAAAAGCAAGCAACAATATGCATAATCTGTGCAGTTACTGAACAGATCGTAAAAATCATTGGTTTTTATGAAATATGCGAACTGCCATGGACAAAAAACAGCTTTTCAATTAAGATTATCTCTTATCCGACGAAATATAAATAAACGCCGCAAATACCGTCAAACAGGAAAAGAGGAATTTTATGGGAATCCGGATGATTACTTCATTAAATATTTATGCAAAAAACATGAAGATGGCAGCACGGTGGCAGGAAAGGCAGGTAACGGCAGATTATGCTCCGGATGAAACCGCATTTGTAGACCATTCTTTTCAGAACAAAGTGGGAGAGAATGATCAGCGACCTGAGCGTTCCGAACAGATGGAGATGGATATTGAGATAAAACTGAATGCCGGAAAAAAACTCAGCGCCGAAGAGATGCTGTATTTGAAAACATATGCCCCGAATACTTACCAGAAAGCCAAAACAATTTATGGACTTTACCGCTGTTCTGGCATTTGTATATGCTGCCCCAGCTTGCGCCGACAATACCGCCCGCCAGTTCCATACCGGTCACATCTCCCCTGTTGCAGCAGTCTTCGATGCGTCCCTCTTCCGACTGCCGTCCGGAAATACCCCCTGCGGCAAAATCATGCACATAAAAGGTTTTGGAGATGGCATCCAGCCTTACTGTCCCCTCATTCACACAGTTTCGGATGACGCCCTGGTTGGAACGGCAGATACCGCCCGCAAACAGGGATTTTCGGGTAGATGTATGTTCGGGTGCTTCCGTACTGTGATCCGTTCCCGCCTCCACCGTTCCCGTAAACCTGCAGTTCGTCATCTGCCCGTAGTTGATTCCCGCAATGCCGCCCGCATCCCACGCGCCTGTTACCTTTGCCTGCACCTCACAGTTCTCGATCACGCCATAGTTGGCAAAACAGAGGGCGGAGGCGGTGACCACGTCCGTCTTTCCGCCTTCGTTCTCGTAGACACAGTCCTCATAAGTAGTCTGAAACAGGCTGTTCCGGATCGTCAGGTCTGTCACTCTGGCGTCCTCTTCCAGTACCGTAAAAAGGAACGCCAGCCATTTCCCGTATGACGTATAGTACCCCTCCAGAGCGTGGCCGTTTCCATCAAAATGCCCATGGTAGCTGGGAATGGCCCCGTAACTGTGTTCAGGAGGCGTATCCGCCCAGTTCTCCCAGCCCTCCGTATCATTTAAAATCAGATCATTTGCCAGACGGACATTGGTATATGGATCCCTGTCTCTGGAAATGAACCATCTGAAGTCCTCCTTCGTGGACAGCAGATAGTAACCGTCCGCATCCTGCGGCGGCGGCACCGGATCTGTATCCCGCTCCTGATACCTGTAAGCGGCAGCCAGGAGCACACATACCAGGCAGAGAAGCGTTACTGCCTGTGCTGTACGTTTTCCAGAAAGTCTCTTTTTCATATCGAAATCTCCTGTTTAACATGCCGGTTGTATACCATTTTGATAATCCGGCAGACCGCCTTCCGGCTCTGTGCAAAGGAAGTCGCTTTGACGTCCGCAAAACTCATGGCGATCACCGGATACGTTCCCTGCAGCTCTCCGTCTCAAAATCCTGACAGCCGATACTTACCGTTCTCGCCATTTTCATACCTCCTGCGGTACCTGTCTTTTCTGCTCTATTGTTTTACAGTATAACACACATGGATATTTCCAACAACATTACGAAACTATTTAAAATTTCATTTTTCGAATAAAGCGAATGCCGGTGAGACGGCTTGATTCCTCAAGTCCTTGATGGTATAATCGACTATGATATTTTTCACTGCATTACAGATGTTTTGGGGATTCAGGCAATGCTTTCCCTCGTATAAAGCACTGTTCCATTCCAGAAGTACCGTAGAGCGATTGAGACTCTGCTCAAATCCATAGAACGGCCGCACGCGAAATACGCTGCGACATAGAGATCGTTTCATATCAAACAGGAGGACCCGTTTATGCCCGCTGTCATCGACCTGCACACTCATTCCACCGCCTCGGACGGAACTGACACCCCGCTTCAGCTTATTGAAAATGTCAAAGCCGCCGGCATCAAAGTATTCGCTCTCACCGACCACGACACTGTGGCCGGGACCGAAACACTACTGAAAAATCCACCGGAGGGCGTGACTTTCATCCCCGGCATTGAGTTTTCCTGCCAGATGGACACAGGCAAGTGCCATATCCTGGGTTATTGCAATGATACGGCTCACCCAGCCTTTCAAGCAGCTCTCAGGCAGGGAGCGGCCCTGCGGGAGGGCAAGCTGAATCTCCGGCTGGACTTCCTTCGAAACCGGGGCATCACTTTCCCTGCGGAGGAGCTGGACAGGCTGCTCCAGATTCCCGGCGTGGGCAAGCCTCACCTAGGTAACCTTATGGTGAAATTCGGTTACGCCGCCAGCCGGACCGAGGCCATCCGGGACATCATCAATCTCTGTCCCACTCCTTCCAGCCGTATCCCGGCAAAGACCGCTGTGAACGCGATCCTGGCCTCCGGAGGTATGCCGGTGTGGGCCCATCCCCTGGGCGGCGAGGGGGAGAAAGAAGCCAGCCTGGAACAGTTTGGCAAAATGCTGGTCGAGCTGACAGATTACGGCATCATGGGGCTGGAGTGCTGGTACTCCAGGTATCCGGCACCGGTCTGCGAACGGCTGACCGTGACCGCTCAGGACCATGGCCTTCTCATTTCAGGCGGCAGCGACTACCACGGGACAAATAAGAACATTGCGCTGGGAACGCTGAATGATGATCATCGAATGGTTTCGACGGAACAGCTGACGATACTGGAGAAACTTTTGGATATGCGAAACTAAAGTGACAGCAGAGAGCCCCATTTATGCTCTCTGCTTCCCATCCATTATTTTGCAGAATATCGCCGGTGCTGACATCAAGCCAAAGCCAGGCACATGAAATAAAAAAGAAACGTGTTAGAAAAAGGAGGCCGTGGAATTTAATGCGTATTTGGAAAATCGGTGTGACGCTTGCAGCCTTGTTGCTCTGCCTCAGCGGCTGCGGCCTGGCGGAGAGAGTCCTGAATGTCCTGCCGAAAGAAGCCCTGGATAAAATTGCGGACGCCGCCCCCCACACACCATCCTATGTGGAGGAAACTGCCGCCAGTTTCCTTGAGGCGGTGGAGGTGCAGGACACAGAGGCTGTAAAAGCCCTTTTTGCCCCCAGCGCTTTGGCAAAGGACGAGGACTTTGACGAAGTTCTGACCCGACTGTTTACTTTCTACTCCGGGTCTACGGACGAATGCTGGTCAGACAATACGCCGAGCATCTCCAAGCATCTCCACTATGGCAGGACAACCCGGCGCAGCTATTCCGGCTGGGTTCCAGTAGTTTCACAGGGGATAAACTACTATTGCTATGTAGTCGTCACGGATATCGACGATGAGGAGCCGGAGAATATCGGAATCAATAAACTGGTATTTGTCACAGAAAAAGCCCGCTGCGCCCCGGAATTTGAGCTGCCGGAGGAATACGGACTATGGCTCTATGAAGACCCGCCGGGAGATTATCAGACTTGCCGCATCAACGAAGACGCATATATCTATACCCCGATAAACCGAACGATAACAAAGGAAGAGATCACCACATTTCTGGAGAACAGCACATCCTGGGAGGCGTTTGCCGCCCAGTTCGGTGAGCCTAATGTGACCGCTTATCCGAACCAGTCGCATTGGAACGTCTATTACTACGCCCTCCCGGAGGAGAACGGAGAACCCAGATGGGCCAGGTTGATGGTGGAGGACGAAAATATCACCTCCGTCACATTGGAAGGAAGAAGCTACCACAGCGAGGGCGTACTCTGGAAGCCGGCATCCTGAACCCTCCCATTTCTTTGGGGACGGTATTTGACCCGAAAAAGGATTATAAGTATTTGCCCTTTATGGTCCTTATAGCTTTTGTGATGTTGTGGCTTGGATGGCAAAGTCGGCACTCATGCCTTTGGAAACCTTACAACCATGTGCACCCATACTCATCTTTCAATGGCAAGGATTGCAGGGGTACGAGAAACCCCCATTTATACAGGCCAGGTTCCGGTTACCTTTACCACTTTAGCTTTATCAAAGTGGTTTATTGTTTTACACAAATCACATATATTACTTTAAATTTTGTCCTTTATACTGCAATCGTCCAAAACATTTTTTACCCGCGATATAATTATAATACAACACAATCCTATGGTTTACGAAAGCATACTCCACATCTACATCTCTCCTGCCAACCAAAAAGTCTTCCATATGAATGCCCAAAAGCCTGCTGAGCATAAACAGGTGATCTACCGTTGGTAAGATTTTTCCCTGAAACCACCGGTAAATTGGCTGTGGACAGGAAAGCTGAAGATAATTTTGAATTGTTCTTACATCATACCCGGCATTTGTCAGAATCCATTTCATTCTACGGCCGCTTTTTTCCATGTCAATATTCTCATAAATGTCCTTTTTCTTATCATGATTCATATTCTTTACTCCATTTTTCTGCGGATTGATATAACTCATCATTTAAAACCAGCGCCATTATCAAATGATTTAAATCCCTGTTATTGGCCTTTACACGAACCATTGGATAATAACGCGCATATGATTTCAGATGCTGCTCTATATTCGAGAATATTTTTATCCAGTCCCTGTCCCGAAGCAAAAGCTGCCGGTTTTGTTCGATCAAAAAAATACATCTGTCTTCATGAGATCTTGTCATTAGTTTTTTATATTGCTTTTCTTTTATCACTTTATGATAAAACAGAAATGATTTTCCAACTGCTTCTTTCAACGTCGGAGTGATGGAACCGCCTTTTTTATAATAAATGAGGTCTTCGCAATCGGAATTATCATATTGTTCACGCAGACTCTGTATTCCATCTAATTTTTTATCGATTATCTGGTTAAAAACCTCTGACGCATCTGCATCTGCCATCGCTGTCAATTCTTCTTTTGTTATATGATCTTTGAAAACATCTATTTCTGGAGCTTCCTCTTCCTTCTCAAGATACTGGTCGATAAAAGAATCCACATCACATTTATCACCTATTCCTCTCTTTAATGCTTGCCGTCCGCGAACCGCTTACCCTACCCATCCCCGTTTCGGAAAGGGGTACTTTTCTGCAACTATGTTATTCCCCATCCCCTATCTGATTTAGCATCTTTACCAATATTTGAGGAAGCGGCACTCCAAGCCGATTTATATTTCTTAATATAGCAAGCCCTTCATTTGAAATGTAAAACAGAATAACTGTCGTCCGAATTGCATAATTGCTTTCAATGATTGTGCCTGCAATGTTGGAAACAATCACCAAAATAAGTATCGCCGCTTTCTTAAACATATTCTTTAGCAAAAACACATTGGAACGCTTCTCCTCCCCCACGATCACAAGAAGCATTTCTGCTATGTAATTTATTACCATAAATACAATCAGCGCAGAAAGAAATTTATCAACCCCTCCCAATAATTGAATAATGCAGTCTGCCATATCCATTCCATCCTTTCTCACAATAATCCAAATATCATCTACATGGCCTGTCCATATCCTGTTTACACACATAAAATAGCCAGAACAAATTATCTGGCAGGGTTTGTCCCCTGTCCCAATAATCTGCTCTGGCTATTAGTGGCTATCCTATATGACGCCCTGTTGCTCAGTCAGCAAACACTACCTTATACATTTACCACCATCTTGTAAACTTCTCTTTCCTGCAAAGTTGGTTCCGCAGTCATTTTATCGTAATCCACCAGTAAAAAAGTATGGCATTTACCACATTGAATAGAGGATTTTCCCGCAGCATCTTCATACGCTACAATCTTCCCCTTTAAAGTACCCCTGCGCCGTATCAATCAGCCGGTACCCCGCTGATATAGCTCTGCGTACACATTCCTCCGTTTTCGCCGGATCAATCTGAAAAGTTCCATATCCAAGGAGCGGCATCCTGACTCCATTATTCAAATCAACATATTCCATACAGCCCCTTCTTTCCTGTTTCCCCTGTTTTTCTGGATTCAAAATTTATACCCGGCTTTCCCAGATACCGGATTTCCTTCATCACTTCCACTATCCGCTCGTTTTCATTACTCTGTACCCCTCCCACTTTTTTATTTCTCAGCTGTTATGCCCTTATTGTAGCCGTATTCTGCTTGACATGGAATGACCAAAAATGCTATGATGCTTTTACCAAAAGTAAACGTGAAGGAGGCGTTCCCTTTGCTTAGCCAACAATTACAGGTTTTCTTACAAGTAGTAGACAGCGGCAGTTTTTCAAAAGCTGCCAGGACACTTTTAGTCACCCCGGCTTCTGTCATGAAGCATATGAATACCCTTGAAAATCGGATAGGCGTAGCCCTGCTGAAACGGAGCAACCAGGGAATAGAATTGACAGCTGCTGGAAAATCCTTATACAAAGATGGGAAAAAGATGATGGCTTCCGCTGAAAACGCAGTTGCCAAAGCAAAGAGTGCAGAACGCTCTGAGGGTATTTCTATACGGGTAGGCTCCTCCCTTTTAAACCCCAGCCGGGTACTGACCAACTTATGGTCTCCCCTCCGGGAACAATATCCAAAATATAAATTTCACATAGTCCCTTACAAAGATACAAAAGAACAGATCCTTTCTGTAATTGCGTCTTTAGGAGAAAGAATCGACCTTCTGGTCGGCTCTTTCAATTCCAAAACCATATATGAACACGCTTCCTACCTGCCACTTGGACATTACCGTTTTTGTATCGCCGTCCCAAAAGGAAATCCACTGGCAGGTAAAACAGAACTGACCCTGCGTGACTTACACGGACAACATCTTGTAATGGTAAAAAACGGGGATACGGAACTGATTGACCATTTTCACGATGTTCTGAAACTGGCGCATCCACAGATTTTGATTGAAGAAGCTGGTTACTATTATGATATGGATACCTTCAATACCTGCGAACAAAACGGTTCACTGTTATTAACACTGGACGCATGGGCAGACATCCATCCCTCGCTGGTTACAATTCCGGTAACTTGGGAACATCAGATTACATATGGTATTTTGTATTCCAAAACACCCTCAGATGAGATTGCACAATTTATTGAAATAATCAGGAAACATTTTGCCGGCAGCTGCATCGCGAATTAAATCTGTACTTTTTGATTTTGCTTTGAGAGGATTCAAATTCTCGAGATAAAGGGAGCAATTTTTAGAAGAGAGAGTTCACACATTAACTTTTTTTGTCCTGTAAATCTTACACATAAAGAAAAGGCATCTGACGGTATCCAATATCGTAAAATCCTTTAAAGGAGCTGCTCATTTCCGGCAGCTCCTTCCATTTCAAATTTCATTCTGTTTTTTCACCTGTTCCGCTTTCCATCCATCACCTTACAAAATATCACCCCCGCCAGCGTACTCACCGCCGTTGCCAGGATCGCAGGGCCTACGATCGCCGTGGGATTCACGCTCCCGTACTGGCTCCGGTATGCCACCACGTTCATGGGAATCAGCTGCAGCGAGGAGATATTCAGGATCAAAAATACGCACATCTCATCACTGGCCACGCCCTTCGGAACCGCAGGATAATGGCGGCTTCCTGCATTCTGTGTTCCCATCCGCCTGCTTCTTTCCCCGGCTGAAGCTGCTCCTGTCTGCCTTCCCGGAAAAGTTCCGCCTGCTGCCCGCCGTTCCTCCTCCAGTTTCCCAAGCTCCTCCATCGCCTTTAAGCCCGCCGGGGTCGCCACCCAGCCAAGGCCCAGGATATTCGCCTGTGTCAAGCACGGACTAAATATTTTTTATACTTCTGCAAACTATCCTGTATTTTGCAATATTATGTAACATTTTGGAATCTTCAACATTTCTCTTATTTTTTTCTGCTACATTTTCATTTCGTATTTTTTCCCTGTAATAATCTCATCAGCATAGACGGATATGGTATGTAACCCTCTTGTTTACTGTAGCATAAAATATCATAAGGAGCCTTATTTCCTTTTATTTTAGCCATTTTACAGTTCACATCAGGCCTGATATAGCAAAAGAGCATAAACAATTGTCTTATCAGGTGCACCGGCAATTGCAGCAAATACAAAATCTCTGTTTGTAATATATTTTGTCGCCTGAGGGTAAGCTGCCTGATCCTGCATATAATAAATACTTTTTATAATCTGATCCACCGCATGTTTTGCTTCTTTTTGATTTTTCGTTCCTTTTAATTCAAGAAACCATGTGATATTCAAACCTGCTGTATTTGCTTTTATTGTATATACCAGATTATCACATATATACTCCCCTTCAGATAATCCAGTAATTAAGCCACCATCAATTTCTACCACTTCCACTTCATTTCCAGGATCAATTTGTAATGGAACAAACGCCTTGCTTTTATGTTCCGTATCCGTGATCACAATTCTTTGCTCTTCTGCCAACTTAGAAATGTAATCTGCTTCCTTTGTTTTTCGTTTTGCCATATTTCTACCCCTGTTCGTTATCCAGTTCAATATCATATAAGGCAGTATACAATTCGTTGATCTGAGAAGATACATCATCAATTAAGCTTGACCTGATCTCTCTCTTTTCCTCATCCAATAAATCAATATAATTCTTCTCGCCGGATTCTACAGGCATATTCAACAGTTTATACGCAGAAAGTTCTCCTTTTTTCATCATATATTTTTTATTGATTACTTTACTGACTTCTTTTAATTGCCCTTCTTGTGAGAGCACGCCTGCATAATACAGGTTATTTGCAACGGTAAGCATATATGGACTATGTGTTGTAATAAATACTCCGCTCTCCTGTATATTGGTAAACAATACAATAAATTCCATAATTTTCTTCTGTAGCAATGGATAAATATGTGCTTCTGGTTCTTCAATAATCAGGAACACATTTTCCTGGCGCAGCATTAAAACATACATAAAATTTAACATCCATAAAATCTCCTGTTGACCGGATGATGCAAAATTAATAGATACCGGATGATCTGCATCTTTCTCTATCTTTAAAAATTCTCTTCCACCGCTGTAAAAATATTCCCCCTTTTCCATATTTACAATTAAGTCTGTAATTGTTTGGATATCATACGGTCTTTTTTCTGTCGGATAAAAAAGATGTGCTTTTTTTACTCCGTCTCTGAAACTGTTACGTACATTGTCGATCAAGACCATAAACATCTCTGTTATAAGATCCAAATCTCCGGCATTATTCATCACGGCACGATTATTTGACATAACTGTTAAAAGACTTCGACCCGCCGGAATATAATAAGTCTCTTTGTTATCCTGAAAAATAGAATTTACTTTACGAATAATCATTTCATGATTTCTTTTTCTTTCCTCGTTCGTAAGAACCAAACTTGTCTGAATCATCTTCTCTTTGTCATGATACAGACTACGTACTTCTTCTTGCAGTTCTTTGATAGAATCCATCAACTTCTTAGAATATTTTACATTAATATATTGTTTGTTTTTATCACCTTTTTTCAACCACACTTGAATCCATAAATCGTCCGAATAATCATATTTCATATAAAATTCTGGATTTAAATCCCAACTGTAACCGAACAATTTAATAAATATATTTTTTAATTCTGATTTTATTGCTTTATCAAACCTGATATTCTCCTGATCCATATTATGGTACGAATTGGTATCGTAGATCTGTGTTAAATAATCTGCAATTTTTGTCTTAATTGTTTTAAAATAATAGACACTTTTTGCAATTGTACTCTTTCCTGTTGCCTGCTCTCCAATTAGCAGGTTAAATTTTTCGATTTCCATCTCAAAATATTTTACTGGTCCATTATTCCTAATACATATTTTCTGCATCATGATCACCTGTTTCTGTTTACATAATAAATTATTTCCGTTTTCTTTCACTCTATCACTAATATATCATATTTATATCCCTTTTCATACTTTAATTTAAAAAACAACAGCGAAGAGCCCAATTTAAACTCTCCGCTTCCCATCCATCACTTTGCAAAAAATAACCCCCGCCAGCGTACTCACTGCCGTCGCCAGGATCGCAGGCCCCACGATCGCCGTCGGATTCACACTTCCATACTGACTCCGGTACGCCACAACGTTCATGGGAATCAGCTGCAGCGAGGAGATATTCAGAATCAAGAACACGCACATCTCATCGCTGGCCAAGCCCTTCGGCACTGCAGGATAACGGCGTCCTCCTGCATTCTGCGCTCCCGGACGCCTGCTTCTTTCCCCGGCTGCTGCTCCTGTCTGCCGTCCCGGAAAAGTTCCGCCTCCTGCCCGCCGCTCCTCTTCCAGCTTCCCAAGCTCCTCCATCGCCTTTAAGCCCGCTGGGGTCGCCGCCCAGCCGAGGCCAAGAATATTCGCGATACAATTCACCGCAATCTGCTCCAGCGCCGGATGCCCTGCCGGAATCCGGGGAAAGAGCCACCTAAGGATCGGCCGGATTCCTCTTGTCATTTTTTCAATCAATCCGGAAGCGCCGGCGATCTGCATGAGCCCCATCCAGAAAGAAAGAATACCGAGCATGGTGATACAGAGCGTCACCGCTTCCTTCGAAGAATCCAGCGCCGCCTGGGTCACCTCCGGGATCGTGCCGTGAAACGCCCCGTACACGATCGCCACCAGCATCATACCTGCCCACAGATAATTCATACAAAAAACTCCCATAAGATCTGTCTCTACATCTTATGGGAGGCTTCCCTCTTCCATGCCATTTTTCACTTAACCGGTTCTGTGCACCGCTTTCTGTGCTTCCTTTCAGATCAGGCATCCTGTCTCACCCGGAATCCCCATGATCTCCAGCTCCCCAAAAGTTTCCGTTCCCTTACCTCATCACTCCCTATGCCTCTTCAAACCACTACGGCTCCTTCTCCTCCGGCTCTTCCCCAGGCGTCTCCACCGCACTTGCAATCAGCTTGATCATCTCCCAGACTGAACGGAAGCACAGTGTCCGGTCTTCCTCCATCCACGTGATCCTTCCCTGCCAGCTGCTGTTCTGCCGGTGCTGCACCCGCACGATAAACGTTCCCAGTTCTCCATGTTTTTTCAACAATTCCTGATCGCTCATTTCTTCCGCCCCCTTTCGACGTTTCTCCTTTTCCCGGATTTTTTTCTGAAATATTCTTTCTGCTGTTGACGGATAAGGAAATCCTATCCTGTCAAAAAAGCTCTCAAACTGAAACAGCATCTGCTCCGTATTCGAGAACTCTGTCGGTTCTCTTTCATATCTGTTGTAAAATCGCCCGCTGATCTGCCGTCCTGCCGCACAGTCGACGCACAGTATGATTCCGTTCGGTGTCCCTATATACCATTGAGACCTGTCCATGGATCATTTCCTTTCTATCTTTCCGGCCTGCGGGTACCCCGCTTACCTTTTCTGCCTGTTCGTCTGACAGACCACGCTGCTTACATAATATTTGATGCCTGTCCTCTGCCTTCCAACCAGAAACCGGCTGTTAATCCGTTTCTGAACTACGCTGCAGTCCTCTCTGGTCGTATTGACCAGCAGCACCAGATACTGGCCCTTTCCATAACGGGTCACTGCATCCCCATGCCGCACCGAACTGCACACTGCTGTTTCCAGCCGTTTTGACAGCTCCTCCAGAACATTTCCTTCCTCCATGGGATTCCCCTTACTGTCCACAATCGTGCACAGCATCAGATATACAGACTGCCCGCTCCGTTCCAGGATCCGCCTCTCCATCTGGTAGATTCCCTGAAAAACCGGCCATGGGCACAGGTATCCGCTGTCAACCCGTTCTTCTTCCGTCAGTTCTGACTGGATCGCATCCAGCACCGCATACTGGTGATCCATGCAGTCTCCCAACTGCTCCAGAAGCTCCATCAGCTTCCTGGATGGACGGAACCCCTGCTCCCGCACATAGTCCTCCACCGTCTCATCGTACAGTTTTCTTGCTTCCGACATCCATCCCATGGATACAAGGGCCTCCATCGTGATCGTCTCCCAGTCGGCAAAGGGACTGATTCTGGATGCATAGACTCCCAGCTCCTTCATTCGCTGCCAGTCCTCCTGCATCCGCAAAAACTCCGCCGCCTCCTCCACACAGGAAAAAAACATTTTCCGGCAGCATCTGGCCTCCTGTGCAATCCATATGACGCCTGACTGCTGCGGAAGAAAGTCACCGCTGTAACAGTAGCAGGCGTCCAGAAGGTATGTAAGTCTTTCTCCAGGCTCCTTCGCTTCTTCCGCCAGCTGACAGAGCTCTTTGAATTTCTTTACATCCGTTTCCGCAGGAATTTTCTCGGTCCAGTAGAGCTGACCCTTTTCCTGACAGATATACTCCATATCGGGAAGTCCTGCTTTCTGAAGCCTCTTTCGGGCATTATAGAGGACGCTTCTTAAAGAATGATGCACATTGCCGACCTCCCGCTCCCCAAACAGTACTTCTTCCAGCTCTCTTCTGCTCACCCCTTTCCGTCCATGATACAGCAGCATCTGCATCAGATACGCAAACTGCGATTCCCGCGCCTTTGGTCCTCCTGCAATCTGTATCCCTTTATAGGTTACGGAAAATCCGCCCAGCATCCGTACCTGCAGCATTTCTTCGTCCATCTTTTTCTCCATGCACCTGTTCCCTCTGTCATTTCTTCTGCCGTTACTGCCGACGCTCTCTCAATGCCCCTGCCAACATATGGAACATCACACCGCATGCGGCAAGTATCGCCGCATAGATCTTTCCTGTCGTTCCTGACATCAGAGACATCACTCTGCCCAATGCCGGAAAATGCCATACGGTCTTTCCGGTCAGGCATTCATAGGGCACCGGCCGCAGGTCTTCTCTGCTGTTGGCATCTCCTCTGGTAATAAATTCTCCTTCCACATACCGGTTTTCCTCCACCCGGTGCGTAATCACTGATCCATCTCTTCTGAAAGCAATCACATCCCCGGGAATGATCTCTTCCGGCTCCGCGCGCTTCACATACAGAATGCTTCCTACCGGAATCTCCGGCTCCATGCTGCCGCTTATTACCTCATATATCTCATAACCCATAAAACGCGGAACTGTCAAGGGCAAAAATGCAGCAGTTACCCCCAGCAGTATCAAAGTTCCGAATATGCTGCAAAGGGCAGGAAGCAGGTTCCTGCCCTTTCCTCCAGAAGATTTTCCGGATATCTTCCCTCCGGCGGTCATGATTTTTCTTCCTTCTTTTTCCTCTTCTTTGATGCCATTAGATACCAGCCGCCTCCAAGAAAGACAATGCATGCGCCCGCAGCAGCCGGAATCACGATTCCAAGCAGCCTTGCATCATTTCCGATTTCCAGAAGAGATGGAAGTCCTGCCAGCGGAACATCCTCGTCATCCAGATCCACAATTTCTTCCGGTCCTTCCGCCTGCGGCACTTCCTCGTCCGGCGCAGCCACTCCGCCGCCGGCGTCTAAGGCAGCGGCTCCTCCGCCGGCCCCGGCATCTGCCCCGGCGTCTCCAGCCGCCGCTCCGCCCCCGGGAATTACGGTCACTCCTGCAGGCGCAGCCGCAGGAATCTCTTCCGGCGCGGCTTCTTCCGCCGGCCCCGGCGCCGCAGGTGCAGGCGTTTCAGGCTCCGCTGCCGTTCCGCCGCCTCCAGGCTCCTCTTCTCCCCGCACATAGATAAAGGTAAACACATTCTCTGCCGGATCCTTTTCAAGCGTCTGCGTCAGATTGTAAGCCTGCGGACGGTATCCTTCGATATACAGATATGCTACCACCGGACGGTCTCCCACGTTGCCGTAATAGGTTTCGGCAGGCGCCAGCGCATCCCCTGCTTCATCCACATAATGAATGGTATAGGAAGTCGCATCCCCCAGAATGCCGTAGGCAACCACATAATCCTGATCCCCTGTCACGGAGAAGGACGGCGTCTGACCTGCCGTATTGTTGTCTTTTCCGCTTTCCCGGATACCGCGGATATAATATTTGCTGTTATCCTTCAAGGATACTGCATTCTGGGAAAAGCTTATCCGGTCTCCGTAGTGCAGATTGTTGATTACCATGATCTCCCCGCCGCCGAAGCTTCCCTGACGGCCGGCAAAAAAACGAACCGTATACGTATATCCCTCTTTTCCCGCCGCCGAGACAGGAACTACTGCCGCCCAAAACAGGCACAGGGACAGCACCATACAGAATGTCCTCTTCCTTCTTTTCATCCGCCATGCCTCCTCTCTCCTTTTTTGTGCTCCCGACAGCGGAAGATGCACCACGCAAGAAGCACAAATCCGCAGATGCCGCTGAGCGCCGTGTACAGCAGAATCCGGCTGTTGTCACTGGTCCGCACCACTGCGGTCCTGTTCACGCTGCTTAACGGTTCTTCCGCCGTCCCCGGATTGTCCGGCTCCTTCGACGATCTCCTGCCCGGCCCTGGTTTATCCGCCTGAAGCTCCACTGCAAAATTCATCTGCAGATCCGCCAGCGTATTCTGATAGTCATTGCCCTGCGTCTCACCGTCCAGTGCCACTTCCAGCGTGATCACGCCGCCGGCCCCCTGTTCCAGCGTATCCAGATAAAAATAATCCTTTAATGCATTGGTAGCGCCCTTAAGCCCTTCTCCCATCCGGCTGATGGTATCCGCCGCGCTTTCGCCTCCTACCGTATCGCTGTCGAAAAGCGTCTCAACCTCTCCGTTTTTGTCTGTATAAGCCAGGCGATAGGTATAGGCGCCTCCCCCGGTTTCCCGGTTCGCACTCCGGTCCTCCAGAGAGTAGAGCACTTCATTCCTCATGTACCAGTCTGTCGCCGTCTGATTATCATTTTTCAGATCCAGCGTGATGATCACGTTGTCTCCCGGCTGCATGCCGCCCACCACATCGTTGATATCCGCCGTTCGGAAGCTGCTCTCCATGCTGCTTTCCGAAGTAAATACCACGTTCCAGCCGTCGTCTCCGTAATAAGTCTCCGCGCGGACCGGCAGCGCCGGAACCAGAAGGCCAAGCGCCGCAAGTCCGGACCACAGAACTCTCATGGCTTTTTTTCTTCTCATGCGCTCCTCCTCTCTAATCACTCAGGCTCAAAGAACCGTCCTGAACTCTCACCCGTCTGCCCCACGCGCTTAAGGCCGCATCCTCTGCGTTGTGCTCCTGCACTGCATCTACCTGCACCTCGATCCGGAAAGCTGCGCCATCATAATCAAAGGTAGTCGTAATAGTTGTATAACTGCCGTTCTTCTCTGTTTTTTCCGTGACCTTTGCCGCAATGCTGTCATTGATCACCAGACTCTCTGCAAACGGAACCGTCTCCGATCTTCCTTCGCCCTGCGCATGCAGAAGCTTATTGTAATAGAGTACGGTGCGCTCCGGCGTACGCGCCTCTTCATCCTCGATCCAGTCGCTTCCCAGATTGACCGTCTCAAGGCCGATCAGCTCCGGCGAAAGCTCACTGTCTTTGTTTCCCTCTGCATCCAGCCAGTACTTGCAGATGCTGACGCGGACATACTGATTAATTGTACCGGTATTCACAACCTTCAGTTCCTCCGGGTAGACTTTTCCCGGTTTCAGCTCTTCCCCTTCCGGAAGCATGTGCTCCAGCAGGGTTCCGGTATTTTCATTCCAGGTCCCGTCCCCGGCGCTGTTGTAGTCTCTCCAGGAAACCGCCTCGCCGTTTTCCATGAGAGTCACGCCGATGTCATACATCTGCAGGCGGGAACTGTAGGTATCTGAATAGTATGTAAGCGCAGCCCGCGTACCGCTGATCGTGCTTCCCAGAAGCATGGCAACCGCAGTAACGAACAACGCCATGGTTACCGCGGGAGAATATGCCCTTTTTGGCTTTCTCATCCTTCACCGCCTCCTTCCGCTTCGCCGGAGCTCTCCGTCCTCCCGTTGTCAAGGAGTATGCTCCAGTCTGTCTCATGAACGCCAAAGGGCGTCCCGTCCTCATGATAACGTACCGGAGCGCTCTCATAAATCACGACCACATTAAAACGCTCCAGTTCCTCCGGATCCTCCGGAATGTTGTTGATCTTCAGGTCCAGAGATGCCGTGGAAGCTCCTTTGGATACTGCGTTTCCATAGTAATAATAACCGTCTGCGCCCTGGGACCAGCCCTCTCCGGAATACTGAAGCGCATACCGGCTTCCGCAGAACGCCCGGACGCGGATGTATACCGGTTCCGAATCTTCCTCAGAGGTAATTACCACGTGCTTGGTCCAGTTGGTAAATTCTTCCGTAATCTCCGTCCGATCGCCCAGGTGGACCGTATAGCCTCCCGCCGCTTCTGTATAAGTTGTAAAATAAGCCCAGGCCTTCCCAACGCCTGCTCCGGCTATCATGACCGCTGCAGACAGGACAAGGGCTGCAGGGTAACAGCTTCTCTTCTTCATCTCCATTCATCCCCTCCTGTTCACTGAGCCGCCGTCCGGGGCGTTCCCTGGTTGCCGTTCGCACTCTGCGGCGGATCCGAATACCACTGCCATCCGCTGTTTTCGTCATAGACAAACTGGTTCTTGATGCCGTATCCTTTCTTTTGCTCTCCTGTATAAATATTCTCAAAATCCACAGACGCCACTTCATCTGCCGCAACAACTGTACTGCGGTCTCCCGGTACCGTCAGCTCATAACCGGCGCCGCTGTATACTTCCCGGACCGTTACCTGCGCCATGGCGGGGATCCGGTCCAGAACCACGCGCTCCTGTCCCGCAGACGTAAACGTGATGCTCTCCACATTGCTGTATACCGTCTCTTCGTCCAGTATGCCCGTCACTTCAAACACGCAGGTCATCGGCTCTTCCACGCCCTCCTCCGTTTCATATGAAGAAAGCGTCTTGATGATCTCAAGAGATCCGAAACGCCCGGTCTGCTCCGGTTTCAGACTGATGTCCATATCGTAGATCCATTCTCCTGGATTCGCCGTATTTACAACGCCGTTTTCGTCCGCTGTTCTGGACGGCAGCGAGACAAGCTGCGGTGCGAACAGATAAGCGTTTTTCCGGGAATTGGCGACCGTCGCAAACTTCGGCGTCTCTTCTCCGGTCTCTTCGTTTTTCTGCGTTACTTCCGTCAGGTAATCCGCCGTATTGGTCAGGCTGCGTCCTCTTGCAATCACCAGATACAGTCCTGCGTCCAGCTTCGTCTCCGTTCCCGCTGAAATCCCGCTCTGTATCAGAGTGCCGGAAGCGCTTCCGTTCAGCGCGGCCTTTGCCGCCTCCTGCGCCAGCGCTTCCCAGTCCCCGGCTTCCGGCGCTTCCGGAATCGTCAGATCATAGCCGGACTTCACGTCGTAGCGGCAGGCATCGTACCCCTGTACCTTGACGGCCTCCGCCACCTGGTACAGATCAATCACCACATCGGCTTCTCTCAGGTCCTCCCCAAACCGATCCGATTCCTCCTTGTTCGGATCCTCCGGATAGACCGTCAGGGAACAGTCTCCATCCACAAAGCCGTCTGCATCCGCCTGAAGCGGCGCTGCATCGCCGACCACCGGCTCTGCCGCACACACGCCGGCGGCAAGCATCACGGCCGTGAGCAGATATATCCATCTTTTTTTCATGAGCAGTTCCTCCTTCGCTTGTCATGAAAGCATTCCTGTTTTTCAAATTCTTCTCTGTCCTCCAAAGACCGCTCCAGCTTCACTGTTTTTCCAGTTCATCCAGAATCTCCTTTGGTGTTTTCTTCGGTCCTCTGATCCGATAGTAAAGCAGCATTCCTGCCAGTGTTATAAATAAAAGTGGAATGCCAACCGCAAAAATTGTAATATAGTTGGGAATCCGGACCGCCTCTGCAGTTATGACAATCTCACCTGCAAGATTTTCAATCCTGTGTCCCCGCACCAGCATCCGGTGTGTATTCACCCCATAAGGCGTACAGGTAACCAATGTACAGTAATCCTTCCCCTCTTCTATTGCAAGATCATCTGTTTCCTCCGGAAGGACAATACGAATCTGATCAATCTGATAAGTAGCTGTCTGATCCAGTACATTGAGCGTGAAAACATCTCCTTCTCTCATCTGATCCAGATCCGAGAACAGTTTTGCGCTGGGCAGACCACGATGGCCGGACATGACACAATGTGTCCGCTCTCCGCCGATCGGAAGGGAAGACCCGGGGATGTGTCCTACTGCGATCTGCAGTATTCCTTCATCCACGCTGTGATAAACCGGAAGATTGACTCCGATCGCAGAGATCTGGATATACCCCATGATTCCGGTTCCTGAAACATCCAGAAGTTTTTCATACACTGCATACTCTTCATCTGTAAGATCATAATTTACGCCGTTGGAAAGTGATCTGTTGTACGCTTCTGCCGCTTCCAGCATCCTTTCCTTCTCCTGCCCGGTCAGATCATCCACTGCCTCCACATAACCGGCAATTGCCCGGGTGGCATGCATGGAGTTCCACCAGTCGCTGATAAAGGGATACAGTATCACACATACGCCTGCCAATAATATGGCTGTCAATACAACCGTCTGTTTTTCTTTTTTCATAGGTGTCCCCACAATATCTGATGAAGACGGGATTTGATCCGTCTGCTGACGTCAGCCGGACCTGCTGTGCAGATGCCCCTGTACAGCAGAGCCGTTGCTCGCCACACACCACGGGAAGGTGTCAGCCTGTGTGGCATAACCGGGGGCGGGAGATACCGTCCCCCGGAAAATGTTCTCCGCATGATTGTCTATATACCACTGCGCTTCTGGTATCATAAAAACCCAGCTGCTTAACAGGTACCCATACGCTTTCTGGTAACCAGCAGAACGCCTGCGCCGACTACCATGATGCCGCCGATGATATAGAAGATCGTAGTACCGATGCCGCCGGTGGAAGGAAGAAGAATTCCTTTCAGGTTCACAATATGCGTAGTCAGAGTACCGGCTGACGCAACTCCGGTAAAGCTGAAAGTAGGCGTTCCCGTTGCATCCACAATCTGTTTTCCTGCAGCGTCATTTACACTTGTGATTTCAAGTTTTGTCACGCTCGGTGATGCGTTGTCAGATGTCGCCGCATATTCTGCCGTCACGGTAAAATACATATCCTCCGCCTTATTATAACCGGCAGGCACGGTAGTCTCCACCAGTTTATACATGCCGGCGTCAACACCCTTGAACGTGAAGGTCGTCACGCCTGTCATCTCTGTACCGACAGGCTCATATTTATCTTCCGCCATACTTTGGGCATTGTACTTATACAGGGTAAATCCTGCACCGCTCAGAGCCTTGTTGTCTTCGTCAGTCTTATTTGCAATCAGACTGTAAGTAAATACAACCACCTTATCCTCCGGTGTATTCCCGGTCGTAGGCGTTCCGGTACCGTTGTCATTTGGATTATTCGAATATTCCAGATGGGCCGTATTGGAATTACCCGCTCCGCCCACAACAGCGCCCGGCAGCAATGTAGCCGTATATTCAACCCGGATCACGCTGTCTTTTGTGACGGCTGTCTGCATCTTCAAATTCGCAAAGGTAACCGTGAACGACTCGTTGTTTTGCGGAGCTGTATTCAAGGTATATGTACCTTCAGCCGCAGCTGCACCATCGATCGTGACTTTCACGCTGTCTGTATCCAGCTGCAGTCCGGAACTCAATGTATCATGGAATACATATTGATACCTCACATAGCTGTCATAGTCCGCCGGCAGGGTACCGGTCAAAACGAACTTTACATGATCGCCAATATCATAGTCTGCTGCATCCTGCCAGTTTTCCGATCCTGTTGTGCTGTCATTGATTTCTTCTACTTTTTTCTCCAGCTCCGGAACATCCGTCTTGTTTGTCGGAGTAAACGCATGTTCTGCGGTCAGCTGCAGAATTGACAGGTTCTTTACTCCACCTTCCACTCCGTCTACGTTGGTTTCATCGACAACCAGATAATAACCTGCCGGCAGCGTAGCGCCGTTGGGGCTTCCTGTGCCTGTTTTATGCTGGTCCGCCAGCCTTGCGAATGCCCTTGCCATAGTTCCGTCATCGTCCCAGCTGGTGATAACCCGCGCAACAGCGTCTGCTGATTTGTACGGCTCCGCACTGCTGTATACGATGGAAGCAAATGCATTCGGAGTTCCAAAATCACTGCTTGCCTTTAATGCCGCCAGAAAACTTTCTCCATTGATGCCGCTGCCCCATTTGATTCCCAGCAGCTCATTCTCTCCCTGGTTTTGTGTACCGTCAAAGATCTGGTACGCCGTAAACGTGTGACCTGTCATATCCGCCGGTTTATTACCTGGCTTATCCGGAAGATCATCGGCGCCTGCCGCAAGAACGGTACAGCTCATTGCCATGACCATGACCAGTACCAGCATAAGGCTGACAACTTTTTTTAACTGTTTCATAAACTTTCTCTCCTTTACTTTTTATTTTTGTTTCAGTGAAACTTTGTTTCCTTGTTTTATACTCTGTCATCCGGCAGAGACATATCTTTTAAATCTGCACAGGATTCAGATTTTTAAATACCTTACACCCTCCTTCCATACCGCCTGCGCCTGATCCTGTACCCATACAGCAGAGCGGCGCCGGTCAGCAGAATCCCGCTGACAACTATGGGCCGTGCGCCCGGACCGCCCGTCTCCGGAAGATTGTATCTGGCCGTATTCACGACCTTGCCATCCCATTTTCTGGCTGTGTCAACTGTACCATCCGCTTTCAGAACCGTTACAGTCTGCCGGTCATATGCCACCGCCACCCGGTACTTCTCCCCGGATGCTTCATATCCTTCGGGGACCTTTGACTCCGTCAAGAGATACTGATGTCCGGACGGGATATTGGTAAAAGTCACTTTTCCGTTCGCATCTGAAGTTTTCTTCACCGCCTGAATGGATACGGCTGTCTTATTTCCCCTACAGATCCTGCAGACCGCCGTATCATGCGTCAGTGTAAATTCAGCGCCTTTCACCGGATGGTCGCCGCGGTCAATCTTGGAAAAGGTCAGTTCGGACAGATAGCCTTTTACCGCAGGAATCGGGAAATCCATGGACTTCGGATCGGAAATTGTAGTCGTTCCGTTCTTCGTCGTTATGGTCTGATAAGAAAGCGTTGTTTTATTATTTGTAGGATAGCTTGTGGGATTTCCGCTCGTAAGCTCCGTAAAACCGGATGCTTCATTCTTCAGCCTTACCCGATATTTCAATGTATAAGTATAGGTTGTTTTACCACCGCTTGTAGATGACGCATAGCCCGAGTTTTTCAAGTCCCAGCTGATCGTATTGGAAACGCAGTTTGCAGTATTCTCACCGCCCTTTGTATAACTTCCATTCAGAGTCGCGGGGCTGGAGCTCAGAGTCGTCTTATCCTTCAGATAAAATCCGATAAACTCTACCTTGTCATTTTTAGCGGTACCGCCAGTTGTCGGCAGAGGATCTTTTGCAATCCAGACAGACTGGGAACTCTGCTCATGAAACGTTTTTATTTCCTTAAAAATATTGTTAAATGCAGTTTCAAGTCCCTTCTTGTTTGTACTGGAATAGTAATATCCTGAACCGATCCCGGCCGTCTTACTGCCTTTCAGCCAGTTTTCGTAAGCTGTTTTCTTCGAGGCGCTTCCAATCTCATAGGACTTGCCTGTTCTGTCCACCGTTGAGAATTCTCTCCCGGCATGTTTATCGACATATGCCTGAATCGTCTGGTCCCCGACGGCAACACCGATAGAAAATATTTTTATCCCGGCACTTAAAATACTCACTGCTCTTTCCCTGGCTCTTATTGCAGCCTTATCGCTGTAATCTGTTCCATAAATACAGTATTTTTTTCTTACATAATCATAAAAAACACCATCATTTCCTTTCGTTCCCGAACCGGTATAAGGATCGTAACCTGTATATCCGCTTTTAATATAGGTAGTCGGAAACCCGTCGCTGAGAAATACAATGTACTTGTTCTTATTTGTCAAAGGCTTCAGCATATCCTGTGCCCGTTTTAATCCAGCCTCAACATTGGTAAAACGCTCATGGGTGGTAACATTACCATTTGCATCTTTTGTACTGTCATAAAAATCAAGCACCTTCTTTGTTTCGCTCTTCATTGTCTTTTTCAGATTTGTGGCCTGAGCGTTTGTGCAGCACTGGCTCATGGCAAATATCTGTTTAGAGTTTGTATTAAAAGTTACAAATCCAATTTTGCTTCTGCTGTTTGTCTGACATTGGTCTTTAAACTGATCGATAAAACTCGAAGCAGCATCCATTGCCGCCGCATATCGAGTGGTAGTTCCAAACTTTTGGGTCATTGTATTAGATATATCCATCACAATTACGACCGCCATATCCGGATCTCCATAAAGCTCTTTGATATTTTCCGTTGTATTTACCTGAAGTGTAATGTCAAAAACATTCTCCAGCTCCGTACCGGCAATGGTTTTACTGATCGTAATACCATCTTTCGTACTGCTTCCACCCGGACTGGTGATCTGCTGACCCGATGGCGAAGCAGCCGCGCGCGATGCCGCTCTCATTCTGGGCGCATCCATTGCGCTGTCTTCCGTCTCTTCTTCGTCAGACTCTTCCTCAAAATCCCAGGTAACCTCCTCTTTACCTCCCTGTTCTGCCAGACCATTAAAATATTCTTCACGTCCTTCCATCAATTCCAGTGCCAGAAAAAAAGTGGAGAATCCGTCTGTCTGAAATTCAACTGCCCCTTCTTCTTTCACTGCAGCCTCAATTTTTTCTACGCCGCCTTCCCCAGGGTCGATGTCATTTTTTTCCTCATCGTTCGGAATGTTTTCACTCTCCTGAGAAAGCTCTTCCTCTTCCGGATGAATATGATATACCCAGGAAGCCAGATTGCTGTATTCATAATAATCGAAATCAAAATTGCTGACCGTCACAGTAACCGGCTCAAGCAGAGTTCTGGTCTTACCTATATCCAGGTTATAAACCAGCCGGAAATCACCTTTCGCACTGTCCGGAAGATAAGCTTCTATCATATCCTCCACATCCGAAATGTCCGGATCACAGATTTTTTCGACTGTAAGCTCCGCATCCTCCGGAAGCAGGCCCTCGACCGTGATCTTCACTCCGTCCTCATCCGTTGCCGTCAAGGTGCGCTGCACGAATCCCTCTTCCAGTACCACATCCGCTGCCGGGACAAAAGGGCGGGCAGCCAGCAGGCTTTTCAGCGCCTCATCCTCCGTCAAGGCGGCGTAGCGATACCAGGCTTCCCCGGCCGCATCGGACACTGTTTCCAGTATCTCAATGCGGACCGGTGATTCCAGCTCCGGTTCATATGTATTCAGGTCATAAGAATCAGACGTTCGATCCGCTTCCGCATAGACGATCTGTTTTCCTTTGATCACGCCGGTCTGCCGGATTTCTCCGTTCCCTCCGATGAGAACCGCGAACGGAGAGAACGAGTCGCTGTCAAAGCTGGTGCTTAAACTGCCGTCTTCATTCTGGATCATATCTGTACTTTCCAGTACCTTCGTCTCTTCCTCTCCAAAATGGACCACGGTAACCGGCGTTCCTGCCTCGATTCCATCCCGGACCATCTGAAACTCAATATTAACCACGCCTTTTGGCTCGATCTCCAGCTGATCCTCATAAAAGCCGATGCTGTAGAGCAGTTCCGCAGAAGCGCCGTGCTGTCCGGATACTTTCCGCGCATCCCCCATTTTTTCCTGATACAGCGTACGGTCCGATTCTTTTGTAATCGGTTCTACGATCAGCGCCGCATCCTCCGGAATCTGAGCGTCCTCTCCATAGGTGGCGATCACCTTCAGAGTCCAGTCTTCATATTCCTGCGTAAATTCTTTTTTGTATACGCCTTCCGGCAGTCCGTCGTCTTCGATCAAAAGCGCAAGCTGTCCGGATGAGGCGCTGTCAAAGCCGATGGACAGGCTGCCGTCTTCCTCTGCGACAAGTTCCGTGCTTTCCAGCTCCTTTGGCGCATCCCCACCGAAGCATACGGTTCTGACCGCCGATTTTTCCTTAAAACCGTCTGCAGAGATCCGGAATTCCATGTTCACAGTATCCTGCAGTTCGATCTCCTCCTCATCTGCAAGAAGACGGATATGGAAAAGCAGTCCTGTGTTCTCTTCCGAAAAACCGGTCAGTTCCTGCGCCGCATGCATCCGCTCCTGATACAGTTCTGCATCCGTTTCCTCCGTAATCAGATCTGCTTTCAGCTCTGCATCCTCCGGAATACCTGCCAGGCCGTCGTCCGTAACGATAACCTGAATCAATCCTTCTTTATATTCCAGCGTGGTTTCCAGCTGTCTGCGGTTCCGTTCGCTCACTTCCTCATCTGTGAGCTCGTCAGTCCGGAAGCACTCCTTTGTATGGACATGCTCTTCCAGCTGCAAAAGCCCACAGGATACCCTGCTGCCCTCGATCAGACTGCCGTCCTCATCAAAGCAGCTCTCGTCATAACAGCTGTCATCATGGATATGCAGCTCCTGTTCGCCGCAGGCCATGACTTCTTCCGTTCTATAGCAGTCATCCGTATGTGTATGACCGCTCTCTGTGCTTTCCTCCGGCTTTACTGCCTCTTCCGTTTCCGCTGCCTCTGCGGATTCAACGTCATCCGTATTTTCCGGTTCCGTCTCTGTATAACAGCTGTCGTCATGTTCATGCTCTTCTTCTTTGCAGATCAGTTCGCTTTCCGCCTCGCAGCTGTCGTCGTGCTCATGCTCCTCTGTCTCACAGGTCAGCGTTTCTGTCACCTCGTAACAGCTGTCGCTATGGCTGTGTTCCGGCTCTTCACAGATCAGAACGGGATCCCCGGCGCTGTAACAGCCATCATCATGGGTATGCTCCTCTTCCTCACAGGTCAGACTTCCCTCGTCGTCATAACAGCCGTCTCCATGTTCATGTTCGCCCTGATCGCACACCAGTGCGGACTCGCCTTCGCCGTAGCAGCCGTCGTCATGCGTATGCTCCGTTTCTTCGCATATCAGCGTCTCTGTTGTTTCATAACAGCTGCTGTCATGGACATGCGCTTCCTTCCCGCATCCTGTCCCTTCTGCATAACAGCTGTCACCATGCGTATGCTCTTCTTTTTCGCATGACAGCTCTCTCCCGCTTTCGGCGTGCGCTCCGGATTCTTCTGCATCCAAATCATCATCTGCCGTTTTCACTGTCTCTGCCGTTTCTTCGACGGCTGCATCCTCTGTGCTGCCCTCCGTCTCTTCCTCACCGCAGATCAGAACCTCTTCTTCTTCCCAACAGCTGTCGTCATGCGCATGCGGCTCATGCTCTTCCAGCGGACAGACCAACTCCCCGTCCTGGTCATAACAGTCGTCGTTATGTACATGGATCACATAATCCGCCAGACCGCAGATCAGGATTTTTTCCCCATTCTCATCTTCCTCATAGCAGTCTTCCGTATGCTCATGTACTTCATACCGGCAGTCCAGCACTTTTTCCTGATGCGTCATTGCCTGGCCGTACATCTTCAGTGCGGTAACCGTACCGAATGCGACCACCAGGGCCAAACACAGAAATGCGGTCAGCCAGCGTCTGTATTCTTTTCGTTCCTGCAGGAATTTTGCAGCCTGTGACAAAAAATCAAATCCCATAATACGTTCTCCTTCCTTCTTCTCTGTCAATTCACGATTCCGAACCCCGATATCGGCCAGGCACGGAACAGTATCTTTCCAATCACCATGTCATTGCTGACGCATCCCACCGCCGTATTTCGGCTGTCTATACTTGTCGCCCTGTGATCTCCCATCACAAAACACCTCCCGTCCGGCACCTGATAAGGAAGGGTGATATTGCAGTCCCCCAGCGCCTTTTCACTGATATAAGGCTCCTCCAGCAGTTCTTCATTCACGTAGACATTCCCGTCTTTGTCAATATTCACCCAGTCGCCTGCTGCCGCAATCACCCGTTTTACCAGAATGTTGTTATTATAATAGAAGGCAATGATATCGCCCGTTTTATATTTGCTGCTGTTCAGTGCAACCACGATGTCTTCATCCTGCAAAGACTCCGTCATCGACGTTCCGCTGATCTGCAGTACCGGAAGCAGCAGCACTGCAATCAATACTGCGGCAGCCGCAACCACGACCAGAGAAAATGCCGTACTCCTGAGCACTCTTCCATATCTCTTTTTATATCGCTCCCGCTCAAGCTCGGCCTCAAGCAAGTCAAGCCCGGGAAGTTCCATTTTATTTTCCTCGCTCATGTTCTACCCTCTTACCATCGGATCCCTGTCCGCCCTCAAAGCAATGTCCTCAGCTTCATCAGGATATCTGCCGCAACGCCGCTGCCTTCCAGCTCTTTCCATTTGACCGCTTTCAGCTTTTCGATCAAAACGTCCTTTTCGTTCAGGCGCCTTTTCAGTTTCTCAAGCAAGGCATCCTTCTCATCCAGGCGCCCCTTGAGCCGCTCTATGCTTTCATCCTTTTCATTCAGCTTTCCTTTCAGACGTTCAAGACTTTCCAGAACTCCTGACAGCTCCTCCGCCTTTTGGGAAAGCTCCGTCTTACATTCTGCCGCTTCTCTGCTCTGCGCTACCAACAGCTCCAGAAGCTCATACCGCCGCAGCTTCCGCAGTTCTTTATCCGTCATATCCGGACCCCATTTCCCAAGGATTTTCATGTACCACAAAATACTCATTATGAGGTATTTAAGAAAAAAACTGCTGAGCAATCCCGAAAACGCAAAGATTTTTTGCAGAAAACCTGTTTTTGCACAGATTTGTGACGCTTGCGTTGACGGTCCATTTGCTATATTTGTTTTACAATCAGGATTAAAATCGAATCACATGCATAAACTTCGTGTTTGCATAAATGAAATATAGAAATTTTAATGAAGACTTATCTGTTGGACTATGGATGTTTGATTAAAAGATTTGTTTTTCAGTAATGTACTTTACCACATAATGAGTATTATGTGGTACTTTTTATCCGCTTATATCAAAAGAACGCGGCAAAAAGAGGGAGGGGACAAAACATGTCCCCTCCCTCTTTTTTGCCACAGCCTCTTTCAATTGAAACCGCATTTTCATGACTACAGGGCCCAAACGCCCCATTTCAAATCCGCATGATCTAAGTGCCCGCTTACCCTGTCAGCGGACACTTCCCCCTTTCCGGCAGTTTTTCCATGCCGCACACGCGCAGCACATCTCCGATCACCCGGAATTTCACATCGTATCCGGCAAACGATACGCCATAGACCCGCTTCTCATCCTTCACATAGGCAGGCCTCGGATCCTCCGCCAGCACTCCGAGAACCGCCTGCCGCTTTTCCTCCGGATAGATCCGGAGATATTCCTCCGGAAATTCCACCTTCAGCTGATGCTGTTTTGTCTCCTTTGTATACCCTTCCGATGCCTCCGGATGACAGTCCGACAGGGGGACGTACGGCTTGATATCATAGATCGGCGTCCCGTCCATCAGGTCGATCCCCGATACATGCAACACCGGTCCTGCATTTTCATCCATCTCCACATGCTCCAGCCGGACCGAAGACAACCCGATATCATTGGGGCGAAAAGGAGAACGGCTGGCGAAAACTCCCACCCGTTTTTTCCCGCCCAGACGCGGCGGCTTTACCGTTGCTGACCAGTGCTCCTTCTCTGACTCTGAAAACTTCCACAAAAGCCAGATATGAGAAAATTCCTCCAGTCCACGCACTGCCTCCGGATTCCGGAATTCCGGCTCGAAAACAATCTTTCCTGTTAATTCTTTCACAAGTCCGCTCTGCCTGGGAATTCCGAATTTATCCGGAAAGTCTGTATGGATATGCGCAATGATTTTCATGTTACCGCTCCTCCGGAAAAACAACATCTGAATGTACAGAACAGCTTTTTCGTTCTGCTGTCAGGAAACCGTCTTTTTTGATACATCATTATTTTCCCCCAGCTTCTTCCTCCAGATCACCGCCAGCATGGTGAAAAAGCTGGCGCATCCGCCCACCAGATTGGAGATCGGCTCCGCCAGAAAAACTCCGTAAAGTCCCACTCCCGGCAGGAGCGGAAGCAGATACGTCAAAGGCACCACGATCACGATCTTGCGGAACAGCGAAAACGTGATGGCATATTTTGCCTGGCCCAGCGCCTGAAAAGTCGTCTGCCCGGAAAACTGAAGCGCCATGAAACAGAATCCGAAGAAATAGATATGCATGGCCGGAACCCCTGCCTTAAGAAGCTCCGGCTCTGAATTGAACATCCGGATAAAAGATTCCGGAAATGCCAGAGTCACCGCCCATGCAATGCAGGTATAGACGATGCACACGATCGTCATAAACCGGATCCCCTGCTTCACCCGGTCCTTTTTCCCGGCTCCATAATTAAAACTGATGACCGGCTGCGCTCCGTTGGCCATCCCGATGACAACCATCGTCAGTACTTCCCGGATGGAATTCAGCACTGTCATAACGCCCACATACAGATCTCCGCCGTACATCTGCAGCTGACGGTTACATGCCACCTGAACCACACTGTTGGTGAAATTCATAATAAAGCTGGAGATTCCAAGCGTCATGATCTGTCCCACAATATTAAAATCCGGCATCTCCGTTTTCCATTTAAGACGCAGAACCGGCTTTTTTCCGGTCAAAAAGAGCAGTACCCAGACTGCGGAACAGAACTGGGCGATCACGGTTGCCAGCGCTGCTCCCCGGACTCCCATGTGGAAGACAAAGATAAAGAGCGGGTCCAGCACCAGGTTGATCACCGCGCCCAGAACCACCGTCACCATTCCAGTCCTTCCAAAACCCTGAGAATTGATATAAGGATTCAGCCCCAGCCCTATCATGACGAACAGACTTCCCAGCAGATAGATCTTCAGATAGGCGCTGGCATATCCATAAGTGGCGTCACTCGCTCCAAGAGCATACAAAAGAGGACGTTCCACGATATAACCGGCTGCCGTGATCAGAATCCCCGTTACAACCAGCATTGTATAAGCATTCTGCATGATTGCCTGCGCCTGCTTCAGATCATTCTTTCCTCTGGCCATGGAACAGAGCGGCGCTCCTCCCATGCCGAACAGTCCGGTAAAAGCCACGATCATGCTTACAACCGGAAAGGTCAGCCCCACGCCGGTCAGAGCCAGGGAATCCGCCCCCGGGATATGTCCGATGTAGATCCGGTCCACCAGATTGTACAGAAGATTCAGGATCTGTGCCACCGTCATGGGCACTGCCATATTGATAATGTTTTTTGCCACGCTGCCTTCTGCAAAATTATTTTTCTGTTCCACCTGTTCATGCCTCTGATCTTTGTATTTTCTCTGTATTAGTCTATCATATTTCTCCATTACCTGCCACACAAACAGATGGTCTGCTGCTCTGAATGTGTTACCCGGGTTACTTTTCACGGGGTGGGAAAGTCTGCGTCCTGCATTGTGGAACAGCCTTTTTTATGGTACACTGTTATACAGAAAAGAATTACAGGAGATTGAGAAAACCATATGCATCAGGTACATTTTATCAGAGAAAACAAGAAGATTGAAGTGCCGGAAGGCGCCACGGTCCTGGAGGCTCAGCGGATGGCCGGTCTTCGGCCGGATGCGCCCTGCGGCGGAGCCGGAACCTGTAAAAAATGCCGGGTAATTATAAACGGCAGAGACGTACAGGCCTGCCAGACAAAAGTACAGGAAGATTTAACAGTGGACACTGCCGCGTCCTCGTCTCTTGATGATGCCGTCATACTGACAGAAGGGTTTTCAGAGCCGATAACATTTCGCCCTGGGATCGCCGTCCATTCCGTAGAACTTAAAAAAACAGTGCCCGGGGACAAAAGGTCCGACTGGGAACGCCTGCTTCTGGCTCTTGCAGATGCGGGCGTACCGGACACGGAACAGTTTTTGCCGGATCCCGAACTTTCCTCCTCCCTCTATGAGCGCTGCAGACAGGGCAAAACCTGGCATGTCACCCATACCGACCGGGAGATTCTGGACATCCGCGCCGAAAAAGGAGCTTTCTGCCTCGCTGCCTTTGACATTGGAACCACCACGCTGGCCGGCTATCTGCTGGATGCGTCGGACGGGCAGGTGCTGGCCGTAGAGAGCCGGATGAATCCTCAGGTACAGTACGGCGCAGACGTCATCATGCGGGCGGATTATGCCCTTTCCCACGGAACAGAGGAATTAAGCGGGTGCATCCGCAGGGAACTGGACCACATGGCAGGATGCCTTGCCGCGCAGGCGGGCAGGATGCGGACCGATATCCTTCAGATCTGCGTGGTGGGAAATACCTGTATGCATCATCTGTTTCTTAGAATTTCTCCCGCGTCGCTGGTTCATGCCCCGTATACGCCTGCCATCAGCCGCTCCATGACGTTTCCGGCTGCGCAGTACGGACTCTCCATTCATCCGAAGGGACAGCTTCTGATGCTGCCGAATATTGCAGGATACGTGGGCGCGGATACCACCGGCTGCCTGCTGGCAGTCCGGCCGGACCGGAAGGAAGAAATCACGCTTCTTCTGGACATCGGAACCAACGGAGAGATGGTACTGGGCAACAGGAACCGTCTGGTCACCTGTTCCACGGCGGCAGGTCCTGCCTTTGAAGGTGCAAAGATTGAATGCGGCATGCGGGGTACAGACGGCGCCGTGGATCACGTTTGTTTTGAAAACGGTGCCTGGAGCTTTACGACCATCAACAATCGGCCTGCTGTGGGGCTGTGCGGCTCCGGCCTTCTGGACCTGACTGCCCGGCTTGTGCAGCACGGATTTATAGACGAAAGCGGTAATCTGGAAAGCGGCCAGGACGATCCGAAGACCTTTTTTCTGGTATCTCCGGAAGATTCCGGCAACGGAAAGGGCGTCTGGCTGACCCAGAAGGATATCCGGGAGGTACAGCTGGCAAAGGCTGCCATTGCTGCCGGAATCCGGATCCTGATGAAGACGCTTTCTGTCACGGAGGACGACATCCGCTGCCTGTACATCGCCGGAGCTTTCGGAAATTACATGGATCCGGCCAGCGCGGGCGCCATCGGCCTGATCCCTCCGTCGCTGGCGGACCGCATCCGTCCCGTCGGAAACGCTGCCGGGGAAGGCGCCAGGATCGCCCTGTTAAATACAGACGAATGGAAACTGGCGGACCGGCTGGCCGGCGAGGTGGAATTTGTGGAGCTGGCCGCGCTGCCGGAATTTCAGGACTGCTTTGTGGACGAACTGGAATTTCCGGCACAGGATTGACCACACCTGCCGTACAGGAAATAAAAACAGAAACCCAACACGTGCCGTCCCGTAAAAAGCAGAAACTTTCCTGCTGCGGCCGCTTTTGCAGCCGGACGGTGGAATGGAGAACCAAATGACTGATATGGACAAGCTTATGGAACTGGCAAAAGCAGAAGGCTTTTCCCAGGCTGCGCCTCTGGACTGCCGCACCATCGAATTAAAACCGGAAGTCCGTAAGATGTGCGAAGCCAACACCTGCCATATGTACGGCAGATGCTGGAGCTGCCCGCCGGGATGCGGCACTCTGGAAGCGTGCCGGGAAAAAATCGCGGACTACCGGTACGGCATCCTCGTGCAGACGACCGGACAGCTGGAAGACGACCTGGATGGAGAGACCATGATGGAGACCGAGGCGCTGCACAAAGAACATTTCTATGGGTTTGAACGCATCCTCAGGAAACAGTACCCAGACACGCTGGCCATCGGCGCGGGCTGCTGCACGAAATGCCAGAAATGCACGTATCCTGAAGCACCGTGCCGTTTTCCAAAGGAAGCCTTCTCTTCCATGGAAGCCTATGGAATGGTCGTCACGCAGATCTGCCAGGCCAACGGACTGGCTTATTATTACGGTCCCTGCACGATCACTTACACAAGCTGTTATCTTTTGGGCTGAATTTTCATACATACAGGGGGCCGACATGGAGATATTGGAACAATTACAGCAGGCGGTTGGAAGCGGCAGAAGTGGCCAAAACATTTATCGTCTGCCCGGAGACATGCTGTGTCATGAGGGCCTGTTAAAGCTGCGGCAGATGGACGAAAAGAACCACACCGAATACGTTCCCACCCTGAAAACCTATCTGGAGCAGCACTTAAGCGCCACCCAGGCGGCAAAACATATGTTTCTGCACCGGAGCACGTTTCTCTACCGGATCGAACGGATTCGGGAGATCCTGCAGTCGGAACTCACCGATCCGGACGAACTGTTTTACCTGGAGCTGTCCCTTCGGCTCCTGGAACAGGAGGATGAGAAGGGATAGGAGATATTCCCGGTACATTTGACATTTTCTGATCCTTGTACTAAAGTATTATGTAGGATATTGGATTTTACAAATGCAAGGAGAATTATATGAACCAGAATATCAGCTATCTGAAAAAATTAAACAACGAATCGGTCGTCCAGCGGGTCATCAACTGCCTGACCGACGCCATGATCAACAAAGAACTGCGCCCCGGCGACAAGATTCCCACCGAGCTGGAGTTGTCGGAGACGCTGGGCGTCGGGAGGAATTCCATACGCGAAGCTATCAAGATCCTGGTCTATCTGGGCGTCCTGGAAATCCGCCGGGCGGAAGGCACTTTTGTATGCGAAGGGTTTACCGAAAGCATGATCGACCCCATGATCTACGGAATCATCCTGGACAAGGCGGATTCCTATGACAACCTTATGGAGCTTCGGGAAATGATGGAATCCGGCGTGGTCCGGCTTGCCATGGCCAAATACACGGAAGAGGACATGCACAATCTGGAAGAAAAGCTCTCCCTCATGAAGGCGGAGATCGACAAAGGCCCGCAGAACACCCAGGCGACTTTTGAGGCGGACAATGCTTTTCATGACGCGGTATCCAGCATGGGGCACAATTCCCTGATCGACAAGATCAACCGGGTCGTCCAGATGCTGACCTGGTCCATCCGTCTGGAGACGGTCACCCATATGGTGGAAACCGGCCGGGGCCAGGAACTGTATGAAGCGCACGAGAAGATCTGGCAGATGTTAAAAGAGCGGAATCACAGCGATCTGAACCAGAAAATTCGGGGTACTTATTTTGAGAATGAGATGAAGAATGCATGAATCGACCGTACAGATTTTTCAATCCGGAAAACAGCATAATTCGAGCAGGAAACAGCATCATGAAAAAATTTATCATCCGTCCATCAGCGCCCATGTATGAGATGCCGGCTCATCAGCTTAAGGAACTCCTTGCAGCAAACATTACCCCTGAACTTCCTGGCTTTACCTACAATGGCACATATATCTGGTATGCGCCCTGGAAAGATCATTGCAGGAAAGTGATTCGGGTTTATCCCCTCAAAGGATGCTCTGCTGTTTTTCTGTGGGGACTGTGTTTTGATTTTCTACCTGTTTTCAGTTCCGGCGGTTATCTCCGCTATCAGCGCACGGATAAATCCGTGGGCCTGCATCTGTTCTGCTGGCCGCCGGGGCACTGGAATCCTGTTCCGAAGCAGAGCGTTTCCTGCCGCTTCAGCCGTTTCGGCCGGAATCCGAAGGATGTGAAAGCTCAGGTTCTCCAGGCATTTCATGAGGCTCAGGGTCTTTTTGTCCCCTGGTTCCAAAGCTGCTGCGATTTGCCCGGCGCCCTGGCTGAAGCCCGGCGTCAATGCACCGACCCGGATTCCCGCCTCAACCGGCCGGCTCCTGACTATGTATACGCCTTTCTTTTGGCAGCCAACGGTGATGTTCAGGCCGGGATGGAAGCGCTGGAGATGTACTGGAAATGTCAACTTGACCAAGACTTTCCTGTGACGCTTTATGACAAGCTCCGGGCCAGACTGCAGTCCTGCGCCGGCTGAACCGAATCATATACATGGGCACAAGCCCCTGACCGGATGCCGAACATCCTGGCCTGGTTTCATTCAGTTCCCCGCACATGAAAAAACCGCCTGCGTTTTAAGCAGGCGGTTGTGTAAGGATATCCTTTTCCCGGCATTGGGAAAAGGGGTTAGTTTTCTTCTGTTTCATCGGTTGGAATGTCCCGGAACAGAATCCGCATATAGTCGCGGCGGGCGTAGAGAATACGATCCACATAGACCTCATTCCCATAAGCGCGGTAAAAGCTTATATAATTTCCGCTCACAATAAAGCGGTAATCACTCTCCACTTCTGCAATCGAGGACAGCAGGGCCCCCGCTTCTGCATACGTCCTTAAAATGCGGAGACTTTTTGTAATCCGGCTTACCGTAGCCAGAGCCGCAGACGGATTGTCCAGTTTCTCCGCGATGTAAGCCTTAATTTCGGCCAGGTCGTTTTGAGCCTCTTCGGATAAGTGCAGGTTATTCATTGGCAATCCCGAGATTTTCCTCCACAGCCTCTAATGTCAGCCAGCCTTTCTCCTCGCCAGACTTCCGTCCCTTTGCAAGCTCATTCATCAACCGGAGCGTCGCCTGTGTTTTTTCAAAATCCTGTATATCCAGAATCGCATATCTGCCCCGTCCGTTTTTCGTCAGGAAAACCGGAGCGCCTACCGCTACGTCATGCAGTACCTCGCTGTAATTACGCAGATCAGAAATCGGTTTAATATTTGGCATATTGTTCAGTTCCTTTCTTAACCATAGTATATCCCAATCTGCTGTAAAATTCAACCGCAGTTTTTACAACTATGTTTTTTCCTGTTTCGCCAGAGACGAGGCCTTATATACCGGATGTGATTGATGACATAAGCGATGACCTGGAAATCGGCTTAAGGATGGTTTTCAGGGCAATTCCCAGCTACTACTGAATGCTGTGAATCTGTACATTGAAAGATGAAAAAATACCAAATGCATTCATAGGGACTTTTTGCGCTCTTTTTTATATGTAAAGAACATACCGTTGGATGAATTATCAAGTGTATACAAGGCGTTAATTTAAGATTCTCACCTTGTACTTTCGACGCAAATGTCGTAACTTTATTATCAACTTTCTGCAGCACTATTAATAATTTGAGAAATTCATGGCATACTATACAGGAAAGTAGCGACGTAATTGTCACAAGTACGAGGTGCTATAATGATTAAACGAGATTATTATTTGAATCGCATGATTCATCATATGTGGAATGACGAGGTCAAGGTAATCACCGGCATCCGCCGCTGCGGAAAGTCAGTGCTGCTGTTTGATTTGTTCTATGAGTACCTTCTCTCACAGGGCGTTCAGGAGGATCACATCATAAAAATCGAATTGGACCAGAGACGTTACTACAAGTTCAGAAATCCAATCACGCTTTGTGAATATATCGAGGCCCTTATTGCTGAAAAGAAAGAGGAAAAGTTCTATCTCTTTATTGACGAAGTTCAGCTTACCGCCAGGGTTGTTGACAAAGAAAATGGCGGAATCACAGTTTCCATCTATGATATGCTGAATGAACTCAAAGCATATAAGAATCTGGATGTATATGTGACTGGCAGTAACTCGAAAGGGCTGTCAAAAGACATTGCTACAGAATTCCGCGGTCGTGCTGCCCAGGTCCATGTATTCCCTTTGTCTTTTGAAGAATTTTACTCTCATACGGGCGGTGATGAGCGGAAAGCTCTGGATACCTATATGCTTTACGGCGGTATGCCGCGCCTGCTGGCGTTAGCAGATGAAAAGGATAAAAAAGATTACCTGTCCTCCCTGTACAGCGAATTGTATATAAAGGATATTGTTGAACGCAATGGTATCGAGCGTGAGGATATCCTGAATGATATTCTGGATTTCCTCGCTTCCCAGATCAGTTCTTTGACCAATCCTGCGAATATTGCCAATGCGCTGACCAGCATGAAGAACGAAAAGGTCAATTCCACTCTGGTTTCAAACTATGTGCAGCACATCATCGATTCGTTCCTTATTTCGATGGTGAAGCGCTATAATGTGAAAGGAAAAACCTATTTCAAGTATCCTAACAAATACTACTACACAGATATTGGCCTTCGTAACGCCCGATTGAACTATCGCCAGTATGATCCCGGCCAAATTATGGAAAATATCATCTACAACGAACTTCTGCGCCTGGGGTATTCCGTTGATGTTGGTGTTGTGACTGACCGTACCGGCGGCGCAAATATGCAGAAGGAAATTGACTTCGTTGTAAATGACGCCGATAAAAAATTCTACATTCAGTCAGCATTCCAGATGGATACGGATAAAAAAGAATCCTCTGAACTTGCATCGTTGATACTGACAAAGGACTTTTTCAAAAAAATCGTTGTCCGCATGGATATTCCTCATAACTTCTATGATGACAACGGCATTTTCCATTGCAATCTGACAGACCTGCTGCTTGGCCGTGTCGAATTGTTTTAAGCAGTAAGCCATGCTGATACCGTTCATACTATTCAGGAGCCGCCCTTCCGGGCTACTCCTGTTTTTTTACTTATTGGACTGCTTATGTCCAATAAGACATACCTTCTGGCACTTCCCGCCATATTCTTACATCGCTTGCGTCGCAACTTTCTGGTAAAGTGGTGCTTTTTCCATACCCGCAAACAACCGTTACAGCTTATGCCCATTCTAACAATATTCTGATCCTCCAGCCGGAATATATCACTGCTCTATCTACTCATTACTGCCGGAGAAATAACCGCAATATTTTGATTATACGATCTGTTTTCTCTGTTATAGTTTGCATTATGAGAAATTTGC
>CAJTXP010000023.1 GCA_910583615.1 uncultured Lachnospiraceae bacterium | reverse complement strand
TTCAGAGAACTTCGCATGCGTGCTTATATCTCCGATTACATACTTGTGGTTGCATGATAGTATGAGATCTCTTCTGTTCCGTTATCAACTTTCATAACATTCCGCTCCCTCTACACCGAAGGGTTCCTCAATGCTGTATTCCAGTATCTGCACATCTTCCATGGTCTTCGTCAGAAAGTCAGTGACTCGACTCCCTCTTGTCCCCTTACAGGGCTAACGTAACGATGCTACAGGATTCACTTTATGTTACGGACTGCTATTTTGCACCTGTTTCTCACAGGCATACCTCGCTTCAACACAATCGGTCACCCAAAAGCATTGGAGGCTCGCTACAAGGCTCACTGGCGATTACCTTGACCAGACTTTCACTGGCAAGCTGATAACAGTTTGCAGAACACACGACTTTCACCCGTTAGAACGTGTGCCCACCGGGCACACACAAAACGCCCCGCCCGCCGCACTGCTGCGACGAACGGGGCGTTCTCAAGGGGAGGATAAGTATTCAATTTATCTTTGGTACAATGTTATTATGGCCATTCCTCTGAAAGATATACATAAAAATGAAAATTATTTTTCCTTGCAGTCCTTGATGGAGAAGCTGATCCTTCCCATCTTGTCCTTTCCAAGGCAGACGACCTTCACCATATCTCCCAAGGTCAGAACATCCTCCACCCGGTTGATCCGCTCTTTTGCGATCTTGGAGATGTGAACCATACCTTCCTTCCCTGGAGCAAACTCCAGGAATGCGCCGAACTCCTTGATGCTGACCACTTTTCCAACGAAGATCTGGCCTTCCTCGAAATCGGTGGTGATGATGCGGACCATCTCCTTCGCCTTGTCCATCATCACTTTATCCGTACCGCAGATGGACACGGCTCCGTCGTCATTGATGTCGATCTTCACGCCGGTCTGCTCGATGATGGCGTTGATGGTCTTGCCTCTCTGGCCTACCACATCTCCAATTTTCTGAGGATCGATGGTCATCTGGATGATCTTCGGCGCCAGCGGCCCCACCTCCGGACGCGGCTCTGCGATCACTGGTTTCATACAGGTATCCATAATGAACATTCTTGCTTCCCGGCATCTTGCGATAGCGCCTTCCACGATGGGCCGGGTCAGTCCATGGATCTTGATATCCATCTGGATCGCCGTAATACCCCGGTCGGTACCGGTTACTTTGAAATCCATGTCTCCGAAAAAATCCTCCAGCCCCTGAATATCCGTCAGCAGGACGAAATCATCGTCGCTGTCTCCGGTCACCAGACCGCAGGAAATCCCCGCCACCATCTTCTTGATGGGCACGCCCGCCGCCATGAGAGACATACAGGACGCACAGGTGGACGCCATGGACGTGGAACCGTTGGACTCAAACGTCTCGGACACCGTACGGATCGCATAGGGGAACTCTTCCTCGCTGGGAAGCACCGGTATCAGCGCGCGCTCTGCCAGCGCTCCGTGTCCGATCTCCCGGCGCCCCGGCCCTCTGGACGGCTTCGTCTCGCCCACCGAGTAGCTGGGGAAATTATAATGATGCATATAGCGCTTGCTTACTTCGTTCTCATCCAGACCGTCGATCCTCTGCTGCTCAGACAGCGGCGCCAGCGTACACACATTGCAGATCTGGGTCTGTCCGCGGGTGAACATGGCGGAACCATGGACTCTCGGAATCAGATCCACCTCTGCCGCCAGCGGGCGGATCTGGGTCAGCTCCCGTCCGTCCGGACGTTTGTGATCCTGAAGGATCATCTTACGGACCGTCTTTTTCTGATACTGATAGACTGCCTCGCCCAGTACCTCCAGCCACTCTTCCTTCTCTTCAAAGGCTTCGGTCAGCTTCTCGGTCAGCACGCGGATATTTTCCTCGCGGGTCTGCTTGTCATCAGTGAACACCGCACGCTCCATCTCTTCCGGCGGAACGATCTCACGGATTGCCGCAAACAGCTCCTCCGGAACCGCGCAGCTTGTATATTCATGCTTCGGCTTCCCAACCTCCGCCATGATCTTCTCAATAAACGCAATCAGTTCCTGGTTGACGCCGTGAGCCATGTAAATGGCTTCGATCATCTTCTCCTCCGGAATCTCATTGGCGCCGGCCTCGATCATCATGACCTTTTCCTTCGTGGACGCCACGGTCAGATTCAGGTCGCCGTTCTTCCACTGCTCCTGGGACGGATTGATGACAAATTCACCGTCCACCAGGCCCACCTGCGTCATGGCGCAGGGACCGTCAAAGGGAATATCCGAGATGGACGCCGCAATGGCGGAACCCAGCATGGCAACGATCTCCGGACGGCACTCCGGATCCACGCTCATGACCATGTTGTTCAGCGTCACGTCATTTCTGTAATCCTTCGGAAACAGCGGTCTCATGGGGCGGTCGATGACGCGTGCGGTCAGCACCGCGTTCTCGGAAGCCTTCCCCTCTCTCTTATTGAAACCTCCCGGAATCTTACCTACGGAATATAATTTTTCCTCAAATTCCACGCTCAGCGGGAAGAAATCAATCCCGTCCCTCGGCTTGTCCGATGCAGTCGCAGTGGACAATACAACGGTGTCCCCGTAATGCATGAACGCCGCACCGTTTGCCTGAGCTGCCACACGGCCGATATCCACTCTTAATGTCCTGCCGGCCAGCTCCATTGTATAACTTTTGTACATAAACTGTATCTCCTTTCTATTCGGGCTTTTCAGCAGAAGATACCGAAACTACTGAAAAACGCAAACCCCATTTGCGCTTTTCAGTGGTCTCGGTGCCTGTCATCTGCCAAAAACGATTCCGCGGGCAGGGCTGTCAGTTGTTTTTGTATGCCCTGCTCACGAAAATAAGGCGGAATCACGTCCGCCTTAAAGTTATTATTTTCTCAGACCTAATTTAGCGATCAACGTACGATATCTCTCGATATCCGTATTCTTCAGATATGCCAGCATGCCGCGTCTCTGGCCTACCATCTTCAGAAGGCCTCTTCTGGAATGATGATCCTTCTTGTTCACTTTCAGATGCTCGGTAAGTTCCTGGATTCTTGCGGTCAGGATCGCCACCTGTACCTCCGGTGAACCGGTGTCGCCTTCACTGCGGCCATACTCTGCGATAATCGCCTGCTTCTTCTCTTTCGAAATCATTTCGGTTTCCTCCTTATTTTTACAATCACCTGCCATCAAGGGACGGTCGGAGTGTCCAGACCCTGAACGGCGGTTAAACTCATACTTCCATACTGTAGCATATATAAGCCGCTTTGTAAAGGGGATTTTTCGGCTGTTTTACAGGATTTCGAAAGATCTGTCATTTCCAGCAGGGCGGAATGGCCGGATTCTTCACCCGGACCGGCTCTGGATAACTCTGTCCGAACAGCTGAAGCTCCACATGGTCGATGACCTGGGGCTCCACCGGGCGGTTCACCTCCACTCCTTCTATGGGAAAATCCGTCACCGGCACCGTGGGCACGTTCTCCAGACGGCGGATCTCCTCCATCCCCTCCAGCACCCTTCCGAATACCGGATAGACGCCCTTATGCTCCGGGCAGTCCCGGAGCGGAAAGAAAAATTCACAGCCTGCCAGGCCCGCTTCCCCGTAGCCGCCCATGCAGACCGTCCCCGGATGGGAATCCAGCGGGACGAGGTCCGGATGAAGCGTAAATTCATCCGGGATCAGATACTGTGATTCCTTCTTCCCGAATCCGGTATAGCTGACATCCACCCAGTTCCCAGGGACGATCCGTTCGATGGCGTGATGGTCCATGCAGCCCCGAGACGCCGCGTACAGAAAGCTGCTGACCGTATTGGGCGCCGCCTCCGGCAGAAGCTCCAGCACGATCCTGCTGCCGTTTGCCATATGAAGTGTCGCGGTCGGATTCATCTTTCCCCTCCTTTGCCGATGATCTCAAGTTCTTTTGAATAATGGTTCAGCACCTCGCAGCCGTCCTCCGTCACAAGGACCAGATCCTCCACCCGGACTCCCGTATCCCCGGGCAGATAGACGCCCGGCTCGATGGAAAAGACCATGCCTGCTTCCGCCCGTTTCGTACTGGCGGACGAAACGTCCCCGTGCTCATGCTCTCCAAGGCCGATAAAATGTCCCAGGCGGTGGGTAAAATACGGGCCGTACCCTTCTGCTTCGATCACGCCTCTCGCCGCCCGGTCCAGCTCGCACAGCGGGACTCCCGGCCGGACCCGCCCGATCGCCGTCTCATTGGCCCTTCGGACCGTGTCATAGATGCGGCGGTGCTCCACGCTCACCTGCTGAAAATAAAAGGTCCTTGTCATGTCCGAACAGTATCCATCTTTGATACATCCTACGTCGAACAATACACAGTCTCCTGGCCGTACCTCCGTATCGTCCGGCATATGGTGCGGGTCCGCCGCATTGGCGCCAAAAGCCACCAGCGGCTCAAAGGAAAAGCCGTCCGCGCCCAGAGACTGATAGATATCCAGCATCTTTGAGGCCGCTTCCCGCTCCGTGACCCCTTCGCGGATCAGCTTTTGAAATTCCGCCATGGCCAGATCGTTGATCCTGGAGGACGCGCGCATCTTTTCCTGCTCTTCTGCGTCCTTGATCCCTCTTGTGTCATCCACCGCAGAAGACGCCAGCACAAAACGTTCTGCCGCTCCCAGTTCCATCAGAGGCAGCAGAAAGCCCGCCTTCAGCTCCGTATCCACTCCCAGCGGCCGCTCCCGGTCCATGCGGGACGCCACGATCTCCATGACCGGGTCCGTATCCGAGTACCAGGCCTTTTCGATCCCCAGCTCCTCCGGCACATGAAAAAGCCGGTTCAGGAAATATACATGATGTCCATCCTCCCTCAGATACAGCCCGTAAAACCGCTCAAAGGGCATGATCTGCACGCCGGTCAGATAGTAGATGGACATGGGGTCCACGATCAGCATCTGGCTTAACCCCATCTGTTTCAGCTTCGCCAGAATGCGTTCTGCTCTGTTCTGTTTCATCGCCTTAACTCCTTAATCAAATCCAGCACCCGCCCGGACCATGCCTTAAGCGGATGCTGTTCGTCAGTTTTTTCCATTATAAAACAGCTTCTTTAAAACTGCTTCCTCAGCTTCGGGTCCAGAAGATCCCTCAGGCCGTCGCCGATAAAATTGGCGCCTACCGCCATGGTGAAAATGGCAAGTCCCGGGAATCCCGCAACCCAGAATTTATTGAAGTAATCCACACCGTCCGACACCATCATGCCCCACTCCGGCGTAGGCGGCGCGGAACCCAGCCCCAGAAAGCTTAAGGTGGAAAACATCAGGATCTGATTGCCGATATCCGTCGTGGCCATAATGAGCACCGAACTGATGCTGTTGGGGATAATTTCCTTCAAAAGGATCCGGATTCTGGAAGCGCCCAGAGCCTCCGAAGCCGTCACATACTCATTTTCCTTCACGCTGAGCACCACGCTCCGCATAAGCCTTGCATACGTAGGCCACGCCACGATCACCAGCGCAAACATGGTGTTGAACAGGTTGGAGCCCATGACCGCATTGATGATCATGGCCAGGATCAGGGACGGAAACGACAGGATCATCTCGGAAATCCGCATCATCACATTGTCCACCCAGCCGCCCACATAGCCGGCAATCGCTCCGTAGAACGTACCGATAAAACCGGCGATCACCACCGTCAGGCACCCCGCCAGAAGCGAATACCTTCCTCCGTAGATCACCCGGCTGAAAATATCTCTTCCGAAATTGTCCGTTCCGAACAGATGTTCTGCTGACGGTGCCTTCAGGCGCAGAGCCAGGTCCTGGGCAATGGGGTCATAAGGCGCGATCACCGGCGCCAGGACGGCCGCAAGAATCCACAGAAGGCAGATAATGACACCCAGCGTGAACAGATAGTTGGAGCGGAACATTTTCTTCAAAGAACGAAACATCACTGGCACCTCACTCTCGGATCGATCACGCCATACAGGATATCCACCACGGTATTGATGATCATATAGTTCAAAGCAATCAGAAGCGCCACGCCGATGATCGCCGGAAAATCCGCGGACAATACGGATTCATAGGCAAACTGCCCCACGCCCGGCCAGTTGAAGATCGTCTCCACCAGCACCATACCGCCCAGCAGGTTGCCAAGGCCCAGGCCGATGACCGTCAGCACCGGAATCAGGGCGTTCCCCAGGGCGTGGCGCACGATCAGCCCCACTCTGCCGATACCCTTGGCTCTCGCGGTCCGGATATAGTCCATGGACATGACGTCCAGCAGGTTGGAACGGGTCGTCCTTGTAATCAGGCCCATGGTGAACGCCGCCAGCACCGTTCCCGGCAGGATCAGGTGGCTGAGCGCGTCCATGGCTTTGGGGATGTTTCCCTCCAGAAGGCTGTCCAGTACATACAGCCCGGTTACGGTCGCCGGCGCCGAAAAGGAATTGCTCAGTCTTCCCGGCCCCGGGAAAATATGCAGTTTATAATAGAAGAAATACAGTACCAGCAGCGCAAACCAGAAGCTGGGAATGCTCACGCCCGTCACGGAGACGGCGCGCACCGCCTGGTCCAGGATGCTGTTCCTGCGGATGGCTGAGATCACGCCGAACAGGATGCCGAACACCGCCGCAAGCAGTATGGCAAACAGCGCCAGTTCAATAGTCGCCGGATAACAGCGCGCCAGCTCGGCAAGCACCGGCTTGTTGGTACGGATCGAAGTGCCCAGGTCAAACTTCAGCAGGTTTTTGATGTACAGGACGTACTGCACAAAGATCGGCTGATCCAGACCGTATTTCGCCTTATATGCCGCCACGACCTCCGGGTCATTGAGCGCCCGCTGGCTTAAATTCGCCACCGTGGGATCGCCCGGTATCATCTTCGTCAGTATGAATACCAGCGTAGCGACCCCGAACAGCATGACCACCAGATAGGCCAGCCTCTTTCCTGTAAATTTCAGTTGTTCCATAGGACACCTCTCTTTTGCTCCGCGGCATCCGTGTACAGGTACACGGACGCCTTTTCTTCAGGACAACAGAAAACCCGCGAAGCGTGGATTCTATTGTTTAATATTGATCAAAGTCACATCCAGCGCGTAGGGATCGGAGATCGCCACGCCGTCCAGTCTGGAATTATAACCGATATGCGCCGGCGCCTGTGCGATCATAAGGAACGGTCCGTCCTCATACATGGCATCCTGGATCTTCTCCAGCACCGCCGTACGCGCGTCGTTGTCGGTTGCCGCCATGGTCTCGTCATACATGGCCGCCAGCTCCGGAGCCATCTCCTTCGTCCAGCCTGCGCGGAGTCCCATTACGCCGCCCGGCAGGAACTCCAGCTGTACGTTGGGGTCGTTGTAATCGGTTCCCCAGTACATGACCGTAAATCCAATGGTTCCGTCGCGGTACGCGTCCCCGTAGCCTGCCGCCCAGGGCTGGGATACGATATTCACGTTGATTCCGATCTGGGAAAGGTCGTCCTTCACCTTCTGCGCCAGATCCGTCAGAAGGATGCCCTCCATATCAAGGTCCGTCACGGTCAGGTCCACATCGAATCCATCCGCATAGCCTGCCTCCGCAAGGAGCGCCTTTGCCTCCTCCACATTCGCATAATCCGCCGCTCTCTCTCCCTTGCTTCCCATGAAACCGGACTGGATGATAGCGTAGGGAGTCAGCGTACCTTCTCCGCAGATCGTCTGAACTCCGCTGTAGTCCACGGCTTTCCGGATCGCCTGCTGTACCTTCGGATCGGATACCGGACCGCCGTACTCCTCGTTCATGTTCATCATCAGGAATCCCACCGTCTTGGTAGCCGCGTTGATGATCTCGATTCCTTCCGCACCCGCAAGCTCCGCCATGGTATCGTCGGTCATGTTCAGGGCCACGTCAATGTCGCCGGTGGACAGCGTCATCATCTGCGTATTGGAATCCGGCTGGATCTTGACGATGTATTTGTCCACGTTGGTCGCCTCGCCCCAGTAATTCGGGTTTTTCTCCAGAACCACCTCTTCATCCGGAATATAGCTGGTCATCACATACATACCGGAACCTGCGCTGGTGCTGTCCAGATACGCCTGCGCCGTATCCGTCGTGGCAGCGTCCTCCGCGTCGGTACCGCCGTTCTCCTTCACCACCGCGCTGTCCAGGATGGCCAGAGCGCTGTAGGTCAGCTTGGAGAGGATCGCACTGTCCGCCTGGGTCAGATGGAAGACGACGGTAAGGTCGTCCGGAGCCTCCATGCTCTCGATGGTATCCGCAATAAAGGACGGATTGCCCTGCAGGTTCTTACAGCGGTTGATGCTGAACAGCACGTCCGCGGACGTCATGGGATTGCCGCTGGCAAAGGTGATGCCCTCCTTCAGCTTTACCGTCAGGGTCAGGTTGTCCTCAGAAAATTCATAGGTATCCGCCAGACACGGTTCCGGCGCGCTGTCGTTGCCGTAAAATTTAAACAGGTTTTCATAGCACGCATTGACGATCAGCGGCGGATATTTCTCATATACATATCCGGGGTCCACCGTCGCAAAACCGGAGCCCATGGCCACCACCACCGTGCTGGAGCCGGAACCGGAGCTTTCCGCGCCGCCTGCTTCCTCTGCGCCTTCCGCTGCCGGCGCATTGTTGTCCGCACCGCCGCCGCAGGCCACGCAGCCGGCCGCCACTGCGACGCTCAGCGCCAGGGCTAAAAATCGTTTCTTCATAATTAGTTCCTCCTCTTTTTCTTTTCCCGTCTCCGCCGCGGCAGAGACCGTGTTCTATTGAGACGCCGGTGATCCGGCAGAATCTCCTTTTCCATAAAGATGGCATGCGACAAAATGTCCTTTCTCCACTTCCTGAAGCACCGGGTCCTCCAGGGAGCAGCGGTCGCATGCTTTCGGGCACCGGGTATGGAACCGGCAGCCGGACGGCGGATTGGACGGGCTTGGCACCTCGCCTGTCAGACGGATCCGCTCTCTGCCCGCATCGCTTCCCACCTGCGGGATGGCCGACAGCAGCGCCTCCGTATAGGGATGGTACCGCTTCTCATACAGCTGGTCATAATCCGCGATCTCCACGATCCGGCCCAGATACATGACGCCTACCCGGTCGCTGACCTGATAGACTACGTTCAGATTGTGCGAAATGAAGAAATAGGTCAGGCCCAGTTTCTCCTTCAGCTCCTGCAGAAGGTTCAGTACCTGCGCCTGGACCGACACGTCCAGCGCGGACACCGCCTCGTCGCAGATGACCAGGTCCGGCTCCAGCGCCAGCGCTCTGGCAATGCCGATCCGCTGCTTCTGCCCGCCGGACAGTTCATGGGGATAGCGGCTCAGATGGTACTCATCCAGCCCCACCAGGTTCAGAAGCTCCCGGATCCGGGCTTCCACGTCCATCTCCCCGGTCATCTGGTGGATTTCAAAAGGCTCCATCAGGATCTGCCGGACCGTACGTCTGGGATTCAGACAGGCAGAAGGGTCCTGAAAGATGATCTGAGCCTTCCTGCGCATCCGCTTCAGCTCCGCGCCCTTCAGGCCTGCAATGTCCGTCCCGTCCAGGTAGATATGGCCCTCCGTGGGTTTCAGCAGCCGGATCAGCGTCCTTCCCAACGTGCTTTTGCCGCAGCCGCTCTCGCCCACCACGCCGAAGGTCTCGCCTTTTAAAATGTCAAAGCTGATGTCATCCACAGCCTTTACGCTTCCGGATCTTCTGTTTTTTCCTTTAAAATATACTTTTACATGATCGGCTCTCACGAGCACGTCCTTCACAGCTTCTTCCACCGGCGACTCCTCCTTATCTTCCCTCAGTATTCTCATACAGCCAGCAGCGCACCTGCCGCGTATCCGAGATCTGCTTTACGGGCGGCGCCTCCCTCCGGCACCGGTCTGTGGCATGGGGACAGCGGGGCGAAAAGCTGCAGCCCTCGGTCCGCTCCGTGGGATTGGGCACCATGCCCTCTATGGTCTTCAGCGGGCTTCTGTCTTTTGTGATCTTCGGGATCGCGTCCAAAAGCCCCCGGGTGTAGGGATGCTTCGGCTCCGCAAACAACTCCGCCGCCGGCGCCTGCTCCACGATGTGGCCCGTATACATGACGATGACCGTGTCGCACAGCTCGCTGACCACCCCCAGATCATGAGTGATAAAAATGACGGACGTTCCCATCTTCCTGTTCAGTTTCCGGATCAGATCCAGGATCTGCGCCTGGATCGTCACATCCAGCGCCGTGGTGGGCTCGTCCGCGATCAGAATCTTCGGCTGGCATGCCAGAGCCATGGCAATCATCACACGCTGGCGCATACCGCCGGACATCTGATGGGGATACTCATGCGCCCTGATTTCCGAATCCGCGATGCCTACCGCCTGCATCATATGTATGGCTTCCTCCATGGCCTCCTTTTTCTTCATCCCCCAGTGCAGCTGCAGGGATTCCGCGATCTGTTTTCCGCACTGGATAATGGGGTTCAAAGAGGTCATGGGCTCCTGAAAGATCATGGATATCTCGTTTCCCCGGATCTTCTGCATCTCTTTTTCGGACGCCTTCACCAGATCCTGCCCTTTATACAGGATCTCCCCGCCTGTGATCCTGCCCGGCGGATTGGGAATCAGCTGCAGCATTCCCAGGGATGACACGCTTTTTCCGCTGCCGCTCTCCCCCACGATCCCCAGCTTCTCACCTTTATGAAGCGTGTAATTCAGATGATTAACGGCGCGCACCGTGCCCTCCACCGTCTGAAATTCCACGCACAGGTCTTTTATCTCCAGTAATACCTCCGGCTGGTCCATTTTTTCCTCCCATACCACGTTCGTTTTGTATCTTCTATACCGTCTGTTGCTTTTTCGCATTACTTTATTAAAGCATCATTGCCGCATAACTGTGATTCTACGGCGTCTGTCCAACATGTTTATTAACATACCACATTTTCTGATATAATTCAATATAAAAAACACGGATATCCAGTCGGATTTCGTGCCGGAAGACATTCCCGCAGACCTTGGGGCATACAGAGCGCTGATTGAAAAAAACGCAATTGTTCATTCACAAGTTTGTCTGCAATAAGTTTTAATTATAGTCAGGAAGTTTTTTGTGCACGTATACCTTGCACAAAATCAGAAAAAGTGTTATTATGTGCAAGATGGAGGTGCACAAATATGCGATTAAAAAGAGAAACCTACCTTGAGCAAATTCGTCCTTATTATGAATCAGATATCATTAAAGTCATCACCGGAGTAAGAAGATGCGGAAAATCGGTTCTCCTTGAAACGATAAAAGACGAACTTGTGGAGAAAGGAGTTCCGGGAGACAACATCATCTATCTGAATCTGGAGGACATGGACTATGAATATATTGTGGATGCTTCGGATCTGAATCAGGAAATTAAAAGCAGGCTTACTCACAAAGGAAAATATTACATTTTTCTGGATGAGATCCAGCATGTGAAAAATTTTGAAAAAGCACTGGCATCTTTCAGAGCAACATTGGATGTATCTCTGTTTGTAACAGGCAGCAACTCTACTTTATTGTCGGGCGAACTGGCAACCCTCCTGACCGGCCGGACTGTGGAGTTTGAGATTCTTCCGTTTTCCTTCTACGAGATGAAGCAGTACTATGAGATCAACCGGATGGAATGGAACGAAGAAATGTTTTCGGACTATCTGAAATGGGGAGGCTTTCCGCTTCGTTTCGATTATAAAGATGAAACATCTGTACACAGATATCTTTCCAATTTATACAAAAGTATTGTGAATCGGGATATTACAGGAAAAAGCCGGAGTGCAGATAAGAAAAGTTTTATGGATATCTCTTTGTATATTCTTGCAAATGCGGGAAAAGAACTTTCGATTGACAACGTCATAGCCGCTTACAGAAAAGAAAACCGGGAAATATCCAGACGAACTGTTTATCATTATCTCGAACGCATGAAAAAAGCATATTTAATTCACGGAGTTGGAAGATATAACATCACAGGGAAATCTGCGCTTCGCAACCGGGAGAAACAGTATGCGGTAGACGTGGGGTTTCGGACGATCAATACAAATACCATTCACTATGAAGATACATTTTTTCTGGAAAACATCATATACAACGAGTTGATCACAAGAGGCTACACGGTATTTGCCGGAAAAACCTATAAAGGGGAAATTGATTTTGTCGCTGTCAAAGACGGCAGAAAATGTTTTATTCAGGTTGCATATCTGCTGGCCAGCGAAGCTACCATCAAAAGAGAATTCGGTGCTTACCGCACCATTACAGATGCTTCACCGAAGTATGTGATGTCTCTTGATAAAATCGATCTGAGCCACGACGGCATTGTGCATATGAATATCCTTGATTTTCTGCTTCGAAGAGTGGATTTGATGCTCACATAGCATCCGCTGCGCCGCGTACCGTCAGGTCCGCACCCCGGCTGCAGTAGATTCCGCACGGTCGAAAATGCACAGGAAGCCGCCGCCTCCTGTGCATTCAGTTTTATCTTTTAATCGTTGATGATCCGTCTCGCTCTCACCGGCGTCCGGTAGTACATGCCGGAGATCGTGATGCCGGTCCTCGGGTTGCTGGCGTGCACCACCTGGCCGCCGCCCACATAGATTGCCACATGGTTGATGCCGGAACGGTTGCCGTAGAACACCAGGTCGCCCGGCTTCAGTTCATTCAGGCTGACTGCGCTTCCGCAGTTGCCCTGCGCCCGGGAAGAATGGGGCAGGCTGATGCCGTAGTTACGGAACACGGAAAGTACGAACCCGGAACAGTCGGCGCCTCTTGTCAGGCTGGTACCTCCCCATACATAAGGATTGCCGATGTACTGCTTTGCAAACTCACTGAGCGCAATGCGCACATCCGAAACGCCGGCGCCGTAGCGTACCTCCGAAATGGTCAGCGCCTCGTCCAGCTTCGCTCCCACGTCTACATATTCTTTAAAGAGATATCCCTCTTCTCCGTCCAGATCGATCTTCACCCATTCGTCCAGCTCTTCCAGCACATCAAAACGCTGTCCGGAACCTACGATATCTAATACTTCACATTCTGTATTCGGCTCTTCGCGGACTTTCAGACCGTCTGTATTGACGTCCGCAATGGACTTTAACAGCGTGGATGCCTGTTCCAGCGCCTCCGGCCCGGTCAATACATATTCCGCCTTGATGTAGCCTTCGACTTTTCCGGATTTTACCTTAAGCCACTCGCCTTCTTCTCCAAGAATATCCAGACCTGCATCCTTTCCGATCTTGCCTACGATCTTGCCATCCATGGAAGCGGAATCCCGGATATTGACTTTTCCTTCATTTACAGTGGCAATTCCCAGATTGCTGTAACCATCCAGATGGAATGCTTCCAGCACCACATCGCTCATGGCATTCTCCAGAACCTCCTCATTTTCCACGGCTTCCAGATCTGCAGAAATGCCGATCTGAGAACTGCTTCCAAGAGAAGCCGTTGCCTCTGCAGTCATTGATGGTACATTACATATTACGACAGCACCCATCAAAAGAGCGCTGATGCTTCTCATCCGTATCCTGTCTGTGTATCTTATCATATATATTTGCCTCCTAATGCCAGGGCAGGAGTCTTTCCTCCGACCGTTCCACAGGAGCCTGTCCTGATATGTCCAGGACATACACTCATGGGCGATAAACTTTTATTTTATTGCCCTCCAGTATAAACTCCTGTAAATATTACAGAATTATTACATTTCGAATACAATTCTATAACATACAGGAGTTTTTGTCAATGCCGGATTTCAAATTCCCGCATCCTTATTTTGTCATCTTATCCACAACTGCCATGAGTTCATCAATCTTCTCATCACCTTTGCCTTCCAGGATCGCTTCCTTGACGCATCCTTTCATATGCGCCCGGATGATCTCATTATTGACCTTCCGAAGGATGGCGTCCGTCGCCACGACCTGTGCAGAAATGTCCATACAGTAACGGTCCTCTTCCACCATGCGCAGAATACCGTCAATCTGTCCCTTCGCAGTCTTTAAAAGCCGCTCAATCTTTTTTCTGTCAGCCTGCATACCGATTACCTATACGATCTCCAGAACCTGATAGCCTTCATCCTCTACCGTCTTCTTCAGCACTTCGTCGCTGACGTCTCCGGTCAGCGTCACATACGCCGCCTTATCCTCCAGGCTGACGGTCGCCTCCACACCCTCCAGGGCGTTCAGCGCCTTGTCAACTCTGCCGGTACAGTGCCCGCACATCATTCCTTCGATTTTCATGGTTTTCTTCATGGTATTGTCCTCCTTATTTGATGGTTGCAGATCCTCCTGCTGCTCCTGTACATCCCCGGAGCCTGCTGATTTTATTTTATCCGTTTGGACCGCAGAAGAAATTTCTTCCGCAGAGGATCTCTTCTTATAAAATGTGGGGCGGAATCCTTTCAGCCTCAGGGCATTGGATACCACAAAGACGGAGCTGAAGCTCATGGCCGCACTCCCGAACATGGGATTCAGCTGCCAGCCCAGGAATGGATAAAATACCCCTGCCGCCAGAGGAATTCCCAGCGCGTTGTAGAAAAATGCCCAGAACAGATTTTCCTTGATGTTCCGGATCACCGCCCTGCTCAGCTGGATCGCCACCGCCGCGTCCAGAAGATCGCTCTTCATCAGCACAATGTCCGCCGACTCGATAGCCACGTCCGTGCCGGCTCCGATGGCGATTCCCACATCGGCTCTTGCCAGCGCCGGCGCGTCGTTGATGCCGTCTCCAACCATGGCAACCTTGTGTCCTTCCTCCTGGAGCTTCCGGACCTCCCGCTCCTTATCCTGGGGAAGCACCTCCGCCACCACGCGGGTGATGCCCAGCTGCTTCTGGATCGCCTTTGCCGTCTTCTCATGGTCTCCGGTCAGCATGACCACGGAAAGCCCCATCCGCTCAAGCTCCCGGATGGCCTTCGCACTGGTCTCCTTCACCGGGTCCGCCACTGCCAGAATACCCAGAAGCTTCCCGTCCCCGGCAATATACAGGGCGGTCTTCCCTTCTTCCGCAAAGGCTTCCCCGCGGCCTTCCAGCCCTGAGGTATCCACCTGACGCGCCTTCATCATCCTGCGGTTTCCCGCAAGCACCATCCGGCCGTCCACCCTGCCTGAAACGCCCTGTCCTGCCACCGCCTCAAACTCCGACACCTTTTCCAGCAGAATCGATCTGCTTTTAGCACATTCCACAATCGCTTCCGCCAGCGGATGTTCCGAAGCCTGTTCCAGGGAAGCCGTCAGTTTCAGAAGATCTGACTCTGCCGCCCCCGGCGCCGTCAGAATGTCCGTCACCGCCGGATGCCCTTTTGTGATCGTTCCGGTCTTGTCAAGAACAATGGTATCTACCAGATGCGCCGTCTCCAGGCTTTCGCCGGATTTGATCAGGATTCCCTGCTCCGCGCCTCTTCCGGTTCCCACCATGATCGCCGTGGGCGTCGCCAGCCCCAGCGCGCACGGACAGGAGATTACCAGCACCGCGATTCCCGACGCCAGTGCAAAACTGAAGCTCTGTCCCAGAAGCAGCCAGACCGCAATCGTAATGACCGCTATGGTCAGCACCACGGGAACGAAGATCCCGCTGACCTTATCCGCCAGCTTGGCAATCGGCGCCCTGGAACTGCCTGCCTCCTCCACCAGGCGGATGATCTGGGACAGGGTCGTATCCTCTCCGATCCGATCCGCCTGCATCCGGAAATATCCTGCCCGATTGACGGTGGCCCCGGTCAGACGGTCGCCCGCTTTCTTTTCCACCGGAATGCTTTCGCCGGTGATGGTGGATTCGTCCACCGTGCCGGTCCCCTCCAGCAGAACCCCGTCCACCGGAATACTCTGTCCAGGCTTGACGATCACGATCTCGCCCACCTGCACTTCTTCGGACGGAATCTCCAGCTCCTGCCCGTCCCGAAGCACCAGAGCAGTCTTTGGAGCCAGATCCATCAGCTTGGTAATCGCATCGGAAGTCCTGCTTTTGGAACGGGTCTCCATGTATTTTCCAATGGTCACCAGCGCCAGGATCATGGCCGCCGCCTCAAAATACAGATTCATGGCGCAGGCGTGGGCCGTTCCCATATCCCCGTGTCCCAGCGCGTATCCCATGACGAACAGCTGGCTGATACTGTAGACTGCCGCCGCCGTGGAACCCATAGCAACCAGAGTGTCCATATTGGGCGCGCCGTGCAGCAGCGTCTTAAAGCCGTTTTCAAAATATTTCCGGTTCAGATACATGACCGGCAGCGTCAGAAAGAGCTGGGCCAGCGCAAATACCATCACATTCTCGTGATCCGTCAGCAGGCCCGGAAGCGGCCAGCCAAGCATATGCCCCATGGACACATACATCAGCACCACAAGCAGTACGATGGACCAGCCCAGCCGGTGCTTCATGGCACGGGCATCGTCCGCCGCTTTCTTCTGTACGGCGTTGGCCTCCTTCGGAGCCGCTTCCCCTTTCACGGAAGCGCCGTATCCGGCTTCCTCCACCGCCTGTATGATCTTCTGTGCGTCTGTGGCGCCTTCCGCGTATTCCACCACCATGGAATTCTGCAGAAGATTCACCTGCACCTGATCAATCCCCGGCACTTTGCCGACCGCCTTCTCCACATGGGCGCTGCAGGCGCTGCAGCTCATACCGGTCACATCAAACTTCTGCTTCATAATCAAAGGGCTCCTTTCCAAATACCCCACCGGGGTGTCCTGTTGATATATTTTATAACACAGCATGGAAATTTTGTCAAGAAGAATATTTTAGATCTTCCGTACTCATATAGACTGCTGTTACCTTTCACGGGGCGGGAACTTCTCGGAAAGGAAAATGAACCTGACATTCATCTGGATGAGGATCTTGTCTCTTTACACGAAAAAATCCGGCAAATGACACCATTTGCCGAATCAGAAGATTTTCTTATGATCAGTAAAACGCCGGAACACAACATTACGATCGGAGCGGTGCTGCTCAGATCACCATAATAATCCCGCCCTGGGCCGCGTAAAGCGTGCTGACTCCGTTAGTCTCCGTGATAATGATGTCCTTTACCTTCAGGAGCTTCTTCACCTCTTCCTTCACGAATTCCGCCCGCTCCCGGTTGTTGCAGTGGGCAATGCCCAGCACCTTTTCAGCCGGATTTTTAACCTCCGCCGCCATGGCCTCCACCATGCTGCGCAGCGCTTTCTGGATGCCTCTCGCCTGTCCCAGCTGGATGATCGTACCCTGATCCGTAGCCCCCATAAACGGCTTGATGTTCAGCGCCGACGCCACCAGCGCTTTCACTCCGCTTAAGCGCCCGTTCTTTCTCAGATTATCCAGAGACTCCAGGACAAAATACGTATGCATGTTCAGGATAAAGCCCTCCACCGTCTTTACCACAGTCTCAAAATCCATTCCCGCCTCTTCGCACTCCTGAATCTTCTGTGCGATCCTGGTCTCGCCGATGGACGCAGAGCAGGAATTGAATACATGTACCTTCCCCTCCGGATGATCCTCCAGATAAAGGCTCTTTCCCAGTTCCGCGCTGTTAAAGGAACCGCTCAGCTCCGCCGACAGCGTCACCGCGTACAGATGCGCCGCCCCGCAGTCGTAAGCCTCCCGATAGGCCTCCGGAGACGGACAGCTGGACTTGGGACAATTGGGGCTCGCCTTCATCTTCTTCAGAAAATCCAGCCTGTCAAACGTCTCGTCATCCACAAACTCTTCCCCGTCAATATTCAGCCGGAGCGCCACATGCACGAAATGCGGATCCCGCTCCATCTCTTCCGTAAACTCTCCGCAGCTGTCCACAACAATCCTGTAACTCATATCCCATACCATCCCTGCTTCATATTCTCTGCAAAAACCGTTCTGTCAAAATGACCCCGGCACTGCAAACTCTTTACAAATCACCTTATCACGCACTCATCTTCATTCGTGATGTAGTTTTCATTACCACATTATCTTATCACAATACAGCGGGATATGCAATAGTCCATATGTTCAAGTTCCTTATAAGTTACCTTTCACGAACAGACCTGTCCGAATGGGACGGACAAAACGGCTTCGGTGGCCGATGCATTCCATACGAACGCAGAGCACAGAGGCTCGGGACGCAGACCACATCCACCTCGTAAAAAAAGTAACCCTCATAATGTATAATATGCCCGGATCAGTTCCGACAATGCGCATTCATCTTCCACTCCCATCAGCTCCCTTGCGGAGTGCATGGCAAGAATCGGAATTCCCACATCTACCGTCGGCATCGGAACCATGGCAGATGCAATGGAGCCCAGTGTCCCTCCGGAAGTACCGTCTGACCGGTTAAAATACTTCGTACATGAAATCCCCTCTTTTTCGCAGATCTGCTGGATCACCGCAATCGCCCGGCTGTCTGTAGCATAAGACTGCGAACAGGCTTCCTTGATGCAGAGCCCGTGATTCAAAGGACTTTGATTCGTAAGATCCATTTTCTCCGGATAATTGGGGTGATATGCATGTCCCACATCCACCGACAAAAACATACCTTCCGACAAACTTTCCAGAAATTCCACACGCCCCGCTCCCAGACTGTTCATGATCTTCTCCAGTACCATGGACAGAATCAGAGAACCGGCTCCCTGCTTTGTCCTGCTGCCGACCTCTTCATGGTCAAAAAACGCCGCAACATTGATTCCGTCTCTTCCTCCCTGCATCATCCCTGATGCCACAGCCTGTACTCCTGACAGATTATCGACTCTTGGTGCCGACAGATACAGGCTTCTCTCATCAAAGCCCACATACTCCGGCTGGTCTCTGTTATAAAGTCCCAGCTCATAGTCCAGAATCTCTTCTTCCTCCACCTCCAGTTTCCCTGCCAGCAGCTTCTGAAAATACGTTTCTGTCATCCCGTCGTCAAAAATCCCCGCCACCGGAAGCATTTCCTTCTGACGGTTCAGCTCCGTACCTTTATTAACTTCCCGGTTCAGATGAATTGCCAGATTGGGAATCACAAACAACGGTTTTTCAAAATCCACCAGTCTGGTCACCGGATGAAACACATCCCCGCCCCGAAGAGACACTCTGCCCGCTATGGACAGCGGCCGGTCCAGCCAGGTATTCAGGATCGCGCCTCCATAGACTTCTACATTCAGCTGTGCACAGCCTTTTCTGACAAGCCCCGGTTTCTGCTTCAGGCGCAGTCCCGGAAAATCCGTATGCGCCGCTGCGATACGAAGAGCATTTGTCTGCATCCTCTCCCCAACGGAAAACGCAATCAGCGCAGACTCCTGTATCACTGTATAATAACATCCTCCTCCCTGCAGTCTCCATGGGCAGGCCAGAAGGAGCGGCTTATATCCCGCCTTTTGAAACTGCCTTTCCAGATTCGCAGTTACATGATACGGAGAGGTTCCTTCCCGGATCAGCCGTATCAGTTTTTTCACCACATGATTCTCTGTCATTTCCATCCTCCTCAACCTTCAAAATATATAAAACAGTATAGCAAAGTATTCCGTTTTCTTCTATAATAAATATAATGCCGGATCCGGCGCACACTCAAAAGTAACTAAAAGGAGGTTTTCATATGACAGCACTTCAGATCGCCGACATTGGATTTTTTATGAAAAAATTTCTTCTCACGGATTCCTTTGACCGCTTTCTCCTTCTGGAAGGCGCCGTGACCACGTTTAACACCTTCCGAATGGACGGAGCGCTCCAGAAATCTTATTATACCCAGGAAGAGCAGGAACAACTCGCCGAACGCAGCCTTTCTCTCTGGGGCGAGGTCCGTCCCTTCTGCCTGGAGCTCATCAAGGGCAAAAAGACGCCTCTGTCCTTTCGCTTTACCCTGCAGCTCTCCGCCCCCAACACGGCAAAGCTGCTTGCACAGGCCGGCATCCCCATTCCGCCGGAACAGGTCCGCGGGCTTCTCATGAACCTGAAATACGACGGGCACACGCTTCTGTGCACCACCGGCACGTCCCTTGCGGTCTTTACCATGGATAAAAAACTGGACCATGCCTGGGATGACATGGTCCAGAGATATTTCCGTCAGCAGGGCATTCCCTTTGAGACGGCGTAGTTTCCTGAATGGTAACTCGATATGGGCGTTTTATTTTGCCAGCAGCAGCATCAGTTCGTTGCTTCGGTTGACGAATCTGGTCATGGCTTCCGGTGCGAGCGGCTGATGGCTGATCATGGCCAGATCGTAAAGCTGTTCGCAGATCATGTTCGTATGCTCGCCTTCCGGATGCTCGAACAGGTATTTCACCAGCGCGTTGTTGGCGTTCAGGATCAGGGTGGTGGACGTTCCGAAGGCGTTCGGGTCCATGCCGTACATGTTGTACATCTTCATCATTTCCTGCATCCTGCGGTTTTCCTCGGAGAGGGTAATCATGGACGAAACCTTCTCGTTCTTCAGCTTCTCCACCTTGACTTCCAGCTTCTCGTTGTTCAGCGCCTTGCGGAACAGCTCCGTCAGAGCGTCGGTCTCCGCCTTCAGCTCTTCCTCGGAAGCCTCCTCCTTCATAGAATCGGTCACATCTGCGTCGATGCGCTGGAATTTCACCTTCTCGTTCTTCGCCTCCAGATGGCTGATGAACGGACTGTCGATGTTGTGCTTCAGCACCACCGCATTCATGCCCTGCTCGCGGAACATGTTGATATACTGGCTCTGCTGCACCTCGTCGGTCACATAGTAGACGGTCGTCTTCGGCTCCTCCTTCTCCTCCTCGATGGGCTCGCCGTCCGCGGTCTCCACGGTCTGCTCTGGTTCCTCTGTCTTCGGCTCCCCGGAAGATTCCTTCGCCTCTTCTGCTTCGCCTTCCTTTTTCTCCGGCTCCAGGTATTCCTTCGTGGTCGTATACTTTCCGTCGATGTCCTTGAAGAGCACATAGTCCATCATGCGCTCGCAGAATTTCTCATCCTTGATACAACCGAACTTGATGAACGGATTGATGTCGTCCCAGTATTTCTCATAATTTTCACGGTCTGTCTTGCACATGCCGCTTAATTTGTCCGCCACCTTCTTGGTGATGTAGTCTGATATTTTTTTCACAAAACCGTCGTTCTGCAGCGCGCTTCTGGATACGTTCAGCGGCAGGTCCGGGCAGTCGATGACGCCCTTTAACAGAAGCAGGAATTCCGGAATGACCTCTTTGATATTGTCCGCGATAAATACCTGGTTGTTGTAAAGCTTGATGGTTCCTTCGATGGACTCGTATTCCATGTTGATCTTCGGGAAATACAGGATGCCCTTCAAATTAAACGGATAATCCATGTTCAGGTGGATCCAGAACAGCGGTTCCTTGTAGTCCATGAATACCTTACGGTAGAACTCCTTGTATTCCTCCTCGCTGCACTCGTTGGGATGCTTCGTCCAGAGCGGCGCCGTATCGCTTAAGGATACCGGACGCTTGTTGATCTTCACCTTGTCCTTCGCGGGCGAGATCTCCTTCGTCTCCTTCGTGCCGTCCTCGTTCTCGATCTCTTCGGTCTTCGCTTCCTCGTGGATCCGCTCCACAACCACGTCGTCCTCGGTCAGCTCACTCTCATCGATGGTCTCATACTCCTGCTCCGCATTTTCCTTCGCCAGGAAAATCTCCACCGGCATGAAGGAGCAGTATTTGGAAATGACCTCGCGGGCCCGGTATTCGTTGGCAAATTCCAGGCTTTCCTCATTCAGGAACAGGGTGATCGTCGTACCTACCGTATCCCTTTCCCCTGCCGTCATGGAAAATTCCGTTCCGCCGTCGCATTCCCAGTGAACCGGCTCCGCGCCCTCTTTATAGGAAAACGTATCGATGTGCACCTCATCCGCCACCATGAACGCAGAATAGAAGCCCAGGCCAAAATGTCCGATGATCTGATCCTCATTGGTCTTATCCTTATACTGCGCCAGGAAATCCGTCGCTCCGGAGAAGGCGATCTGATTGATATACTCCTCCACCTCATCCCCGGTCATACCCAGACCGTTGTCGATGAATTTCAGCGTCTTCTCATCCGGATTGACCAGAATCTGTACCTGCGGCTTATATTTTTCCGGAAGCGCATACTCTCCCATCATATCCAGTTTCTTCAGCTTGGTGATGGCGTCGCATCCGTTGGATACCAGCTCACGGAAGAAAATATCATGATCGGAATAAAGCCATTTCTTGATGATTGGAAAAATATTGTCGCTGTTGATCGAAAGATTACCATGTTTCTCGTTCATATTCACACTGCCTTTCTTTTTCTCATATACGGTCAGCTGTCTGTTGATTACAGATGCCGACGGATCCGTTTAATAGTAATATAAGCCCGTCTGTCACAAAAGTCAAGATATTTTTAGCACTCAATCTATTCGAGTGCTAATAATTTTTTCTAAAAATTTTAAACATTTTCTAAAACGCTTTGTCTATTTGTTGATTTCGCCCATATCATATGTTACAATAAGGACGAACTTATAATATTTCCACAAAGGGGTGGTGTACATGGCAAAAAAATTTACGATCACATTAGGACGAGAGTGCGGTGCAGGCGCTACGCTGATCGCACAGATTCTTTCTGAGGAGCTCCAGATCCCCTATTATGACAAGGATATTTTCCGCATGGTCTCCGACCGGAGCGGTGTCCTGGAAGAGTTCTTTCATGTGAACAATGAACGTCCCGGCAACAACCTTCTGTACAAGTTTATCAAGGAACTGAATCCGAAGGATCAGAAACCTTCCCTGGGAAAAGACATCGTATCCCCGGATAATCTGTTCCGCTTCCAGTCAGAACTGATCCGGGAGCTGGCGGACAACGAAACCTGCATGATCATCGGACGCTGCTCCGACTATATTCTGCGGGATCATGACAATGTGGTTAAGGTATTTGTATGCGGAGACCCTGAAAGCAAGGTACGGCGGATGATGCATACCTTCTCGCTGGAGCGGAACACCGCCATTGACCGCATCAAAGATACTGACAGGCAGCGGAGAAAATATTACAACTATTATACCGGCAAGACCTGGGACGCCGCCACCAATTATGACCTCTGCCTGAACACCGGCAATATGACCATTGAGGAAGCTGCCGGGATCATTAAATGTTATCTGAAGCAGAAAAAATATATCGACTGATCCTCGAAAAGCAGAAAAAGGGTTGTTGCAAAATCCCCTGCCTGTATACAAAGCACACAGGCAGGGGAGCGTTTTGCAGCAACCTCCTTCTGTTTCTTTCCAAATACCCGGCAGATATTTCTACTTTGCCCATCCGTAAGAATATTTTACCGCCCTGTTCCAGCCCTCTGTTTTTTCCTGCCGCACACTCTCTTCAATCTGCGGCTCAAAGATCCGGTCGATCGTCCGGTTTTTTAAAATCTCTTCTGTGTTTTTCCAGTATCCGACTGCCAGTCCCGCCAGGTAAGCAGCTCCCATGGCCGTTGTCTCCACGCATCCAGGACGCTCCACCGGAGCACCGATGATATCCGCCTGAGTCTGCATAAGAAAATCATTGGCACTGGCTCCTCCATCCACTTTCAAAGCCGCAAGGCTGATTCCTGAATCCGCTTCCATGGCCATCAGAACATCATTGGTCTGATACGCCAGAGACTCCAGTGTGGCGCGAATGATATGATATTTGTTCACCCCTCTGGTGATACCCACAATAATCCCTCTTGCGTACTGGTCCCAGTGCGGCGCACCCAGTCCGGTAAATGCCGGAACCACATAACACCCATTGGTATCCTTTACTTTCTGCGCCATATATTCTGAATCATCTGCGGAATCGATCAGACGCATCTCGTCCCGAAGCCACTGGATCGCAGCACCTGCCACAAAAATAGAGCCTTCCAGCGCATAGCAGATCTTTCCATCCATTCCCCAGGCGATCGTCGTAACCAGCCCGTTCTCAGAAAACACAGGCTGCTCCCCGGTATTCATAAGCAGAAAGCACCCGGTTCCATAAGTATTCTTTGCCTCGCCCGGATTCAGACAGGTCTGTCCGAACAGTGCCGCCTGCTGATCCCCTGCCGCTCCTCCGACAGGAATGGGGCCGCCGAAAATCGACGCATCTGTCTCTCCGTACACACAGCTGGACGGCTTTACCTCCGGAAGCATACATCCGGGGATGTCCAGTTCCTTTAAGATCTCTTCATCCCATCGAAGGGTTCGGATATTGAACAGCAGAGTCCGGGAAGCATTGGAATAATCCGTCACATGAACCCGACCCTTCGTCAGCTTCCAGATCAGCCAGGTTTCCACCGTTCCAAAGAGAAGTTCTCCCTTTTGAGCCCTTTCCCTGGCGCCTTCCACATGGTCCAGAATCCATTTCAGTTTAGTCCCGGAGAAATACGCATCAATCACCAGACCGGTCTTTTGACGAAAAGTATCTAAAAGCCCTTTCTCCTTCAGGAAATCACAGTATTCCGACGTCCTGCGGCACTGCCAGACAATGGCAGGACAGATCGGTTCCCCTGTCCTCTTATCCCAGACAACCGTGGTTTCCCTTTGATTAGTAATCCCGATCGCTGCAATATCTTCTGCCACTGCTCCGATCTTCGTCATCGCTTCCACAGCGACTCCCAGCTGAGTAGACCAGATCTCATTCGCATCGTGCTCCACCCATCCCGGCTTTGGAAAATACTGAGTGAATTCCTTCTGTGCCGTACTGCACATCTCTCCTCTTTCATTAAAGAGGATACATCGATTGCTGGTTGTTCCTGCGTCCAGCGCCATTACATATTTCGCCATAAACTGTCTCCTTTCTGAATTCATCCTCCGTTCAGACACCCGGTTTATCATATTCCGATTGCCGCCATACCTGAAACTGACCGATAATGAGCCGGCCAGCTGCCTGTACGCAAAAACCCGGAAGCATCGCTCCCGGGTTTCCTTATGCGGAAGAAGGGACTTGAACCCTCACGAGCGTAGCGCTCACAAGAACCTGAATCTTGCTCGTCTGCCAATTCCGACACTTCCGCAAACCGTATGAAATTATAATACAGAGTCCATACTCCTCTGTATGCGGAAGATGGGACTTGAACCCACACGACCTAACGGTCACAAGATCCTTAGTCTTGCTCGTCTGCCAATTCCGACACTTCCGCAAACCGCCGAATCGTTTATCGACTCAACGATAGCTATTATAGCACGTCATATTACTTACGTCAATACCCTTTTTTAAAATTTTCGAGAAAATGGAATTTTTTTCATCTGTTCTTTTACAGTATATTCATTGCACAATTTTTCTCTTGCAAGGTACCAAAATTAATGTTATTCTATAGACAGCGTCCTGACTGCTTTTCCATGATAGACGCATGGCACGAAACCCGGCTTTCCTGCTCTGTTCGTGCCATACATGCAGTGCGGAAGAAGGGACTTGAACCCTCACGAGCGTAGCGCTCACAAGAACCTGAATCTTGCTCGTCTGCCAATTCCGACACTTCCGCATCTCAAATATAACTATCACAAACGTTATAATACAACAATTTGACAAAAAAGTCAAATATTTTTATAATGTATCTTAAAAAATGCTCTCCGCAGGTTCTAATTATGACCTGTTTCAAAGTATTATTTAATAATAGAACCCAGTCTGAAAGGAAGGTACAAAAATGGATTATCACGCATTAGGAAAAAGGATTCGGGAAGAACGTCTAAGGCTGAATCTGACCCAGGAAAAGTTAGCGGAAGAGGTCGGGGTATCCACCGCCTATATCGGTCAGATTGAGAGAGGGGAGCGCAGCCTGACCCTGGACAAGCTGGTGAAAGTCGTAAACCGTCTGGGGGTTACCATCGACTTTCTTCTGGCAGATTATGTCATAGCAACAGATGATACCAGCATAAACCTGCTGATTCAACTTATGCATGATCGTACAACTGAGGAAAAGACGCTGGCGATCAATCTGTTAAAAGTTTTATTTGCAGACAAATAAATCATTTGCAAAAAGGGAATACCATCATATGGCATTCCCTTTTCTACATTTTTCTGCGGTACGAAAAACCAGAATCAAAAATAAACCAGTTCTTCCTCCGGTTTCTGTGCTTTCCGGATATTCACAGAATGCAGAACAATTCCCTCTTCTCCGTTATATTCCGGACGTTTCTCCACATGAGCCTTTGCAGTGACCGTGATCCACTGACGCTGCTTTAAACGGTCCACATAGGACGATCTGCACAAAAAGCCTATAAACGCCGTATCATCCGCGCAGCAGGTCATGGCCATACGCCCGGGAACAAAATACCCTTCCGGCAGATTCTTTCCCATATATACCATGGCTGTGAACCGGAGCGTTTTCCCGTCATATCGTTCCGGATGATCCATAGCATCGATATACCAGATCCCATAATCCACATCTTCGATTTCAATCACATCCGCTTCCAGATCAAAAGGCAGTTCTTCTTCAAATTCCAGTGCCGTTCCATCCTCTTTTTCGAATACTACCTGTGCCTTGGGATTTACCGCACGCATGTTTCGTTTGTAGGTGGCTGCCGGAATCTCATCGTTGCTCCGGTTAAAGATAATAAGATCCGAATCCTTTGCCATCTCCATAAAAATTGATTTCATATTTTTCAGATAGACATCAAAGGTAGAGGCGTCCACTACCGTAATAACCTGAGCCACAAACCATCCTTTTGGCATATACATATCCCTCAGGAAATCCATTCCCCACATACAGTTATATTCCAGAATGATCTGCGTCGGCTTATATTTTTTCTGACATTCTGCCAGAAACATCTCGTTGAATTCGCTCTTATCCTCCAGCATGACCAGTGTGGCGTTGGCCTGCTTCAGTATCTCATCATCGTACTCTTCGATTCCTTCTTCGCAGGCAAGGATCAGGTTGCGTTCTCCGCCGGAAAAATATTCATCCGCCAGCGTTTCCAGAGCAAACCTGGTCTTCCCGCCTTCCAGAAACCCATGGATCACAAATACAGGAATTTTCATGTCTGTTTCTCCCATTATCAAATATTTCAGTTTCGCAGATGCCTGACGAAAGCGGTCTTCAGACAAGTTCGAAAAGCTTCGTCAATTCTTCTTCATCCAGATGAGAACCAATCACGCAGAGACGCCCGGTATAATCCGCCTCTCCCCTGCGCACTTCGTACTCCTCCGGTACCATGTCAAAATGCAGCCAGCCTCCGTCTGTACAGGGAACAATGCCTTTGGCGCGGAGAATGATTCCGCAGTTGTCCCCATCAGACAGCTCTGAAAGAATCCTGCGAAGAGTTTCCTCCGTATACCTGTGCGGCGTTTCCCGGCCCCAACTGGTGAATACTTCATCCGCATGATGATGATGGTGATGACCATGATCGTGGTCATGACAGCCGCAGGCGCAGTCCTCTCCATGATCATGATGGTGGCCTTCGTGATCATGTCCATGCTCTTCATGCGCATGCTGATGTTCATGTCCGTGGTCATGCTCCTCATGGGCATGACTGTGCTCTTCCAGCTCTTCTTTCAGAAGCAGGTCCTGATGCTGCATGGCTGCCAAAATCTGCTCTCCTTTCAACTCTTCCCATGGAGTCGTAATGATCGTTGCCGTTTCATTCTTCTCCCGAAGCATCTTCACGCAGGCCTCCAGCTTCTCCTCTGTCATTTTCTGCGTCCGGCTGATGACAATCGTTCCTGCATGTTCCACCTGATTATTGAAAAACTCACCAAAGTTTTTCATATACATCCGGCATTTCTGTCCGTCTACCACAGTCACAGAACTGTTCAGCTCCACCGGCTCATGAGCTGCCACGCCCTGTACTGCCTTCGTCACATCTGAGAGCTTGCCTACACCGGACGGTTCAATCAGAATACGGTCCGGCGCATAGGTTTCAATGACCTCTTTCAATGCAGTTCCAAAGTCCCCAACCAGAGAACAGCAGATACATCCGGAGTTCATTTCTGTGATCTGCACACCTGCTTCCTTTAAAAATCCTCCGTCAATCCCGATCTCTCCGAATTCATTTTCGATCAGAACCACCTTTTCCCCCGCAAACACTTCTTTTAACATCTTCTTGATCAGTGTCGTCTTGCCGGCTCCCAGAAAGCCGGAAATAATCTCAATTTTTGTCATGATCTGCTCCTTTCCTGTCTTTTCATCCATATATTCTGTCCGTAAACGAAGCCCTCGGAAACCTGCCTGTCCCGGCAGTCTTCCCAAGGGCTTTTGTAGAAATGGTCCTTATTTACTCAGTGCATTTTTGGCAGTCTCCGCCAGCGCAGTGAAGGATGCTGCATCGTTCACTGCCATGTCAGCAAGAATCTTTCTGTTCATCTCCACGCCTGCACTTTTTAAGCCGTACATAAACCTGCTGTAGGACAGGCCGTTCATACGCGCCGCTGCATTGATACGAGCAATCCAGAGCTGTCTGAACTGACGTTTTCTCTGCTTACGTCCTGCATAAGCGCTGGTCAGCGCTCTCATCACAGACTGTTTTGCAATTCTGTACTGCTTGCTTCTTGCTCCTCTGTAGCCTTTCGCAAGCTTTAATACTCTATTATGTCTCTTTTTAGCGTTTAATCCGCCTTTAACTCTTGCCATCTTTCTTCCTCCTTAACTGTCAAAATCTTATAAATACGGTAAGATCTTCTTCATATTCTTTACATTGGTCGCATCAGTAATCGTAGATTTCCTGAGATTCCTTTTTCTCTTCTGAGATTTCTTAGTTAAGATATGGCTCTTATAAGCTTTCATTCTTTTTAACTGTCCGGTTCCGGTTTTCTTAAAACGTTTTGCAGCTGCTCTGCTTGTCTTTACCTTTGGCATATGTTGATTCCTCCTGTAAACATATTCTATATTGCCCAGATCTTTCATCAAAAAAATCTGGCATAACTTACCGATCCCCTGACGGGGACCCGCCCTTTACAGCTTTCGGATAAGTTAATTGCGTTTTTCACTGAAAAACATGGTCATGCTGCGGCCTTCCATCTTCGGCGCTCTGTCGACAACTGCAATATCTGCCAGTTTCTCGGCAAATACATCAAGGATCCGTTTACTGCTCTGCACATGCGCCATTTCACGTCCACGAAAACGCAGGGTAACCTTTACCTTATCACCTTTCTGAATGAACTTCCTTGCCGCACTGACCTTCGTATTCAGATCGTTGTCATCAATATTCGGAGACAGACGAACTTCTTTGATTTCGATGGTTTTCTGCTTCTTTCTTGCTTCCTTTTCTTTTCTCGCCAGCTCATAACGGTACTTGCCATAATCAATGATCTTACATACCGGCGGCTTAGCGGTAGGAGCAATCTTCACAAGATCCAGCTCAGCCTCCCTCGCCATTTTCATTGCCTCACTGGCAGACATAATGCCTAACTGCTCTCCATCCTGGCCGATCAGCCGGATCTCCCGATCTCTGATCTGCTCATTAATCATTAATTCGCTAATAACTGTACACCTCCGCGCATAAAAAAGTGGATAGAAAACTATCCACTTAACACACAAAAAAACATATGCAGAAGCATACTGCTTTACCGTATTAACCCGGGTCACTTCCTGTGCCGAGGTGAGAGTGGATACTCTTCTTTCATTTCATAACCTCAACTACTATAACACAGGAAGGATCCGTTGTCAACTGTTTTTTCACACAAAACGATTTGATTTTTCATCATACTCGTAGTCGATGCTGAGAAGCTTCTCCGTGATTTCCCCTGCATCAACGCCTTTTTCTTTGCAGAATACAGCAAGATTCGGATAAAAATCGCGCAGCTGCGTATTGACATAGCTTAACAGTATCATGGGATCTTCCGGCAACATATGAATCTCCTCCTAATCCATCATCAACCTGTCTGTTACATCTGTCTCTCCCGGATCACCAGTCCGTCCGCATCCCGGTCCACCAGCATCACGCTCCCTGCATGCACTGCTCCGGCCAGGATGTACCGCGCCGCCATGGTTTCCACATACTTCTGCAGATAACGCTTCAGCGGACGGGCGCCGTATACCGGATCATATCCGTTTTCTATGATATACTCCTTTGCGCTGTCTGTCAATTCCAGAGTCAGCTCTTTATCCGCCAGTCTCCGGTTCAGATCCGCAAGCAGCAGGTCCACGATATGCCCGATGTTGTCCTTTGTCAGCGGCTTGAACAGAATCGTTTCGTCCAGACGGTTCAGAAATTCCGGACGGAAATGGTTCCGAAGATCATTCATCACCTGCGCCTCGCTCTCCGGACGGATCTCTCCTTTCTCGTCGATCCCTTCCAGGAGATAAGAAGACCCAATGTTGGATGTCATAATCAGAATCGTATTCTTAAAATCCACGGTCCGGCCCTGGGAATCTGTGATCCGACCGTCATCCAGCACCTGCAGGAGCACATTGAACACATCCGGATGCGCCTTCTCCACCTCGTCAAAAAGAACGACTGAATAGGGATGTCTGCGAACCGCTTCCGTCAGCTGACCGCCCTCCTCATAGCCCACATATCCGGGAGGCGCTCCGATCAGGCGGGACACGGAATACTTCTCCATATACTCGCTCATATCGATACGAACCATATTCTGTTCGTCGTCAAACAGGCTGGCTGCCAGCGTCTTGGCAAGCTCCGTTTTACCCACGCCGGTAGGTCCGAGGAACAGGAAGGAGCCAATGGGCTTTCCGGGATCCTTGATACCGGCTTTGGAACGGATGATGGCGTCTGCCACCTTGCGGACTCCTTCGTCTTGACCGACCACCCGTCTGTGAAGTTCCTCGTCCAGGTGCAGCGTCTTGTTCCGCTCGCTTTCGGTCAGCTTCGCTACCGGGATCCCGGTCCAGCGGGAGATAATCCGGGCGATCTCCTCGTCGGTCACACTCTCGTGAACCAGGGACAGATCCTGCTTTTTCACCTTCTCCTCCTCTTCCTCAAGCTGCTTCTGCAGCTGGGGAAGGCGTCCGTACTGGAGCTGCGCCGCCTTTTCCAGATCATAGCCCTGCTGAGCCGTCTGGATCTGCCTGCTCACGTCTTCGATCTCTTCCCGAAGTCTGCTCAGCTGTTCTACCGAATGCTTCTCGTCATCCCATTGGGCCTTTTTATTATTGAATTCATCACGAAGCTCCGCAAGTTCTTTCTGAAGAGACTCCAGACGGTCCTGACTCAGACGGTCGGTCTCTTTTTTCAGCGCCGCCTCTTCAATCTCCAGCTGCAGCACTTTCCGGCGCAGTTCATCCAGCTCCGTGGGCATGGAATCCAGTTCCGTCTTGATGAGAGCGCAGGCCTCGTCCACCAGATCAATGGCTTTGTCCGGAAGAAAGCGCTCGGAGATGTAGCGGTGGGACAGAGAAGCTGCGGATACCAGGGCGGAATCTGTAATCTTCACTCCATGAAATACTTCGTAACGGTCTTTTAAGCCCCGCAGGATGGAAATGGTATCTTCCACGGTCGGCTCGTCCACCAGCACCTGCTGGAACCGCCGTTCCAGCGCCGCATCTTTCTCAATATACTGCCGATACTCGTCCAGCGTCGTGGCTCCGATGCAGTGCAGCTCTCCTCTGGCCAGCAGAGGCTTCAGCATATTTCCCGCATCCATGGCGCCGTCCGTCTTACCTGCTCCTACGATCAGATGCAGCTCGTCAATAAACAGAATGATACGTCCTTCGCTTTTACGGACCTCTTCCAGAACCGCCTTCAGACGCTCCTCAAACTCTCCCCGGTATTTGGCGCCTGCCACCAGCGCGCCCATATCCAGTGCAAAGACTTTCTTTTCCTTCAGTCCTTCCGGCACATCCCCGCGGACGATCCGCTGGGCAAGCCCTTCTACAACCGCAGTCTTGCCGACGCCGGGTTCCCCGATCAGCACCGGGTTATTTTTGGTCTTCCGGGAAAGGATCCGGATCACGTTGCGGATCTCCGCATCCCTGCCGATGACCGGATCCAGCTTCTGCTCTCTGGCACGCTCCACCAGATCATAACCGTATTTATTCAAGGTATCGTAGGTTGCTTCCGGGTTGTCGCTGGTCACGCGCTGATTGCCGCGGACGGTGGACAGCGCCTGCAGAAACCGGTCTTTTGTAATTCCATTCTCCTTAAAAAGCGCCTTGACGGACGGACTCGGATAATCCAGAAGGGACAAAAACAGATGTTCCACAGAGACGTACTCATCGCCCATCCGCTTTGCCTCATCTTCCGCGCTGGCCAGAGCACGGTTCAGGTACTGGCCGATATAGGGCTGCCCGCCGGATACCTTTACCCTCTTATTCAGAGCTTCTTCTACTCTTTCCTTAAACAGCGTGCTGTCTATGTCCATTTTCACGATCAGTCTGGCGATCAGGCTTTCTTCCTGTGTCAGAAGGCTGTACAGCAGATGCTCCTGCTCGATCTCCTGATTTCCGTATTCCAGAGCGGTCTTTTCCAGATCATTCACTGCCTGGACAGATTTCTGCGTAAATTTCTGAAAATTCATAATGACCTCCTACTCAATTATTATTTTCTGTTCTATATCAAATATAACACCAGTTATCAGCACTGTCAATAGTTGAGTGCTGATTTTTTATAAATTCTGTAACAGTTCGTTACTGTTCACACGTCAGTAAAAGCCAGCCTGGTGCAGACAGATAATTTTGGAAAACCCATTGAAAGGCGCCGGTCCAGGCAGTAACAATCGTTCTGACTGCGGCACGACGAAAATACAATATATAATTTTGTGTCAATTGGAATAAACTAATAAAGATCTTTTAAATTATAAAAAACAGATACAGGGAGAATAATTATGTGTACCAGCATTGCCATGAAGACAAATGATTTTTATTTTGGGCGCACGATGGATCTGGATTATGAGTTCCATACTTCCGTGGTCATCATGCCCAGAAACTATCCCATCGCCTTTCGGCGCTCTCGTGTGTTGCGACGGCACAATGCGGTCATCGGAATGGCCACCGTCGTGGACGAATACCCGCTGTATGCAGAAGCGGCCAATGAAAAAGGACTCTGTATGGCAGCTTTAAATTTTCCAGATAATGCTGCTTATCCGGACGAAGAAGATCCGCGCAGGACCAATGTCTCTCCTTTTGAGCTGATCCACTGGGTCCTGGGACAGTGCGGCTCGGTTGAAGATGCCCGCCGGCTCCTCGACTCCACTCATCTTGTGAATATTCCATTCAGCGACAGCCTTCCTCTGACGCCTCTGCACTGGCATATTGCGGATCAGACATGTTCCGTCGCACTGGAAAATACCCGGGACGGACTGCAGCTGTACGACAATCCAGTAGGCGTTCTGACCAACAATCCGGCCTTCAGTTTCCAGCTGACCAACTTAAGTCAGTATATGAATCTGATCTCCGGCTACCCGAAGAACTGTTTCAGTGATCTGAAAGGCATCGCACCTTTCGGTCAGGGGCTTGGAAGCTTCGGGCTGCCGGGCGATTATTCTCCCGCTTCCCGCTTTGTAAAATCCGCCTGGTTGCTTCTGAACTCGGTCTGTGACAAAGACGATCCAGGCAGTCTCTCACAGTTCTTTCATCTTCTGGATTCCGTATCTGTCGTTAAAGGCAGCGTCCTGTCCAGGCAGGAAGAATGCGACATGACTACCTATGCCTGCTGTATCAATGCCACCCGGGGGGTCTACTATTACAAAACCTACGGAAACAGCCAGTTCACCGCCGTCAACCTCCGGCATGAAGATCTGGAATCCTCCGCTCTGCGGATCTTTCCTCTGATCGTGTCACAGCAGATCGCATGGGCTAACTGAAGATTCTTTTTCCAGCCAGGAAATCACCTCCATCAGAGACGGCAGAACCGCTTCCGCCAGCTCCTGAAACTGTTTTCCCGGAACCTTCATATCCGGTATGCAGAGCACAGGGATACGGGCAGCATGAGAAGCCTGTATCCCGGCCTCGCTGTCTTCGAGCACCAGACAGTGAGCAGGCGCTTCCCCGGCTTTTTCACACGCTTTTAAAAAAATGTCCGGACAGGGTTTTCCCCTCTTCACCTCCGGGCCAAATACCATCCCGTCAAAGAAATGATCGATCCTGTGTCCCTTAAGCACTGACAGCGCCCGCTCTGCGGTGCTGGAGCTGGCCAGCATAACTTTATACTGTTTTTCCTTCAGATAACCGGATATTCTTTTTCTGCAAACTCATTCTCATTATTCCGTTCGTTTTTTCTCACTCAGCTCTTCAATTTCTTCCACTGTAAGCCAGGGAACATATTCCTGAAGCTCCTCGACGGTAAATTTCCCGGAGTTCAGCATTTTTTTCGCCATTCCTTCCGCGACGTTCTTCGTGACTTTTTTTGTCACTTTCTCCGTCACTTCCTCTGTCACTTCTCTCGTCACTTCTCTTGTGACTACCTGCGTGACTTCTCTCGTCACCCGTTCTCTCTCTTTTCCGACAATCTTATCAATCTCCGGTTCCATAAGTTCCAACAACGCCTGGCACATCTTACCTTCTCCTCTCAATTCTCCTGCAATATGTTTGTTTGCACGGACGCTGACTTCCAATACAGAATCCGCAAGTTCCCTTTCATATTTGTCTGTAAGGCTGTATACCCTCTCCATCAGCTCACGCATTTCCTGTTTCCGAATCCTGTCAGATAAAGCCTTCAGCCAGATATGATTTTTCTGATCCAGTTCCCGACCCACAAGAATCTGTGTGGGAAAGAACACGGTATCTAAAATATAATAAACTCCTGCATATGGATTTGATATCTGAATATGATGTTTTTCAAAATACTGAAACAGCCCCTCCGGCTTTACATCCCGGAGAATGGTTACCGTAATATCGTCCGCCTTCCGCTCATCCACATACCTGCCGGACGCCTTATACAGACATCCATATGCTGTCGCCTTATACAAAGCATCTACATTACAGTGATCCATCGGCGATTTATATTCTATGATATTATATCCCCGAAACAGCTTCCCTATCTCATTCACAATCTGAACCCCCGGTTCTTTTTTAATTACCAGAAGATCAATCTCCAGCGGCTTTGTATTCAGATTATACTCTCTTTCGTAGATCAAATCATCCCTGTTCTGCTCCAGTTCCAGATTCATCGCCGCCACAAATCCGGGATGCCATTGTATCTTCGTATCGCTCATTGGTCAGTCCTTTTTTTATTTCATTATAGCATATTTTACCCATTTTACAACTCTTCTGTCTTGACCTGATCCAAAGATATACACCCTGGCAAACAAATACGTCCCCAGCAGACAGGCCGCATTGGACAGCATTCCCCACACCAGGCCCGCGGTATCGTAGATAATCCCCATAACCCACGGAAAAAACGCCTGTCCCAGACTGATGCAAAGGAAAAGAACGACCGACACCGACTTTGCCGGTCTAGGCAGAGCTGGTAACCCAGAGTCAGGATCAGCGGAATTAAGGGTTTCTTCTTTCACATGCTGATCAAACGGTCGCTGTCTAATTCGCCGATCACATTCGTGCCGATAAAATGGCCGTCCCGCAGAACCGTAACCTCGTCTGCAATTTCAAATATCTCGTCCATTTTATGGGTAATATATATAAACGGCACTAAATTCTTGCCCTTATAGAGCCTTGTTCCATATGCCGTTTATCATATTTTTTCTGGCAATATATAATCACAGGATATATAGATGATGGAACGCCCTTCTTCTTTCAGATGCCGGATCACGTTAAAAAACATCTCAACTTCTGTATCTGTAATAGCCGACGTCGGCTCATCCATGATGATCAGGTCAGCGTTAAGGGAGATCGCTCTGGCGATCGAATGATACCGGCCTGTTTCGGATCGATGGAAACATTCACGTGCGCCTCGTCAAGAAAACGACAAACACCGATAAGCGGAACATTGTACTCGTCACAGATCTCACGATAAAGAGGCCCGCTTCCGCCGCTGGAATCAACAATCACACAGATAATCGCGTCTACTCCCTCTTCACACATGGTCTCTACCTGCGAAAACTGCTTACCGGAATCATCCTGTTCGTCCGCAATCAGAAGTCTTCCGAGAGTTTTACTTTGTCCAAACCGAGAAAAAAACAGACTGCATTCTGGTCAACACGAACGCCCTGCACGCGGGAGAACAATACCAGAGCGGCGACTGCCGGTACATTTGCTTTGTCTTCGATCCAGTCCTGATCTACGGCTTCGAGCACAGTCTTTTTAAGACAGATTTTATCGCCCCTATCCTGGATAATTCGAATTTTGACTATATTCTGATCGACAGCCGGGACCCGGAGCATCCCTCCTGCTGCGATCTGATCGGCCGCCTTGATATGCTGGATATGCAAAAGGATGACGCTTCCTTTGACTTTCTTCTTCGCTGCCGTATCGAACAGAGTCTCACGCTTTTGCAGAATAACGATCTCTCCATTACAGATATCGCCATTCAGGTCGGTTTCTCCGGTCCCAGCTATTATGCGGAAGTCTTCAAGCGCTATATGCTCTGCTCTCCAACTGCTTACCGCAAAAAACACCTGCAAAAAACCAACTCTGAAAATTGATATACAGAATCGAAAATCACAAAAACGGAGCGTACAGAATCTTCCCTGCACGCTCCGTCTGCTGTATTTCTTCTCTAAAACTCCATCCTGCCTGCAATGTCCCCCCAGGCTTCCTCGTCGATCTCCTCATCCCGGAACAGTTTTTTCTTATCCGCATCCGTGATCTTCTTCAGAACGCGGCACGGATTCCCCGCCGCCACCGTCCAGTCCGGAATATCCTTTGTCACCACGCTGCCGGCGCCGATCACCACATTGCTGCCAACATGCACCCCCGGACAGATGACCGTATTCCCTCCGATCCAGACATTATCCCCGATTGTTACTTCCTTTCCATATTCATACAGAGAATTGCGGCTCACCGGATGAATCGGATGGCCTGCCGTATAGATCGCCACATTGGGAGCCATCTGACAGTTGTCGCCGATCCTGATTTTGGCAACATCAATCAACATGCAGTTATAATTGGCAAAAAAATTCTTTCCAACCTCGATATTCGTCCCATAATCGCAGTAAAACGGCGGATTGAGAAAAGCTCCGTCTGACTTTCCAAATAAGTCCTTCACGACTTCTGCTATCCCGTCAAAATCCGAACGGTCCATAAAGTTCAGCTTCTGCAGCTTCCTTCTGCAGATTTTCTGCTCCTCCATGATGCTGTCATCGGAAATGTACGCCATCTGCGCGTCCCTGCGCTCTTTATTTGTCATCTTTTAATTCCTCCGTCATAAATTCACCAAAATATATGTCATATACATGTCCTTCCTGCTTTTTACAGAGCATGAAAGACCGGCTGCATCTTCTCAAAGGTGCAGAATTCCCGGAATTCCAAAGACTTCAGCATCTCTTTCGTCTCATTCATATATGCTCCCAGATGCTCCGGCTTATGGCTGTCGCTTCCCAGAGTGAGGATTCTGCCGCCCAGCTCCCGGTAAAGCTCAAGGATCGCCCTGGACGGCGTCGTATCCGAAAGGCCGTATCGGGCGGAAGAGGTATTCACTTCGATCCCTTTTCCATTCTTTATGACTTCTTTCAGGATCTCCTCCACGTAAGGCCGGATCTTCTCAAACGGATAAACCCCGGCCTCGTCATACCTTACGATCAGATCCATGTGTCCGAGCACACTGTAATTCTGATAATGTTTCACCAGATCCAGCATTTCATGCCAGTAGCGTTCGTTATACTCCTGCTGCGTACGTCCTCTCTGAAAATCCTGTGTCCAGAACTCTTTGTCTTCCACCTGATGAACCGACAGAATGATAAAATCAAACGGATATCGGTCATACAGCGCCTGAAACTGCGGGATCGTATGCGTCTGCATGCCAAATTCCATTCCCATTCGGATGGCGATCCGGTCTCTGTACAGGCACTGCATCTGACGGATCTGCTCTGCATATCTGGGATAGTCCACATTGGCGATGGGTTCTCCGTCCCGGTATTCGATCTCTGCTTCGCTGTCCCAGTCCTCTTTCACGCCGTAGTCCACATGATCGGTAAAGCAGATCTCGTCCATTCCCATCCGGATGGCGTCCTTTACCACGTCTTCCATGGGATAGACCGAATCGTCGCTGAACTCGGTATGTACATGATAATCTGCAAACATCTTACTCCTCCTCTGTCAGATTTTTAACCCATTTATATTTTTACAGTGCAAGTATACCACAGGCAGCTTTACAATTTCATCCGAATTTAACAAAAAACAAACATATCGTCCACGGGCTGAAGGCAGACATTCTCTCTGCGAAAACGTCACTCCCGCTTAAGGTTAAGCCGTCATTTCGCGCTTGTCTGTCTGCCGCCGCCTGATTTCCATGTTCCCTTCTTTTCACCAGGCGCCCTGCCTGCTTCTCTTCAGCCACTCTTCCTGAACCTCGTACATGACGTCAATATAAACATCCCGAATCACTGCACTCGGTTCATATTCCGCCAGTATTTCCGCTCTCTGATACAACATTCCCATCAGATATTTTCTGATTATTCTCATGATATTCTCCTTTTTCCTCTGCGGCATTGCTTTTGTCTTTCCATCTGTGTTATCATTATAATGTCATACATTCGAAGTTTCTAACAAAATAGTCGCAATTTATTATCATTATCGTATCAAATGATGACTGTACAAACCTAAACCGAACACGAAGTAACCAGTCATGTGAAAAGGAGCTGTGAATATGCTGAAAATCGAACTGATGCCAGATCTCTCCGAAGTCATACCATATGAGCAGGCCTGGGTTCCCCTCTACATCCGCATTGCAGACCTGTCCGTCTATTCGGACATGAGCGCTCCCTGCCACTGGCATGAGGACCTGGAATGGATCCATATACTGGAAGGAACGATGTGCTATGACGTCAACGGCCGGAGACTGGTTCTTGGAAAACAGGATTCTCTGATGGTCAACGCCCGCCGGATGCACTATGGGTATTCGTTTCACCGGCAGGACTGCCGGTTTTTGTGCGTTCTGTTCCATCCCTCCCTGTTCTGCAGCAACCAGAGTCTGATGCAGCGGTATGTGGAGCCTGTGCTGAAAAACTGCTGTCTGGATTATCTGCACCTTCCGTCCGGCCATGCACGCGGACCGGAAACCGCAGATTTTCTCCTGCGAATCGCCGCTTTGAAGGAAAGCGCCGAAGAAGGCTATGAACTGGAAGCCATTTCGCTCATGCAGATTCTGTGGAGCAGGTTATGGAAATACAGGGAACTGGGACCCGGACCGGACGGCCAGGAAATGAATGAGAATCTGAAGATTCAGAAGGATATGGTATCCTTCCTCTATCAACACTATGGAGAAAAGATTACTCTGGATGAAATCGCGGCCTCCGGACATGTCAGCCGGAGCAAATGCTGCAGGCTCTTCAAACATTATCTGCAGCAGTCGCCCGTCGATTTTCTGAATGCCTACCGCTTAAGGGTAAGCCTGCATCTTCTGGACACCACAGACCAGAACATCACAGATATTGCTCTGGCCTGCGGCTTTCGCCATCTGAGTTATTTTTCCAGATATTTTTACAATCATTATGGATATACTCCCCGGGAATACCGGAGCCGGAAAGTTCTGGAATCTACCGAAAAAGACCAGCCTCTCTTTTGAAAAAACATTATTTTAATATTTCCCTCAAAAGCTCCAGAAGCTTTGGTACATCGATAGGCTTGGCGACATGACCGTTCATACCAGCCTCCAGCGCCTCCTGCCTGTCCTCTTCGAATGCATTGGCGGTCATGGCCAGGATCGGAATACCGGCAAGATCCGGATCGTCGAATGCACGGATCTGTTTCGTGGCTTCATATCCGTTCAGGATCGGCATCTGAATATCCATCAGGATCAGATCGAATTGACCGGGCTTCGCATGCTGCATCTTCTCCACGGCAACCGTGCCATCATCCGCCACGTCAACCACAAATCCGGCTTCCTGCAAAATCTCAACTGTGATCTCCTGATTCAGTTCATTGTCTTCCACCAGAAGGATCTTCTTTCCTTCAAAGCATGCATTGTCCTCCGGAACGTTCTTTTCTTCATCGGATGCTGTAAACGGCGATTCCAGAATCTTTCTCAATTCGGACAGAAAGATCGGCTTGGAACAAAAAGCAGTCACACCCGCCTCTCTCGCCTCTTCTTCGATATCGGACCAGTCGTAGGCGGTCAGAATGATGATGGTTTTTTCTTCCCCGACAATGCTTCGAATCCTTCTCACAACCTCGATCCCGTTCATATCAGGCATCAGCCAGTCAATAATATAAGCGGCATATTCATCATCCTGCTCGTCGGCAAGCTGCGCCCGAAGTACCGCTTCTTTACCGGATGTGGTCCAGTCCGGCCGCATGCCGATGGTGGACAGCATCTTGGTCACGCTGGAACAGGTATTAAAATCATCGTCTGCCACAAGCGCCCGAAGTCCCTGAAGCTGTGGAATGATCTCCTGCCTTACCGGACCGGAACAGGTCCGGAACTTAAGCGCCACTGTAAATGTCGTTCCCTTTCCAATCTCACTGGTGACGGTAATCGTTCCGTCCATCATATCCACAATGTTCTTGGTAATCGCCATACCAAGACCTGTGCCCTGAATGCCGCTGACCGTACTCGTCCGCTCTCTCTCAAAGGGTTCAAACACATGCTCCAGAAATTCCTGACTCATGCCAATTCCGGTATCCTTTACCTGGAATTCATAAGATGCATAACCTTCGAAAGCCGTTCCTTTCTGCAGAATCCGAACTCCCACGATACCGCCGGGTTTTGTAAATTTCATGGCGTTGCTCAAAAGGTTCAAAAGAACCTGGTTCAGTCTGAGCCGGTCACACATCACATGCTCATTCACCACATCTGCCGTATCGATATAAAATTCCAGCTGCCTGGACGTGATGTCCGCCTGCACGATCGTCTTCAGATCATGCATGATCTCCGGAAGGGATGTCTCTTTTTCTTCGATCTTCACCTTGCCGCTTTCGATGCGGCTCATATCCAGCACGTCGTTGATCAGACTGAGCAGATGATTGCTGGACGTGGCGATTTTACCCAGATAATCCTGCACCTGCTCCTGATTGTCCATATGAGCAGCGGCAAGAGAGGTAAAACCTATGATTGCGTTCATCGGCGTCCGAATATCATGGGACATATTGTTCAGGAACGTGGTCTTCGCCCGGTTGGCATGCTGCGCCGCTGCCAGCGCGTCCTCCAAATCGATCTTTTGCCTCTCCAGCCGCTCTTCCAGCTTTTTCTCATCATCAATATCCATAAACAGTCCCACAAAAGTGACCGGTGAGCCATCCTCACGCCGGGACAGCCGGCCAGCAGCATGAAACCATCTCCATCCGGCATTCTTTGTGAGCAGCCGATATTCTACATTGTAGGTTTTCTTTCCGGAATAATCCTTTATGGTGCCCCAGTATTCCTTCATGACCCTTTCCCTGTCATCTTCATGCAGCAGATCAGACCATGACTCCAGCCTGTTGGGGAAATCTTCTTCCTCTGTATATCCCAGCATATTCCGGAAGACCTCGCTCCATGTACAGGAGATCATCTCCGCCCGCTCGTTAAATTCCATACTCCAGAGCCCGGAACCCATGGCTGCCTGGATATTTTCCATGGCTGTCTGCTCTCTCTCAATCTGGGCATAAGCGGCCCTGATCCGGTTCCCGTCTTCTTTTTCCTGTTCCAGAAGGATCATGGCATTTTTACGCGACTGATGAATCAGGATCAGGAAAACCACCAGCATGGAAAATACGGTAATAAAGATCTGGATAATGCCCCGGCTCATCATACCACTGCTGATGGAACTAATCTGTTCGCTGATCACGTTATTCCGGATCAGTATTGTCAGCATCCAGTTGGTTCCTTCCACCGGAATGTAGCAGAGTCCCTCTTTCATCTCCTCATAGGTAAAGGAAATCTGCCCCCGTCTGCCGCTTAAAAAATCATCTGCGAAACGATCATAATCGGACTCATTTTCCATCTTTGCATCTTTAAGCGCCAGAAGAAGATTGTTCCCTGCTGTCAGATATCCAAAGTTATCTTCTGTCAGACTCTCTCCGTTTCGATAATAAAGATTATAATAAGTCTCACTGCCGCTGGTCTGCAGAGTCAGTGAACTCAGCATTCTGGCAATATTAAGCTGGATAAAACACGCTTTTATCCGGACTCCCTGAAAGGAAATATCCTCCACAGGCGTTGCAAGAAGCACCTGTTTTTTCGCTCCGTAAAGATTTAATGTACTGATCACAGGCTCCGTCAGTTCCTCTGAGAGAAAACTGTACCTGCTGAGTCCTGAAACCGTGCTGTTCTCTGAATAAACGATGCCGTTTTCATCCACCATGGCAAATTTGTCCACATCATACAATGTTTCTACTTTTCCAAGAAAACGACGCAGCGTCTCCTGGGACTCCAGATCGGCATCCTCCAGGATTTCCAGCGCATGTTCCATATAGCCTGTATAATTTTTCAGTTCCTCGGAAACCACCTGCGCTCTCCGCCCCGCCAGCTCATCCAGGTAAAATTCGCTGACTCTCTCTACCGCCTGATCCGTGCCGGTTCTCGCACTGCCGGATACCCAGACTGTGGTCAAAAGGAGCACCGCCGCAATGACCAGGCCGCCCCATACAGTATATGTAACAGTCTGCCGTCTCTGCTCCTTATCCATGTTCCTGTTTTTATCCTTTAACTGATCCATGTCCTGCCCCTGCAATTCCTAATCCAACTCGCCATACAGAGTCCTCAGCATCGCTGCCGCTCCGTTCTGATAAATGACCGTTGTACTCTCTTCTGTTTTTTCTGGATACTGTTCTCCCGGAAGCTGCCCGTCCGCGATCCTGACCGCCACCTGAACGGTATTAAAACCGATCGAATAACAGTCCTGAACGCCCAGAGCATAGATGACACCATCTTTCAGATACTGAAGCGCTTCCCGGTCATGATCCATTCCTACAATCACAATTTCTTCCTCACGCCCGGCTTCAATGACTGCTCTTGCCGCACCGACCGGATTGCTCATGTTGCAGCAGATAATTCCCGACAGATCCCGATGGTGCTCCAGAATCTCCTGTGTATATTCATAAGCCTTTTCCACAGAATCCTCATCATATGCAGTCTCCACAATTTCCATATCCCTGTACTGCGCAATCACATCCTGCGCCCCCAGCGCCCGCTCCTCGTGACAGGGAGCTCCTCTGGTTCCTACCAGTACAGCCACCTTTCCACGGTACCCGAGTTTTCCGCAAAGCGCCTCTGTAAGCTCCGCCCCGTCTTCATAATTGTGCGTGTTGCCCACATAGGCAATCCTTCGGCACCCGTCTTCCCTGTCTGCATCCGAACTGGAAAAGGTCATGACCCTCTGGCCGTCTTCGATCAGACGGTTAATTACCGGCGTGACCACGTTTACATCCGCCACATCCACGCCGATCACATCAAAATTTCTCCTGGCTGCGTCTTCCAGCCGAAGGATCTGATCCTGAGCCGAAACACTTTCAGGAGCCAGATATTCATAGTCAATGGTCACTCCCGCATCTTCATACTGCTCTGCCGCATCCTCGATCCCCAGCGCCACTGCATCCCACCACGGATGGACCATCTTATAGGTAAAATAGAAGTTATATTCCTTTTTCAACGGCTCATATCCATCCAGTTCGTGGTCAAAATTCACCACAGCCAGTGTATCCTCCAGTCCCATACCATCCTGTATGTCCCGGGCAGATTCCAGTTCTGTTTCCGGCTTTCTCTCTTCCGCGCTGTTGGTGCATCCGGACAGCCACAGACTGCACCCGCAGAAAACTGCCATTCCTGACACGAACATAAAGGCTCTGCTCCGCCGCTTTATCCGTTCTGCTCCGTCTTTTCTTCTGATCATAACTGTACGGCTTCCTCTCCTTTATTTCCCAATTGTCGATTTCCTGAGCATATACTTCTGCATTAGATCCCTGCGGTTTCACGCTCTGCCAAATCCGGCAAAGAAACCCCATATAAATTTATTATAACATTGAGAAACACCGAACGTCTACTCATAAGTGCCTGTATTTTACAGGTTTTATAACTCTTTTTGAAATTTTCCGCTTTTTATGTTCCCCACTTTCTTTTATAACAAAAAGGCTCAAATTGCATAGAATGATCCTACACAACCTGAGTCCTGTCTGTTTTTATGATCCGTAACATACCCACTCTCGGTAACGCCTGCGTCACCTCGTTCCGTATTTAAATTTCAAACTTACTTCATTTTCACCACACCTGCGATGGCGCCGAACAGAATCCCGGCCACCGGCCACATAACCCAGGTGCTGTGCCAGTTCCCGGTCAGGAAGCTCCATCCCAGATAGACTGCCGTAACCACGCACCAGTAGACCGCAGCGATCCTGCCTATGATCCTGCTGGCCTCTTTTGCCTCTCTCGTATAATCTCCCTCCTGAAGGAGCTGCTCATAGGAGCCCTTCCTGATCCCCGCACTGGTCAGCAGATATACCCCTGCTGCCACCATAAGAAGCAGAAAAACAAGTCCTCCCGTCTGCGCAGTCTCATTTCCATTCAGAACACTGAGCAGAAAAAGCGGTACGCCGCTCAGGATACAGAAGATCACCCCAACAGCAATCTTCCTGGAAAAGCCGGCTGCTTCCGCCTCCTGTCTTTCCTTTACCATACCGGCAATCCCGTAGCAAAGTTCAAACTCTTCCTTTTCCATCCATTCGTATTTCCCAAGCTTCATACCGGTGAGGATAAAATTCCCCACTGCTGCCGCCACGATCAGAAGCACCAGAGCAAAACCGATGCCGGAAGCCATATCCTCCGAAATCATCAAACGTCCTTCCTCCCACATTCCCAGCAGTAAAAACAGCGGGGCGGGTGACAGGATACATGCAGCAACCCCTGCGGGAATCCAAAGAGAAGCCTCTTTCCTGACCCGTATAAACTCCTGCGCTTCCTCCATGGTCACCTTCCGCATTGCCGCAGTCTCCGGATTTCCCGGTACATAGTCTTCTTCCTTATCATCCTTCAGCAGATAATCGGTACTGACCTCAAAAATTTCGCTGAGTTGCAGTACTTTATCCAGCTCCGGCACCGACATGGCGCTCTCCCACTTGGACACGGACTGCCTGGACACTTTCAGCTTTCCCGCCAGCTCCTCCTGGGACCACCCGTTCTTCTTCCGAAGCTCCATGATCTTTTCTCCTAATATCATCTGATTTCCTCCAAATCCTGATTTTATGAAATCCCATCCGTTCCGATATTGTCTGATATCGTTACAGGATGCGTTTTCACAAGCTGAATTCTATCAGAATCCCCGGTTTCCATCAAGAAAGCCGCCTTGGAAATCTGTCAACTGCCGGTTGCGGCGGAGTTTTTTATGGCCGGGCAGCCTTTTCTCATGGACATCCTCCATGCGGAAGCATACCGGGAGCGCCTGCGGAAAAACCGTATCTCACAGCCGTTCCAGCTCTGCATGGAACAGTTCTTTAAAATTCTCCGCCCATTCCTTCGTCCGGTAAAAGATCATGCAGTCCTGAAACCCGTCGCTGAAGGCATAGAGACGGCGGCCTGTATTCTGTTCTTCTACCACCCGGCCCATAAAAGCCAGCAGCCCCGTATCAAACCAGTCATAATAAATATTCGCCTCATACTGATATGCGGTCTGATTGCACAGAAAGCGCACCGGCCAGGTTCCTGTCCCGGCTTCCAGAACCTCCTCGGAATATGCTTCCTCGATATCTGTAATCTCCAGTTCCCCTCCGGATATTCCGGAAATGCCCTGCAGGAATTCCGTGCACATCTGCGAGGGGTCCGGCAGCTCCACATCAAACACATACATTTCCGCCGGCCTGCCGCTTCGTTCCAAAACCGCCCCCGCAGAACTCAGAAGCATACCAAAGATCTGTGAGGGCTCCATATCCTCCAACATATTTGCCGGCATGCAGAGAATGCCCTCCGCAAGAGTTTCCTCTTCCGACAGGACATCCAGCCCCAGCTTCTGCAGTTTTTCCAGATTTTCATGAATAAACGCTCTTAGTTCCATAAGTCAGATCCTCCTCGATTCCTTTGCATGTATCGATTCCGGCAGCCGGACCGTTGTATCCCCGCCTGGTTTCCGACGGCTGATTCTTTTGTCAGTTTCCGACGGCATGATCCAGCCTCCGGATTCGTTCCAGTACCCCTTTCCACTGCGCCTGCGAAAGCTCTTCCGGTTTTTCCATCCGAAGCACCGCCTCATAATCGATCTCCCATAGTCCGGCTGCCCGGACCGCCGCTGCCTCCAGCGTCTCTTCTTCCGGCGAAGTCTGGGATGGGAGGGCGTCCTCCTCCGAAAAACTTCGATCATGATCCATCAATGGATACAGTTCCAAAAGCTTCCCCGTCCGGTTGTCCATATAAAATCCAAAATTCGCCCCGTGCCGGTCCTCATTTGCCAGAATATAATCTACGATCTGCATGGTATAGTAGCCCCGGGGATCCCGCTCCGTTACATAAGCATATTCATCCATGTCATGATACGCACAGTACATCTGAAAATCCTCCCATGAAACGATGGCTTTCTGCTCTGAAGTGATCATCCGGCATTTCACTATTTTTTCATCTGTTTCTTTTATATAGTCTATACGCTTTTGATCCGCAATACGGGCAAGGGCGCTTTCTTCTGCTTCTTCATATACAACATGGGGAATCCCCAGCGCATCCAGAATCCTGCTGGCCGCCAGCTCCTTTTTTCCCACCTTGTACAGGTACATACCGCCCCGCTCCCGAATCCACGCCTTGGCGGCCAGCCCCTGGGCCGTCAGCTCCGGCGTATGAATCCTGATCCTGGGCCGTTCCGCTCCATGGCGTTTCACGGAGTCCCGGACCTGGTCCTTAAAAGATCCCGGAACGCCCAGAAGCGCCGTGGCGGAGACTGCTTTTTCCAGTCTGTTCCGGAAAAGGCTCACATCTTTCCACTGCGCCTGCTCCCCCTCTTCTTTCATCCAGTAACAGTCCGTCAGGGATGTAAAGTGAAAAAGCTTCGCCACAAGATAGGGATTGCTCTGGCTGATCCCAAAGCCTGCCAGAAGCCTTTTGGCGTTGGTCTTCCCCATGCTCATGGTCCGGTTTTCCGTCCAGCCGTGCATGACGTCGTCAAACCCGACGCCCTCATACCGGAGGGAGACGTGCAGACGGTCATAATCCAGAATCCTGCACCTGTAATCGCAGATCTCCAGCACCGGCTGGTCTTTCAGACAGATATAGGTCTTTTCCATGGGGCACCTCCGCTTTCCTGCACGTTACATCCTTGTTGTTTTATCTTATCAGATTGCCGGATGCTTCACAAGGGCTCATTTCCCGGTGTCCGCCTCCCATACGCCGCAAAATGCCGCTTGTATCAAGTCACAATTTTCTCAATCGCACAAGTATGTTTTCTTTTATCGTCTCCGGAAGGCAGTTCCTCAAACTTCAGATAATAATCCGAATAACTGTAATAGGCAATCTGTATCACACTCCGCAAAGCCTGTTCATTGTTGTAGTGCAAAGGATCTGTCATTTCTGCGTGAATCTTTTCCACCTGTGCAGCCACTGCCTCCTCATTCATCTGAACAGTATCCTGAATCAACTTCCTGCTCTCACGCAATCGCATAACAGCTTCACTGCTTTTCACTTCCCTGACCGATTTGGAAAATTCAATCCTGATTTCCTCATTGGGAATCCGGACAGTCCCTTCCTCCCCGTCATAGGCCAGATAGCCAAGATGAATCAGCAGAGTCAGCAGATCATCCCTGTTTCTGATGGATCTCACATCATTGTTAAAACCGTCCGTGTCCACCGGAATCTCAAAGCCTCCCAGCATCTCCAGAACTGCCTGGAACAGTCCGTCGTAATCCCCCGCAATATAATCCTCCAGTGCGTCGGCGGCAGAAGACATCCGCCAATAGGACTTAAACTTTTTCAAAATAACCGCTTTCATGATAGAGTAGGGATTATACACAGAATCAACATCATCAAAAGAATATCCGTCATACCATCTTTTCGCCTCCTCAAAGCTCAGATGATGCTCCGCACAGAGCTTTCTCACATCCTCCTCCGTAAATCCTACATAGGGCTGAAATTCTCCTGGCTCCAGCATTGTATATTCCCAGAAATCAGAAATAGCCGACTCAGAACCATCCTTTTTAATGGGAAGAATACCGGTAATGTACACTGCCGCAAAAATCCTGTCCGTAGTACCGCTGCTTTTGAACAGCGAACGCAGAAACGCCAGATACTCCTTCTGGATTTCCGGTGTCTCCCGGATGGGCGCATCCCACTCGTCCATAATCATGATGAACTTATTTCCAGCCAGTTCCGCCGCACGGATCAACGTTGCGGACAGGGATTCTTCGTCCGCCTGCAAGGCAGGATACTCGCTTACCAGTTCCTCGGTCAGTTTCCGCCTGATGAAGGACACCATGCCGTCTTTGCCTGTCTCGTCCATGATATTGGTCATATCAAAATAAATGACATCGTACTGATTCCGGTGCTTTTCATAAGTATCGCGGTACGCGCTGTCAACCGCAATCTTAAGGCCGTCAAACAGCGCGGCTGAATCGCATGTCCTGTCATAGTACGCGCACAAAGTCTGCGCTGCAAAAGATTTTCCAAAACGACGCGGCCTGCTGATGCAGGTCAACTTCCGTTTTGTCCCGATCGTCTCGTTAATCAATCCAATCAGCCCAGTTTTATCCACATAGATACCATTTTTGATTTCCGTAAATCCACTGTTACCCGGATTCAGATAAATTCCCATAAGCTTTCCCTCCCTTCATGCAGATCCCATTGACATCTCATTGCTGAATTTACATTACCACAGGCACGTTGAAATGACAAGCGCTACCGCTTCCCGCCGCAGCCATATTCACTGCTTTTTCATTCCAGCTAAATGATACGTAATAGAATGCGGAATATCAATCAAACTTCCCTCGACTTGTCAATATTTTTGAATGCAAAAAATCCCATCCTGTGTTACAATATAAAAACCGAGAAAACCAGAAGGAGGGCGCTTCCTTTGAAATCATCTGTAAAACTACCCATTGGTATCGAAGATTTCCAGGAAATCCGGACAGAAGGATTCTATTATGTAGACAAGACCCGGATGATCTCGGAGCTGTTAAATAACTGGGGCAAAGTGAATCTTTTTACACGCCCCGGAAGATTCGGCAAATCTCTGAACATGAACATGCTCAAATATTTCTTTTCCTGTGGATGTGACGCAGCGCTGTTCGACGGACTCGCCATATCAGCAGAAAAAGAATTATGCGAAAAATATATGGGAAAGTTTCCGGTGATCTTTCTCACGCTGAAGGGCGCGGAAACCCTGACGTACAACGACGCCCAGGCCGCCCTGTCTTCCATCATCGGCTGCGAAGCCATGCGTTTTCAGCTTCTTCTGGAAAGCGAACGGCTCTCCACCAAAGAAAAGGAACAATACGCACAGCTTATCAAGATCGATACCAGTGGACAGCAGATGTTCGATATGCCAAAAGACGTCCTGACCGGCAGCCTTAAGACCCTGTCCGCCCTTCTTCACAAGCACTATGATCAGAAGGCGATCCTTCTGATTGACGAGTACGACGTTCCTCTGGATAAGGCACAGCAGCATGGATACTATAACGAGATGATGGACCTGATCCGCAGCCTGTTCGGGCATGCCCTGAAAACCAATGAACATCTTTTCTTTGCTGTGCTGACCGGATGTCTGCGGGTGGCAAAAGAGAGTATTTTTACCGGACTGAATAATTTTAAAGTGATGTCAATTACCAATTGCCGTTTTGATGAACACTTCGGCTTTACCGACACGGAAGTAAAGGATATGCTGGAATATTACGGACTTGGCAGCAGACATGCGCTTATAAAGGAATGGTATGACGGATACCAGTTTGGAAGAGTAAGCGTATACTGTCCCTGGGATGTGATCAACTATGTCAATCAGCTTCGTCTTGACCCGAATGCCCGCCCCAGAGCCTTCTGGATCAATTCCAGCGGCAACGCCATTCTGCGTACCCTTCTTGAGAAGGCAACGCCCCGGACCCGTCAGGAGCTGGGATGCCTGATCAGCGGAACCCCGGTCACGAAAAAAATCAACGAGGAGCTGACTTACCGGGAATTATATGACAGTCTGGACAATATCTGGAGCGTGCTCTTTACTACAGGCTATCTGACCAAACAAAAAGAGACCGACTTAAATACTTATGAACTCGTGATCCCCAACCAGGAGATCCGCATGATCTTTACCGAACAGATTCTCAACTGGTTTCAGGAAGAAGCAAGAAAAGACCCGCCCGCACTGAACGCGTTCTGCGAGGCCTTCCGCCAGGGCGACCCCGCAGAGATCGAACATCAGTTCTGTTCTTACCTGAAAAAGACCATCAGCATCCAGGATACCGCTGTGCGCAAAAGCAGAAAAGAAAACTTCTACCATGGTATTCTTCTTGGCCTTTTAAGCCATCGGGAGGACTGGCTCCTTTTCTCCAGCGCGGCATCCGGACAGGGTTACAGCGATATCCTCATAGAGCTTCCGGAAGAGGATCTCGGCATTGTCATCGAACTGAAATATTCTGAAAGCCCCAATCTGGAAGCAGCCTGCAAGGAAGCCCTGGCACAGATTGAGGAGAAGGATTACGCCGCCCACCTTGTAAACGACGGCATGGCCTCCATCCTGAAGTACGGCATTGCCTGCCGCAGGAATACCTGTATGGTCCGGATGAGCAACTGCGAAAACAATATTTCATTTTAAGGAAGATGCAGGAATGAAAACAAGCATACGTGATATCAGCAGAATAACCGGGTTTTCCCCCGCTACCGTCTCCAACGCTCTGAATTACAAGAAGGGCGTAAACCAGCAGACCGCTGAAGAAATCTTTCGGGTAGCACGCGAAACCGGATATATCAGTGAAAACGCGATACGAAAAATAAAACTGATTATATTCCGGAAAAACGGACTGATCATTGACGACACTCCTTTTTTCTCGGCACTGATCAATGGATTTGAGACAGAATGCCGAAAATATGGATATGAGATGGTTCTCTGCAATGTGGATCAAAGAAAGGAAGACTACAAAAAACAGCTTCAAGCCACACTTAACGAAACCGGAAGCGCTGTCGTCGTCCTTGCCACAGAAATGCTCGATGAGGATCTGGATCCTTTTCGGATTGCGCCGTGTCCGGTGCTGGTCATGGACGGCTGGACCGACCAGATGGATTTCAATGCTGTTCTGATCAATAATGAAGATTCTGCGAGAATGGCAACCGAATATCTGTATCAAAAGGGGCACCGGAAGATCGGATATATCCGCAGCTCTTTTCGGATTCGGGCATTTCGGTCCAGATTTTACGGATATCAGTCGGCTCTGCGGAAATTCCGCCTGGATTTTGATGAAAAGAATGTATTTACCGTCACTCCGAACCTGAACGGCGCCTACCATGACATGCTCCGGTATCTGGAAAAACGAAGCAGCCTTCCCACCGCCTTTTTCGCAGACAACGATCTGATGGCTCTGGGCGCCATGAAAGCATTTCAGGAAAAAGGTTACCGGATACCGGAAGATATTTCCATCATCGGCTTTGACGATCTTCCTTTTTCAGAAATCTCCAATCCCGCGCTGACGACTCTCAAAGTGCCAAATACAGAAATGGGGCAGTTGGCCGTCCGCAGAATGGTTGATATTATCAAAAAAAAGGACCTGATCAATGTCAAAATACAAGTCTGTACCAAATTTGTAATTCGCGATACGGTACGTGACCTGAGCAAATAACAATTTTATTTTTTGATACATGGAACGGGGTCCGCGGAGAATATATGTTCTCTGCGAACCCCGTCCCATACCATATGAAAACTCTAGAAAAAGCGCTCTACTTCCTGTAAAAGTGGAATAGAAGGCGCAGCGCCCTGTCTGGTTACGGCGATTGCCGCTGCCCTTGCTGCCAGATTCATGGCGTCTTTAACAGAACATCCTTTTAAGATTCCCCCAAGAAAAAATCCGGTAAACGTATCTCCTGCCGCGGTTGTATCAACCACCGGAACTTTGTAAACCGGTTGAACAACACACTCTTTCCGGTCCATATAGACAGCTCCCGCCCCGCCCATCGTCAATACAACTGCCGCTTCCGGGTATCTCTGCACAATTTGCTCTGCCAGCTCTTTTCCGTCAAAATTTTCCGCCACATCCTGATGCAGAATCTGCCCCGCCTCAATCTCATTGAGCAGAAAATAATCCACCGTTTCCAAAGGAAGCGTAAAGATCTTCTCATTCATGGGAGAAGGATTCAGAACAATTTTCATCCCTTTCTTATGGGCCTGCTCCATAAGATAAGAAAGTTTATTAATCTCATTTTGAAGAACCAGAAAGTCTCCGGCCCCAAAACACTCCAGAACCACGTCCACCTGTTCCTCTGTAATTGCCTGGTTGGCTCCTCCATACAGGAGGATGCAGTTATCCCCTTCTCTGTCATTTTGAATGATTGCATTCCCGGTTCGAATATCTTTTCGGACCGTTATATGGCTGACATCCACATTCGCCCCTTTGAGTTCTTCCAGCAGGAAGCCGCCGTCTTCTCCAACTGCGCCGGCATGGTATACTTCCACGCCGGCTTTTGCCAGAGCAATCGACTGGTTCAGCCCTTTTCCGCCGCTGAATACCTGTAAGGATTCCGAAGACAGTGTCTCCCCTTTCCTCACAAAGTGTTCTACTTTATAAGTGTAATCAATGTTAAGGGAACCAAAACAAAGTACTTTCATGTTATCCTCCTGCTGTCCTACGCCGAAAATGCAACCCCTGCGCGGAGTATGATATTCGGATATGGCGTGAATTCACCGGTACGAACAGCAAATCTCACATTTTCAGACATTTTCTTCAAATCCGTATGAGGAATCATTTCGTTGTCCGTATCAGGAAGCTTTTCCTTTATGTAAGCATAAAGTTTCGGATTCTTCTCAACGATCTCCTCCGCCAGCGTATAAAATTCCACTTCCGTCTCTTCCAGAACCGCATCCATGGTCTGGATAAATGTGGGAACGCCTCCGCAGAGCGCCAGATCCACCACCGGAACTCCTTTCGGAACCGGCATGCCCGCATCGCCAATCATAAACGTGTCCATATGTCCAAGAGCCGCTATATACCCTGACAATTGTACATTTAAAATTCCTTTTTTCTTCATCTTTTCTCCATCTCCTATTTGATCTCGTTTCTCGCCTTAAGAGCCATCTTTGCCTGCAGATTTCTCTGGAACTGATCAATAATAACTGCCAGTACGATCACAAGGCCCTTGATCACCATCTGCCAGAACTCGGATACTCCGCACATAACCATACCGTCATTGATAACGCCGATGACAAATGCGCCGACAATCGTACCGCCGATGGTGCCGATACCGCCTGCCATGGAGGTTCCTCCAAGAACTGCGGATGCAATCGCGTTCATCTCCCAGGATTCACCAGTTGCCGGATGCGCTGCAGCAAGCTGGGAAGAAGCGATTATCCCGACTACAGCCGCACAGATACCGGAGATCATATAGACGAGGATCTTGACTTTGTCTACTTTTACACCGGACAGTTTTGCCGCCTTTTCATTTCCACCGATGGAAAATACATGCCATCCAAACGAGGTTCTCTTCAGCAGAACGGCAAAGATCACCGCCAGGAGCACCAGGATCAGAAGTCCTACCGGGATTCCCGCTACGCTGGCCCCGAAAAAGCCGAATCCCTGATTGCCAAGCGCCTCATAGCCCTTCAGATCGGAATAAGTAGCGCCGTTGGAATGGATATTAGCCAAACCTCTCGCCACATACATCATACCCAGTGTCGCAATAAAAGGCGCCACATGAAACCGGGTAATGATAAGACCATTGACAACGCCGATCAATGCGCCAATCAAAATGGTAATCAGCACAACCATGGGGACGCTGAAATACAGAGTAACGCCGAAGATCTTCAGGGTAAGTCCTTTCTGCAGAAGACCTCCCGCAATCATTCCCGCCAGACCTACGATTGCACCAACCGAAAGATCAATGCCTCCTGTGACGATCACATAGGTCATGCCAATGGCAAGGATCCCATACAACGCCACATGTTTTCCAATCAGCAGCATCGTATTAAGCGTCAGAAAATTTTTTGCCGCAAAGCTGAAGAAAATCAGCATTACGATCAGAACAATAAATGTTCTTCCCTTTAACAAAGTCATGGCCAACGCATTGTTGGAACTGTTTTTATTTGCACTCATCTTTACATCTCCTATTGAAATTTCACTCCAGTCCTCCCTGCCTGAGGGATTTTACTGTTTACAAGTTTCATGTCCGTGATGGCCTTTGTAGGATGCCATCACCAGCGCTTCCTCCTGAATCTCATCTCCCTTTAATTCGCCGGTCTTGATTCCGTTGGAGAGCACAACCACCCGGTCTGCGATGGCAATGATCTCTTTCAGTTCGGAAGAAATGACGATGATCGAAAGACCCTGCTCCGCATACTGATTGATGATGTCGAAGACTTCGGTTTTCGCCCCGATGTCGATTCCACGGCTGGGCTCATCCATAAGAAGAATCTTCGGCTCTGTCAGGATACCCTTTCCGATGACGATTTTCTGCTGATTTCCACCGGACAGCGACAGAATCGGGAGTCTCTTATCCGCCACCTTGATATGAATGTCCCGAATCTCATTTTCCACCATCTCATCTTCCTTTTTAAAATCAACGAAACCGGCTTTCGTATAGCGGGTCAGCGCGGAGAGAGAACAGTTCCGTCCAATATCCATGGTCTGCACCAGCCCTTCCCTCTGCCGGTCTTCCGGCACCAGGGCAAATCCTCTGTCAATCTGTCCGGACACGGATTTGATATTCATCTTCTCCCCTTCCAGGATTATGTCGCCGGTATGTTCCGGATGAAGGCCCATGATGCATTCAAACACTTCTGTGCGCCCCGCACCCATCAGGCCGTAGATACCCAGAATCTCTCCCTTCTTCAGGTCAAAGCTTACATGGTCAAGAAGATAACCGCCGCCGCTTTTGGGCAGTGTCAGATCTTTGATCTCCAGCACCTTCTCCTGTTTCTCCCAGTCAATCTCCCGATCCTTTTTAGGGTAAGACTTTCCCTCTCCTGTCATCTGCTTAACGATCCAGGGCACATCGATGTCCTTTACATCCGCATCCGCCACATACTTTCCGTCGCGCAGTACGGTCACATGGTCTCCGATCTGCATAATCTCTTCCAGCCTGTGAGAAATATAGACGATGGAAATCCCCTGGGCAGTCAATTCTCTCATAATTTTAAACAGTACCTGAACCTCCTGCTCGGACAGAGAAGAGGTAGGTTCATCCATAATCAGGATTTTCAGATCTTCATCCACCAGATTTCTTGCAATCTCAATCATCTGCTGCTGTCCGACTCTCAAGTCTCCCACCAGAGTGTCCACCGGAATCTCATGTTCCAGTTTTTTCAGAATTTCTTCCGCCTTTTCCCTGTGATATTTGTTATCCATGCCGAGACCTTTTTTCTTCTCCCTCGCCATAAAGATATTCTGGTATACAGGAAGGTTCGGAAACAGACTCAGTTCCTGATGAATGATACCGATTCCATGATTTCTGGCGTCTGTCGTATCCCGAAAATGAACCTCTTCTTCTCCCATGAACAGACGCCCTTCGCTGGGCTGCTCAATCCCTGCGATCATCTTCATCAAGGTTGATTTGCCGGTGCCGTTTTCTCCAATCAGCACATTTACCTTCCCTGTCAGGAGATCAAAATCCACACGATCCAGCGCTTTGGTTCCAGGATAAATCTTGCTCACATGGTCCGCATGAAAGCATACGCCTTCTTTACACATATTTGCCATACCCAATCTGCCCCCGTTCTACTGTACATCCAGCTGCACAGCGGTGATCAATAATTCATCATTGCTTTCCGCTGTAAAAGTACCTGTAAATGTAATGGTCTTTCCCGACAGACCGGCAGGATCCGCTGCCTGTATTACATCTGTATCAATTTTATTGTGAAGTTCCTGAGAAACAGCCGCCCATTCCTCCTGATTCGTATAGTTTCCATAATCGATGATATCCAGGGTATCCCGGGTGGAAGAGCCTTTGTAAATGCTTCCAATCTGAATCTTGATGACTTCCGGACCGTCATATCCGTCCAGCTTTACCGTCATATAACCGGCTTTTTTCTCCTGATTTACTTCCTCAACTACACCGGTCCCTTTCACCGCGTAACTGATGCTTCCGGAAGTTCCCATGGAATACTTCCCGTACTTATCTGCCAGGGATTTCAGGTCACCGCCTGCTTCCTGAAGAAAGGCCGGAAGTTCCACTGCTTTCTCTTCAATATTAACCTTTGCCTCTTCCCAGAGCCCGGACACGCTGTCGCCGGCATTGAATTCCACTTTGCCGGTCAGTGCGCCTTCCTCACCGATCTTTACTACTTTCACACACCCGGTAGCCGAGACAGCCAGAACTGCTGTCACAGCCAGGGCCAACAACCTTTTTTTCATGTGGTCCTCCTGATCTTAAATCTGATGATGCCTTGCTGCTTTTCCACCTGCACCAAACTGTTCTGTTACAACTGAAGCGTAAAGGAAAGGCAGGAACCCGGAAAGAGCCCTGCCGTTTTCCCTGCTGAATTTTATTCGGAATATACAAAGGTCTGAAGCCTGTCCACATTGTCAGCCGTGATCGCTACACAATCTACCAGCTGTTTTTCACTGAGACCGGTCGTTCCCTCCTTCAGATACTGGTCTGCCTGCTCTACCGCCATCTCAGCGATCAGCGCACACTGCTGCAGCGCAGTACCGGTCATCTCACCTGCCCGGATCAGAGCAGCCGCTTCATCGGAACCATCCACGCCGATGACCTTGATATCGGTTCTGCCTGCTGCCTTACACGCCTCTGCCGCTCCCACTGCCATGGTATCGTTACCGCAGATAATGCCTGTGATCTCCGGATTGGACTGGAGAATCGTCTCCGTCTTCTCATACCCTTCCGTCTGTTCCCAGTTTGCCGTCTGCTGCGCTACCATCTCAAAGGTATCATACTGGTCGATCACTTCGTGGAACGCGGAAGAACGGACGCCGGCATTGGTGTCAGATTCTTTCCCCAGCAGCTCCGCATACTTTCCTTCCTCACCCATTGCCTCAACCCACGCTTCGGCGATGGCTTTCGCACCCTGATAGTTATTTGCCACGATCTGGGAGATTGCCACCCCGTCCACATTGATCTCGCGGTCGATCAAGAAGGTCGGAATCCCTGCGTCTCTTGCCTTCTGTACTGCCTCAACCGTTGCATCCGCGCCTGCGTTGTCGCAGATAATGGCTGCCGCTTTATCCGCGATGGCATTGTCGAACAGCTCTGACTGCTTGGTGGCATCATCATCATGAGAGACTGCCTTTACCTCATAGCCCAGCTCTGTTGCTTTCGCAGTTGCCGTATCCGCCTCCGTCTTGAAGAACGGATTGGAATGAGACGGTGTGATGATGTAGATAATGTTAGATCCGCCTCCCGGCAACACCTCTGCTGCTGTTTCTGCTTCCGGCGCCTCTGTCTCTTCGGGTGCCTCCGTTTCTGCCGGTGTTCCACTCTCCACCGGATTGTCTGCCGGCGTATCGCCGCCTCCGCCGCATCCGGATAACATGGACGCTGTAAGCGCCGCACAGAGCAGCATACCTAATACCTTTTGTTTCATCGTTTTTTCCTCCTTTTATCAATGCTGGACAGTAAAAAGTTCTAACAAAAAAATAACTCTTTCATGCAAATTTATG
>CAJTXP010000022.1 GCA_910583615.1 uncultured Lachnospiraceae bacterium | reverse complement strand
TTAAAGTATTGATTTTTCAAGGTTCAACACACCATGCAGTGTGGGAAGTTTGAGTTATAAAATAAACTGGTGTCGGTATGGCACCAGCTTATATTTTATAACCTATACCCAAAGTTCAGAAAGAACCGTAACAGAATGTATTGTGTAATTCAGGAAGTCCCGCTCAAAAAAGCAGACTGCGGAGAAGCCAAGGAGATAATCGTAAAGAAAAGCACCTGCAGCATAAATGGAAAGACCTATACCAGATACTATTACGAGATGGGCGGCGGATATTTTGACCGGCCCCATAGGAAAGCATATCGGATCAGCATTCACAAAAGCTTCAGGAAGGACGGAAAGGTCCGTAAGCAGCAGGTGTCTATCTGTACGATCGGATACTACAGCATTGCGGACTGGGGCGGGTGGTATCGGGACTATGTAAACAGCAGTCTGCTCCAGCATAAACTGGATCAGCTGGGAATATCGGAATCAGAACTTGACTCGTTGATCTGTGAGAAGCTGGAACCGGTGATTGAGCGGGTGAAAGAAGAATTTCAGCAGACGGAAGAATATCGGGCCAGAATGGAGCACAGGCGGATCATATCGGAATACAACGAGCGCAAGGCTTCCTTTGCGGCAGAATATGAGATCGACAGGGACGAGTATGACCGGTGCTTTGATGTGTTTGGAACGTTACGGGAGCCGGAATATTTTGAGAAGATCCAGAGGGAATATAAAGCAAGAAAAGAGTATGAGCAACAGAGCTATCGTAGTTACTACGAAAATCATCAGCGTAACTACAGTAATGATTCTGGAAGTGGTTACGGAGAACCGGCAGTCAGTAACTACAGCGCCGATGATAAGACGATGCTGAAACGGTTTTACCGTACTCTGTCCAAGGCGTATCACCCGGACAGCAATCCGGATCAGGATACGTCTGCAGAGATGAAGCTGCTGAACCGTTTGAAAAGTGAATGGGGGCTCTGATTCCCTTCTGGAACACTTTTGTAACATGCTGGGCGCCCTGCTGCCGGTTTTTGCCTGCCAGGGCGATAAACGGAAAGGAGAAAAGGAAACATGAGATTGAAGACCAAAGAATACAAAGAGATCATGCAGGAAAAGAACCTGACAACTGACCAGATTTGCAGAAGTACCGGCCTGTCCGGATTTTCCCTTAACTGGATTCTGGACAATGGCGGCTTTACCAGTGACGGCACGCTGGAAGCGCTGGCGACTGCGGCGGACGTGGATCTGAAAGGGATTGTCAGGCCGGACCCGTCCGACAATGTGGAAAACGGAATCGAATTTGTTCAGGGTGCAAGGACAGCAACGGCGCAGTTTTCTCAGGGCCGGTTTAAAACCCGTATCCGGAAGCTGGCGGAAAAATACCCGGAAGAATGCAGGATACTGGCGGAGAATCCGGACGGGGCGCTGCTGGCTCATATTCCTGTCGAGTGGATACGGATAAATCCGGGCTTGGTGCTTACAGAGGAACAGAAGCGGAAGAAGGCGGAGACAATGCGCAGAAATCTCAATCAGACAAATAACGATCGGTGTGAAACGGTCTGATTTCGGCTTTTAAAGGTTCAAAGGTAAAAGTTATAGGGTATGGGGATAAAACGGGAAATCAGGCTTTAAAACATGTCAGGGAATGGGATTGAAGAAAAAGCGGCTCTATGGTAGAATGTGAGACAGGAAAACCAGAGAGCCGGGCGGCTTACCCTCCGTAACTGAAAATTCGGAGGGGCTAACCCTCCAGACTTCAACAGGAAGGAGGGAACGCCAATGACGATTACATATTCTGACCTTGTTCAGACTGGAATTTTCATTGTTGCCCTTGTTGGTCTGTGCTATACGATCTTCAGGGGACGAAAATAGCCGCCATTACTGCAATAATGACGGCTGATGCTGTAAAGCATTAAACGTTTGTTATTTGGGTAAGCCGTGCGTCTCTGGCTTTCCTTTTCTCAATCTTACCATATTCGGCAGCAGGACGCAAGGGCGAACTGCTGTTCATTCCCACAAACCTACAACCAAATAAGACAGATCGGCAACAGGCGGGGACCTGCTATCCGTGGATATATACCAGACTGGCAGCAGGTGACACCTTGGCACATGCGCATGTATAGGCGGAACCAGATCAGCCAGGACAGCAGGCGACAGGATCACCGGCTGCAGGACCTGCCGGAGCGTCGCCACAAGTGGCGATACCAGAGCCGGGAGCGTTCCTGTTATCTGGTAAAACTTACAAAACTGTACGCAAAAAAGCCTGCTGCCCGGCAGATCGGCGGCTATGGTAACATTTCTAACACCCTAAAAAGGGGGAACCGTCCGAAAAACGGATGCTTGAGGTTCGTCCTAAAAACGTACAAGGGGGGGGGAGCCGGGGACGGTGAGACATCCGCCCACAGATCGGCAGCAGGCGTATAAGCTAGATGTCGGCAGCAGGACGCTCACAACCAAATGGTTGTCAGTACGATTTTCGTACCATAGCCAGACCAGAACCAAACAACCACGCCCAAATGGGATGCGTTAAAAGCTGAATCGGCAGCAGGGCGTGCATCACTAAGTTGTGGCCAGTTCGGCGTATATCCTTTTCCAGTCAGCCAGGGAGACAACCAAAAGGTTGCCGGCTTCTTCTGGAAATGACAGGGAAGGTCGTCCTGCGAGAAGAGTTTTCCCCACGAATGGAGAAAAGACGGGTAAAAGATCAGTGTTGCAGGTGAGTCCCAAATGGGTCTGAGCTTCTGCCTGCTACCCATGCCGCCGGTCTGCTCCAGACGGTGAATAATTCGTTATCTGGATAAATGTTGGCAGAAACAGCATTTATGTATGCAGTTTTTGTGTACAGTAATTTCCCAACGAATTGGGAAAAACTTTTAGACTGAAATGTCTGAAAGGATTACAAACAGCATTTGCTTTTGGGGTGCATGTGCTAAAGATACATAATACCTGCTGGAAATTACGTAAGATCGGCCCGAAAATACGTAAATTCGGCGGGAATTATGTAAAACCAATAGAGAAAATACCATTTCCCGGCGGGAAATACATAAAACCTTCCAGAAAATGATTGATCTGGAAGCCCTGTAAAATATCTGCGGTTCGACATGGATGTCAAGACGCCGGGGCCCCGGATCAGCCGCTGTTCATAATTCTTCATGAATGAGGAATACCGGCAGTTGATGATTCTGGAGCCGGGGACAAATGTCCGTAAGCCGCTGTCGATTTGCCGGTACCTGCTTCATCCCGTACCAAAAAGTACGGGTTCTCCCTGTGTGGCGAATGCCTGGACAGTTCGGGCACTTGTGCGGTGTGTAGTGTTTTGCTACATACCGGGGGATCGTGAAATACATCCCTTTGAAGGGGTCGGCAGATCAGCGCCCCCTTATGCCCTGTATGTGCTTCTCTTTTCTGGAAAGCAGAAAGAAACTGCCCGGATGCGGACCGGGTCGTCCTGTGGGACGAGTGGAGCGTCACAGGGGCTATATTAAACCTCTTCCCCTGTGTCGTTCATTATAAATCCTGCGCGATAAGTGCAGCCGAGGACATCAGCTATTGTCAATAATTCTTTTTCACTAAAATTGTCACGACTCATTTTATTTGACATGTTTTGTCTGGATTGCCCTGTTTTTTCTGCCAGTTGAGCAAGTGTCATATTTCTGCGTTTTAACATGATTTTAATTTTCTCACCCATAGTAAGTGACATAGAATACACACTCCTTTCTTGCGTTTGAATTTACTTATAAGTATACACTATAAAATGTAGTACGTCAAATAATTATTATTAGAATAAATAAAAAAGTTGCAAATAGTAGTTGACAAACGACACTAATTAGTGTATAATAAAATCATCAAATGAAGAAAGTCAAAGCTAACGAGGGAAACAGCCCGAAGGTAAGAGCCAGACAGGATAACAGATCAGCCGCATGAGCCGCACATCCGTTTTAGCCCCTGGACACTTGCTCAAAGATGAAAGGAGAGTCAGAACATGACCGAAAGAATGATGGAAAACAGAGTGAAGAAGCTGAAAGCACTGGAAAGCCAGATCGCAGAACTTCAGGAGCAGGCGGACGCTATCAAGTCGGAGCTGAAAGCAGACCTTGAGGAAAAGGGAGTGGACGAACTGAAGACAAAGAACTTCATCATCCGCTGGAAAGAGATCATCAGCAACCGCCTGGACGGGAAGGCACTGAAAGCGGCGCTGCCGGAGATTTACAGCCAGTATTGCAGGACCAGCGCAAGCCGCCGTTTCACCGTCGCATAGATTGGGCGGTGATCGGATGACAGAGAAAGACCTTGCAGACATGATGGAAGCCGAAGAAAAGCGGCTGGGGCTGCACAACTCGGAGTTCCTGCAAAGACACCGGGAGATCATGGAGACGGCGGACCGGATGAGCAGAGAATATAAAAAGCCCCTGTCAGAGCGCCATCTGACAAGGGGCAGGTAACCCGACAACCTGACGAATTGGGGGTATGTAGGCAGTATAGCACACCTGCTGCCCCCTGTAAAGAAAGGAATGATAAAAATGCAATACCCAATTACGGATGATCGGATAGATCAGGTGCTGGAACTGTTCAGCGAAGACAGGACGGAGACGGAAGCAGGGCGGTTATTCCTTCAGGATCTCCAGAAGATTCTGAACACGGCCTATGAGACGGGCCTTAATGACCGGAGCCGTCGGAAACTGTACGTTGTGGATGATGTACAGGAAAAACTTTCTGCTGCTGATAATTTAAGCGACGATGACCGCGCGGTGGCGGTAAAGGTGATGTGCCTGGCCAATGAAGCTTATAAAGCCGCTTGGGAGCACCGGGGACGGAAGCTGGGCGAACTGCTCGATTTTCAGAAGGCATCTGTATATCTTTCTATGGACCTTGATGCATTTATCGCTTATTGCAGATATGCACGGAAGGGCTTTGACTGGGCAGAGTCGGGCGATAAATGGCTGTTGATTGAAGCCTACGTCTACGGCTTTATCATGGGAAAACGGGCGGACCGTGCCCGCAGAAAGACAGGTGCAGGCGCATGAGTATATCAGGATATCCGGTAATTGAGCAGGTGAAAACACCAGCGGGAGTCTTTCCGCTGGTGGACATTCCAATGATGAGTGATGAACGCTGGCAGCAGTTGGCGCTGGAGAGCATGAAACGGAGCGGCTGGGATTCCGGAAGGGAAGGCGGTACCGGTGATGCGTGATAAAGGTGAGGTTTTTGAAAGGCTGATGCATCTGGCGGTTGACCATGGGATAATTGTAAGATTTGCACCGCTGAAAGCCAGTACAGGCAGGATGAAAGGAAATCGTCTTGCAATACAGCAGAGCCTGTCTATTGACGATATCAACTATAATCTGGCTCATGAACTTGCCCATGCATTTCTGCACTATGATAAAGGGAATATAACCAGTGATGCAATTTCTCCGGAAGCACATGAGGCGTACGAAGAACAGGCTGACAGGGCTGCTAAATTACTGCTTTGTGCTGTTGGCGCATGACAAAGATACCTGCTGTCTTTCCGGAAAGGGTGCATGAGCCGGACGGCAGCAGGACCAGATCAGCAAAGAAAGGTTGGAAATATGAGGATAGACAATATAAAGATTTTTCCGTGCTTCACGGAGCATCCCCCGAAGCCGGAGAAGATGGAACGTAAGGACCAGTATTATCAGGCGCATGGCTCTTTTGAGTCGGAGATCATCATTGACGGGACCGGGAACCTGATAGACGGATACACAAGCTACCTGCTGGCGGTCTGGTATGGTGTGAGTCATGTTCCTGTCAGGTACGGCAGGCGGCAGACCATAACAGCGGCACACCGGCCGGGCGGGAAGCTGTACGTCTGGGAACTTCCGGGAATTCTGATTGACCGGGTGAAGATCGGGGACCGGGTGCTTGTTCACTCTGGAAAGGGCGTAAAGGCTGTTACGGTGGCAGCAGTCGAGGAATACGGGCAGCAGGCCCCGGAGCCCCTCAGAATGGTCATCAGGCGCAATAAAAGGAATTCTGCATGAGATTCAGGAAAGGGACGGCGGCGGTTAATATGGCCTGCTGCCCGCCCTGACATAGAAAGGCGGTGTTTTTATGGCTGGAAAGAAAAGAACGGACAATAAAGGTCGGATACTTCGGGACAATGAGCATCAGCGTAAAGACGGCAAGTATGAGTATAAATATTTTGCCGGTGGCCAGAGAAAGACAGTATACAGCTGGCGTCTGGTACCGTCGGACCGGACCCCGAAAGGGAAACGGGATGATCTGTCCCTGCGTGAGAAGGAAAAAGCGATAGAGAAAGACCTTGCAGACGGCATTGATGCTGTCAGGGCTTCCAGAATGACGCTGAACGAGCTTTTCCGCATGTATATGGAGCATAAGACCAAACTGAAAGAAAAGTCCCGTTCCAAGTATTATGAGCTGTGGCACCTTCATCTGGAAGGCAACCGGCTGGGAAAGATGGTGATCTGCGATATTAAAAAAGCGAACATTCAAAAGTTCTATGCCGGGTTGAGTCAGAGCGGACATTCAGACGGCACGGTTCGGATGTTTCACAACAATCTGCTGCGGCCTTCACTGGAATTTGCAGTTGACAATGATCTGATACGCAAGAATCCAACCAAAGGCTGTCTGGAAGGTTATGAGGGGACCAGAAAGCGGGAAGCGCTGACCAGAAGGGAACAGCAGGTTTTTCTTGACTATGTGGGCAGCAGTCCAGGCATGAAAATCCATCTGCCCATGATCCAGATCATGATAGGGACCGCCTGCAGGGTGGGAGAGATCTGCGGGCTGACATGGGCGGATGTGGATATGAAGGGCAGGACCATCAGTATCACGCACCAGATGAACTATGACCGGATCAACGGCCAGATGAAATATTTTGTCAGCACTCCGAAGACAGAAAGCGGAGTCCGTAAGATTCCCATGACAGATCAGGTATACCGGGCATTTGTGGAACAGAAAAAGCTCAATATGATGCTGGGACGGTGCGGTGACTATGAGCTGGACGGGTACCGGAATTTTATTTTCCTGAACAGCAACCAGCGGCCCTATAATTATAAATCCTTTAATTACATCCTGTACGGGATCGTCAGGAATTACAACCGGGAAGAACAGGAACGGGCGAAAAGGGAGAAGCGGGAGCCGGTCCTGCTGCCGGTGATCTCTAACCACATTCTGCGGCATACTGGATGCACCCGGATGGCGGAAGCCGGCATGGATGTGAAGGCGCTCCAGACGATTATGGGGCACAGCGATCCGGCGGTCACAATGAAAGTATACAATCATGTGGATCAGGAGCGGCTGAAGAAAGAGATCAGAAAGATGGAAAATGTGATATAGGGATTGTACAGGAACATCTGCAGGCGGCGGGTGCTTCTTTCTTCTGGAAACGATGATGAATTGTCGTAAAAGTGTCGTAAAATCGCAAAAATAAAAGGCTCCTGCATTCGCAAAAGCCTGTATTTTCGAGGGAGTGGAGGGCTTTTTACGGCCCTCCAAGTGTTATGAATGAAATACGGATATGTCTTCCTTACAGTTATTATACTAACAGGCAAATGTGTCTGAAATATGTCACGCTTCTAAAAGAATTCTAAAAAGGATAAATAAAACTGGAAAAAAGAAAAAAGAAATCGCGGAGGAGAAACGTACAGGGATTTCCTGGGAAGCGGACATATTAAACAGGCCGTCAATCATAAGGTATAAATAAGGAACATTCTTCGTGGGATAGCAGGGATTCGATATGTTGGGATGGAAAAGACAACTGTGTTTTTTGGAACTTGCGGCGATTCTGTTTTGTGGGATGATTCTGTATGGAAGGACACAGAGAGCAGAAACGGATGCAGAAGCGGAGATCGTACTGCTCAGGGAGATGAAGAGAGAAGAGGATTCGGGTACAGAAGGTCAGGAGGTGAAAAAGATCGCACTGACCTTTGACGACGGGCCGCATCCAGTTTATACGGAACAGATGCTGGAGGTTCTGGAAGAGGCTCAGGTTCCAGCGACTTTTTTTATTCTCGGACAGAATATTGAAGGGCATGAAGATCTGGTGAAAGAGATCGCAGAGAAAGGTCATCTGATCGGCAATCACACGTTCCATCATGTGCAGATCACAGGACTTCCAACAGAGCAGGCGTATGAAGAGATTGCAGAAACAAGCGAGCTGATTGAGGAACTGACGGGTAAAGGCACGGAGTATGTGCGCCCGCCTTTTGGAACATGGAATGAGGGACTGGAATCCAATCTGGATCTGATACCGGTCATGTGGACGATCGATACCCTGGACTGGACAACGCAGAATGTGGATGCAATTGTGAATCATGTGATGAAAAATGCCGGGGAAAATGATATAATACTGATGCATGACAGTTATAAGAGTACAGTTCAGGCTACTGAGAGGATTATCAAACTTCTAAAAGCGGAAGGATTTGAATTTGTGACGGTGGATGAGGTACTGTTTGATTAAGCGGTTTGAGGGGGGATCACATGGCGAAATCAGGGATGCAGAAGATGAAAATTTTGCTTGTAATGAAAGAATTGCTGGAAAAAACAGACGAGAATCATCCAGTCACTGTTTCTGAACTGGTTCTTATGCTGGGAAGAAATGGGATTGCGGCAGAACGAAAAAGCGTATACCACGACATTGAGACTTTGATAAAATTTGGGCTGGATATTGAAAACAGACGCGAACAGCCTTCCGGATATTATATTGCCAGCCGGGATTTCGAACTTCCGGAGTTGAAGCTTCTGGTAGACGCAGTACAGTGTGCGAGATTTATTACAAGGAAAAAATCAGAGGAATTGATTCGAAAACTGGAGGGACTTGCCAGCAAAGAAGAAGCCCGACAACTTCAAAGGCAGGTATTTGTGCTTAACCGGATTAAGACAAAAAATGAAAATATTTATTACAGTGTGAATCAGATTCATACGGCAATATCTCAAAATGCGAAGATTCGTTTTCAGTACTATGAATGGACTGTCTCAAAAAAGATGCATTTACGAAGAAACGGTATGTTTTACGAGATCAGTCCATGGGCGTTGACATGGGATGATGAAAATTATTATATGATAGGCTACGATCCTCAGGGGAAAATGCTGAAACACTATCGGGTGGACAAGATGTTAAATCTGAACATCCTGAAGGAGCCAAGAGAAGGCAGGGAATTGTTTGCAAAATTTGACATTGCCAGTTATTCTCAAAAGATATTCGGGATGTTTGGTGGAACGGAAGAGACGGTAAGGCTGATATGCCGTAATGGTCTGGCAGGCGTCATGATTGACCGTTTTGGGAGAGAAGTTCCGATCTGTCCAACAGACGAAAACCATTTTTCTATCCTTGTTAGAGTAAATGTCAGTCAGCATTTCTTTGGATGGCTGTTTGCGCTGGGAAACGGTGTAAAAATTGAGAGTCCGGACAGAGTAGTAAAACAGTTTGAGGAACATATGGAGAGGATCAGCCAGAATTACAAATAAACGTTCGAAAGTTCAGGTGTGATTATTGGACACGGAAACCGGTAAAATATAGAAAACAAAAAAAGATCTGTTGCCAGATCTTTGGATTCTGCACAATGCAGCAAAAGGATTTGAATAAATTTTTATTTGAACTTGTAGTGTAATCTCGTATGGTAGTGAATCATTCGAGATGTCTATACTATAAAGGATAAAAAACGGTTTGTCAACATAAATTTGAAAAAACATATTGGGAAACGGAGGAAAAAGCAGCATGGGAAATCATTCAGAACAGGAGTATTATCTGGGACTTGATATCGGAACAGATTCTGCTGGATGGGCAGTAACCGATTTGGAATACCGCATTTTAAGGAGAAAAGGGAAATCACTGTGGGGTGTAAGACTGTTTGATGCAGCGAATACGGCGGCAGAACGGAGAGGATATCGGACGAATCGGCGGAGATTACAGAGAAGACGGCAGAGAATTCTTCTTTTGCAGGAACTGTTTGCAAAGGAGATGGCAAAGGTAGATGCAGGTTTCTTTCAGAGACTGAATGACAGTGCATATTGGGCGGAGGACAAAAAGGAACCTCAGATTTATTCCCTGTTTGGAGGAAAGGATTACACAGATGTGGATTATTACAGGGAATATCCGACGATTTATCATCTTCGCAGTGCATTGATCAGGGGAGAGAAGGAATACGATCTTCGGCTGGTGTACCTTGCACTGCATCATCTGATGAAGCACAGGGGACATTTCCTGTTTCAGGGAAATATCGAGAGCATTACATCTTTTCGGACAATCTTTCAGAGCTTTCAGAATTGTCTGATGGATGAATTTGGTCTGGAATTGGAATGTGATTCGGAGGAACGGTTTTCGGATATTCTGAGAGATAAGAAAATTGGCAGAATGGAAAAATGCCGGCAGCTGGAACTTTTGTGCCATATTGAAAAAAAGGACAAACAGGGGAAAGAAATATTAAAACTGATTACAGGCATGAAAGCTGTTTTGGCTACGGTATTTGCAGATGAGGAACTGACAGAGATCGACCATAATAAAATCAGCTTTGCGGAAGCGGGGTATGAAGAGGCGCGGTTGGCTCTGGAAGAGGAGATACAGGAGCGGACAGGAATCCTGGATATTTTTCATGCAGTTTATAATTGGGCGATTCTGGCAGATATTCTGGCAGGAGGAGAGTATGAGAAAAAACCTTATCTGTGTGTGGCAAAAGTGAATACATATGAAAAGCATCATAAGGATCTGCATGCATTAAAAAAATTGATGCGTGAATACTGTCCGGAGGATTATAAAACATGGTTTTCAGTTCCTGCGAGTGATAATTATTGTGCTTATACAGGTACATTTCGAAAAAATGGAAAGCGATGCGAGACAAAGCGCTGCGATCAGGAGACGTTTTATAAGGCGTTAAAGAAGCTGATCGGTAAACTGCCTGCGGATCTGCCGGAAGCTGCCAGGATATTAAAAGAGATAGAAAACGGGACTTTTCTTCCGTTGCAGGTCAGCAAAGATAATGGAGTGATTCCTTATCAGGTTAATAAGATAGAACTGGAGAGAATACTGGATCATGCAGAGAAGCACCTGCCGTTTTTGCAGGAAGAAGATCCGGAGTGCAAAAAGACGGTCCGTCAAAAAATAGTCGATCTCTTTGAATTTCGCATTCCTTATTATGTAGGACCGCTGAATACGGCTGTGGGAGAAAATTGCTGGATTGAAAGAAAGGAGCAGGGGGCAATCCGTCCATGGAATTTTGATCAGAAAGTGGATCGGGATAAATCGGCAGAACGATTTATCCGGAGAATGACGAATCAATGTACTTATTTGATTCATGAAACGGTATTGCCGAAGCATTCTCTTCTTTATTCGGAATTCATGGTACTGAATGAATTAAATAACGTAAAGATCCGCGATGAAAAACTGCCGATCGAATTAAAGCAGGATGTCATACGGAAGCTGTTTAAGAGACAGAAGCAGGTTACAGGCAAAAAACTTCTGGATTATCTGACAGCAAATGGATATGAGGTGAAAAAGGATGAACTGTCCGGATTTGATGGGAATTTTAAAGCATCGCTGTCTTCTTATCATGCTCTGAAAAAGATATTTGGAGAAGAACTGGACAACTGTTCGGTACAGCAGATGGCGGAAGATATCATTTTGTGGATCACGCTATACGGAGAAGACCAGAAAATGCTTCGCAGAGTGATCCGGCAGCACTATGGACAGGTATTAGATGAAGAACAGTTGAAAGCACTGTCCAGATTAAAGTTTCAAGGATGGGGCAGATTGTCCAGGAGGTTTTTAAATGAACTGGAAGGGACTGACTGTACAACCGGAGAGTGCATGACGATTATGCAGGGGCTTCGGAATACACAGAACAATCTGATGCAGCTTTTGAGCCAACAGTACACGTTTGCCCAGATGATTGATGATGAAAATGGCGGTTATCATATAGATGAGGTTACCTATGATCATCTGATTAAAGATATGGTGGCTTCTCCATCTATTAAACGTGCAGTCTGGCAGACAATTCAGATTGTAGAAGAGCTGAAAACAGTGATGGGGTGCGAGCCAAAAAAAATATTTGTTGAGATGGCAAGAGGGGAAGAAGAAAAGAAGCGTACTGTTTCCCGAAAAGATAAGTTGCTGGAAGCATATGCAGTAATCAAAGACGAAGCGAGAGACTGGCAGGAGGAACTGCAGAAATATTCCGAAGGAGATCTGAAAGCGATCAAGCTGTATCTGTATTATACACAGATGGGGCAGTGTATGTATACAGGTACGAAGATTGAACTGTCACAGTTGAATAATGCAACAATCTGGGACAGAGATCATATTTATCCGCAGTCAAAAACGAAAGATGACAGTCTGGATAATCTGGTACTGGTGGACAGAAGAGTCAATGCAAAGAAAAGTGATGGGATGATATCCCCGGAGATTCAGCAGAGGATGAGGGGAACCTGGAAATATCTGAAAGAGAAAGGATTGATCTCGGAGAAAAAATATGAACGTCTGACCCGGACAAAGCCTCTGACGGAAGAGGAACTGGCAGGTTTTATTAATCGCCAGCTGGTGGAAACCAGACAGTCCTCCAAAGTAGTGGCAACATTGCTGAAACGTGTATACGAAGAAGCGGAGATCGTGTATGTAAAGGCAAAAGCAGTATCGGATTTCAGAAAAGTACATCTGAAATATGTAAAAGCACGTGATTTGAATGATTATCACCATGCGAAGGACGCCTACCAGAATATTGTAGTAGGGAATGTCTATCATACAAAATTTACCAGTAATCCAATGCGCTGGCTAAAAGAACATCCGGAGAGAAAATACAGTCTGAATCAGATGTTTAATTTTGATCTGGAGGTGGACGGAAAATCCGTATGGAAACGGGGAAAGGATGGAAGCATTCGATGTGTGGATGAGACATTGAAGAGGAATGATATTCTGTTTACAAGATATGCTTTTTGTAATAAAGGCGGATTGTTTAATCAGACAATTATGAAAGCTCCGGAGGAGGAAAAAGCAAAAGGGCTTGTTCCGCTTAAGAAAGGAATGGACCCGAAGAAATACGGCGGTTATACATCAGTCACGCCATCTCATTTTATGCTGGTGGCTTCGGAAGGAAAAAAAGGGAAGGAGATTCGGACGATTGAAACGGTTCCTCTGTATCGAAAAAAAGAATTTGAGAGGGATCCGGAGTTGTTGCTTCAGTATTGCCGGGATTTTTATGGATTAAAAAATCCAAGAGTACTGATTCCCTGTATTAAGAAAAATGCGCGCCTGGTTATCAACGGCTTTCCAATGCATTTGAAGGGGAGTACAGGGAAGCAGCTGATCTTACAGGGGGCGGTGCAACTGTGTCTGAATGATGAGCAGGTGGTATATTTGAAAAAAGTGACTAAATATCTGGAAGAAAATGCCGGAAGAAAAGATAAGCGGGCGTTGCTGGAAGTGAGAGAAAGAACTGGGATTACAAGTGAAGCGAATGTGGATTTATATCAGTTGTTTATGGATAAGTTGAACAATACAATTTATCGGTATCGACCGGCTAATCCGAAGGATAAGATATTAAAAGGACAGAATAAATTTATGGATTTAAATTTATCAGAACAATGTGTGGTGCTTGGAGAGATTTTACATTTATTTCAATGTAGACCGCTTGGAGCAAATCTGGTTTTAATCGGCGCATCTGCTCATACAGGAATTATAACAATTGGAAAAGAAATCAGTAAATGTAATTCTGCAAAACTGATCAATCAGTCAGTGACAGGTATTTATGAGCGGGCGGTTGACCTGCTGACCATATGAGCTGGCGGACGATCGTGATATCCAGAAGTGCAAAACTGGATTACAAGCTGGATTATCTGGTGATCCGTCAACAGGAGATCACCCGGGTTCATCTAAGTGAGATTTCCATTCTTATGATTGAGTCTACGGCAGTCTCTTTAACTGCCGTACTGCTTAACGAACTGGTCCGAAGAAAGATCAAGATCATTTTCTGCGACGAGAAAAGAAATCCGTCCGCTGAGCTGCTTCCGTATTACGGTAGTCATGATACAAGTGCAAAAGTAAGAAAACAGACGGAGTGGACAAAGGAAACAAAGAAAATGGTCTGGACTGAAATTGTAACGGAGAAAATCCGAAAACAGATGGAATTTTTAAAAAGACTGAGAAAAGAAGAATATCATCTGCTGGAGGAATATATTGAACAGATGACGCCAGGGGATTCAACAAATCGGGAAGGGCATGCAGCGAAAGTATATTTCAATGCGCTGTTTGGTATGAAATTTACCAGAGCGGCAGATTGTCCTTGTAATGCGGCGTTGAATTATGGATACGGCCTTCTTTTATCCGTCTGCAATCGGGAGATAGCGGCTAATGGATATATCACACAACTGGGTCTGTTCCACGATAATATGTTCAACCAGTTTAATCTTGGATCAGATCTCATGGAACCTCTTCGGATCCTGGCAGACATGCAAGTCTATAAAATGAAGCCGGAAAAATTTGAACATGAAGAAAAGATGCAGATGGTGGATATGCTGAATCAGGAGGTTGTGATTGACGGGAAGAAAAATTATCTCAATAATGCAATCAAAATATATTGCAGAAGTGTATTTGATGCGATAAATGAACAGGATGTTTCTTTGATCAGGTTTTACAGAAATGAGTTATAGATATATGAGAATTATGGTGTTCTTTGATCTGCCCACTCTGACTGCGGCAAATAGAAGAGAATATACGAAGTTTCGAAAATATTTGATAAAAAACGGATTTATTATGCTTCAGGAGTCCGTTTACTGCAAACTGGCTTTGAATGCAACGGTTTCCGAAGCGGTAGCCCAGGGAATTCGTAAGAACAGGCCGCCGGAGGGACTTGTACAGATTCTGACATTGACAGAAAAACAGTTTTCTAAAATGGAAATGATAACGGGAGAATACAAGTCCGAGGTACTGCAAAATGATAAAAGGTTGGTGATATTATGAGATTGCTGCATCAGGATTTCCGGTTTGTATTTGAATTTGAAGAGAATACTAAAAATCTTCTGGTAGTGGAATGCCCGGATATTTTCTGTAAAATGGTAAGGGAATTATCTTCAGATGATCTGATGGAAGAAGGACGGTTCGTTCTTTCGGAAGATGAGACGCCTGTTAAGAAAAAGGATCAGTTGCTTTGCGTTGTAAACCCTTTGGCAGTTTCACTGAATGAAAGAAAATTGTCAGGTAAGCTTATGGATGCCCTGAAAAAAGAAATAGGTTCGTCAGAATTACTTTTAGAGAGCAATCAAATCATTGCATTACTGGAGAATTATGCTTCGAATATCATACAGAATGCAGACTGGGAGTTGACCTGCAGTGAGAAACTGGATGTTTCCGGCTTGTTGAAATTTTTAGGAATTCAGTTTCAGGATGAACAGGGGAGTTTACTTGAGAAATTGACGGATTATATAAAAGTGACAAGTGATCTACTTGGAACCGGATGCTTTGTATTTGTACATTTATTGTCTTATTTGACCGAATATGAGATGGAGAAGTTTTTTGAATATGCGCATTATTATAAGATCTATATTTTACTGTTGGAAAGCAAAGAGCCAGAAATCGTAAAAAAATTTACAAATGTTGCAATTATTGATAAAGATGCTTGCGAAATCCGACTAAATATGTAATGATAAACAAGGATACGGAATTACGATGCTGTAGTGGGCATTTGATACTCGCCCGGTCAATTTATGATTTGAGGTTTGAGAGTAGTGTAATTTCGTATGGTAGTGAAGCTTGAGGGAAACAGTGGTGACGCAGTAAGGAGTTTGAGAGTAGTGTAATTTCGTATGGTAGTGAAGCGTGCATTGGGCGGGATAACCGCGCCCGTGGGTTTGAGAGTAGTGTAATTTCGTATGGTAGTGAAGCGGTTGCCAAGGACAGAGCCGGAGAACGGGCGTTTGAGAGTAGTGTAATTTCGTATGGTAGTGAAGCTCTATCCATTTACTCCATGCGGATAAAATAGTTTGAGAGTAGTGTAATTTCGTATGGTAGTGAAGCCAGTAGTAACCCATAATACATTACGGGCCGGTTTGAGAGTAGTGTAATTTCGTATGGTAGTGAAGCCTTCCAGAAGCCCGAAAAAGTGGTATGTCTGTTTGAGAGTAGTGTAATTTCGTATGGTAGTGAAGCCCTGCAGGCCGTCTGACGTACCGGCGAATGGTTTGAGAGTAGTGTAATTTCGTATGGTAGTGAAGCCAAGCTGAGACGCCATCTAAGTCATTAGCTAGTTTGAGAGTAGTGTAATTTCGTATGGTAGTGAAGCCACTCTTTATCCACTTATTCACCATCCCTTGTTTGAGAGTAGTGTAATTTCGTATGGTAGTGAAGCTCTCATGGGTCTGTCCGTTTTTGAACTGCGGTTTGAGAGTAGTGTAATTTCGTATGGTAGTGAAGCATATTGATAATCAACAGTAACAAGCCACTTGTTTGAGAGTAGTGTAATTTCGTATGGTAGTGAAGCCTTAGTGCGAATTATAATGCGACTTTACCTGTTTGAGAGTAGTGTAATTTCGTATGGTAGTGAAGCCATATTGATGCCATTCGGGAATACATAAGCGTTTGAGAGTAGTGTAATTTCGTATGGTAGTGAAGCTCGAAAAACCGAACGGAACAGAACTCACATGTTTGAGAGTAGTGTAATTTCGTATGGTAGTGAAGCTCCCGGTCGGTAATCATAAAATCCGCAGGCGTTTGAGAGTAGTGTAATTTCGTATGGTAGTGAAGCAACCCTTTTCTGGATCTCTCGCTCCTTGCAGTTTGAGAGTAGTGTAATTTCGTATGGTAGTGAAGCGATTTCGTAAAAGACGCCGTTTCCGTCTATGTTTGAGAGTAGTGTAATTTCGTATGGTAGTGAAGCGTGCCGATCTGGTCGAGTGCTTCCTCAGCGGTTTGAGAGTAGTGTAATTTCGTATGGTAGTGAAGCACCCTTGAGAATGGTTCGTGGAGTTATTGGGTTTGAGAGTAGTGTAATTTCGTATGGTAGTGAAGCTGAAGCTTGGGACAGGATTGGAGCTCTTGAGTTTGAGAGTAGTGTAATTTCGTATGGTAGTGAAGCTCTTTTGGTCTGTTTTGTCGCTGTGGCTGTGTTTGAGAGTAGTGTAATTTCGTATGGTAGTGAAGCAGGTTTTCTCTATTGTGTTCATATCTTTTCGTTTGAGAGTAGTGTAATTTCGTATGGTAGTGAAGCAGGATATTCCACGGGAGAGGTTTCGCGCTCGTTTGAGAGTAGTGTAATTTCGTATGGTAGTGAAGCTCAACTATTTCTATTTTTGAAACAGACTCTGTTTGAGAGTAGTGTAATTTCGTATGGTAGTGAAGCTGTGAATGCGTTAAACAGACCTGCTCCTTTGTTTGAGAGTAGTGTAATTTCGTATGGTAGTGAAGCATATTATTTGCCGGAATCGTTAAAGATTAAGTTTGAGAGTAGTGTAATTTCGTATGGTAGTGAAGCTGCGTGAAGCGATACAAGGTTGACGGCGAAGTTTGAGAGTAGTGTAATTTCGTATGGTAGTGAAGCCTGCAACCCGGACAATCCGCGACACTGGTTGTTTGAGAGTAGTGTAATTTCGTATGGTAGTGAAGCTAACTGCGGTCCGTGAAAGTCAGGATGCCCGTTTGAGAGTAGTGTAATTTCGTATGGTAGTGAAGCCTCCCTTGCGCTGTTCCAGCTCCACGATGCGTTTGAGAGTAGTGTAATTTCGTATGGTAGTGAAGCAAACATGCTTTCTGGATTACGATCCCATTGGTTTGAGAGTAGTGTAATTTCGTATGGTAGTGAAGCAATTATTCATGGACAATTCTTTAAACCATGGTTTGAGAGTAGTGTAATTTCGTATGGTAGTGAAGCTACTGGTACTGTGTCATAATCCCCACCCGGGTTTGAGAGTAGTGTAATTTCGTATGGTAGTGAAGCTACAGGATCGTATATCTGGATGGTGTTGCAAGTTTGAGAGTAGTGTAATTTCGTATGGTAGTGAAGCTGCTATTGATAAGACGATAAAAGATATTGAGTTTGAGAGTAGTGTAATTTCGTATGGTAGTGAAGCAAACATCCTAATTCAAATGATCCACAGTCCGTTTGAGAGTAGTGTAATTTCGTATGGTAGTGAAGCTACTCTTCAGTATATACTCTAACCATATCAGTTTGAGAGTAGTGTAATTTCGTATGGTAGTGAAGCTGACTGGGATCAGTTCTGGACGGGCATACAGTTTGAGAGTAGTGTAATTTCGTATGGTAGTGAAGCTGGGGCCTTTTCCATCCCATACCCGTGCTAGTTTGAGAGTAGTGTAATTTCGTATGGTAGTGAAGCCGAATATTTGATGTGTCGGTGTAAGAATAAGTTTGAGAGTAGTGTAATTTCGTATGACAGTGCAGCGCATGCGGAATGCCAGTGGTAATTGTTTATAAAATAAGTGGAAAAAGGTGTAGAGCTTTAACGATTTGATAAAGCTTTTGCACCTTGAATTATATAGTTGTCTATTGGCTTATTTAAGGATTATATCTTCGACGGATACTGTCAAAGAGGATATTTTTGCGGTGGTCACCTTGATCAGATAATCAAGAAACTGATTTTCGTGATCACCATTTGATTTTTTGAAAGTGTCCATCATTCCGAATGGAAGGAAAACTCTGTTCGAAACCGAACCATTATCAGCGTACGCCGTGAAATATATGCAAACAGATATATGAGTAGGGGAGAAACTATGGATTTATTTGACTACATGAGAACGAATACAATGAAATCAGAGGCTCCTCTTGCCTCCCGGATGCGTCCGGCGAGGCTGGAGGAGATTGTGGGGCAGCAGCACATCCTGGGGAAGGATAAGCTGCTTTACCGGGCGATCCTGGCGGATAAGCTGGGATCGGTCATCTTTTACGGTCCGCCGGGAACCGGGAAGACAACAATCGCGAAAGTGATTGCCAATACAACCAGTGCGGAATTTACCCAAATCAATGCGACCGTGGCGGGCAAAAAGGATATGGAAGAGGTGGTTCGACAGGCAAAAGACAGTCTTGGGATGTATGGGAAGCGGACGATCCTGTTTGTGGATGAGATCCACCGGTTTAACAAGGGGCAGCAGGATTATCTTCTTCCCTATGTAGAGGACGGAACACTGATCCTGATCGGGGCGACCACGGAAAATCCGTATTTTGAAGTGAATGGAGCGCTTTTGTCCCGTTCCATTATTTTTGAACTGAAGATGTTGGAAAAAGAAGATATTAAAAAGCTCCTTCTGCGAGCCCTGACGGATGTGGAAAAGGGTATGGGGGCTTACGATGCAGTCATGGATGAGGATGCACTGGAGTTTCTGGCGGATATCGCAGGCGGGGATGCAAGAAATGCACTGAACGCACTGGAGCTGGGAATCCTGACTACGGAGCGTGCAGGAGACGGGAAGATCCATATTACGCTGGAGACAGCATCGGAATGTATCCAGAAAAAGACGGTCCGTTATGACAAGGGTGGAGACAATCACTATGATACGATCTCTGCATTTATCAAGAGCATGAGGGGTTCTGATCCGGATGCGGCTGTTTTCTATCTGGCAAAAATGCTGTATGCAGGAGAGGATATTAAATTTATTGCCAGGCGGATCATGATCTGTGCTTCTGAAGATGTGGGAAATGCGGACCCGCAGGCGCTTCCGGTAGCAGTGGCAGCCGCGCAGGCGGTGGAACGGATCGGGATGCCGGAGGCTCAGATCATTCTGGCGCATGCAGTGTCTTATGTGGCTTCCGCGCCCAAAAGCAATGCTGCCAGCAGCGCCATTTTTGATGCCATGGATGTGGTGAGGCATACGACGACGACGGTGCCGGTCCATCTGCAGGACAAGCATTATGGAGGGGCAGAAAAACTGGGACATGGAGTCGGTTATCTTTATGCGCATGATTTTCCGGAGCATTATGTAAAACAGCAGTATCTGCCGGATGAAATTCAGGGAAAGGCCTTTTATCACCCGACAGATATTGGATATGAGCAGAAAATCGCTGAGCGGCTGAACCGGCTTCGGAACCGGTAGTCTCATCCGGTCATACCGTTACGATCCATGTGTTATATCCAAGGCGTTTCAGTTCCTGCTCCAGTTCGACGGCGTTCTGCATATTGTGGAAAGCGCCGACCTGTACGCGATAGAGTGGGCGGCTGCCGGAATTTTCCGGCATTTCCGTTTCTGTCCGGAAGGTGGACCATGCTGCAGAGGGGTTGGAATCCGGCTGGAAAGAAGGCATCGGAGGAATCGGCTGTGTGGAAGCAAAAGTCATCAGCGGACTGTTATCTGCCGCTTCCGTGTTCAGAGTGTCCATGATTCCGTCTGCGATCGCCTGAGCAATCTCGTCGAAACGGGAGTCGAAAAGCCGATTGTCTCCCTGACTGTCGATGAAGCCGGCTTCTACCAGCAGAGCCGGCATTTTTGTGCGCCTTAAGACAGCCAGATCAGGACGGACATCCACATTGATATTCCGAAACCCCAGTCCTTCCAGATTTTGGTTGATATTTTCCGCCATGGGTGCCTTGATGCCGGACCGATCATAGATCAAAGTCTGTACGCCATGATACTGTTCCGGATAAGTGCCCATGTTCCGGTGGATGGAGACGAAGAGATCTGCATCCGCATCGTTTGCAAAAGCTGCTTTCTGCTGGACGGACTGGCTGATGTCTCCGGTTCTTGTATAGATCACATCGTATCCGTTTCGTGTGAGGATTGCTCCTACTGCATTTGCCAGGCGCAGGGCGTCATCGCTTTCTCTTCGGCCGTTAAAGACAGCGCCGGGATCGGTCAGGCCGTTATGCCCGGCATCTATTACGATTCTGTTTACCATGAGGTTTCCTGAAAGCTTTTTTATAACAGTATATGCAGGAGACAGATGCCTGTGACAGGGGATGCGGAAAAGACTGGATTTTTTCCGCAGGATAGAGTATGATGGAGGAGATTTGCAGGAGGAGTGAGAGGAATGGTGGATCTGTCGGGGGTTGTATTTGTATTATCGATTGCATTGATCATTTCACTGAGCCGGAAAAGGAAAGAGGCGGCCAGTGAGGAAGACAGGAGGCTGCAGCATGGATGAACAGAGTAGATTCCGCACGGCTCTGGCAGCGCTGAGTGCAGGCGCAGAGAACCGGGATCGGACGCTTAAGAAAGAAGAGGTGCAGGAATTTTTTAAGGATATGGACCTTGATGAGGGACAGCATGGACTGGTCTATGCATATCTTGCTTCCAAAAGGATTCGGGTGGAAGGAGTGGATCTGCCGGACGTTCCGTTGGAAGAACAACCTTATACAGAAGAAGAGAAAGCATTTCTGGAGCAGTATAAAAAAGACATGCATCTGATGAGGAAGCAGCCGGAAAACGCATTATCGTCATTGTCTGATCGGGCATCGGATGGTGACGGACAGGCAAAAAAGCTTTTGACTGAGCACTGTTTGGACTGGGTAATATCGATCGCCGAAGAATATGCCCACCGGGGGGTTCTGATACAGGATCTGGTGCAGGAAGGGAATCTGGGGTTGATGATCGGTGTGGACACGCTGGGGCTCAGAGAAGAAGGGCAATCATGGGAAGCTTATCTGGAGCATGAGATCCGCCGGACGATGCGAACGGCTCTGGATGAACAGGCAGGTTCGGAGAGTACCAGTGAACAGATTGCGGAGAAACTGAACTGCCTGGCGGATTCGATCACAGAGCTGACAGAGGATATGGGCAGGCAGGTCACGCCGGAGGAGCTGTCTCTGTATCTGGATACGCCTCTGGAAGAGATCGAAGATCTGCTTCGGATTGCCGGGGAAAATATCGAGCTGGCAGATGAGAAACAGGGTGATTCCTGAAAAGTAGGTGAGTGTCGTAAAACGCAGGCCTGTCTGTATGGTCCGTACAAGTGAGGAGTATACAGACAGGCTTGTATTGTTCAGTCACTGTTTCAGAAAATCTTTATGGTTCAGTTCGGAACGACGATCTTTCCTGCTGCTGCGCATGCTGCCGCAGTAGCGGGAGAGGCAAGGAAGATTTCCACTTTGGAGGTTCCCATTCGTCCGAGAAAATTCCGGTTGTTGGTGGCAACGACCCGTTCTCCGTCGGAAAGGATGCCGCCGGTCCTGCCGCAGCAAAGTCCGCATCCGGGGTGGGTGATAATGGCGCCGGCTTCTGCCAGGACAGCCAGTGTTCCGTCAGCAAGAGCCTGATTATAAATTTTCCGGCTGGCAGGCGTAACGATCAGCTTTACGAAGGGGGCGACCGTCTTTCCCTTCAGGATGGAAGCGGCTTTCTGCAGATCTTCCAGACGCCCGTTAGTGCAGGAGCCGATGAATACCTGGTCGATAGCGGTTCCTTCGTACTCGCTGACTGGATGGATATTGTCTACCTGGGACGGGCATGCGAGAACCGGGACCAGTTCTTCTGCGTTGTAGTGGATGGTCCGGATACAGGAAGCGTCAGCGTCTCCCGTCAGAGACCGTTCTTTTTCCGTCAGCTCGATCTGACAGTATTCTGCGGTCTTCTCATCCGGCGTGAACAGCGCGCATTTTGCGCCTGCCTCAATGGCCATGTTTGCCATGGTCATGCGGCTGGCAATGCTCATGCGCTCCACGGTATCCCCGCAGAATTCCAGCGCCTGATAGGTGGCTCCGTCCGCGCGCAGATCCCCGATGAGACGCAGAATTACGTCCTTGGAGGTTACATTGGAGGAGAGTTCGCCTTCGATGACGACCTTGATGGTCTCCGGTACTTTGATCCACATGGTTCCGGTGCCCAGAATGCTTGCCATCTCGGTGTATCCGATCCCGGAGGAAAATGCGCCCACGCATCCGTAGGTGGTTGTATGACTGTCCGTTCCAAAGACAATATCTCCGGGTTTTACGTAGAACGCTTCAGTCATGAGCTGATGGCAGATACCATCGCTTCTGTGGATGTTTTTCATACCGTATTTTTCCACAAATTCGTTGCCGATCCGAAAATGCCTCGTGTCATCCACCTGACTTGCCGGTACCAGATGGTCGTAGATCAGAACCGCTTTATCCGGATCCCAGAGTCTGGTGAATCCCATTTCTTCAAATTTTTCCGCTACAAAAGGAATGAAGATGTCGTGGATCATGACCCGGTCTGCATTTACGGTAACGATGTCGCCGGGCTTTACGCTTCGTCCCACATTGCGGCTTACAATTTTTTCAATCATTGTCTGTCCCATAACTGCTAACCCTCCAGTCCGTTCAGACGGCGCATGGCCTTTACCAGTCCGCCGGCGTCGATGATATCAACCAGGTTCTGCGGAAGCGATGCAATGGTATATTCGTTTCCATTATGGGTAATCTTTTCATTTACCCGGACTTCTATGGTGTCGCCTTCGGATACGGCGTCCCGCAGGTCTGCATTCTCGATCAGGAGCAGACCGTTGTTGATGGCGTTTCGAAAGAAAATGCGCGCGAAGGATTTTGCAATGACGCATTTGATCCCAAGCGCCTTGATAATTTCCGGAGCCTGTTCCCTGGAAGAACCGCAGCCGAAGTTTTTGCCGGCTACAATGACGTCTCCGGGCCGGATCTGTGCAGCCAGCTCCGGGCGAAGAGGTGAGAAGGCATAAGGCGCCATGTCCTGTACGGTTTTTAAGGCAAGGTATTCCGTGGGAATGATGATATCCGTGTCGATGTCGTCCCCAAGGGTCCATACCCTGCCGGTAAATGTTTCATTCATATGATACCTGCTTTCTTTCTCTGCTGAAAATGGAAGGAAGCTCGCTGATGCCCGCGCAGGTCATCAACTTCCGCTTTGCTCCAGTTGGTGACATTATGTCATATCCGCCGTGGCAATTTCGCCTTTGATGGCGGAAGCCGTTACGGTTGCTGCGCTGGCCAGATAGACAAAGGAATCCTTATGTCCCGCGCGTCCCTTGAAATTACGGGTTCCGGTGCTGATCAGAGTCTCTCCCTCACCAATGACACCCTGACAGCCTCCCCAGCAGACGCTGCAGTTGGGATTCATGACAATGGCTCCGGCCTCCATAAAGGTTTGAAGAATTCCTTCTTCCAGTGCCTGGCAGTAGACTTCCTGGCTTGCCGGGACCACAAGGAAACGGACCAGCGGATGAACTTTCTTTCCTTTGATGATTGCCGCGCCCACCCGGAGGTCTTCAATCCGTCCGTTGTTGCAGGAGCCGAGGAACGCTTCGTCGATCTGGATCCCGGCGGTTTCCTTTGCCGGACATACGTTGTCTACGAAATGCGGTTTTGCCACGATGGGCGCCACTGTTGAGAGGTCGATTTCATAAGAGGCTGCAAAAACAGCGTCCTCGTCGCTTGCAAAACATGCCTTCGGTTCTCTGCCGTGAGCGTGCAGATAGTCCATGGCGACGTCATCCACTTCCATGAGGGCGGTCTTGGCGCCGGCCTCCACGCAGAGGTTGCAGATGGAAATTCGGTCGCTCATGGTCAGTGTCTTCAACCCTTCGCCTGTGAATTCCATGGCTTTGTAATTGGCTCCATTGGCGCCGATTTTTCCGATGATGGTCAGGATCAGGTCCCGGGCGTAGACGCCCTCCGGAAGCCTGCCGGTCAGGTGGAAGCGCAGGGTTTCCGGCACCAGTACCCAGGATTTTCCGGTTACCATGGCATAGAGATAGTCCGTACATCCGACGCCCGTCCCGAAGGCGCCCAGCGCGCCGTAGGCGCATGTGTGGCTGTCCGCTCCGAAGATCAGCTCTCCTGGGCGTACATGATGTTCTATCATGATCTGATGGCAGACGCCCTGTCCTTCATAAAACGTGATGCCGTGTTTTTTTGCAAAATCCCGCATTTTTTTCTGGGAGGCGGCCGTCTTTGGGCTGTCTGCGGGGACGTTGTGATCCACGACCCATACAAGTTTCTTCACATCTGCAATGCGGGGGTGCTTCAGCTGGTTGTTGTACATGTCAATGGTCAGATGCGTAGTGCCGTCATTGCTCAGGAGCTGATCCACTTCTACCGTATGGATGTCACCGGCTTTTACCGTGTCCACGCCGGCTGCGCGGGCAATGATTTTTTCTGCGATTGTCATTCCCATCTTAGTTTACCTCCCTGTTTAATGATGCGATCAGTCCGCCCTGATCCAGGATTCCCTGCATATAGGGCGGAAGTTTGGTACAGATATATTCCTGTCCGCCGGTCCGTACAATGCCGTCCGTGAGGGACAGTTCCATCTCGTCGCCGTCTGAAACATGGTCATAGAGGTCCTTGCAGACGATGACCGGAAGGCCGATATTGATGGCATTACGGTAGAAAATACGGGCGAAGGATCTGGCAATGACTGCCTTGACCCCAAGAGCTTTTAAGACGCTGGGCGCCTGTTCTCTGGAAGAGCCGCAGCCGAAGTTTTCGGCGGCGACTACAAAGTCTCCCGGCTTTACACTGGATGCAAAATCAGGATCGAGAGATTCGAAGGCATGCGTCTTCATCTCTCCGACAGTTGGAAAAAGCAGATACTGGGATGCGATGATCTGATCCGTATCCACGTCTGTATGGAATTTAAATATGTGTCCCATCTGACAGGGTCCTCCTTGAATTGGAATTATTATACATAAAAACGGGAGCCGGTGTGACAGCTCCCGTGAGATATCTGTTGTAAAGACGAGGAGCAGGTCAGTTTTCCTCTGAGTCCTCTTCCTTTTCCGGCTCCGGCAGGATGATATGGACTTCATTGATGCGGTTTTTCTCAACGGAGTCTGCGATCAGCTGAATACCGTTTTCCGTGACCGCTTCTTCGCCCACTTCCGGGAGATGATCCAGAAGACCGATGATGATTCCGCCGATAGAATTGTAGTCTTCGGATTCCAGACGAAGCCCTTTTTCCTCCAGTTCCAGATAATCATTCAGGTCGTCCAAGCTCATGGCTCCTGCAACCATGAACTCCCGTTCGGAAATCTGCGTGACCAGAGTTTCTTCGTCCTCATCGTATTCATCCCGAATATCGCCGATGATTTCCTCCAGAAGATCTTCCATGGTGACCATGCCGGAAGTAACCCCGTATTCATCCAGCACAATGGCAAGGTTGGTGGAACTTTGCTTCATCTCCAGCATAATATCGGAAGTCTTCTTATGTTCATGTGTATAGAGGACTTCCCGCATAATATTGCGGGCGTCAAAATGTTCCTTGTCCTCGTAGATCAAAAGGTCTTTGACGTTAATCATTCCGATGACGTTGTCAGTACTTTCTTCATATACCGGATAGCGAGTATATTTGTTTTCCCTGTAAAGTTCCAGCATATCATTGTAGCTTGCCGTTACGTTCAGAAAACTCATATCTACTTTAGGAACCATGACATCTCTGGCAGTAGCGTCTCCAAAGTCAAATACGTTATTGATCATTTTGCGTTCTTCCGGTTCGATCACGCCGTCTTCATGGCTTACTTCCACAATTGTACGGATCTCTTCTTCCGTGTAGGATTCTGAACGGTCATCCGGATTCACACGCATCAGGAAGAGGATTCCCATGGAAAGATGGTTCATGATATAGATCAGAGGGGTGGCAATTATCATCCATCCATAGATGATCGAAGAATAGGAGAGTGCGATCTTCTCGGAATGGATGGTTGCACAGGTTTTGGGCGTGATCTCCCCAAAGACAAGTACGGTCAGTGTCAGGACACCTGTCGAGATACCTGCTGCAAAAGCGGCAAGTCCCGTGCCGGATAACCATCTTGTCACCATAATGGTCGAGAGGGAAGAAGCAGAGATGTTTACGATGTTGTTGCCGATTAAAATGGCGCTGAGCATCTTTCCCTGGTCTTCAATGAGTTTTGAAAGCGTGATTGCACGCCGGTCGCCTTCATCGATCAGATTCCTGATCCGGATTCTGTTAACAGTTACCAGTGCGGTCTCCGCAGAAGAAAAGAAAGCGGAGAGACCAATCAGGGCCAGAAGTACCAGCACCTGTATGGCGTCACTCGGATCCAAAGTAGTTCACTCCTTTTTGAAGTTCTGCAGCAGCCCTTTTGAGATCATGTGGCTGGCTGCCGGTTTTTGTATGTTTCCACCTGCAGTCTGGAACAGTCTGAACTGTTCTGCATTGCAGGCGTAGTTACTAAGTATACGTTATTTTGGAAGAAAATGCAATACCCAGACATAAATGAAAGTCGGCTGAATACAATAAAAACAGGAGTGAAAGAAGGGAGTCTCACAATGAAACAGCCAAATATGAATACATATACAGTTTCTGCAGTCCGGATCATGAAAGCGCTTCTGGTATCCTATCTGGTGACAGGCCTGCTGCTTTTACTGATCGCCGGACTTTTGTACCGGTTTCAGCTGGATGAAGGAAAGGTGCAGATCGGGATCATAATTACTTATATATTATCCTGCTTTACAGGAGGATTTCTGGCGGGAAAGATGATGAAGAGCAGACAGTTTCTGTGGGGTGTGCTTCTGGGGCTTCTGTATTTCCTTATTATGATGCTGGTCTCTCTGGCGGTGAACCGGGAGCTCCAAAGCAGTACAGCGGGATTTGTCACAGCTTTTGTACTCTGTATGGGCGGAGGGATGCTGGGGGGGATGTTGTCGTAGACAGAGTCGTAAAGATATAAAATGTTGCAGTATCATGAAAAACAGTCAGATCTTGTTTGAGATGTATAGAAATCCACCAGAACTCAGTTTGCGACTGGTGGATTCTTTTTTGCTGAAAAGAAAATAAAATGTAGAATGAAAAAACTAAATACAGAAGAAATAATTGACATATTTTGAAAAATGCACTATTATTGGGTTATAAACAAGGATAAAAGTATATTTAATAAACTAAAATGAGCTGTTTGAAAAATTGAAACTGCAAAATCGGCATCTGTTTCCAGAAGGTTTTACGAAAGACTATAAAGAAAGATGCGGAAATATAATTTCAGGAGGAAAGTATATGGAAGAAATGAAGAGACGGAATCTGGAGTGTATAAGCTGCCGGATCCGCAAAACGGCGCTTGAAACGATCCAGACAGCAGGGTCCGGGCACATCGGGGGATCATTTTCCATTGCGGAGATTCTTTCGGTGCTTTATTTTGACAAGATGCGCATTGATCCGGCTGATCCGAAACGGGAGGACAGGGACCGTTTTGTGATCTCCAAGGGACACTGTTCTCCGGCGGTCTATACGACGCTGGCGCTGAGAGGCTTTTTTCCAGTGGAGCATCTGAGGACCTTCCGTAAGATTACCAGTGATCTGTCCGGACATGTGGAGATGCACGTACCGGGAGTTGACATGTCTACAGGATCACTCGGACAGGGACTGTCTGTGGCGCTTGGTATGGCGATGTATGGCAGGTGCAAAGGGTATGAGAACCATGTCTATTGTGTGCTTGGAGACGGAGAGATTCAGGAAGGACAGGTATGGGAAGCGGCGATGGCGGCGGGCTTTTATAAAGCCGACAATTTGATCGCCGTTGTGGACAACAATAAGCTCCAGCTGGACGGAGCTTTGGAAGAAGTCATGTCTCCCTATCCCATCGCCGACAAATTCAGGGCGTTCGGATGGAAGGTTTTGGAAGTAGACGGCCATGATGTGGAACAGCTCTCTGCGGTTTTTGACCTGGCAGCCGGATCAAAGGGACAGCCGGTCATGATCGTGGCGGATACCGTCAAGGGAAAAGGCGTCTCCGTGTTTGAGAACCAGGTCCGTTTTCACGGAGGACACCCGACCAAAGAGGAGTTTGAGACGGCCTACAGGGAACTGAATGAAAAGCTTGCAGGACTGGAGGGATAATGATGGGAGAGAAGATTTCGACAAGAGAAGCCTATGGAAGAGCGCTGGAAGAATTCGGCGCTGACGAGAACATTTATGTGTTTGATTCGGATCTGAAAAGCTGCACGATGACGACCTGTTTTGCGGCAAAATATCCGTCGCGTTTTTTCAATATGGGAATTGCGGAAGCCAATATGGTAGATGTGGCAGCAGGTATGGCGGCCTGCGGAGCGACAGCGCTCGTACATACGTTCGCTGTATTTGCGGCGGGAAGAATCTATGATCAGGTCCGCAACAGCGTGGCTTACCCGGGCCTGAATGTAAAGGTAGTCGGAAGCCATGCAGGACTGACGGTGGGAGAGGACGGAGCGACCCATCAGTGCATCGAGGATATCAGCCTTATGCGCACCATGCCCAAGATGACCGTTGTGGTCCCCTGCGACGGACATGAGACGCGTCTTGCGGTGAAGGAGGTCCTTGGCTATGAAGGTCCCTGTTATGTCCGGACCGGCCGCTGCGCACTGGACACCGTGACGGATCAGTTTGCGGACTATCGTTTTGAACTTGGAAAGGGAATCCGCCTGACAGACGGAAGCGATGTGACGATTATCGCATGCGGACTTATGGTTCAGGAATCTCTGAAGGCTGCGAAGCTTCTGGAAGCGGAGGGCATTCATGCGCGCGTCGTCGACATGCATACGATCAAACCCATTGACCGGGAACTGGTCCTTGCATGTGCAGAGGAGACCGGCGCCGTTGTCACCGCGGAAGAGCACAATGTCATCGGCGGCCTCGGGGGCGCCGTTGCCGAGGTGCTGAGCACTGCCCGTCCGACTCCGCTGGAGATCGTGGGCGTCAAAGACTGCTTCGGCCATTCCGGCCATCCGGAGGAGCTGCTGCGCCATTTCGGCCTTGCACCCGAAGATGTGGCGGCTGCGGCGAAAAGAGCCATAGCAAGAAAATAAAAAACTGGTTTCGGTAACATTGGAATCAGAGTAAAAAAGACCCTGGGTGTCCGTTTTGGACGGACAGAGCATGTCCGGAGGAGACGGATACCCAGGTTTTTTGACCGGAAAATTCGTATGGGCAGATCACGAAGGCTCAGATGGCCGGTCTGTGGGAACTGTTTCCTCTTCCAAAGCATTCCGGATATAGTCTATGAGCGTATTTTCCTGAAATCTCTGTTCCAGTACCATGTAATAGCCGCCCAGCAGGATGGAGTCGTCTTCCAGACTGGAAAAGCGGATGGTCAGGCTTTCCAGTATAAAAGGGTGCACGAAATATTTAAGCGCCTGTTTTACTTTGTCAAGGAACGGGGCATAGTCCGGGTAGTCTTCTCCCAGAATGATACAGTCCGGATTGATCAGATAGATCAGGCTGGAAAGACCATATCCGAGCATCCAGGCCAGCTTTTCCATCGCATAAACGGCCAGAGGATCTTTGCCCCTGTATGCCTGAACAATATCAGCGTAGGTACTGGATTCCTGAAGGATGGTATTCGGGAATTCAAAGAGCCGCTCCTGCATATAGCGGACGGCGCTGTCGGTCCCGGAGTAGTATTCGTAAATGCCGTTGCTTGCTCCAATGGTCCTGCAGGCGTTAAAATTAACTCCCATATGTCCGATTTCGCCGGCAATTCCGATCTGTCCCCGGACCATCCGGCCTTCGATGACGATGCCGGCTCCAACGCCCAGCCCGATGGAACGAAGTGTGACAAGACTGGAGACAGGGCTGCCGTGAACTTTCTCCAGAGCCTTCCATTCTGCATAAGCGGCAAGTCGTGCGTCGTGTTCGGACAGAACAGGGATCTGGAGCGCCTCTGCCAGCATATGGGGGATGTTGATGAGACTAAGCTGTTCGAATCCCGTCACGAGTGCAATATCATGCTTTTTGCGAAGATACGGTCCTGGCATCCCCACGCAGATTCCGAAGATGTTTTTCGGGGGAATATCAGATGTCAGTTCCCGGAGATCGTTAAGAAGCTGTTGGTAAATACGGTGCACATCCTCCCGGACCGAGATCTTTCTGCGGCTGGAGGAAACCGACGCGCCGTTCAGTGTGTACAGGCAGATCCGGTAATCTTTCCGGTTGATGCTTACAGAGACCGTATACATGTTTTCCGGGCAAAAGTGCAGAAGTTCTCCGCGCTTGACGGATTTGCCGTTGTGATTGGATGTGATGATTCCGATGTCCAGGAATTCGTTGATAATATTTGTGATTGTCGTTTTGTGGAGACCTGTTTTGGCAGCCAGCTCATGTCTTGTCATGTGACTGTTTTCCATGAGGATTTTCAGGACAAGGCACCGGTTGACTTTTTGCATTTCGTTGCTGTTAATTCCAAGTTTCATGATCCTGTTACCTTTTGTGAGATTCTGATGCAGTGCCGGATCCCTGTATCTTCCAGCATGTTCTATAATGCATCTTGTCTTATATTTCTCATTTTGTCAATATGTTTTGCAGAGAAATCGAAGAGGATCTACGAAGTAAAATGAAAAATAAAATATTTCAAAATGAAGTGCAAAAAGGCAAAATAGACAAAAAACAAGTGTATTATATAAGAATTAAAACAAAAAAATATAAATATTGCACAAAATAAAATGCAATATTTACTCCAAAAACACGTAATGTTATAATGAATTTAAGACGGGACAACAAAGGAGTGAAGTGTGGAAAATGAGAAATATGAAGGAGATTCTGGTTAAAATACGTTTTTTGATCCCGTCGCTCCCAAGAGCCGAGAAAGCCATTGCAGAGGCGCTTGCAGAACATCCGGAAGCAGTCACCTATATGACGCTGGCGGAAATATCCAAAGAGTCCGGAAGCAGTGAGGCTTCTGTGATCCGGTTTTGCAAAAGAATGGGGTTTGGCGGATATTCGGCACTTCAGCAGGCTATTGCGGAGGCAGTGGAGGGAGAGAACGAGACGAATGCAGAGGAGCTTCAGGTTTTCGGCGGGGACAGCATGTATGAAATCATACAAAAAGTCTATCAGAGCAATGTCCAGACGCTGACTGACACGATGGTTCTGGTCAGTGAACAGTGTGAGAGGGCGCTGAAGGCTCTTCTTTCCGCCAGGTCCATACATTTTTTCGGAGCTGGAGACGCTTATGCTGTCTGTCAGCTGGCCTATATGAAATTCAAGCGGCTGGGGATTCCGTGCTCGGCTGAAGGGGATATTATGCTTCAGATGATCACGGCCAGCAATATGTCCCAAGGGGACGTAGCTATCGCTATTTCTTATGACGGAAGATCCAAGAATGTGGTGGAGGCTCTGCGGATTGCAAAGCAAATGGGAGCTACAACAATAAGCATTACAAAAAAGAATAAGACTCCGTTGCTGCGTTATACGGATATCAAGCTGTTTATTGCGGTCAATGATCTGTCTTTTGATCGGGAGAAGGTGACCAGGCGGGTAGCGGATCAGTTTATCATGGATGCATTGTATATGGGCTATGTGATGCATTCCGGAAGGAATTACAAGGAGCAGCTGAAGAAGACACAGATTGCAATTGACGGAAATAAGATCTAGAGACGGGACTGCCCGGGAGGCCTTCTGAACAGAAACGGGGGAGATGGATATGGGAAAACTGGCGCCGTCTTTGCTGGAAGCGGATATGCGCTTTCTGGACGAAGAATTGAAGCGGATGGAGAGAGCGGGTGCGGATTATGTGCACATTGATGTGATGGACGGTATGTTTGTTCCGAACCTTGCCTTTGGAATGCGGGAGATCAGAAGTATTCGGCCGTCGTCTGCACTTCCCTTTGACGTACATATGATGGTGCAGGAGCCGATTCGGTTTGTGAAGCGGATGAAGGAAGCCGGCGCAGATGTGATCACGGTTCACTATGAGGCATGTACGGATCTGGTTCAGACACTTCGGACTATCCGCGGGCTGGGCATCAGGGCAGGCATTGTCCTGAATCCCGATACGAGCCTGGGTGTGCTTTCAGATGTGATGCTTGCACAGGCGGATGTAGTGCAGCTTATGACAGTGCGGCCGGGGCTGGAGGGACAGAGGTTCCTTCCGGGATCCATCGAGAGAATCCAGGCGCTGCGGAAGCGGATCGACGATCTGGGTCTTAACTGCGAGATTGAGACAGATGGAAAGATCAGCATGGAAAATGTACAGGAAGCGGTGGCAGCAGGCGCTTCCGTGATTGTATCTGGGAAAGCGCTCTTTCAGGGAAATCTGGAAGAAAATATACAGCGAATGAAGCGACTGATAGAAGAAGGGCATCCAAAAGGGGGATTATGATTATGAAATATCTCATCGGCGTAGACCTTGGGACCAGTGCAACGAAGACGATACTTATGGATCAGGAAGGCCGGATCGAGGCGTCTGCCGTCAGATCGTATCCGCTCTATGAGCCGGCGAACGGCTGGGCGGAGCAGGATCCCCATGACTGGAGAGACGCGGTCATGGCCACGATCAAAGAGGTGGTGCAGAAAGCAGGGGTCCCGGCGGAGGATGTGGCCGGCATCGGCCTGTCGGGACAGATGCACGGGCTTGTGATGCTGGATAAGGACGGTCAGGTGCTCTCCAGATCGATCATCTGGTGCGACGCCAGGGCAAAGAAGCAGGAGGATGAGATGTTCGGGATCATGCCTGCAGAAGCCTGGATGGAACATACGAACAATCCTCCGCTGGCTGGCTGGACAGCCGCCAAACTTTTATGGGTCAGAGAGAATCAGCCCGATCTGTACGCGAAATGCCGGCATATTCTGCTTCCTAAAGATTATGTGCGTTATGAACTGACCGGCGTCTTTGCCACAGACGTATCCGATGCGTCGGGGATGCAGATGCTGGATGTGCGGAACCGGTGCTGGTCCAGGGAGGTGCTGAGCAGGCTGCAGGTGGATGAAGAGCTGCTGCCAGAGGTATATGAAAGTCCGGATATTACGGGGAGCCTGCGTCCGGAGATCGCAGCGAAGCTGGGTCTTACCGCCTGTACGGCTGTGGCGGCCGGCGGCAGCGACAATGCCTGCGCGGCTCTTGGAACCGGCGTTGTGGAGGAAGGACAGGCATTTACGACTATAGGGACCTCGGCTGTCATCTATACTCATCTGGATCACTATACGCAGATTCCGGGAGGCGGACTCCATATGTGCTGCTGTGCGGTTCCTGGATGCTGGCATACCATGGGAGGACCCCAGTCAGCAGGGCTGTCAGTGGAGTGGTTCAAGAATGGTTTCTGCCAGGATCTGGAGATGCAGGCGGAGGCAGAGAAACGCAGCTTTTATGATCTGATGAACGATCTGGCGGAGAATGTGCCGGTCGGAAGCGACAAACTGATCTATCTCCCGTTTTTGATGGGGGAGCGTACACCGCATCTGCAGGCGGATTACAGGGGGGCTTTTCTCGGGCTTAATACTGTGCATACCAAAGCTCATATGCTTCGGGCGATTATGGAAGGCATCGTGTACTGCCTGACGGACTGCAATGAACTTCTAAAAGGCCAGGGAGTCCGTGTACGTACCATGCGGGCCTGCGGAGGCGGGAGCAAAAGCCCGCTCTGGCGGCAGATGATGGCGGATCTTTACGAGTGTGAGGTACGCACGCTCTGTCAGGAGGAAGGTCCGGCCTACGGCGGCGCCATCCTTGCGGGGACGGGGACAGGCGTGTTTTCCTCTGTTCCGGACGCCTGTGCCCGGTTTATTAAGGAGAAAGACTGCACGCTTCCGGATGCCGGGAAAACGAAGGTTTACCGGGAATACCACAGAATTTACAAACGGATGTATGAAGCTTTGCTGGACGGGTATCTGGAATTGGCAAAAGTTGACTGAATAGATAGATAATTATGCAAAATGCCAGTATATCTTGAAAAAAGATCGAGAAAATGAGCAAAACCACAAATATTTCGTTGACAAATACTTTGTAAAGTTGTATCATTCAACTAACATATGATAGTTGATTGGACCAAAATAAAACAGAAAGAGAGAGATGAGTATGGATGAAATCAAGATGCGCGTCGAGCATATTTCCAAGTCCTTTCCTGGTGTGAAAGCTTTGTCAGACATTGATTTCGCTGTGCGTAAGGGTACAGTCCATGCATTGTGCGGGGAAAACGGTGCAGGAAAATCGACCCTTATGAAGATCATCAACGGGATCTACAAGGCCGATGCAGGCCAGATCTACATTGACGGACAGCCGGTCGAGATCAGGAATCCCATTCAGGCAAGAGACCATGGAATATCCATGATCGCTCAGGAACTGAACTATGTGCCTGATCTGACGGTGGAAGAGAATATCTTCCTTGGCAGGCTTCCGGTGAACAAGATCGGAAAAGTGGACTGGAAGACCGTTCGCCGGGAGGCGAAAAAGTTCCTGCAGGAACAGGAACTTCCGTATTCGCCCTCCCAGACCCTCCGGACACTGACCGTATCCGATATCCAGATGCTGGAGATTATCAAGGCCATCACCAACAACGCCCAGATCATCATCATGGATGAGCCGACCTCTTCCATTTCTCAGAAGGAAGTCGAACTTCTGTTTGGAAAGATCGAAGAGCTTCGGGCAAACGGCGTGAGCATTATTTACATATCTCATAAAATGGAAGAGCTCTTTGCCATAGCGGACGATATTACGGTTATCCGGGACGGTTCAGTGGTAAATACCCACCGGGTTACGGAGCTTCTCCCGAAAAATCCTTCCAAGGAGGAGGTCGAGGCGGCGACCAATGTGATCATCAGCGAGATGGTCGGCCGGAAGCTGGAGAACGTTTATCCGAAAGAAGACGTGAAGATCGGAGAAATCGCTCTGGAAGTGGAGCATTTCTGCTGCAAGAATATTTTCGACGATATCAGCTTCAACGTCCGAAAAGGTGAGATCGTAGGCTTTGCCGGACTGGTCGGCGCAGGACGTACGGAGACCATGCGCGCCGTCTACGGACTGGATCCTCATGACTCCGGAACGGTGAAGGTCAACGGAAAGGAAGTCCAGGTCAAGAACCCGAGAGGAAGCATCGACAACGGCGTGATCATGCTGTCGGAGGACCGGCGGGAATACGGACTGGTTCCGGTGCGCAGCGTCATGGAGAATGCCAGTATCGCCAACCTGAAGGCATATTTTTACGGCGGACGGGCGCATCCGGCCAGGGAGAAGGAAGAAGTAAGCAGATACTTTAAGAAGATGAACGTGAAGACGCCTTCTCTGGAGACGCCGATTTCGTCCCTTTCCGGAGGCAACGCGCAGAAAGTGCTGCTGTCCAGATGGATGCTCTGCGAACCGGAAGTCATGATTCTTGACGAGCCCACCAGAGGGATCGACGTAGGCGCAAAGTTTGAGATCTACAAGCTGATGACGGAGATTGTCAAGGAAGACAAGGCGATCATTATGGTGTCGTCGGAGATGGCAGAGCTGATCGGCATGTGTGACCGGATCTATGTTATGTGTCAGGGGCGCGTGACCGGATGCCTGTCGAGAGACGAGTTCTCCCAGGAGCGGATTATGATGTTTGCGACTGGCTTGATGGATAGAAAAGAGAAGGAGGGAGTTTCATAATGGGGAAAAATGCAAAGACACAGCAGTTTATTCAGAAATATTCAATCTTTATCGTACTGATCGTCATGTTCCTGGCGTGCAGTGCCTTGAGTCCATATTTCTTAAAAGCAAATAACATGATCAATATCATGCGTCAGATCTGTGTAGGACTTCTGATCGCCTACGGTGAGATGATCCTGATCGTATCCGGTTTTCTGGATCTGTCCATCGCGTCGGTGCTGGCACTAAGCGGCGTTCTGTCGGTGTCCGCCTATAAGAGCACCCAGTCCCTTGCCGTTGCCATCCTTGTAGCACTGGCAGTCGGCATTGTCTGCAACCTGTTCAACGCGTTCTTCGTGGCAAATGTGGGCGTGCCTGCATTCATCGCGACTCTGGGCATGCAGCAGATCGCCCGCGGTATTGCACTGTACTACTGCGGCGGCTCCAATATTCTTCAGCTCGGCAACTTCACCGTTATGGGGCAGGGAATGATCGGACCGATTCCACTGCCGGTCATTGTGGTGGTGGCCATCACGGTTATCATATGGTATCTGATCAATCAGACCAGGTGGGGCCGCAGCCTGTACGCCATCGGCGGCAACCGCAACGCGGCGGAAGCCAGCGGCATCAACGTCAAGTACAGCATCTATGTGGGATACATTGTCAACGGCATGCTTGCCGGCCTTGCAGGCATCATCTTCATGGCCCGCAATAATGCAGGACTTCCCAACGGCGCGGTCGGCTACGAGATGACCGGTCTTACAGCAGCCATCGTCGGCGGTACCTCCATGACGGGAGGCGTCGGAACGGTTATGGGTACGGTGGCCGGTGCGTTTATCATCGCTTTCCTGGAGAACATCATGAACCTGGTCGGCGTGGATTCTTATATCCAGCAGATTATCGAAGGCTTTATCGTCGTAGTGGCCGTCGGCGCGGATATCTTCAGCAAAGGACGCAAGAGTACGAAGGTGATTATCGCTCCCACCGATACGGAGAAAAAGGAAGAGAAATAAAAAGGTCATATCGCAGCACGCAAAAAGGGCTGCGTTCTGATAGAAACCGTAAACCAGGCAGAAAAAATGAAAGGAAGGATTATTATGAAATTGAAAAAAGTGACAGCTCTTGCTCTGACATTTGTCATGGCTCTGTCCGTTGCAGCATGCGGCGGTAAGACAGAGGAGCCGGCAGCTCCCGCAGATACGGCTCCGGCAGCAGATGCAGAGGCTCCTGCAGATACGGATGCAGACGCGGAAGCTCCCGCAACGGACGCTTCCGGAAACTATCGTGTAGCATTTATCGCACGTGCCAGCGCGGATACCTTCGCGGCATGGCTGACCCGCGAGATGCTCAGCGAGGCTGAGAAATACAGCGATATTACGCTGGATTACTTCAGCGGCGATGCAGATGACAACAAACTGAACGGTATTCTGGAAGACTGTGTGACCAAAGAGTACGATCTGGTCATCGTTCAGGTAAACAATAACGCAGCTTCTGCTCCGTACATCAAGCAGGTAGTGGATGCGGGCATCCCGGTTATCACCACGAACCCGGCAGTGCATCAGGGCGACCTGGACGGTGCAGATGACGATTCCATCCTTGCAGGCACTGGTACGGTTGACGCAGATCCCATCGAGCAGGCGGCTGTCAGCGCGAAAATCGCAGTAGAAGAGATTCCGGAGAACGCAAATGTAGTCGTTCTTATGGGACCGTCCAACAACTTCCATTCCGACGGGCGTCGGGAAGGCTGGGAGCAGGAATTCTTCTCCAAGAGACCGGACGTTAAGATCCTGTATGAGGATTTTGCGAACTGGAACAGCGACGAGGCACTGAATCTGATGTCTACATGGATTCAGGGCGGAACGAAGATCGACGCCATCATCTCCATGAACGACAACATGGCAGCAGGCGCTATCGAGGCGATCCGCAACAACTCCGATTACTTTGATGCAGATGGTAAACCCACCTTCCTTGCTTACGGCGTGGACGGCAATGCACAGGGCTGCCTGCTTGTAAAAGAAGGCGTTCTGACCAGAACTGCTCTTCAGGATGCATCCCTTCTGGCAGAGCAGTGTATGGCGAATGCAGAGTCCGTGCTTCACGGTGAGAAGGCAGTTACCGACGTAGAGTTCTACGTAGAAGCTCCGGAGATCAATGCTGACACAGTGCAGCAGTACATCGATATGTATACCGAGGCTGGAGAGATCAGCGCAGACGGTTCTCTTGCAGAGTAATCTTGACAGACAGTTTATGAAAAATAACGATTGAATTTCTGGCTTGGATATGGTTTCATAATATTGGCGCCTGATGAGTCTCGTGCTTGTCAGGCGTTTTCCAAAAGTAGATTTAGAAAGGGGCTTTAAAAAAGTAATGGCAGAGAAGAAGTATGTGAACAAAGGTGCCTTTATGACGGAAGTAGATAAGATGATCGTCGTAGATGAAGCGCATCTTGACATCGTGGAAGATCCGGCAGTCAAAGAGAAAATCAAGGCACAGCTTGAGGTCAAGCTTCCGGTTGATCCGGATAAGGTTCTGATCCGGCTGGAGTATGTGGGGGTATGCGGTTCCGATGTTCATTATTTCCATGACGGACGCTGCGGTACGTTCAAGGTGGAAAAAGACAGAGACATCCCGTTTATGCTGGGTCATGAGTGCGCCGGAACGATCGTAGAGGTGGGCGCTGATGTAAAAGACCTGAAACCGGGCGATCGGGTGTGCTGCGAGCCGGGCATTACCTGCGGCAAATGCGAGTTCTGCAAATCCGGACATTACAATCTGTGCAGGGATGTCATTTTCTGGGCAACGCCGCCGGTACAGGGATGTTATATGAAATACGTTCCGTTTCAGGCTGATCTGTGCTTCAAGCTTCCGGAAGGAATGAGCACAAAAGCGGGCGCCATGGTAGAGCCCTTTGCGACCGGGATGTACGCGGCGGAAAAAGGCGAGATTACAGTGGGTAATACGGTGGTCATTCTTGGAAGCGGCTGCATTGGTCTTATGACGATGATGGCGTGTAAGGCCCGCGGCGCAAGCAGGATCATCGTCTGTGATCTGGAGGATATCCGCCTTGCCAAGGCGAAGGAGCTGGGTGCGGATTTTGTCATCAACAGCGGAAAGGAAGATCCGCTGGCAAAGATTCAGGAGCTGACCGACGGACGGGGACCGGATGTAGTGTTCGAGACCGCCGGAAGCAAATTTACTATCGCACAGACCTCTCATATCGCGCGCCGGGGCGGACTGATCGTTCTGGTGGGAATGTCCGCAGAAGAAGAGATCACTTACAATTTCGGCCAGGTTATGGCAAAAGAGCTTCGGATCAAATCCCTGTTCCGTTATGTGAACATGTTCCCGAAGAGTGTGGCAACTGCCGGAAGCGGACTTGCGCCTATTGAAAAAGTTGCGACTCATGAGTATTCCCTGAAGGATATCCAGCAGGCGTTCGAAGATTCGGTAAACAAGAAGAATGAAGTGGTGAAAGCAGTTATTAAGATTGACGATTAAATCCGGGTCATGATAATGAATGGTCAGCGGGCCGCAGGGCGGTCTGCTGGCCGTTTTTATGCACGCGGGCACCCGGAGGAAATATGTCAGCATGTGCTGACGGGTTCCCGGTGCGTGAGCAGGGAAGATAAATTTTTTCCTGCTCGATTGGAAAGACCCATGGGCGGGAAAGGAGCAATGGAAGATGCAGAAGACCAGAATCGCACTGGGCTGCGACAATGTGGGATTTGAACTGAAGGAGCAGCTTAAGGCATATCTGACGGAAGATAAAAATTATGAAGTAGTGATCGACCCGGTGGAGAAGTCGGAGGACGGTTATCTGGCCGGGATCCGGGTGGCGGAGGAGATGTGCGTAGGCATTCAGAAGGATGTATGTCGGCTGGGACTGTACATCTGCGGGACGGGACTCGGCTTCTCGACGATGGCAAATAAATACTGGGGAATCCGTGCGGCGCATGCTTCGGACTGCTATACGGCGCAGAGAGCGCGTCAGAGCCTGAATGCCCAGATTCTGTGCATTGGAAGCCGGGTACTACCCTTTGAATATGCCAAGATGGTTATTGACGCATTTCTGGATCATCCGTTCAGTTTTGCCAGAACTTCTTCCGTGGAAAATCTTCAGATGTTCCGGGAGCATGAGGAGAAGGTTCTCGGAAGGACAAAACCGGAGTATGCGGCGTGGAATATGGGTTATGAGGAGGAATAGCATAAGATGGTAAGACTACAGCTTGCGGTAGATACTCTTTCTCTGGAGGAAGCACTGGATTTTCTGGGAGAGGCTTCTGCTTATATTGATATTGTAGAGGTGGGAACTCCTCTTTTATATCGGTCCGGACTGAAAGCAGTCCGCAGGATCCGGGAGGCTTTTCCCGGGCTGTATATCCTCTGCGACGGCAAGATCATGGACGCCGGGGCATATGAGAGCCGGGAGCAGTTTGAAGCGGGAGCGGACTGTGTAAGCGTCCTTGGAGTGACGGATGATGCGACGATCCGGGAATGCGTAAAGGAGGCCGCGAAGTTTGGAAAAGAGGTATCGGCGGATACGATCTGTATTCCGAACCTGGCGGAGCGGATCGGTCAGCTGGAGGACATGGGAGTGGATTATATTTCTGTCCATACAGGGGTGGATCAGCAGGCCAGGGGCCGGACGCCTCTGGACGATCTGAAAGAGATCAAAAGCTGTGCAGAGCGGGCCGGGATCTCAGTGGCGGGAGGAATCCGTCTTGACACGGTAGAGCAGTATCTGGCGCTGGAGCCGGACGTGATCATTGTGGGCGGAGGAATTTTGGGGCAGCAGGACCCGAAGGCGGCGGCCAGGGCCATGCGGGAGAAGATGCAGCAGTTTCAGAGATAAAAAGGAAGAAAGTTATGGCATATTTTATGGGAATCGATGTGGGGACATCGAGTGTAAAGACATTGATGATAGACGGAGAGGGAACGGAGATCGGTTCTGCTTCCAGAAAATATGATGTATTAAAGCCGAAGATGAACTATGCGGAGCAGAATCCGGAGGAGATCTGGGAGGCGGTGAAAGGAACGCTCCTGGAGCTGTCCGGGCGTTATCCGAAGGAGACTGCGCAGCTGAAGGGGATCAGCTATTCCGGACAGATGCACGGGCTTGTGCTGGTAGACCGGTTCGGAAAGCCGGTGTGCAATATGATCATCTGGCAGGATCACCGTTCGGTGGACCAGAGAGACAAAATCTATTCGGCGGTTCCTTTTGAGGAATTTAACCGGATTACGCTGAATCAGCTGAGTCCCGGATATCTGATCATGTCTCTGATGTGGATCAGGGAACATGCAAAGGAGATCTACGACCGGTCGGCGCTCTTCCTTCTTCCTAAAGATTATATCCGTTATCGGATGTGCGGTACCCTCGGGACCGATATGTCGGACGCGTCGGCATCGGTCATCTTCGATACGGCGGGGAAATGCTGGCCCTGGGAAATCGTGGAAAGACTGGGGCTTAGAAAGGAACTGTTCCCGGACTGCCATGCGTCGACGGAGACGGCGGGAGTTATCACCAGGGAATGCGCCGGGGAGTGCGGGCTTCCGGAGGGAGTACCGGTGCTGTACGGCGGCGGGGATACGCTGATGCACGAGATCGGAACCGGCATGATCAACGAGGGCAGGCCCTGGGTGTCCAACATCGGAACCGCCTGTCAGGTTACATGCGTCATGAGGCGTCCGGTATATGATGAGCAGTTCCGGACGAATACGTTCTGCTGCGTAAAAGAGGATCTGTGGATGCTTATGGCGGTAGGCATGTGCGGCGGAGCGGCCATGAAATGGATGCAGGGAATCCTCGGCGTATCCGCCTTTGAAGAGCTGAACCGGATGGCGGAGCAGGTCCGTCCGGGCAGCGACGGCGTCATTTTTCTTCCTTATCTAAGCGGTACCAGATGTCCGGAAAATGATCCTCTTTCCAAAGGGATTTACTTCGGCCTGAGTCTGGATCACGGACGGGAGCATCTGGTGAGAAGCACGATGGAGGGAGTGGTATACAGCTTGAGAAGCGATCTGGACCTTCTGGAAGAGCTGACGCAGAAAAGTCCCGAGACGATGATTGCGTCCGGCGGCGGCGCGAGAGGAAGGCTGTTTCTGCAAATGCAGGCGGATATCTTTAAGAAGCCCATCTATACGACCGAGAGCGCGGAGCAGTCGTGTCTGGGAGCGGCAGTGACCGCTGCCGTAGGCACCGGGTATTTTGCATCTTTTGAAGAAGCCTGTGAGAAGACGGTGCGGTTCCGGGACGAGGTGGTCGAACCCATACAGGAAAACTGCAGGAGATATGAGGAATACTATCAGGTATACCGGGAACTGTACGGGCGCAACAAGGAACTGTTCTGGAGGATGCCGGTATGAAAAGAGATATGAGCGGTTACCGGACACGAATTCTGGAGGAAGTCCGGGAAGCTTTGGAAGCGCTGGATCTGGAACAGGTTGAGACAGCCCTGGAAGAGATTATCAATGCGGAACATGTGTTCTGCGACGGGCTTGGGAGAAGCGGACTTTCCATGCGCGGCTTTGCCATGCGTCTGGGGCAGATGGGGAAGAAAGGCGTGCTGGTGGGGGAGGCGACGGCGCCTGCCTTCGGGAGCGGAGATCTTCTGGTGATCTGCACGGCATCGGGGACGTCGCCGGTGCTCCTGCATCATGCAAAGCAGGCCAGGCGTTACGGCGGCAGGATCCTTCTGATTACCGGGAACGCACATTCCGGGCTTTCGGAGCTTTCGGACGCTCTGATTCTGATACAGGCTCCGGATAAGGACCAGGGCGGGGAAGCGCGCGCTTCTGTACAGCCGATGGGCTCCCTGTTCGAACAGGTGTCCGCTCTGGTCTGCGATCTGATGGCTGTAACGTTTATGAACCGGCAGGGTTTGACGTCGGATGAGATGAGGAAATATCACGCGAATATTGAATGAAAATCCTGATCCTTTATTTATGTATATGGTTGTTGACGACAGGCATGTCTTTCCAGTATAATCAAACTCATAAAACAGAAAAAATACCACGAAAGAAAGGAGTGGCGCAGTGAGACAGTTTTTTGGCACCAGCCATCATGGAAATCTGAAAGAGGCAGTGCAGGGTCTTGGCCATCCCCAGTTCATCATGCTTTTCTCTAATGATGGACAGTTCGACGCACATGTAAAGGAACTGGAGGAACTCTATCCCGGCGTGCCCAGTATCGGATGCATCGGGATGAGCTATGATATCCGGGTTGTGGAACGCGGCGTCAGCGTAATTGCGTTCCTGGATGGCGTCCGTGCAGTTGCAAATGTACTGGAAGAGGTATCTGTGATGCCGGTAAGATACATCAGACGCATGGAGGAAGATATTAAAAAAGTAGAAGGTGCCCAGCGGGATACGGTATGCATCGATCTTTGCTCCGGGAATGATGCCTGCGTACTGACAACGATCCATTCAGCGCTCAAGAACAGAAATATTTCACTGGTAGGAGGAACCGGAGACGGAGGCAGAGTTTCTGCCAACGGCAGGATTTACGAAGATGCAGTGGCGTATGGACTGGTGAAGAATCAGGGCGGGAAGGTTAAGACTTACAAAGAAAACATCTATCATCAGATGGGAGATTATCGTTTTATTGCTTCCGGAACGGATAAGGCAAAATACATACTGGGATCGCTGAACGGACAGCCTGCAAAGCAGGTGTATCAGAACATTCTCCATGTCAGTGAACAGCAGATCTCTACCCAGACTTTTAAAAATCCTTTCGGAAAACTGAACGGTGACGATATCTGCATCATCTCGATCAAAGAGGTCAATGGAAATTCACTGGCGTGTTTCCGCCAGGTCAATGATTCCGATGTGTTGATCCTTCTGGAACTTGGAGATTACCGGGCCATTGTAAAAGAGACGATTGGCACCATCAAGAAGGATTTTCCGAAAATCTCAGCGGTATTTTCCGTGAACTGTCTGTTCCGGTATAAACTGTTCAGCGAACATCACTATATGGAAGAATATCTGAAGGATATGAGGGCGCTTGGCAGTCATGCCGGCTTTGTAGGATATGGGGAACATTATAACAACCGGTTCGTGAATCAGTCCATGACCTGTGTCGTATTTGAGTAAAGGGGGAGTAGGAGAGTGCTGTTTCAGAAAAAGAACCGGACAAAAGCAGACGCGGCGCCGCAGAAGGAAAAAGGCCTGTATCCGGTGCTGTATGTGATCAATGTGCTGAAAGACTATCAGAAGGATCTGGTCCGCAAGGAAGTGGAGTCTTTGCAGGAGCTTGGACTGGTGGGCAGTTCTTTTAACAATGTCCTTGAGGAGACAGAGAATTTTCAGCAGAAGCTGGAAGAATTTGAAACTGTTTTTTCCAGCATTGGTGAAGCATCAGGCCAGTTTGAAGATGTGAAAGAAGGAATTACCGCTTCTGTGCTTCGGGCTCAGGAAGAAGTAGAGTGGCTGAAAACCAATTCTCAGCAGGTGGAAGGCTGTTTCGGACAGATGGAGAAAACATTTGATGAACTGAAGGCCTCCGTGGAGAAGATCAAGCAGTGTATGAACAGCATCGTGTCCATTGCGGATCAGACCAATATTCTTGCCATTAATGCTTCCATTGAGGCGGCGCGCGCAGGAGAAAAGGGAAAAGGCTTTGCTGTAGTGGCAACAGAAGTGAAGAAACTGGCGGATGAGATCAAGTTTCTGGCAAAGGATGTGGATACCGGCGTTCACGAGGTGGAACAGGGTACCAATGAACTGAATGCCAGCATCCACAGCTCAAGGGAGGCGCTTGGACACAATATGGAGATGGTTCAGGAGACCAGAGCCATGTTTGACAGCATCACAGAAGCAGCAGACGGAGCGACTGCGGTTCAGTCGGAGATTTCCAGAGTCATTGACGATTCCAGAAGGTCGCTTCAGATCCTGCACGGTTTCTTTGATCAGATCAAGATGCGGTATCAGGAGGTCATCAGGCATATTCGGCGTGCAAGCCATCTGGGTACCACCAAGAGCGCCATGTTTGAAGACGTGGACAATCTGATGTCACAGATTCCACCGGTAATCAAAGAGGAAGAACGTTGAAAAAAGTCTTTTCATTTTCCGCTGTGTGTGCTATACTATGGGCAATTCGTGTGAAATAATGTAAGAGATCAAGGAGGAAAAGTGATGAAACACATTAAGACTTTAAATACGCAGACTCTGCAGAATACCATGAAAAAGGGCGGATGCGGCGAGTGTCAGACGTCCTGTCAGTCTGCATGCAAAACTTCCTGCACCGTAGGAAATCAGAGCTGCGAGAACAACAGATAGGATCTGTCTGTTGAAACATAAGGTGAATAAATGAGCAGCGGCAGCGTCGCTGCTTATTTTCATGAAGAATCAGAAAGGGGAACTATGGTTCACCAGTTTAAAAATAATGGTTACAACATCGTCCTGGATGTGAACAGCGGTTCCGTCCATGTGGTGGATGACATGGTTTATGATATGATTCCTTATTATAAGGAAAAGGGACCAGAGGAGACCGTACGATTTCTGTCAGAACGGTATCCAGAAGCGGAACTGCGGGAAGCAGCAGCGGATCTGGAAGAATTGATCCAGGCAGGAAAACTTTATACGGAAGATATCTATGAGGATTATATAAAGGAGATCGTAGATGCGAAGAAACCGGTGGTCAAGGCGCTGTGCCTGCACATCGCCCACGACTGCAATCTGGCGTGCCGCTACTGCTTTGCGGAGGAAGGGGAATACCACGGCCGCCGCGCATTGATGAGTTTTGAGGTTGGAAAGAAGGCGCTGGATTTCCTGATCGAAAATTCCGGCAGCCGGAGGAATCTGGAAGTGGATTTCTTCGGCGGCGAGCCGCTTCTGAACTGGCAGGTGGTAAAGGACCTGGTTGCCTACGGGCGGGAGCAGGAGAAGATCCACAACAAGAACTTCCGTTTTACGCTGACGACCAACGGCGTCCTGTTAAATGACGAGGTGCAGGAATTTGTGAACCGGGAGATGGCCAATGTGGTGCTCAGCATCGACGGACGGAAGGAAGTCCATGACCATATGCGTCCGTTCCGGAACGGGACGGGCAGCTATGACCTGATCCTTCCCAAATTCCGGAAGCTGGCGGACAGCCGGAATCAGGAAAAATATTATGTCAGGGGAACCTTTACAAGGAACAACAGGGACTTTTCCAAAGACGTCCTGCATCTGGCGGATCTGGGATTTAAGCAGATCTCGGTGGAGCCGGTGGTGGGTACGGAGGAAGAGGACTACGCGCTGCGGGCGGAGGACCTGCCGGAGATTTTTGCAGAGTACGACCGTCTGGCGGCGGAGATGGTGCGCCGGTATCGGACGGATGAGGAGTTTACATTCTTTCATTTCATGCTGGACCTGACCGGCGGCCCCTGCGTGGCAAAGCGTCTGTCGGGGTGCGGTTCGGGAACGGAATATCTGGCGGTCACCCCTTGGGGAGACCTGTATCCATGCCATCAGTTTGTCGGGGAAGAGAAGTTCCGGATGGGAAACGTGGACGAAGGCATCACGAGAACGGATATTCGAGAAGAGTTTAAGAACTGCAATGTCTATTCGAAGGATACATGCAGGAACTGTTTTGCGAAATTCTACTGCAGCGGCGGCTGCGCGGCGAATGCGTACAAGTTTCACGGCTCGATCAACGAGGCATACGAGATCAGCTGTGAGCTGGAGAGAAAGCGTGTGGAATGCGCCATTATGATCAAGGCGGCGCAGGCGGAGAAAGAGGAACAGTAAAACAACGTCTGCCTGCCCGGGCGCGGGAGACGCGGAATCTATGGATTAGGAGTGAGATTATGAAAAAAAACAGAGCGGTTATGACACTGCTCCTGACCGTCGTGCTGACGGGGCTTCTTTTGTTTACCGCAGCAGTGGGCTGGGGCGAAGGAAAGACAGGGGCGGCAGAAAACATTAAGCTGGGACTGGACCTGGCCGGCGGCGTGAGCATTACCTATGAAGCAGTGGGAGAGGGAACGCCTTCTGCGGAGGATATGTCCGATACGATCTACAAGCTGCAGAAGCGTGTGGAGGTGTACAGCACGGAAGCCGAGGTGTATCAGGAGGGCGCGGACCGGATCAACATTGAGATTCCGGGCGTGACCGACGCCAACAGCATTCTTGCGGAGCTGGGCAAACCGGGCTCCCTTCAGTTCCAGACGATGGATGGAGCGGTCGTGCTGGAAGGCACGGATGTGGCGGACGCGCAGGCGGCTTCCAGAACCGATGAAATCACCGGAAACCGGGAATATGTGGTGTCACTGACGCTGACCGACGACGGAGCGGTAAAATTCGGCGTGGCTACGGCGGCAAATATCGGAAGCCAGATTGCCATCGTATATGACGGCGAGGTCATCAGTGCGCCCACGGTCAACGAGGCGATCAGCAATGGACAGGCACAGATCAGCGGAAGCTTTACGTTTGAAGAGGCGGAGCAGCTGGCAAGCACAATCCGGATCGGTACCCTGTCGCTGGAGCTGCAGGAACTCAGGTCCAATGTGGTGGGCGCAAAGCTTGGAGCAGAGGCGATTGCAACAAGCCTTCGAGCGGGCGCCATCGGCTTCCTCCTGGTGATCGTTTTCATGATTGCGGCATACCGGATCATGGGACTGGCGGCGGGCATTGCGCTGACGTCCTACGTGGGGCTGGTGCTGGGGCTTCTGAACGGCTTTGACATGACCCTTACCCTGCCAGGTATCGCAGGTATCATCCTTTCCATCGGTATGGCGGTGGATGCCAACGTCATCATTTTCGCGCGTATCCGGGAAGAGCTGGCAACGGGCAAGACCGTACGCTCTTCCATGAAGATTGGATTCCAGAAGGCGCTGTCCGCCATCGTGGACGGCAACATCACTACGCTGATCGCGGCGCTGGTGCTGGCCATTAAGGGCTCTGGAAGTGTAAAGGGCTTTGCGCAGACCCTGGCGCTCGGTATTGTGGTATCCATGTTTACGGCGCTGGTGGTGACCAGGCTGGTGCTGCATGCGCTGTATGCGCTGGGCATGCAGGACGTGAAATTCTATGGCATGGCAAAAGAGTCAAAGGAGATCAATTTCCTTGGAAAGAAAAAGATCTGTTTTATTGCTTCTCTGGCTGTGATTGCAGCCGGACTGATTCTGATGGGCGTCAATGCGGGATCCGGAAAGGGAGCGCTGGAATACAGCCTGGAGTTTCAGGGAGGTACTTCCACAACTGTGGAGTTCAATGAGGATTTGAGCATTGAAGAGATCGACGCCCAGGTGGTTCCGGTGGTGTCCCAGGTTACAGGAGACAATGATATCCAGACTCAGAAAGTGGCCGGTACGAATCAGGTCATCATCAAAACAAAAGAACTGGATCTCTCCGGGCGTGAAGCGCTGAATGAGAAACTGGCGGAGAATTTCGGCGTGGACAGTACGACGATTACGGCGGAAAACATCAGCGGCGCCATCAGTAAGGAAGTAAAAAATGACGCCATCGTAGCTGTTGTCATTGCAACTGTCTGTATGCTGATCTATATCTGGATCCGATTCAAGGATGTGCGGTTTGCAACCAGCGCGGTGGCAGCGCTGGTGCACGACGTACTGGTGGTTCTGGCGTTTTATGCGGTGGCACGTGTATCGGTCGGCAATACGTTTATTGCATGTATGCTGACGATTGTGGGTTATTCCATCAATGCAACCATCGTTATTTTTGACCGTATCCGTGAGAATATGGCGGATATGAAGAAAAAGGATACGCTGGAACATGTGGTTAATGCAAGCATTACTCAGACGCTGACGAGAAGTATTTATACTTCTCTGACTACGTTTGTTATGGTGGCGGTGCTGTATGTACTGGGCGTGGCTTCCATAAAGGAGTTTGCGCTTCCGCTTATGGTGGGGATCGTGTGCGGTGCCTATTCTTCTGTGTGTATTACAGGGGCGCTGTGGTATCTCATGAAGACACGGATCGTCAAAAAAGACATGTAAGGGCGAGACGGGCGCCATGCGTTGGGGCATTCAGAATATAAACCCTGTATGGCGTTGTTTATATTCCGGGTTCCCTGCTGCATGGCGCCCGTTTCTGCATATCAGTAAAAATAAAGTATAATTATGATGTCTGGACAGACAAAAACATGGCAGCAGGAGGTTGGTAAAGTGGCATTGATGCATGTGGATTTTTTCTCGGATGTACTGGGGATGGGGATGAATATGGATGTGATCCTTCCTCAGAAGACGAGCAAACAGATCGGAATGGAGGGAATGGCAGAGGACGGATCTTATAAGACTGTCTATCTGCTGCACGGGATGAGCGACGACCATACGGTCTGGCAGAGAAGGACGGCTATCGAGCGGTATATGAGCAGGCTTGGAATTGCGGTGGTGATGCCTTCCACACATCTTGGATTTTATACAGATACAACCTATGGGATGAGGTACTGGACGTTTGTTTCAGAGGAGCTGCCCCGGATCTGCAGGGAGTTCTTCCCGCGCATGTCAGATAAAAGGGAGGATACGCTGGCGGCCGGTCTGTCCATGGGCGGTTACGGAGCGTGGAAGCTGGCGCTGGGAGCATCGGACACCTTTGGCGCGGCCGCGTCTCTGTCCGGCGCGCTGGATATGGCCGGCGATCACCACAGGCAGATGCTGGAGGAAAAAAGAGCGCTGTTTACGGGAATCTTCGGAAGCGAAGAGCAGCTGAAAGGCTCCGACAACGATCTCTTTGCGCTGGCGGAGAAGCTGGCCGCAGGGAAAAAGGAACTGCCCCGTCTCTATGCGTGGTGCGGCACGGAAGACTTTCTGTACGAGGATAACCGAAATGCCTGGGCGCATGTGAAGCGGCTGGGGTATGATCTGACCTGCGAAGAATCCGCGGGCGATCATCAGTGGAAATACTGGGATGCGAAGATTCAGGACGTGCTGCGCTGGTGGCTGGGCGTGGAGATGGATTTGACATGAGGGCGGAAGACCGTGTGAAATGTCCCTGCAGATGGAAGCGGTGCAGGCGGCATGGGGACTGTACGGCCTGTATGGAGCACCATCATGGATCGGACAGAAGGCCATTGACAGCCTGTGAAGAAAAGCAGAAGAAAAGAAGAGGAAGCATGCTGATGTTCAGAAAAGCGACAATAGAGGATGTGGATCGGATCACGGAGATTTACGACGAGATTCACACGGAAAATGAAGCCGGCAGGATGACGACTGGATGGATCCGGGGCGTTTATCCGTCCAGAGAGACTGCAGAGCAGTCCGTCCGCCGCGGCGATATGTTCGTGGAAGAGGAGGATGGGCGGATCGTGGCCGCCGCGAAAATCAATCAGGAGCAGGTCCCGGAATACGCGGAGGCGGACTGGCAGCAGGATGCCCCGGAAGAGCAGGTGATGGTGCTGCACACGCTGGTGGTATCTCCTGGAGAGCGGGGAAAAGGCTACGGAACCGCGTTTGTGGCATATTATGAGACGTACGCTCTGGAGCATGGATGCCGTTATCTGCGCATGGATACAAATGAACGAAACAGCGGCGCCAGAGCGCTGTACAAAAAACTCGGATATCGGGAAGCATCTGTGGTTCCGTGCGTGTTTAACGGGATACCGGATGTACAGCTGGTCTGTCTGGAGAAGAAGCTGTAAAGAAGAAAAGGAGGATCTGTGATGGGAATTATCTACAATGAAGAACAAAGGACTTTGACACTGCATACCAGAAATACATCTTATCAGATGAAGAAAGGAAATCTGAACTACCTTCTGCATCTGTATTATGGACCGTCCATAAAGGATGCGGATATGAGTTATCAGATACGGCAGTATGACCGGGGATTTTCCGGAAATCCCTACGAGTCAAGGAATGAGCGGACCTTTTCCCTGGACGCTCAGCCACAGGAATTCAGCACGCAGCAGCAGGGGGATTTCCGGACGTCCAGCATTGAGGTGGTGAACGGAGATGGCAGCTATTCCTTCCATGGAAAAGTGACGGATCACAGGATCAGTAAAGGAAAGTACCGACTGGATACGCTGCCAACGGTATTTGCACGGGAACAGGATACCGTGGATTCCCTGCAGATCACGCTGACCGATCAGGTCAGCAGGGTGCAGGTGGTCCTTTTCTACAGTGTATTTGAAGAATCGGATGTGATCACCCGGGCCGTCAAGGTGGTGAACGGCGGCGACCGGCCGATTCACTTGAGGAAGATCATGTCCGTCTGCATGGATTTCCTGAACGGGTCCCGAATGGATCTTGTAAGTTTGCCGGGACGTTACGGACAGGAGCGGCAGGTGGAGCGCCAGCATATGACCCATCACATTCATACGATCGGAAGTGTGAGAGGTTCTTCCAGCCACCAGCAGAATCCGTTTTTGATTCTGTGCGACCAGGAGGCGACGGAGGACTATGGAAACTGCTATGGTATTTCCCTCATGTACAGCGGTAATTTCCTGGCAGAAGCAGAACTGGATCAGTACGATCAGCTTCGGCTGGTTATGGGAATCCACCCGAAGCAGTTTGACTATGTGCTGGAGCCGGGTGAGACGTTTGAAGGACCGGAGGCGGTCATGGCGTTTTCCCAGAAGGGCTTTACCGGCCTGTCCCATCTGTATCATGATTTTTACCGTTCCAACCTGTGTGAAAGCAAGTATGTGACGGAAGTGCAGCGTCCTGTACTGATCAACAGCTGGGAAGCCGCCTTTATGGAGTTTGACGATGTAAAGCTTCTGGAGATCGCAAAGGCGGCAAAGAAGATGGGAGTGGATCTTCTGGTGATGGATGATGGCTGGTTCGGGAAGAGAGAGGACGATAACAGCAGCCTGGGAGACTGGGTGGTGAATCAGGAAAAGATCCGCTGCGGACTTTCCCGGCTGGTGGAACAGGTGAACGAGCTGGGGATGAAATTCGGTATCTGGTTCGAACCGGAGATGGTATCAGAGGACAGTGATCTGTACCGTTCCCATCCGGACTGGGCCATGGAGATTCCGGGACGCCGCGGAGTGCGCAGCCGGAATCAGCTGGCGCTGGATATGAGCCGGAAAGAAGTACAGGATTATCTGATCCAGAGCATCAACCAGATCCTGGACAACGCCAATATCTTCTATGTAAAATGGGATATCAACCGGTCGCTTGCAGATATCTGGTCCAACGCCCTTCCGGCTGACCGGCAGGGAGAAGTGTACCACCGTTATATCCTGGGGCTTTACCGGGTGATGGATGGTATTATCAAGACTCATCCGGATATTCTCTTCGAGGGCTGCAGCGGCGGAGGCGGGCGGTATGATCCTGCCATGCTGCACTATTATCCCCAGTACTGGGTCAGCGACAACAATCATCCCATCGACCGGCTGAAGCTGCATTACGGAACGTCTTTTGTTTACCCGGTATCTACCATGGGAGCTCATGTCTCGGACAGCGGAAGACTGATTCCGCTCCGGACCAAAGCAGTGGTCGCCATGTGCGGAACCTTTGGATATGAACTGGATGCCACGAAACTGGCGGAAGACGAACAGAGATTGTGCAGGGAGCAGAGCGATCGGTTCCGGAAATTCTATCCGCTGATCGTCAGGGGAGACTATTACCGTCTGACCAGTCCTTTTGAACCGGGAAATATGACTGCATGGCAGCATGTGAGCAAGGACAGAAAGGAATCGCTTCTGAGCGTGGTGGTGACCAACCTGACCTGCAACGGGCCGCAGGAATACATCCGTGCCAAGGGGCTGCTGCCGGATGCCATGTATACGGTCAACGGCGGAACAAAAACGTTTTCCGGTTCTGCACTGATGAATGCGGGGATTCCCATTGACCGGGAAATTCCGGAATATACGGCGTTTCAGTTCCATTTGCAGGCGTGCGGGAGAGACTGAGCATGGCAAAATGGATGGAGATTCGAAAGGGAGCAGACTTTCAGGCAATCAGTAAGAGATTTCATATCACCCCTTTTACGGCAAGGCTGATCCGCAACAAGGATATTGTGGGTGAAAAAGAGATTGGAAAATACCTCCATGGCGGTCCGGCCGATCTTCATCCGGCTTCTCTGATGAAAGGGATTCCGGAGGCGGTGACGCTTCTGAGAGAAAAGATACGGCAGAATATGTCCATAAGAATCATTGGAGATTATGATATCGACGGCGTCTGCGCCACTTATATTCTCCTGAAAGGCCTTAAGAAGGCCGGGGCAAATGTGGATACGGATATTCCGGACCGGAAGAAGGACGGTTACGGGCTGAATATGGACCTGATCCGTCGGGCGCAGGAGGCGGGCGTGGATACCATCGTCACCTGCGACAACGGTATTGCAGCGCCGGCAGAGATTGCAGCCGCCAGAGAGATGGGCATGACGGTCATAGTGACGGATCATCATGAGCTTCAGGAAACCGTGCCTCAGGCGGATGTCATCGTCAATCCCAGACAGCCGGATTGTCCCTATCCTTACAAAAAACTGTGCGGAGCGGCGGTGGCATGGAAGCTGGTGCAGGAGCTGTGGAGCAGCCTGTCGTATCCGGAGGAAATGATTTTCGGGGATCTCCTCATGTTCGCTGCATTTGCAACTGTGGGGGATGTCATGGATCTGACGGGAGAGAATCGGATCCTGGTGAAGGAGGGGCTGAGGCTGCTTCGGCGCACCAGGCATCCGGGCATATCCGCCCTGATTGAAGTCAATGAACTTTCCAGAGAACAGCTGAGCGCCTGGCATATTGGATTTGTTCTGGGACCGTGCATCAATGCCAGCGGAAGACTGGATACGGCAAAACGGGCGCTGGAGCTTCTGGACACAGAGGCTCCCCGGATGGCTCTGGAACGCGCCGGACAGTTGAAGGAACTGAATGATGAACGAAAGGCCCTGACGGAAAAAGGCGTGCAGGCGGCGGTGGAGCAGATCGAAGGAAGCGGCTTGAAAGATGACCGGGTGCTGGTGGTCTATTTGCCGGACTGCCATGAGAGTCTGGCGGGGATCATCGCCGGACGGATCCGGGAACGCTACTACCGGCCGGTCTTTGTGCTTACAAAGGGCGAGGAGACGGTAAAAGGTTCCGGGCGGTCCATTGAGTCATACTCCATGTTCGAGGAGATGACAAAATGCAGGGAGCTGTTTTTGAAATACGGCGGACATCCCATGGCGGCAGGACTGTCCATATCGGAGGAGCTGGTGGAGGAATTCAGACGTCGACTTAATGAAAACTGTACATTGACCGGGGAGGATCTGACCGAAGTCATTCACATTGACATGGTGCTGCCCTTCTCCCATGTATCGGAGAGACTGACAGAGGAGCTGGTTCTTCTGGAGCCCTTCGGAAAGGGAAATACGAAGCCGGTGTTCGCCGCGAGAAATGTGGCTGTTTTAGAATCCCGCGTATTTGGGAAGAATCAGAATGTACTCCGTATGAAGCTCATGGACGAGAGCGGTATGGTGCGGGAAGGTATCTATTTCAGCAGCTGCATGCAGGAAATTCTGGAGGATTTAAAGAAAAAAAAGGTGATGCATATACTGTATTATCCGGAGATTGATGAATTCCGGGGACAGAGACGCCTGCAGCTTCGGATAGTGAATTATTGCTGACTGATTGCGAATTATGCAGTTTTGTGTTATAGTTAGCCGTATGGAGTTGTCGAAAATGCGGAGATGACGATTGCCGCATTAAAACGATACCTGACGATTAAGGAGAGAATACGGATGAAAAAAGTAGAAGACTATGTAGTAAGCATTCCGGATTTTCCGGAACCAGGGATTATATTCCGGGACGTAACTTCTGTTCTGCAGGATGCGGAAGGGCTGAAGCTTGCCATTGACGGGATTCAGGAGAAGCTGAAGGGACTGGAGTTTGACGTGATCGCCGGAACGGAGTCCAGAGGGTTTATCTTCGGTATGCCGGTGGCATACAACCTTGGAAAGCCTTTTGTACTGGTGCGCAAGAAAGGAAAGCTTCCAAGGGAAACCGTATCCATGGAATACGAGCTGGAATACGGAAGCGCGGAGATTGAGATGCATAAGGATTCTGTTAAACCTGGGCAGAAAGTGGTGTTGATCGATGATCTGATTGCCACTGGCGGAACCATTGAGGCGGCGGCAAAGCTCGTGGAGCTTCTCGGCGGCGAAGTGGTGAAGATGGTGTTTTTAATGGAGCTTGCAGGCCTGAAAGGCAGAGACAGGCTGAAAAAATATGACGTGGACAGCGTCATTTGCTACGAAGGAAAATAAAGTTCCGGAATAAAGTCCGGATTGACAGAAGCTTGATGGAAACGGTGATGAACATGACGACAGCGAAAGAGATCCGCAGGGATGAGAGAAATATCAAAGTAATGGAAGATTTTACCAGCCCGGAAGAACTGTATCAGGAACTGATCAGAAGCGTGGCAAGGTATCATCCGTCTGCTGACATTTCCATGATTGAAAAAGCATTTCAGATTGCCATGGATGCTCATAAGGACCAGGTCCGCAAATCCGGCGAACCCTATATCATCCATCCGATCTGCGTGGCGATCATACTTGCGGAGCTGGAGCTGGATAAGGAAAGCATCGTCGCCGGCCTCCTGCACGATGTGGTGGAGGATACTCCCATGACCACGGAGGACGTGGCGAAGCTGTTCGGAGAAGAGGTGGCGCTTCTGGTGGACGGCGTGACCAAGCTGGGACAGCTGAGCTATTCGGCGGACAAGGTGGATGAGCAGGCGGAGAATTTAAGAAAGATGTTTCTGGCCATGGCAAAAGACATCCGTGTGATCCTGATCAAGCTGGCGGACCGGCTGCATAATATGAGGACGCTGAAATACATGCGTCCGGAGAAGCAGCGGGAGAAGGCAAGGGAGACCATGGATATCTATGCGCCCATCGCCCAGCGGCTGGGGATCGCCAAGGTCAAGATCGAGCTGGACGACCTGGCGCTGAAATATCTGGAGCCCGAGGTATACTATGACCTGGTGGCGCAGATTTCCGACAAGAAAAGCGTCCGTGAAAAATATGTGCAGAATATTGTGGCGGAAGTCCGGCAGCACATGGAGAACGCCAGCATCGAAGCGGATGTAAAGGGGCGGGTCAAGCATTTCTTCAGCATTTATAAAAAGATGGTCAATCAGGATAAAACGCTGGATCAGATCTATGATCTGTTTGCCGTGCGGATTCTGGTGGAATCGGTCAAGGACTGCTACGCGGCGCTGGGCGTCATCCATGAGATGTATAAGCCCATACCGGGCCGTTTTAAGGACTATATCGCCATGCCGAAGCCCAATATGTATCAGTCCCTCCATACGACGCTGATCGGTCCCAAAGGAACGCCCTTTGAAATCCAGATCCGGACGTATGAGATGCACCGGACGGCGGAATACGGCATTGCCGCTCACTGGAAATACAAGGAGAGCGGAGGCAGCACCCAGCAGAATACGGAGGGGAAGGACAGCGCAGAGGCCAAGCTGACCTGGCTTCGGCAGATTCTGGAGTGGCAGCAGGATGAATCCGATAACCGGGAATTTATGAGCCTTTTGAAGAGCGATCTGGATCTGTTTTCCGATACGGTATACTGCTTCACTCCCGGCGGCGACGTGAAGACACTGCGGAGAGGTTCCAATCCCATTGACTTTGCCTACAGCATCCACAGCGCGGTGGGCAACAAGATGATCGGGGCCAGAGTGAACGGAAAGCTGGTTCCCATCGACTATATGATCCACAACGGCGACCGGATCGAGATCATTACGTCCCAGAACTCCAAGGGACCCAGCCGGGACTGGCTCAATGTGGTGAAGACCACACAGGCGAAAAATAAAATCAATCAGTGGTTTAAGACCGAGTTCAAAGAGAGCAATATCATCAAAGGAAAGGATCTGGTGACGCAGTACTGCAAGATGAAGGGCATCCAGATGCAGCTGATCGTCAAACCGGAATATCAGGAGAGCGTTCTGCGCAAATACGGTTTTCGGGACTGGGATTCTGTTATGGCCGCTGTTGGCCACGGGGGCCTGAAAGAAGGCCAGGTGGTCAACCGCCTGGTGGAGGAATACGAGAAGGCGAAAAAGAAGGCGGTCACGGATGCGAAGATCATAGAAAATGCAGGTGACAGCCGGGATAAAAAGCTGCGGATCGCCAAATCCAGAAGCGGGATCATTGTCAAGGGAATTGATGATGTGGCGGTCCGGTTTTCCAGATGCTGCAATCCGGTTCCCGGAGATGAGATCGTCGGGTTTGTGACCAGAGGCAGGGGCGTGACGATCCATCGGACCGACTGCGTCAACATGCTGCACCTGGCGGAATCCGAGCGGGAGCGGCTGATCGACGCGGAATGGCAGGGCGGAGTCCAGACCCGTACCGGTGAGAAATATACGACGGAGTTGAAAATCTACGGCAACAACCGGGTCGGGCTTCTGGTGGACATCTCCAAAGTGCTGAGCGAAAGAAACATTGATGTAATATCCATGAATGTGCGGACCAGCCGGCAGGGGACGGCTACGGTTATCGTGAGTTTTGACATTGCGGGAGTGGAAGAACTGAACAGGATCGTGGAGAAAATCCGGCAGGTGGAGAGTATTCTGGATGTGGAGCGTTCCACCAGCTGACCGCATATCATTTTACCTGCCGGCGGCAGCGGAAAGGCGCCGACACGGGCAGAGTTGGGAAGGAGCGGGCGTATGGCGCATTTGACAACAGCATCCCTGACCGTAGGAGAGCTGGCAGTGAACTGCTGGTTTCTGGTCAATGAAGACAGAAAAGAAGCGTTGGTATTTGATCCGGGAGACGAGGCGGAACGGATTCGGTCGTATGCGGAGCAGAAAGGGTGGAAGATTGCCGGTATCCTGCTGACCCACGGCCATGCGGACCATATGGGCGGAGCGGAAGAACTGAAGCGGCTGACAGAGGCGGAGATTTATGCACTGGCAGAGGAAGAGCCCCTGCTGAAAAACGGTAAGACGAATCTGTCAGTCTTTATCATGCGCAGAGTGATCACCATGGAGGCGGACGAGTATGTGCGGGACGGACAGGAACTTACGCTGTCCGGAATCCGGTTGAAAGTACTGCGCACCCCGGGGCATACGCCGGGAGGCTGCTGCTTCTACTGCGAGGAGGCAGGCTGCGTATTTGCCGGCGACACCCTGTTCCAGGGGTCCGTAGGACGCAGTGATTTTCCGGGCGGAAGCATGTCGGAGCTGGTACGCTCGGTAAAGGAAAAGCTGTTCCCGCTGCCGGACGATACAAAGGTGTACCCGGGCCATGGGGAAGAGACGACAATCGCCTTTGAGAAACAATACAATCCGTTTGTGTCATAACGTGTCTGGAACCCGGTCTATACGACCGGGTTTTAGAATATCCGTTTTTCCTTTTCATTTCTACAAAATAGTGTTAAAATACAGGAAGATTCGTGGTGAGATACCGATATGGAAGGACAGATGTACAGCAATGATAGAAGTGATCGTAAACAGGCCGGGTTTCGAATATGACATCCATTCTCTGGTGAAAGCGTTTTTTCCGCGGGAAGATGTGAGCGTCCGGGTGCGGGAAGAATTTGAGGAAGCAGCGAGGCTTCGCATGAGCGTGATTCTTGCGGAAGACCTTGTGACGGCAAAGGTTCTGGAGGACGGGACTGAGAAGGCGCAGAAGTCCTGCCGGAACGATCTGAATGACCGGAAGGAGACGAAGACCCGCATGAAACGGCTGATCTACCGGCTTCTGGTGGCGTATACGGGGCAGACGCTTCCCTGGGGGACGCTGACAGGCATTCGGCCGGTCAAGATTGCCATGCAGCTTCTGGAACAGGGATGGAGCGATACGGAGACGGAAGCGTATATGCAGGACTATTATCTGGCCGGCAGGGAAAAGGCGGCGTTGAGCGTCCGGATCGCCAACCGGGAACGCCAGGTGCTGAAAGGGATCAACTATCAGGACGGGTACAGTCTGTATGTAGGGATTCCGTTTTGTCCCAGCACCTGCCTGTACTGCTCCTTTACTTCTTACCCGCTGTCAAAATGGGAAAAACGGGTGGAAGAATATCTGGATGCTCTTTTCCGGGAACTGGAGGATGCGGGGGAGCGGTTCCGGCACCGGAAGCTGAATACGGTCTATATTGGAGGAGGAACTCCTACGACTTTGAATCCGGATCAGATGGAGCGCCTGCTTGACAGGATACAGGCGGCTTTTGACGTGTCGCATCTGCGGGAATTCACAGTGGAAGCCGGCAGGCCGGACAGCATTACCCAGGAGAAGCTGCAGGTGCTTCTGGACCATGGAATCGACCGGATTTCCATCAATCCTCAGACCATGAAGGACGAGACGCTCCGGATCATCGGACGCCATCATACAGTGGAACAGACGAAGGAGGCTTTTGCGCTGGCAGAAGAAATGGGATTTTCCCACATCAATATGGATCTGATCATCGGACTTCCGGGAGAGGGGTATGAGGATGTGGAGCATACCATGCAGGAGATCGCCGCTCTGGGTCCGGACAGCGTCACGATTCATTCCCTTGCCATCAAACGGGCGGCGAGGCTGAATCTTTTTAAGGAAAAATATGCAGAGATGGGCCTTGAAAACAATATGCAGATCATGGATATGACCGCCGGATACTGTGAGAAGATGGGGCTGGAACCCTACTATCTGTACCGTCAGAAAAATATGGCGGGGAATTTTGAAAATGTGGGATATGCGAAGGCCGGCAGAGCCGGGGTTTATAATATTCTTATGATGGAGGAGAAACAGACCATAGTCGCCTGCGGAGCCGGGAGCGTGTCAAAGAGGGTATACCCTGACGGACGTATTGAAAGATGCGAAAATGTCAAGGATGTAGCGTCTTTCATAGAAAGAATCGACGAAATGATTGAGAGAAAACGGAAACTTCTTGAGGATTAAAAAGAGTTTTTGTTGTACATCAAAATAGGGTTAGTACATCAATTGTACATCAATTTTTTACCCAATGGTACTGAATAATACTTGATGATGTAGAGGAACAACCTAATATAGCGCCTAAAGGACAATCTTATTCTAACGAATAGGACTGTCCTTTTTTGTTATAGTCAATCATCAAGAATGGAGGAAAAATGTATGAGTAGTACAGCGTTAGGAGCAGAGAAAGCGATTATTTTTATCAGTGATGCACATGAAAAATTCTACTATGAGAAATTGAAAGAGGTCAGGTATCAGGACGTGTACCACAAAGCACTTGTATATTGTCTTGGTATCAGCGATGACACAAGAAGAAATATCAAAAGTATTTATGATTTTAAGACAGGCTGCGTGAAAACGGAGTGCCTGCATGAAGGCTGGCAGACCAGCGGGAGCTTAAAAGTAGTCAGGATGGCGTTTAACCTTTACTGCA
>CAJTXP010000021.1 GCA_910583615.1 uncultured Lachnospiraceae bacterium | reverse complement strand
TAATTGATAAGGATTTACTGGCTTCTTAAGCATATAAACTTTTTACTGTCCAGTACTATTGTTACTTTTCATGGAGTGGGGTGGCTCTGTGCCCTGGAACTCTGTGCTCTGCAGCGCTGTGTGGACTGGAGCGGACATCGGAGCCGTTTTGTCCGTCACAGGCGAACAGACCTGTCCGAATGGGACGGACAAAACGGCTCCGGTGTCCGATACACTCCATACGAGCACAGAGCACAGAGTTCCAGGGCGCAGACTGACACCCACCCGTGAAAGCAGCCTTCTACCAGCGGAGCACCGTTTCCTGTTCTTCCCGCCAGTGATTGATCTCCATTCCGATCAGCACAATGTACATGACTGCATACAGCCAGAACATGAGCAGCACCAGTGTCGTCAGGCTGCCATACATGTTAAAAGCATGACTGTACTGAATATAGATGGAAAAACCATAAGAAAAAAGGTACCATCCCAGTGCAGCAAAGATGGCTCCCGGAAACTGTTCTACAAAACCTGCACGCCGGTTCGGAAGCACCATATATAAAAGCGCAAAGAAAAAAGTAAAAAGTCCCAGCATCACTACCATACGAAAAGACAGGATAATCCGGGTAAAAATCGCCAGGAACGGAAAATATACGGCAAACAGTTCGTGGATCGAAGCTCCGAACACGACCAGTACCAGCGTCGCCACGATCAGAAGCACGAACAGCAATGCAAAAACCGCTCCGCGCAGACGCATCTGGATATAATTCTGTTTTTTCTCCACGCGGCAGATCGTATTCATTCCCCGGTTCAGCGCCATGAAGCTTTTGCCTGCCGACCACACGGTTACCAGCGCAGAAATGGACACGGTTGCAACGGTCCTGCTGTACATTTCATCTATGATTCCAAACAGCCACCCCTGAAATCCGGCCGGAACCACATCCCGGATCAAACCGTACAGTTCCGCCTTCCCGATTCCCGTAAACTGTATTACGGACAGGAGCAGAATGATAAGCGGAAGAAAAGAAAGTATGATAAAATAAGCCGACTGTGCAGCATATGCCCCCACATGGCCTTTCTCCATATCCCTTTTCATCTCTATTATGGTTTCTATTAAACGTATCACCAGCTCTGCCCATCGCTTTCTCTGCCTAAAGCATTATCATACCCTATCTATTCCAATACTGCAAGTCTTATCTCATGATAAAAGTACTGCAGAATCTCATCATAGCCGCATCCTTCCTCCGCCAGCACCCTCGCCCCATTCTGGCTCATGCCGGCGCCGTGCCCCAGGCCGCCGCCATAGATCTGATATCCGGTCAGAGTCTTATCCTCCTGTACCGGTTCCATGACAAAATATCCGCTTGGCAGCAGATTCCCTCCTTCTCCCATGGTCCCGTCATTTTTCTGAATCTCTCCTCCGGGCACCCCCAGCATCAGACGGATGTTATACTCATATTTAATCTTCAAAGTTCCTTCTTCACCGATAATTCGCATCTCCTGTACGACACCGCCCGTATTCCGTGAGAGAATTTCCGCACTTTCCACTTCTCCTATCATATCCACTTCCTCCAGTACATATTCCACCCCGTCTTCCAGAAGGATTCCATCCTGTGAACGCTCTGCCCGTGCCTTCGCCCATTTTTCCACATTCTCCCGGATCTGCCCCAGCGGCACATAGCAGCTCCATCGGTACCAGGGCTCCGAAATCTCCAGGTCTCCTGGATGTTTTTTCCGGATAAATTCCGAAAATACCTCTTCGTCGGTCAGATCACGATTGGATTCTGAATCTCCGACCCGCCTGCCTGCTATGTACTGCGTCTGTTCTCTGTCTCCTTTCTCCCATATATTTTCATCCGTCGTGCTTCCGCAGGATGTGGAAAAATAATAAGCCTTCACCGGACTGTCTTCATACAGCATGATTTGTCCTTTTGTCTCCTCCACCGCCCGACTGGTTGTCTCCTGAATTCCAATCTGATTGTAAACCTGATAAGAAGTGCTGTCATTCACATGGGCTTCATACTGCGGATATGCATACTCCCGCATCTGCCATACCGCATAGGTCCTTGCACATACTGCCTGCGCCTTTAAAGCCTCTATTGCATAGGAGGACGGCATCTCACTGGGAACCACCCTGCACAGATACTCCTCCAGAGGCACCTCATTGATGATAACCCATCCCTGCTTCTCTTCATAATACTGAAGCTCCCCTGGATACTCCTTTTCCAGTTCCTTTGTTTCATGATAGATTCCGCCGTTTTCTCCAAGAATCAGTACCCGGATCTTTGCGTCCGCTCCCGGCATCTCCCAGATTTCCTCCGGAACAAACGCTCCGTCGTCCTCTTCTTCCTCTTCAGGAATCTCCAGCCGCTCCCCTTCCTCCGGCGTATCCTGGTCCGGCTTCTCTGATATCCCCGGCATAAGCAGAAAGACCAGGAAACCAAAAAGAACTACCAGAAGCAATGCCTTCTGCTTCAGTCTCTGCCTGTACAATCCCATCCCTCCCCGTTCTATTTCTGTCTGCAATCGAAAAAAACGGGTACTGCAGACTCTGCAATACCCGGTATCTTCCGATTCCCAAAGTGCCGTTCCCTGTATTTTGACGCCTAGCTCAAAAAGCCAGGTGGGTAACCTCAACAAGCGTTCAGCCTTCCACTGGCGTCCAAAAGGACGGAGGCCTGACATCCGGCTTGAGATATTGGAATCCCATGAACGTAAATGTAGGTTCAAAATAACAGGGCTGTCGAACACCTCAGGAAATCCGTGTCTTTAGTATAACCTATTTTCTGCGTTTTGACAACCACAGCATACAAAATCTTCTGCCATTTTTTCAAATTTCCGGTAAATGTGACAAACTATATATCTTGTGAATTATATATTGCCAGAAAAATATGATAAACGACACGTGGGACAAAGCTCTATGAGGGCAAGAATTTAGTGCCGTTTATATATGACCGCTCACTCTGTGGCCGGCATGCTTTTCCACATTTCATTCTATGCGCCTGTTCTGTCGTTTATGTAAGGAATGCAATGGCAGGGCTCATCGCAGCTTAATTCTGTTCCCGTTCTTCCTGCTGCTTTCCAGCTACATACTCTGTCGCTGCCTGCTGATACAAATCGGAAAAGTGATTCATAAATTCCTGCACATGAACCATATCTATTCCCGCGGTAAACAGTTCTTTTTCATCTGCGCCCAGAAACCGGTAGCCCACTTTCACCATTAACCCGTTACGGTTTCTTTTTTCTATTACCAGAATTTTCTTTATATCTGATACCGGAACTGTTTTTTTCCTAAAAAAGCCTCTGTATTCAATCCGACTGTCACACAGCAGAATGTAACATTTTCTATAGCCATAAAACAGAAAAAACGCGGCGCAGGAAAACAGTATGGCAAACATTACAAATAATACACGATCTTCCTCCCAGCCTGTATGGAAAAGGAAGGCGGCAGCCGTATAGCCCATCGCAACCGCTTCCAGAAACCATCCCGCCCCCAGTACATCTAATGAATGCCACAGGATCACCTCGCAATCCGGAATATGACGATGCCGTTTTCTGGAAAAATGAACGCCCCAAACGCCAGGCAGAAGACACCAGACGCCTAAAATGAACCGGGTACTGTTTTCTGCAGTCCAGATCCATCCTGCAGCTTTCCACGCCTCCAACCCGTTCCACGTCCAGAGCAGCCCTGTACACACTGTCACAACTGATAAAATCAGCACGCTTTTCATGCTTCCATTCAGATGCTTTTCTGCTTCTTCCATCATGCGTTTTCTCATGATCCTGTCCCTCACATCATCGTATGCCTGTTCTCAGATATACAAAAAGGAGCACCATAAAACAGTGCCCCTTTTACGTTCATTCAGATTATGCCAGTTCTTTTACCAGCTTCTCCAGTGCAGCAAGCGCCTCATCCGGAAGCTTGTCATAGCCGCCCTTTGCGGTAGCGAACTTCGCCACTGCGTCCACGCGGTTCTGCATTGCGTTCTTCAGTGCAGCCGCATACTCCGGATCCTGCAGGTTCGGAGTGAAGTCTCCGCTCTTGCCGGACCAGTCGTTCATGATCTCGATATCCTCGAACGGTCCCCACTGGGTAAATTCTGCTCTTCTTTCCACGATCGTCTCCAGAATTCCAAGCGTATCCTCTTTCTGGACTTTTTTGCCCATGAAATCACCGGTATTCACGATGTAGCAGTCCACGTTCTTCTCTTCCACGAGCTTTTTGAATTTCTCATAGTCGTGTACCAGCGGATAGGTACGGAACGGGTTTGCATACGGCACAATACGAAGCGCGTTCAGGTCGGTACCTGCAGCCACGCGCTCTGCGGTGGAAGTCTTGGTAGCCAGCGTAGCGCCCATAACAGATGCCAGTGCAGCGCCTTTGAGCTTCACAACCGGCGGAATGGTCGGGTCTTTCATGATCCAGAAGATTGCGTTCACCGGAGCATCGATCTTATCCACGCGGTTCGGGGACCACAGTTTGGATTTGATCGCGCGGCCGTTGCCGTTTCTGATATCCTCGGTCACAAGCTGGATCTTCCCGTCCTCATCCAAAGTAGCGGAACAGTTCTGAGCCGTCAGCAGATACTTGTTGTCCGGGCATCCGGTGGGGTAATCTGCGGTCTTGTCAAAATACGTCGGCTCGATGGCAACGGAAGAGCAGGTCTCCGTATTGATGATGAACGCATCGTCATGCAGAACGGTGATCGGATATTTTCCGCCGTGCTTTGCATGGGTCAGCGTGGATTTTCCGGAGCCGGACAGACCGAACACGGAAGCCACATATTTGCTTCCATCCGGAAGCGTGTACTCCTTCTGTCCGCCGTGGCAGCTTGCATAGCCGTTTCTGTTGGCCAGCGCCCATACCATGGTCAGAGTACCCTTCTTGTGCTCTCCGAAATACTTCATGCCAAGGATCGCCGCGCAGTTCTGGTTGGTGTCAAAATAGCATAGAGTCAGCGGATCGCTCAGGCAGCTGAAGTCAAGGTCCGGACGCTCTACCGGTACCCACTGAGGATCGGAGAAGATATAGATATCCGGCTCTTTTCCATCGCCTACCGGTTTGGACTTTTTATACATCTTTACATACTCGTCGGACATGTACTGGAAGTTGATCATCCAGTTGTACAGAAGGTTCTCCTCTCCTTCCGGAATCAGAAGATGAACCTTTACCATGAACTCCGGATCAAGCCCTGCAAAGCAGGTTGCGTGATACATGGTTTTCCAACGGGTCTCATATACGGCATCCATAACGATCTTGTCGAGTTTTTCCTCGTCAACACCCGGCTCGCCTTTGATGCGGCGCGCCTGTGCATAACGTCCGGTCACGGCGCCGTCGTTGAACAGAAGAACCTTTGCATCCTCCTCAAGACCGAACTCCTCACCCTTATATACAGGCATGTCGGTCACGATAGTTCCCGGAGAATTCTTTGCCAGATCATATGCTTCCTTCAGGGTGTTCACCTTTACTACATTGTTCCCGTAGAAAGCTGCTTCAATAATGGAACGTGTTTTTGAGAAACCTGGTTTCCCTTTGCCAATTTCACTGAGCGGGTAATACGCTTTTGTTGACATGATCGTGTCCTCCTCATTTTTTAACCGGGGATCTGTCCCCCACATATAGATAACCGAACAGCGTATTTTCATACGCTGTCAGATTCCATTATACTGATTGTCAAAAAAAAGTCAAGTTAAAAGTATTTTATCACTGCCTTCTTTACTTCCATTCCATACCAGAACAGCGTGATCAAAAATACCGCCATCATCATCCAGAACAGAGAATTGATGGAAACCACATAAGTATTCAAAAGTGATATTCCCGCATATGCGACCATGACAATTCCCAGCGTCCACAGTTTCGGCGACATGCAGTTCGCATATCCCTGAAGGTCCTTACAGGAATCCAGATCCGTATCTCTAAGCGCCAGAAAGGTACGGATGATCTTCCCCTCCTGCCGGAGCACCCAGGCGCTGTACATGGCATAGAAACCAAATCCAAGCACCATGATATCAATTAAATTAAACAGTCCGTCAAAAGCCATAACCGCCTCCTACCTTACGTCCAGGAATTCCCGCACCGTCTTCTTCATCTCATTTACTTCACATACGGTCTTATGCCGTACCGGCGCAGTCCGAAGCTCTTTCACTGCATTCGGAACGTCTGTATTGGAAATTGCAGACAATTCATCAATCAGTTCAAAATCCGTCATGCCGCTGTACCGTTTCTCATCGATGGCGTCCATCACGCTCCGGGTAAATTTATACGGGCTTGCAGTAGAAGCAATCACTGTTTTTGCCGAATCTTTTGTCTCATCCACATACTTTTCATATGCACAGGCGGCTACAGCCGTATGCGTGTCCATCACATATCCAGTATTCTCATACACTTTTTTGATCTTTGCCGCCGTCTCTTTTTCAGATGCGTAATATCCGCAGAAATCCGAAAGCTGTTCTCTCATCCCGGGAGTAATCTCATACCGCCCTTCGGTTCCCAGCAGGTTCATCAGCTCCATATCCTTCCCTGCATCTTCACCGGCGATCCGGTACAGAAGACGTTCCAAATTGCTGGAAATCAAAATATCCATGGATGGAGAGGTCGTCAGGATGAACGGACGGTTCCTGTCGTATTCTCCGGTCCGGAAGAAATCATACAGCACTTTATTGTCATTGGAAGCACAGACCAGTTTTCCTACAGGCAGCCCCATCTGCTTCGCATAATACGCCGCAAGGATATTGCCGAAATTTCCGGTCGGCACCACCACATTCAGCGTTTCTCCCTCCGTCAGTTCTCCGCTTTCCAGAAGTTTTGCATAAGCATACACGTAATATACGATCTGAGGTACCAGCCGGCCAATATTGATGGAATTGGCGCTGGAAAACTGAAAGCCCGCCTCAAGCAGTTCTTTCTTCAGCTCCTGGTCACCGAAGATCGCCTTGACGCCATTCTGGGCATCATCAAAATTTCCTCTGATGCCGACCACCATGGTGTTTTCTCCTTTCTGGGTCACCATCTGTCTTTCCTGAATGGGGCTGACTCCGTCTTTTGGATAAAACACGATGATACGGGTTCCGGGCACATCTGCGAAACCTGCCAGCGCTGCTTTTCCCGTATCTCCGGAAGTTGCAGTCAATATGATGATCTCATTTTTAATCTGATTCTTTCTGGCCGCCGTCGTCATCAGGTAAGGCAGGATGGAAAGCGCCATGTCTTTGAATGCGATCGTAGCCCCATGAAACAGTTCCAGATAATAAGCGCCGTCTACCTTTGCCAGAGGCGCAATCGCCTCTGTATCAAATTTTTCATCATAGGCGCATGCAATGCAGCGTTTTAATTCCTCTTCCGTAAAATCAGTCAGGAAAAGCTTCATCACTTCATATGCCGTCTCCTGATAGGACATACCTGCAAGTTCCTTCAGACTGACATCCAGCCTGGGAATCTGTGCCGGTACAAACAGGCCGCCGTCTCCTGCAAGCCCCTGAAGGATTGCCTGAGAGGCCGTCACTTCCGTCTGGCCGCCCCTCGTGCTTTTATATTTCAATTCCATAGTCTCTCATTCCTTTACTTATATTTCCGCAGCTTTTTCTTCTGTTGCATGCGTGTATTCTATCACAGGAATGCAAAAAAAGAAAGAGGCTTTTTAAACCTCTTTCTTTTTACATGGTATAAAAGATGTGATTACCATGCTCCACAACACGGTGGAGCGTACGGTCGAACCATCTGCTGTTGCTGTATACGGATCGAAAATATAAGGCTCCCGCCGATGCATCTTCACCATTCATGGCTCTTGCAACGGCTTCCACCGTTTCCGGGGAAATGCTGACCCGATCGATCCTTCCGTCTGATACAGGGGAAAACTGTGTCCTTCCGCTGCATCTTTGATATACCACCTCTGTGACTGTATTGGGAAAACGTCCGCTTCTCACACGGTTCATAATCACATTGGCTACCAGCATTCTGCCGACCGTATCTTCACCGCCGGCTTCTGCCTCCACTATTTTGAGGAGTACCTGATACTCCTGTTCTTCCAGACCAAAACTGCTTCCTGCCGGCTGTACCGGTTCTTCTGCAGTTTCTGCTTCCTGTACCGGCTCCTGGACTGGTTCCTCCACAGCCGGTTCTGAAACCGCATCTTCCGCGACCGGTTCTGTCACAACGTCTTCCATAACCGGTTCCGTTTCGACCGCTTCCGTTTCTGTATTTTCCACAGCTGATTCCGTCACATCCTCTTCTGTGGTCAATTCTGTATCCGATCCCTCCGGCATGTCAATGCCTGTCTCCGGATTTTCTGTTTTTTCTTCTGCCGGTATATCTGTTTCGACGTTTTCCTCCCCTGTCCGGACTTCCTCCTGAAATGCTGTCTCCAGCTCTTCCGTCAGTGTGTCCTCTGCAGCATACACCGTTAATGTGCCGAAGCTGCAGGAATCATGGGATGTCATGCCCGTCATGAGGATTCCCCCAAGCGCAAGCGCAGCACCCCGATAGCATCTACGCATACATACTCTCCTTTTCTGTTTCATGGACCGACATAACTGTCGGCTTGCAGGCATTCATTTTTCTGATGCCCGGTTACAAGTTGGCATTATATATCGGATTTAATCTAACTGTCAATATATATATTACGATTTTGTTAACTATTATGAACTGTTTTTTTCATTTTTATGACAAAAATGCAAAAAAAGAACGTTTCTCACAAAAAAAATGTGAAAAACGTTCTGTCTTTTTGTCAATATATAAACGGCACTGAATTCTTGCCCTTATAGAGTCTTGGCCCATGTGCCGTTTATCATACTTTTCCGGCAAAATATAATCACAGGATATATATTATCGTACGGAGTGATTGATTGCTGTTAACAGTGCATCAATGGATGCGTGAATAATGTCCGGATCAATCGCCGCACCCCAGTGAATCTTTCCATCCGGAGTCTGAATTCCCACATAGGCAATGGCACTGGAGCTGGAACTTCCCGTCAGTGCATGTTCCTGATACGTAACCAGATTGTAGTTAAATCCGTATGCTTTCTTCAATGCATTGCTTACCGCATTCAGACGTCCGTTACCGGTAGCAGTCGTTACCATTTTTTCATCATTATAATATGTGGTAATTTCTGCCGTAATTCCGTTTACCTGCTTAAAATGCACTTCAACAATCTGGTACGGCGTCTTAATCCCGACAAATTTTGCTTCAAATACTCTGTAGATTTCTGCCGGCTGCAGTTCCTTGTTCTGTTCATCCGATACCGCCTTTGCAGCATAGCCCATGGCTTCGCGCATCTTCGGCGGCATGACGATGCCGTAATTTCTCTCCAGAATATACCCAACGCCGCCCTTTCCGGACTGACTGTTGATTCTTATGACGTCTGCATCATAACTTCTTCCCACATCCTGCGGGTCAATAGGAAGATACGGAACCGTCCAGTGATCCGGATGTTTTTCTTTGATCCATTTCATGCCTTTTGCAATTGCATCCTGGTGAGAACCGGAAAATGCTGCAAATACCAGCGCTCCGCTGTACGGATTACGTTCATTGACTTTCATTCCGGTATAATGCTCATAACCGTCGCAGATTTCGTTCATATTCTCAAAATCCAGCATGGGATCGACTCCCTGCGCATACATATTCATTGCCAGAGTGACAATATCCACGTTTCCGGTTCTTTCTCCATTGCCGAACAAGGTTCCTTCCACCCGGTCCGCTCCTGCAAGAAGCCCCATCTCTGTATCGGCAACCCCGCATCCGCGGTCATTATGCGGATGCAGGGAAACCAGTACGTTTTCTCTGTATTTTAAGTGTTTGCTGACATATTCAATCTGCTGCGCATATACATGCGGCATGGAATGCTGTACAGTTACCGGAAGATTTATGATTGCTTTTTTGTCTGCAGTCGGTCTCCACACGTCCAGCACTGCATTGCAGACTTCCAGGGCATACTCCGGCTCGGTTCCGGTAAAGCTCTCCGGGCTGTATTCAAAGCGGTAATCCGCACCTGCTTCTTCCGTCAGCTCTTTTAAAAGCTTCGCGCCTTCGACGGCAATTTCCAGTATCTCCTCTTTTGATTTATGGAAGACCTGCTCCCGCTGTGCCAGGGAAGTAGAGTTATATACATGCACAATCGCGTTTTTCGCCCCTTCCAGCGCCTCAAAAGTTTTTCGAATGATATGTTCTCTTGCCTGCGTCAGTACCTGAACCGTAACGTCATCCGGAATCAGCTTCTGCTCGATCAGCGCGCGGAGAAATTCATACTCTGTTTCCGATGCCGCCGGAAAGCCGACTTCAATCTCCTTGAAGCCGATCTTTACAAGGAGCTGGAAGAAATCCAGCTTCTGCTGCAAGGTCATGGGAACGACCAGCGCCTGATTGCCGTCTCTTAAATCCACGCTGCACCATACCGGCGCACGATCCACATATTCTTTTTCCACCCAGTCCATACATCTTTCCGGGGGCATAAAATACTGTCTGGTATACTTCTTGTAATTCATCCTGTCTCTCCTTCTGATTGGTCTTTGATCTGTTTACAGTTTCGGGAAATAAAAAAGCCTTCCATCCCGGGTTTCTATAAACCCAGAGACGAAAGACACACTGTCCTACGCGGTACCACTCTGATTTCATGAATGACTTCACACACTTTATGGATACGGATGTTACTCTTATATCCTTCCCTTTGTAACGGCAGGGAACCCGTCTGCATCTACTTTCTTCCATATCAGAATACAGAAGATTTTGGACAGCCGCTCAGAGGCGAGTTCCAGACATCCTCTCTGCTGTCTCGCACCAGCCGACAGCTCTCTGTATTCAAGTCTGAATGTACTATTCCTCATCAACGCATTTACTTATTTCACTGAAATGTATCATATCAAAAACTCCTGTTATTGTCAAGCGGATTTGAATTTCATTCTCCGCCGCCCCGGCCGTCCGTCATGTCCAGCAATGCGTCCAGACGGGCACAAAATCTCTGTTCTTTCGCATACAGAGCCGTTTTCATATACCATTTTCCGACTTTTTGAAACATCCACTGTCTCAGAAGTTCCAGGAAGGTGCATATCCCATACACAACAGCCGCAATCAGAACGGCATAGATAACCGCCCAGTGCGTCCGGGCAACTTTGCTGGCACGAAAGGTATCCCATACCAGATACCGGATCAGGTAGTTGTCATGAATCAGATAAACGCCGAACGCCGCGCCCGCTGTCTTTTGAATTACTTTATCCAGACGGTTCTCCCGCCAGGGCATGTTTTTTACACAGAGAAACAGACAGCCGGTCGCCGCGAGCGCCAGCGGGGAATTATAATTCAGAAAATAACCGATATCTTCCTGGTGCAGCCTTACCGACAGATAGACGCTGGCAAGCACTGCAAATGAAGCGGCCGCATAGCCGAACAGCCCATACCGGAAATACCGCCCTTCCGGACGGGTATGAAGCTTTATATAACCGGCAAGCAGCGCCAGAAACAGAAACCACGGAAGTTCACGTCCCACATAGCTTCCGTATGCGTTCACCCGGAAAATCATATGGTTTACACTGAAAAACAGTGCAAGGAGCACAAGGAGATATTGATACTGCTTTTTTGTCAGCCGTACTGCCGCCATCCCTGCAAAGGGCATCAGAAGCGAAAGTCCCATATAAACCGATGCAAACCAGTAGTTTCCGGAGGAAACGGGAAATACTGCCTTTATGACATCTGCCCGGTTCACTCCCATACAGACGCCGCAGATCAGGCAGATCACTGTCGAGTAAAAGGCTACCTGTCTCCAGAATTTCAGGAGCCTCTGCGCCCGGAATTCTCTGTCAATGGAAAAATACCCGGTCAGCATCACAAAGCAGTTCACATGCACTACGGAAAAGGACTGGATCAGATAGGACAGAAAATAATTTGTCGTTCCATATCCAAGTTTCGCAGTCACTCTTCCATGAAACAGGCAGTGTCCGACCACAATCATATACATGCACAAAATCCTGAGCAGTTCAAAATTTACCTGTCTTTTCTTCACAGCCGCTCCTCTCTGCCGTCTGTCCAGAGGTCTTTATTAATACAGATTGTTCTCTGTTCTGATCTTCTGTCCCTTGTCCTCACCACGAATCACAATATGAACTTCATAGCGGTCATCCAGAGGATAACTGAGCTTCGGAATCATGAATCTGGCCTGATTTGTATCTGCCAGCTCCGTATCATAGAGCATGGAATACAGCCCCTCTTCATCCTGCTGCCGCCACGTTCCCTGGTACATCCGCCTTTTTCCGCTTTCCACGCTCTCCATCCAGAGAAACACGCTCTTTCCTTCCAGTTCTTCCGGCGTCATGTTTACCGTTGCCTCAAAGACATCATACCGCTCGTTCTCTGCTGTCCAGGTCCGGTCCAGCGACGCCGTATATTCTTCACTGTCCTTCAGTCCGGACATTTTATAATTCAGCGCAAAAAGATCAAAATTTCCCACCTGATTCACTTTTGAATACGTGATGAAAATACCATCATAAATATCCTGCAGATGAAGCATGATATGTTCCATTAATGTATTCGATATCAGCACCGCCCTGTCGCTTTGGTAAAGAGAGGTCAAAAGACTCCTCTGTTCATAGTTTTCCAGATTGGATACCACCTGGGGGGATTCCGTCTCCCATCCGCCCAGCGTAAAGATATTGGTCAGATAATCCTCCGGAAGCTTTTCAAAAATGGAATATCCAAGCTCCACTCCATTGTTGGTAAAAGGATCAAAAACATAATAGATCTTTTTATCCCTGCTGATGGTATCATACAGAGACCGGAATGCAACGCTGGGTTCTGATTCCTGTACAGGCGTCTGGAATACCGGCGCAATCAACATCCGAAAACAGATTCCCGCCGTCAGCAGCACACAGGCCAGTCCGGCAGCCAGCTCCTTTTTCCCTTCCGGCTTTTCCTTCCGGAATGCCCCGATCTCCTCTTCCGCAGCCGAGCAGACAAAGATCAGAAACCCCATCAGACATGCAGTCACTACGATCGGCAGTACCCGATAGATGCTGATAAAATACAGATAAATGCAAAGCAGCGCCAGATACGGATACAGAACCTGCACCCATCCCCGCCGGCATCTCCATGACGGCAGTGGGAAAAGCCATAAAAGAGTGACAAACACTCCCAGTATAAAAAGCGGCTTTTTCGCAAGTATCACCAGATAGTCCATCAGGTATTCCCACTGAAACGGCCTGTCCCGGCGAAACTCAACGATTGCCCGAAACGTATCCGCCGTATACCGGTCATAATCTGCAATCAGCCAGTTCTGAAGATTGATGCAGTCCGTTCTTGTAAGCCCCAACGCTTCGTATTCCGCCTGATATTCATCCCATTCCGGCACTCCATAATCCAGAAGCTGCTGTCTGGCTCTGTCATATTCCCGATAATGCTCCTGCGGGCTCCCGGGCGTGTACACCAGCATGTTTTCCAGCAGGATGCTTCCCAGTATCAGTCCGAATGCCAGCATACAGGGCGCACAGTCAAGAAGCAGAAATCTTTTCAGATCCCGGTCTTTTCTCAGAGACCGTACACGGGCCAGCCACAGTCCCAATGCCATGATCGTGATCATGCCGAATGCATGGAAACGGATCCAGCTTCCGAGAAGCAGAAGCAGGATGCCGCCGGCCAGGACAGCCCCTCTTTGCAGAAGCGTATCCTTTCGGCCGTCTGCCCTGCCCGGCTTTTCTCTTCTGAAATCCTGCGTACAGAACAACAGCACATAACCGGCCGCCGTCACCGCCGCCGCCGTCTTTGTATACTGGAACTCCACATACAGGGGCTGTGCACAGGCAAGTACCAGCATTGCCGCCAGAACCGCTCCCGTCCGCTGTTCACGATAAATCCACACGCATCCCACTGCACTCAGGGACAGAAAGATCATCCCATACATGACCAGCGTATACCAGTTTACCCCGGGTACAAGCAGATAAAATCCCTTCAAAAGCCACCCGAATCCGCTGTGAATATAGATAAAATACTGTGTTGGATCTCCATATGCCCCTGATGCGATCGCAGACAGCGAAAATTCATCATTTGACCCGTAAAAGGGATGCAGAAAAAAAACTGCATATGCCACCACCAGCACATGAAATGCCAGAAACAGACACTGCGTCTGTCTGACGGATCGTCTTTCCTTCTTCACCATGTACTCCTTTTGTTCCGTCATCCTGCAAAACAGAAAAGAGATGCCGCAAAACCCATCCCCCGGCTCCCGCCAGCACCTGTCGGGAACCGGAAGATACGCTCTGCGGCATCCTCTCCCTTAAATCCCAGTACTGTCTTACGAAAATTCCAGTGAATACAGTACTAGTTATCCAGTAATTTATCCTCGCCGTTCCAGCTGTACAGCTTCCGGATCTCTTTTCCGACTTTCTCTGACGGATGCTCTGCCGCCAGCTTTCTCATGGCTTTGAAATGAGCCTGTCCGCCCGCCGCAGACATATCCAGAAGAAACTCTTTTGCAAAGGAACCATCCTGAATGTCCTTCAGAATCTTCTTCATGGTTGCCTTCGTCTCCTCTGTGATCAGCTTCGGCCCGGTAATATAATCGCCGTATTCCGCCGTATTGGAGATGGAATATCTCATTCCCTCGAAGCCTGACTGATAGATCAGATCCACGATCAGCTTCATCTCATGGATACACTCGAAATATGCATTCCTCGGATCATAACCCGCCTCGGTCAGAGTCTCATACCCAGCCTGCATCAGTGCGCACACGCCGCCGCACAGCACCGCCTGCTCGCCGAACAGGTCGGTCTCGGTCTCCGTACGGAAGGTCGTCTCCAGAACGCCTGCCCTTGCGCCGCCGATGGCAAGCGCATACGCCAGCGCCATCTCCAGCGCTTTTCCGGTCGCATCCTGATGAACCGCCACCAGACACGGCACGCCCTTGCCTGCCTGATACTCGCTTCTCACCGTATGTCCCGGTCCCTTCGGAGCAATCATCGTTACGTCCACATTCTTCGGCGGTACGATCTGATTGAAATGAATATTAAAACCATGTGCGAACATGAGCATGTTGCCCTCTTCCAGATTCGGCTCAATGTCTTTTTTGTACATGGAAGCCTGCAGCTCATCATTGATCAGAATCATAATGATATCCGCCTTCTTCGCAGCCTCTGCAGCCGTGTATACCTCAAAGCCCTGCTCTTCTGCGCGCTTCCAGGATCTGCTGCCCTCATAAAGCCCGATGATTACGTGGCACCCGGACTCCTTTGCGTTCAGCGCATGTGCATGTCCCTGGCTGCCATAGCCGATGACCGCAATCGTCTTTCCTTCCAGCATGGAAAGGTTACAGTCTTCCTGATAATAAATCTTTGCCATTGTCTCTCTCCTCCATCATCCTAAATGTGTTTGCTTTTATACAAGTCGTAGTCCACAAGCTTTCCATCCCCATTGTGCAGCTTCACATCGGAAGTGCCTCTGGAAAGGCCGGTAAGGCCGGTGCGGGCAAGTTCCAGAATCTCCACATCCTCCAGCATCCGGAGAAATGCGTCAATCTTTGACTGGCTGCCCACCAGCTCGATCACCAGAGAGTCTATGGAAACGTCTACGATCTTTGCCCTGAAAATATCAGTGATTGATATGATATTCTGACGGTTTCCAGCATCGCAGAGCACCTTCAGAAGCACCAGTTCCCTGCATACGGAACTGTCCGGCATAAGCTTCTTGATGTCTACCACGTCTTCCAGTTTATTCAACTGTTTTTCAATCTGCTCAAGGATGATCTCATCCCCTCTTGCCACTACCGTGATCCTTGTAAATTTCGGATCCGCCGTCATACCTGCAGCAATACTGTCAATATTATAACCGCGCCGGGTAAAGAGCCCTGCAACACGGCTCAGAACGCCTGACGAATTCTCTACAAGAAGTGAAAAAACCACCTTGTCCATCTGTCTCCCCGCTTTCTTCATTCACTCTGTTAAAGCACAGTTTATTCGATACCAAAATATTGTAACAATGAACGCTTCCTTTGTCAATTATTTTTAAAGGGTACGCAGATATTCATCCAGCCATACAAACCGTGCATCGATAAACGTTTCGATCTCTTCTGTTCCTGCCACGTTTCCGCTGTCCGGCCATCTTGCAGTATCCCGGGCAAATGCGCCGGAACCGGTCAGATAAGCCATCAGTTCCCTGGCATAGGCCTTCCAGTATTCTTCTTTTAAAAAACTCCCGCGCCACGTTTCCCAGGTGGTTCTCATGTCTTCTGCAAGATCGTCGTCATATTTCTGCATATTGCGAAATACCTCTTCATTCAGCCATCGGTAAGCCAGTTCCGGATTATAGCGGATATTTTTGATATCCTTGTCTTCTCCCTGTTCAAAATCATCTCCCCAGGAGTAGTTCTGATCCCATGGGATCCGGCGGATGGTACAGGTTCCGTCTCCATGGATCACCGTGCTGTAGATGATGTTTTTAAACCGGTTATCCATTCCGGCTATCGCGTTATAATACAGATCGTACTCAATAAAATTCTGCCGGTCGATACATTCATACAGAATTTCCAGATCTTCTTTTGATTCCATCCCATAGCCGCTGTTCCAGAATCTGCAAAACGGCTCCCACAGACCGGATGTATACGGCCTCCCCGCCTGGCGGATATTAATTCCCGCACAGCTGAAGGACTGCATCTGTTCGCTTTTGGCAAAAAGCTCCCCATCCGGCCATTCATCGGATGCAGCCTTATAGATCAGATCCTTTTCTTTATTAAGCCCCAGCGACTTGTAGTCCGTAGGCTCCACCAGACCATACAGGCCCTGATATTTTCCATTTATGATCAGTTCCAGATATTCCATCCGGCAGCCTGTATCTGTCTTCGTCTCTGTACTTTCTGCAATCTGATTCCAAAGATCAATGGAAAGTTTGTCCCGCAGTTTACTCCGGTCAGAATACATGGCCTTCAGCTGCCAGTCGTTGTCGCTTCTCATTCCCAGCAAAGACGTTTTCCTTCCTTCGCTCCCGTCTTCCCAAAGAAGTTCCAGACGATAACCGATCTTTTCAAACCGTTTGCTGGCATTACCCCGAATGTTATAATAAACACGGCTCTCCTCTGTCTGATAATCCCCCCGAAGGCTTTTCACCGGGTCAAACACCCGCACTCTGGAATCCGCCTCTCCCATGTTTCCGTCTATGCACATCACCGGAAGCCCGGTAAAAAGCACCGGCATTTTTTTATAACCGGTCTCATTATAGACAATGCATTCAAAAACATGTCCCTCTGCAACTGCATCCTCCATATTTTCAAAAGCCGTATCTGCTGTCCATATGACCGAAGCAGGCATTCCGTCCACGGATGCGCTGATCTGCCCTTTCCAGTGATCTTCCTCCATATTTTTAGGAATGTAATACCGCCCTTCTTCCGCTTCACAGGGAACCTCTACCCCGTCTATCCAAAGACACGCTGTCACTTCCGCTGAAAAGCAGGTCCTGACCGCCAGAAGCCGGGCAAGATCTTCCTCCGAAAGCACCCCTGCCTCCATAATCTTCTGAGGCTGAAAAAAAAGCAGATACCCTCCCAATAAACCGGCAGCCAGCAGGCTGATACCCAGCATGATCATTTTTCTCATATTACAGACTCTTCTTTATTTTCCTGATATATTCCGGAGTCGTTCCGCAGCATCCTCCGATCAGAGAGGCTCCGCAGTCCTTAAGATGAAGCACATGTCCGGCAAACTCCTCCGCCCCCATGCTGTAAACCGCCTCCCCTGTCTCTGTAATGACCGGCATCCCCGCATTGGGCTTTGCCATAATCGGAATCGAAACCGTATCCTTCAGTCGGCGGATGACTGCCTCCAGCTGATCCGGACCTACGGAACAGTTGACTCCCACTGCATCCGCGCCCATGGCATCCAGCGCCGCGGCCGCTTCCGCCACCGTTCCTCCAAAGTACAGATTCCCATCCCCTTCACAGGTAAATGAGATAAGAAGGGGCAGATCGCATACCGCACGCGCCGCATCGCAGATCACCAGCGCTTCTTCCTGGGACATCAGGGTCTCTGCCACAAGCAGGTCCACACCGGATTCGGCAAGAAAAACGATCTGTTCCTTATATACATCCATCAGCCCGTCATAGGTCATGGGACCATATGGTTCCATCGGCTTCCCTGTCGTGGACATATCTCCTGCTACAAACACATGCCCGCTCAAATGTTCTACCGTCCTGGCCGCCAGCGTACGGTTCAGTTCCTCCGTCCGACCCTTAAGCCCCATATTCTCAAGTGATATCCGGTTTGCGCCAAAAGTCGGCGCATAGATGATCTGCGATCCTGCGGAAGCATATTCCGTCTGAAGCTTTTTTATGGCATCCGGATGCTCATATACCCACTGCTCCGTACAGACTCCTGCCGGCATGCCCATACTGCGCAGACAGGAGCCTGTTCCTCCATCCAGAAGGACCGTTCCTTTATCTGTCAACGCCTGAAATTCTTTTCTTGTCATCTTTTCTCTCCATTCCCTTCTGCCGGACAGCCGTTCTGAATCCGTCTCTGCAGCCAATCTGTATTCAGCCGGGTATCGCTTCCTCCCATGGCAGCTCCGGATTCTCAATCTTCTTGTCCCGCAGCATCAGATCCGCCATCGCCTCTCTGGCCGGTTTACTCTCAAAAAGTACTTTATTCACTTCCTCCACAATGGGCATATTCACGCCGTATTTCCCGGCCAGCGCCATGGCCGCCTTCGCAGAGTATACTCCTTCTACCACCATCTTTACTTCATCCATGGCTTCCTGCATGCTTCTTCCCTGCCCGATCAGATACCCGGCTTTCCGGTTCCGGCTGTGTCTGGAGGCGCAGGTCACGATCAGATCTCCGATCCCCGTCAGACCGTTAAAGGTCTCGATCCTGCCTCCCATGGCGACGCCCAGTCGGCTCATCTCTGCAATCCCTCTGGTAATCAGCGCCGCCTTGGTATTATCTCCGCAGCCAAGCCCGTCCGCCACGCCGGCCGCCAGGGCAATGACGTTTTTAAGCGCTCCCCCCAGTTCAATTCCCAGCATGTCCGGACTCGTATAGACCCGGAATACATGATTCATAAAAATGTTCTGGATGCACTCCGCCGTCTCACGGTTTTTCGCACCCGCCACCACCGTAGTGGGAATTCCATGTCCCACCTCTTCGGCATGGCTTGGCCCGGACAATACTGCAGCATTCGCTTCCGGAATCTCCTGCCTGATAATATCGGTCAAAACCATCAGCGTACTCTCTTCGATCCCCTTCGCAAGATTCACAATCACTGCTCCCGGCCTTACAAAGGAAGCCATCTTATGCGCCGTACTGCGGACCGCAGTGGACGGGACCGCAAGAATCAGCAGGTCCCTTTCTTTCACTGCCATTTCCAGATCCGAAGTAAACCACACCTGTTCAGAAAGCCTTACTCCTGGAAGCTTTGTTTCATTCTCCCTTTTTTTCCGAAGCCTTCCTGCCTCTTCCTCTCTGTGAGACCACACGATCACCTCGTGTCCGTTGCTGTCAAGCACTTTTGCGACAGCCATGCCCCAACTTCCTGCTCCGATCACACTGACTTTTGCCATAATCCTCTCTCCTACTTCTTCCGAAAAATCCTGCTCTCCGTTCCCTTCATAAGCCGTACGATATTGGCTCTGTGACGATAGATCGCCATGCAGGCCAGCAGCACGCCGATGGCATAAAATTCCATCAGATGCCCCTGACTCATGCCGTAATATCCGTTCTGTCCCAGAACCGCCAGAACAATCACAAGTTCGATCACCACAAAAATCGATCCCAGCGATACATATCCGGTCAGAAACACGATCAGAAGAAAGGCAGACGCTTCCAACGCCGTTACAAGAGGCCCAAGCGTCAGGATCAGACCTGCCGTACAGGCGATTCCCTTTCCCCCCTTAAAACCAAGCTGTACCGGAAAATTGTGTCCGAGAACCGCTCCCGCAGCCGCATACATGCCCAGAAGAGGCAGCCAGTCCGCATCCTGGCGGTGAAACAGAAGCCTCACTGCAACGACCGCCAGCACGGTTTTCGCCACATCTCCAAGAAGCACGATAACGCCCGCCTTTTTTCCAAGCACCCGAAGCGCATTTGTCGTTCCGGCATTGCCGCTTCCGTGCTCCCGGATATCGATCCCATTCATCTTTCCATAGATATAGGCTGTCTGAAAGATTCCGAACAGATAGCCGATTCCCAGACTGATCAAGCGTTCCATATCATCACTGTTCCTTTCTCTCACGTATGATAAACTTCAGGGATGTTCCTTTAAAGCCAAACGTATCCCGGATCTTGTTCTCCAGATAACGGGTATAGGAAAAATGCATCAGCTCTTTATCATTGACAAAGACCACAAACGTCGGCGGTTTTACAGAAACCTGCGTCACATAGAAGATCTTCAGCCTCCGCCCCCGGTCGGAGGGCGGCTGCTGCATGGCAACTGCTTCCATAATGATCTCATTGAGTACTCCTGTCTGAATGCGCAGCGTCTGGTTTTCAATCACCATATCGATCGTTTCAAAAAGTTTTGACAGCCGCTGCCCGGTCCTGGCAGATATAAACAGGATCTCTGCATAGAGCATGAAAGAAAGCACTTCTCTCACCCGGCGGGTAAACTCATAAATGGTTTTGTCACTTTTTTCCACCGCATCCCACTTGTTGACTGCGATAATGACTCCCTTTCCCCGGTCATGGGCGATCCCTGCGATCTTGGCATCCTGTTCTGTAACGCCCTCCGCAGCATCGATCACCACCACCACAATATCCGCCCGCTCCACTGCAGTCACGGTACGGATAATGCTGTACCGTTCCAGTTCTTCTTTAATCTTGTTTTTTCTTCGCAGTCCCGCCGTATCAATGAATACATAGTCCTTTCCGTTCCAGCGAATATCCGTATCAATGGCGTCTCTTGTGGTACCTGCAATGTCTGACACAATCACCCGGTTATTTCCTGTCAGCCTGTTTATAATGGAAGATTTTCCCACATTGGGTTTCCCGACAACAGCAATCTTCGGGCGATCATCTTCCTCCTCTCCGTCTGCATGCTCCGGAAAATACGCAGTCACTTCATCCAGCATGTCTCCGATTCCAAGCCTGGATGCCGCAGACACCGGAACCGGGTCTCCAATCCCAAGATTGTAGAATTCATAAACATCCGCCATGTATTTCTGGAAACTGTCCACCTTGTTCACGACCAGAACCACCGGTTTTTTTGAACGGCGGAGCATATCCGCCACTTTGGAATCTGCATCCTGAAGCCCCTGACGCACATCCGCCAGAAAGATGATCACATCCGCCGTATCAATGGCAATCTGCGCCTGTTCTCTCATCTGGGACAAAATAACATCATTGCTGTCCGGCTCGATTCCGCCGGTATCAATCAATGTAAAATTATGATTCAGCCATGTGACATCCGCATAGATCCGGTCCCTGGTCACACCCGGCGTATCTTTTACAATGGAAATATTCTCTCCTGCCAGCGCATTGAACAGCGTGGATTTTCCCACATTCGGGCGTCCCACAATTGCTACAATTGCTTTCCTCATATTAACCTCTTTCTATTCTATTCCACAATATGCCTCACAAGATCATTTCCGCCTGATTCTACTATGGATACTTTGATTTGTAAAGCTTTTTCCACTTCCTCCACGGTTACGTCATCCAGAAACACCGGTTCTTTGCTTTTCAGCATATGTTCCGTAATCAAAAGCTTCTCTCCTGCTGTCTTCCCCTTAAGCTGTCCAATCAGATCCTGACCGGTCACAAGACCCGCCACGGTGATCCTTTCTCCAAAGAAACGGTTCCGAACGGGAAACACCTGAACCTGGACATTGGGATATTTTTCCCGAATCCTCTCTGCATGCCTTTCCAGAAAAGGAGCGGCAAGTTCTCCGGTTGCAATCGTTACCTTCCGTTCTCTTTCGTCTCCGGATACTCCACAGAGAGCATCTTTCACCTCTTCTTCAAGAAGCCTTACCATTCCGACTCCGTTCTCAAGCTGCAGATATCCGTCATACACGTTCTGCTCCGGCACAGGTCGCCCCGCCAGAATGTACCATTCATCACCCGCATGGACAAAATGCGTGCCATGCGAATCATAAATTTTCTTCTGCCATTTATGAATCGTCTCCAGTACCTCGCAGGCGTCCTCTTTTGTAAAAGGCTCCAGAGGATACAGGCCGTCCCGGTAACGGGTCAGTCCCACAGGCACTACCGATACGCTCTGCAGTTCGGGAAGATAACCGGTCATATCCCGTATGGAACGCTCCAGCTCTTCTTTGTCGTTCACTCCCCTGCACAGAACGATCTGACCGTTCATGACAATTCCGGCTTCCCGAAGCTTCCATACCTTCTCATGAATCTCTCCCGCAAAACGGTTGTTGAGCATTCTGCAGCGAAGCTCCGGATTCGTTGTCTGAAATGATATATTGATGGGGGACAGCTTATAATAGATGATACGGTCCAGATCTGCATCGCTCATATTGGTCAGCGTCAGATAATTCCCCTGCAGAAACGACAGGCGGGAATCGTCATCCTTAAAATACAGGGTTTCACGCATTCCTTTCGGAAGCTGATCAATAAAGCAGAAAATGCATCTGTTCCTGCAGGATCGGTAATCATCCATAAGCCCGTTCTCAAATTCCAGCCCAAGATCCTCTTCATATTCTTTCTCAATCTCAAGCTCCCATTCTTCACCGCTCTGTTTCTGGATCAGAACCAGAACTTCTTCTTCGTTCAGTAAGTACCGGTAATCGAATACGTCTTTGGGAGCCTGTCCGTTTACAGACAGCAGTACATCCCCCGGCTCAATCTCCATCTCCTGCGCAATACTCCCGGGAACAACCCCGCTTATCACATGTTCCATGCCCTTTTATCCTCATTTCTTTCTTCCTAATACTATACTAAAGATTACCGGAAAATGCAACGCTGCCGTCAATTAACGTGGTTGTTTTGTCCGTCTCATTCGGACAGGTCTGTTCACCTGTGACGGACAAAACAACTCCGGCGTCCGCTCCAGTCCACACAGCGCTGCAGATTACAGAGGCCCGGGCGCAGACCGCCACCCACCCGTGAACAGCAGCTTAACGCGCAAACAGCAGCCCGACCAGGCTGCACAGGGCAAACATCCCCATATTCATGCACACGATCGTCGCTCCGACCGGCGTGGACGCCAGTATGGAGAGAAGTATCCCTGATGCAGCGCAGACGACCGATATGACTGCAGACGCCGCTGTAACTCCGCAAAAGCTTTTGAATATGCGCATGGCGGAAAGCGCCGGGAAAATAATAAGCGCCGATATAAGAAGGGAACCCACCAGCTTCATGGCCAGAACAATGACAGATGCCGTCACCACCGCGATCAGCAGATTATACCGGTCTGCCTTCATCCCGGTTGCCTGGGCAAATGTTTCGTCAAAGGTCACGGCAAAGATGCGGTGATAAAAGATGGTAAAGATCAGCAGCACCACCACGGACATGAAAACACAGAGCCGCACATCCAGAACAGAAAGGGTCAGAATCGCTGTGGATCCAAACAAGGTGCTGCACACATCTCCAGTCAGATTCGCCGACCTGGAAAACAGATTTAAAAACAGATATCCGAGTGCAAGCGCACCTACCGATATCATGGCGATCACTGCATCCCCCTTCAGTTTTGCATTCTGTCCGGTACGGAGAAGAAGTATCGCAGAACCTATGGTAACCGGAAGAATGACCATCATATCGTTTGTCACATCCAGCACGGTCGCCGCCGCCATGGCGCCGAATGCCACATGAGAAAGCCCGTCGCCGATGAATGAAAACCGTTTCAGTACAAGCGATACTCCCAGCAGAGAAGAAGACAGTGCGATCAGCACCCCCACTATCATGGCATACCGTACAAAGGGATAACCAAAATAAATTTCAAGCATCCTTGCCACGCCTTTCACCTCCCGTCATAGAAAGATATGATTTTCCGATATCGGTTTTTACATAGTCTTCTTTCGTTCCGAAAAACAAAGGTTCCTCGCTGATATGAAGAATGTGGTCCGAACAGGCGGCAGCAGCATGAATATCATGGGATACCATGATGATCGTAATCTTGTCTTCATGATTCAGCTTTCCCAGGAGGTCATACATTTCCTGAACTGCTGCCGGGTCAAGACCGGACACCGGTTCATCCAGAAGCAGCATATACCTGGTGGCACACAATGCTCTTGCCAGCAGAACTCTCTGCTGCTGGCCGCCTGACAATTCCCGATAACAGCGTTTTGCCAGATGCGTAATGCCAAGCTTCTCCATATTTTCAGCCGCCATCTCTTTTTCCGCTTTCCCGTAAAACGGACGCCATCCAAAACGTCCCAGACAGCCGGACAGCACGATTTCCCTGACCGATGCAGGAAAATCTTTCTGTACGACCGTCTGCTGAGGCAGATACCCGATTCCGTCTGCTTCCAGGCCGTCGCCCATGCATATTTCTCCCGACATAGGTTTTTTCAGGCGGAGCAGCGCTTTGATCAACGTGCTCTTACCAGAACCGTTTTCTCCGACAATGCAGAGATAATCTCCTCGGTTCACTTCAAAATTCAGGTTCTGCACCACTGCTTTTCCTTCGTAACCAAGTACCACATTCCTGCACAAAATCTGTGCCATATCGTTCTCCTCTTTTTTAATCCAACCAGATGCCTGGCATGGGAATCATTTCTTTCAGGCCCTTGAAAGGGCTCCCTGTATCAGTCTGCTGCAAAAAGCGCTTCCTTCAGCACTTCCAGATTCCGTTCCATAATAGAAAGATAACTCTCTCCCTCTTCCATATCCTGTCCGCTTACGGACTGCATGGAATCCAGAAGCAGCACCTTCTGATCCCTGCTCTTCGTATTTCCGGCAATCGTCCTGGCAACCGCTCCGTCAGAACCGTCTATCTTCAGTACTGCCGGAAGATTCAGTTCTCCTGCCTTTTCCGCCAGAAACGCAATCGTCTGAAAACTGGCTTCCGTCTCTGCGGAACACCCGGCAAACGCCGCATAATATTCAATCCCGTAATCCTCCATCAGATACCGGAACGGAAAACGGTCTCCAAACAACAGCACCGGCGCGGATATCTGTTCCACCGTCTTTGCATACTCCAGATCCAGCGCATGGAGCTTTTCCTGATATACTCTGTTATTCTGTTCATAAATATCCCTGTGTTCCGCATCCAGCTCACCAAGCGCTTCCGTAATCGCATCGCAAACAGTCTGCGCATTCCGAAGAGAAAGCCAGAGATGTTCGTCATATTCCTCTTCCCCGTTACCGGCTTCCGGCTCCTCATCTTCATGCCTGCCATGTTCTTCCGCATCTGCTTCCAGATGATGCCCATGTTCCTGTACAGTCTGCATGCCTTCCGTATATTCTTCCGTTTTAACTTTATCCTTTAAAAGTTCCATCAGATTTAAAGTACGGCAGTCAGGATTTTTTACGTTTGCCAGCGCCTCATCCACCCAGAAGTCGGATTCTCCGCCCACATAAAGAAGCAGATCCGCCTCCGATATCGCTTTCATATCCCATACGGTTGGCTGATAGCTGTGCAGATCCGCGCCGTTTTTCATAAGAAGTATAAGCTCTGTCTCCTCTGCCTGTCCTCCAAGTATCTGTCTTACCCAGTCATATTCGGGAAATATGGTACAGACGATCCGAAACCTGTGATTCGGGACATTTTCTGCATATTGATCTTTCATCCCGCACCCGGCTGCTCCTGTCAGCAGCAATACCAGAAACAGAACCTTCCATATTTTCTTCCCTTTCCTGTCAGGCAACATCTTTATCCCTCCTGCACACAGCCCAGGCAAAACCGTCCTGCCGTATGTTAACCGTTCTGCTCTACGCCTGCTTTGATACACAAATCGCTGACACAGCACCTTTCACAGTGCGGCTTTGTTCTTGCCGTGCATACATCCCTTCCATGATAAACCAGCCTGTGGCAGAAATCACTGCCCTCCTCCGGCGGTATCAGTTTCCACAGCGCCTTTTCCACTTTTCCCGGTTCTTTGATTCCGTCCACCAGTCCCATGCGGTTCACCAGACGGATGCAGTGGGTATCCGTCACAATCGCCGGCTTCCCAAATACATCGCCCATAATCAGATTCGCACTTTTCCTTCCTACTCCCGGAAGTTTCAGCAATGCATCGAACTGATCCGGCACTCTGCCGCCGTACTGGCTGTTCAGAATCTTCATACATGCACTGATATCACGCGCTTTGCTTTTCCCCAGGCCGCACGGCCTGACAATCTCCTCGATCTCTTCCGCTTTCGCCGACGCCAGTGCGGCAACATCTGGAAACTTTTCGTAAAGCTTTTCCACCACTACGTTTACTCTGGCATCTGTACACTGTGCCGCCAGGCGAACGCTTACCAGAAGCTTCCAGGCATCATCATAATCCAGTGTGCATCCTGCATCCGGATACTCTTTTTTCAAACGATCTATCAGCTTTTTCGCCAGCTCTTTCTTCTGTTTTTCTTCCATTTCCGGCAATTCCTCTCATTACGTATATCACAACGCTCTGCTCCTGCAAAATTCAGGTTCCGGCGCCGTTTTTCATACATTTTCGACAATTTTTAAAAATATAAAAACAAATACAGCCCCCGTCCCCGTTCTGCCGGAGACGGAAGCCGCAACTTCCGGAACCTTCTATACTCTGATATCAATATATTCTCCCAGTCCTGCAACCGGAATTGATTCCATCATCATCTCCGTCAGTACCTCACCAGTCACTTCCGCTGTATCGAGAATCTTATCCAGCATTGCAACCCCCATATTCATACTCAGACTGGCCGCAGACATGGAAACAGACAGTGCTCCAATATCCATACGTATCACCTCCGTTACTGCCATTCTACCAAATTTTCCGGTCAGAATCAACTGTTATTTCAATCCGGATCCACAATTCGATATCCAACGCCGACTTCTGTGAAGATATATTCCGGCTGCGCCGGGTTTTTCTCGATTTTTCTTCTGATATTGGCCATATTGACGCGAAGGATCCGGTTATCTGTTTTCATATTGGGGCCCCATATTTCCCTGATGATAAAATCGTAAGTCAGCACTTTTCCTCCGTACTTTCCAAGGAGGCTCACAATCTTATATTCATTCTGCGTCAGCCCCACATCCTTTCCGTCGATATAAACCCGATGCTTGTCATAATCAATCATCAGTCCGCCGGAATGGAATACTCCCGTCTGCATGCCCTCCGGCGCCAGACAGGCGGCTCTTGCATGGCGGATCGCCGTGCGGATCCTTGCCAGCAGCTCTGAAGTTCCAAAAGGCTTTGTAATGTAATCGTCCGCCCCCAGATCCAGAGCTTCCACCTTGTCTCTCTCATGCGTTCGGGCGGACACTACCACAACCGGCATACTGGACCACTCCCTGACATTCTTCAGGATTTTCATGCCGTCCATATCCGGCAGCCCCAGATCCAGTATCACCACATCCGGACACCTGGAAGTAATCAGGCTGTATGCTTCTGTCCCTGTACCCGCCATGAGCACATCATAATTATTTGCTTCCAGAACCGTTCTGAAGAAATTCCGGATGCTTTTATCATCTTCCACCACAAGCACTCTGTCCTTAATATCCATCGCTTTCCTCCATCGGCAGCCAGAATGTCACTCTGGCTCCCCCTTCACTTCTGTTTTCCGCTTTCATATCTCCTTTGTGCGCCCTGACAATACTCATACAGACGGACAGGCCAATTCCCATATTCCTTCCGGAATCGTATTCTTCCCCCTCCCGGGACTGAAGACTTCCGTCAAACATAACCGGAAGAATGTTTTCTTTAATTCCTTCTCCATCATCTTCTACAGACACAAACAGCCTGCCTGGACAACTGCTCACCACAATCTGTATGAGACTGGTCGTTTTTCCATGAAGTGCAGAATTCTCCAGAAGATTCACAAGTACCTGTTCGATCAGAATGCCATCCATGGGAACCATAAGAACTTCCTTTGGCATAAGGACTTCCACCTGCATCTTTGGAAAGCGTTTCCTGAATTTCAGCACTGCACTGCCGACAATCTCTTCTACGATCTCATCATCTGTATTGATATGCGCATTTTCCCCGTTGATTCTGGTCACTGACAGAAGGTTTTCCACAATGCGGATCAGCCACTGTGCTTCATCTTTAATATCCCTGACAAGCTCCAGCATCCGCTCTCTGGAAAGAATCGTCTCATTGTCCAGAATCCCGGAAGCAGAACCAACGATCGAAGTCAAAGGAGTGCGAATATCATGGGACACTGCCCGCAGAAGATTTCCTCTCATCTTTTCTTTTTCCGCCTCCAGGCGGATCTGCTCCTGCTGCTTGATCTGAGTTGTCAGCGTGCTTACAATCATGGAAACAGCCAGCATGGCGATAAAGGTCAGCGAATATCCTGTCAAGGCAAAGTTGATTTCAAAATATGGATAGGTAAATACGTAATTCACCCCTATTACGGCAAGAACTGACGCCACGATTCCATAGACGTATCCGTCTGTAAATCTGGATACAAACAGCACTGCAAGAACAAATAAAAGCGGAACATGCGTGTCCGTCGATACAAACTGCTGCAAAAGAAATGCAATGAACGCGGCTATTCCCAGAATCCCTGTCGTAATCAGAGTGTTTTTCCTGAATACATTCTGTTTTTTTTCCATAACATTCTCACTTTCATCGGAGCAGGTCATCAACTTCCGCTCCGCTCCAGTTGGTGACATTATTCACAGGGAAGCTCGCTGATGCTCGCGCAGGTCATCAACTTCCGCTCCGCTCCAGTTGGTGACATTATTCACAGAGAAGCTCGCTGATGCTCGCGCAGGTCATCAACTTCCGCTCCGCTCCAGTTGGTGACATTATATCATAAGATTATGTTAAAATATCGCTAAGAAGCTCTGGGCCTCTCTGGAAAATTGACCGCATAAAGGGGCTGCTGCAAGTGCAACAGCCCCTTTGTACTTTCCCTGGATCAGTCATACAGGGATTTTCCGTATTTTATTTTCCCATAAAATTTTTCTGCCAGAATGATTGGCATGCTGACGAGAATATAAATGGAAGGAATTCCTCCAAGCAACACCATCAAACCGACCAGAATTACATTGGCAATGTCACCCATGTCATGCTCCTCTTTTCTGTTAAACTGAAGGTAGCATAACACAACCGGTATTGGAAATCCATGGGTACAGACGGATCTTAATGAGCGCTTAACTTCATCCATTATTTTCTTAGCAGACGTTAATCACCCCTGAGCTGCAGCTTAAGCCTGCACCTGAAAAATACGGTATACTTTGTACCCCGTGTAAAAAAACAGTTCGCGCGCCAGAAAAGGAAGCTTTGTTTTCAGACTGACAAAACGGGTCGTTGGCGTCGGCGAACTGTAAGCCTCTATTCCATAATCGGCTGCCATCAGCATGGCACGTCTCATATGAAGCGGGTCACTGACAATCAGCGCATCTTTACATCCGTACTCTTTCATTAATTGTCTGGCATAATACAGATTTTCCTGTGTAATTGCAGAATATTCTTCCGTCATAATATCTTCCTTCGGCACTCCCTGACTGACCGCATATTCTTCTGCCGCCCGGGCTTCCGAGCAGATGCTTCCTTCTCCATAGCCGCCTGTCATAATCAGGTATTTTACATAACCGTGCTCATACAGCCAGATGCCATGACGAATCCGCTCACGAAAAACCGGTGAAGGTTCCCTCCCGACAACCCCTGCTCCAAGAACAATCGCCGCATCCGCTTCCCGGAGTTCATTCTTATTACTGAAAGATATAATCTGCCAAGTATTACACAGAATCCAGAAAAAACAGAGTAAAAGAACACCTGCCATCCAGTATTTCTTCTTTTTCTTCATATTATGATCTCCAGGCCTGTATAAAGCTGGCATACCTGATCTCCCAGCTCTTCTTTCAGAACCTCAAAGGCCGGCTGTCCGGTACAGTGTCCCGTGTAAATTTTTCTGATTCCGGTGGTCCGGATCCTGCCTGCAAGCGTACGGATATCTTCTGAAGATGTGTGGTAGAGATGAAATCCGCCGATCATCGCATGGATCTTTTTATCCGGATATGCCGTCACCACTTCCTGAATGATGTTATCCGCACCTCCATGGGAACAGCTGCTGCAGATTACCAGTCCTTCCTTCGTATCCAGAATCAGGCTCTGTTCATGTTCAAAAGAATCAGCTCTGTACCTTCCATTCTGACGAATATAAAGATGGTTCTGTTCCCCATATGCCTCCAAGCCCTCTGTATGATGGGCAAGAAGGTTTACGCCCGGTATGAGCCGGCAGCTGTCCTTTGTAAAAACAAGCCTGTCCCTGTATTTTTTCAAAAAACCCCTGTGAATACCAATATATTTGTGAAAAATCCAGCGTTTTCCATAACAGTTTTCTCCGGCGCCCTCACGAAGATAAAAACATGCATCTGCATTCCGTGCAAAAAATGCCCCCACTCCGTCTGCGTGATCATAATGCGCATGAGAAAGCACGCCGAATTCCACTTTTCCCAGATCAATTCCCAGAGCTTCCGCGTTCCTGGCAAACCGGTCTGAAGCCCCGGTATCCAGAAGAATCTTATGGCCCTGATATTCTATATATATGGAAAGTCCCCACTCAGCAACAAGTGTGCCCTTTGTCAGGTTATCAACCAGTACGACCGCTCTCATTTTTCCGCCCTCCCTGTTTCCTGATACCTCCATTGATTTCATCGTCTTCTTTCCAGTTCCTCCCAGACAGACAGTCCCTGAAACAGTTCTCTCCTCTCTGTTTTTTATCTTACCATACTTCTGAAACACTATCCAACATCTTTTCACATTGCTTCAAAAATCAAGTTGAGCGCCTGCCCAAAAACATGTATAATTTATCTATACTTTATATGACCGTTTTGACCATACAGACAATTTCAGATCCTATTGGCCAAATCCTGTTACAAGAAGGAGGAATCCCATGCAGCATACAAATCCATTGTTGTCCGAAAACGATACCGCCCACAGATTCATTACCATCGGAGAGATCATGCTCCGCCTGACTCCGCCCAATTACGAGAAAATCCGTATGGCTTCAGGATTTGAGGCGAGTTACGGCGGAAGCGAAGCCAATATTGCACTGGCCCTGGCTAATCTTGGCGTGGACAGCACCTTTTTCACGGTTGTTCCAAATAACAGTCTTGGAAAAAGCGCCGTACGCATGCTTCGAAGCAACGATGTCCACTGTACCCCCGTTATTTTAAGTACACCGGAACAGACCCCCACCCATCGTCTGGGCTGCTACTATCTGGAGACCGGCTACGGCATTCGTGCCAGCAAAGTAATCTATGACCGGAAAAACAGCGCCATCACAGAATTTGATTTTGATACAATTGATCTTTCCGCACTGCTTGACGGCTTTACCTGGCTCCATCTAAGCGGCATCACGCCGGCTCTGGCACCCAACTGCAGAAAGTTAATTATGGACTGTCTTAAAATTGCAAAGGAAAAAGGACTGACGGTCAGCTTTGACGGTAATTTCCGCAGCACCCTCTGGACCTGGGAAGAGGCCAGGGATTTTTGTACCGGATGCCTGCCTTATGTGGATGTGCTGCTTGGAATTGAACCATATCACCTCTGGAAAGATGATACGGATCACAGCAAGGGCGATCTCAAGGACGAGATTCCCTTCCGTCCCGGCTATGAACAGCAGGACGAGATCTTCCAGGCATTTATCGCACGCTATCCAAATCTGAAATGCATCGCCCGCCATGTGCGCTATGCTCACAGCGGAAGTGAAAACAGTCTGAAAGCTTTCATGTGGTACGAAGGACATACCTTTGAGAGCAAACTGTTCACCTTCAACATTCTGGATCGGGTGGGAGGCGGCGATGCTTTTGCAAGCGGCCTGATCTATGCCATGATCCATGGATACCGGCCCATGGATATGGTCAATTTCGCCGTAGCCAGCAGCGCCATCAAACATACCATACGCGGTGATGCAAATATCACGGATGATGCCTCCAGCATTCGGGGACTGATGGATATGAATTACGACATTAAACGATAGTACTCTATCCGGCCGGTAATCGCACTGCCAGCGCCGAATATTTTGTCAGCCTGCCCGGACCGCCCACCGCATCTTCGTGGACCGGGCCCGGCTGTTCTGTGCGCACTCCTCTCTGGAGGGGCGGATGGCATCCTCCGAGATCCCGCTGTACCGCCCTTCCTTCAGATATCGTTTGAAAGATTTCTTCACCAGCCGGTCCTCTCCGGAATGGAAGGTCAGGATCGCTGCCCGTCCGCCGGGGCGCAGCGCCTCCGGCAGCTTTTCCAGAAATTCATACAGCGCTTCATATTCGTGGTTGACGTCGATGCGCAGCGCCTGAAACGTCCGCTGGCAGGACTTTTTCACAGCTTCCTTCCGCTCTGACTCCGGCAGGAACGAAAGAGCTGCCTCCACGGCCTCCCGAAGCTGCGTGGTCGTCTCGATCTTTCCGCCCCTTCTCTGCCTGTTGATAATTTCCCGGGCGATCTCCCCGGCACAGGGCTCGTCCGCATTTTCCATGAGCATTCCCGCAAGTTCTTCCAAACTGATGTTCTTCAGCCGTTCCGCCGCGCTGATCCCCTTCTGCTGATTCATCCGAAGGTCCAGCGGTCCTTCTGTCTTATAGGAAAAACCCCGGTCCGGGTTGTCGATCTGCATAGAAGAAACGCCCAGATCCGCCAGTACAAAATCAAAGCCTCCAGCTCCCTTTGCCACCTGGTCCATCTGCGCAAAGTTCAGAAGATGCACGGTCAGAATGTCCTCCCCATACCCCAGCGCCCGAAGCCTTTTCTCCGTTTTCTCCGATTCCGCAGGATCCACGTCCAGCGCGTGGAGATGGCCCTGTCCTTCCAGACGCTCCAGCATCCGCTCCGTATGGCCGCCGTAGCCAAGCGTAGCATCCAGCCCGGTCTGCCCCGGCCGGATCTGCAGGAAATCCAGAATCTCCTGCACGCAGATGGAGATATGCATCCCCGCAGGCGTGCCTCCCTTGCGGATGACCTTTTCGATGGTATCCGCATACTTTTCCGGCTGCAGCTCCTTGTATTTTTCCTGATAATTTCTCGGATGTGTTCCTTTGTAGCGGACACGCCGTTTGTGTGTTGTCTCCATCTCTTTCTTTCCTCTCTGTTGCAGCCGGAAAATGTAATGGTTCTATTCGTAATGTGTCCACATACGAATAATCTTCACTGTCCCCTGCCGGCAGCCGTCTTCTGTCTTCACCGGACTGTCATCGGCCTGATACACCATTCTGTGTTGGATATTAATTCTTCGCGAATACAAACCATCCAGTTTCCCCACCAGCTTTTCATAACGCGGAGGATTTTGATATGGATCATTCCGTATAACATCCACCAGTTTTTTTGCTTTCCCGGATATTCCTGCGGCTTTCAGCAATTCCAGGTCTTTAAGAGCCTGTTTTGTAAAAAATATCTGATACATCTACCAGGTCACCATTTCCTCAGGAATACATTCTTCAGGAGGCGTCTTTTTCCCTTCTACAATCGATTCCGTCATTCCGGGAATCCCGTCCAAAAATAAAGTCTCCTGAATCGCGCTCCAGTCATCTTCTGATATAAGAACCGCATTTCCTTTCCTGCCAACAATCAATGCAGGTTCATGATAAGTACTCACAGTCTCCACCAGATGATAGAGGTCCTTTCTTGCGTTTGTGATATTGATCGTCGACATAAAAATCTCCCTTCCATTTGTTTTATCTGTCCTTTGTTTTATCTTATGAAAATCTTTTGTTACTGTTATGTTCTCGTCCATTCTTTTGTTGTACTATTCTCTCATCCTCTGTTTTTGATTCCTGTTTTATTTATCTTTCACATTGTAGAATGGCGAGATTTTTTATGTCAGCTTCATTGTAACGTACGTTTATACGTACGTCAACCATTTTTTATTGCACCTTCTCCCCAAATTCCCGCTGAATACAGTAATTAATCACCGACTCCATCTGCGGCGACACCCATTTGTCCTTATGATACAGGAGCTGCTTCCAGATCTCGATCTCAAAATCCTGCACATGAATATAGGCAAGCTTTCCTTCTCTTACTCGTTTCGCAGTCACATAATCCGGCAGATACGAGATCCCCACGCCCTGCTCTGCCAGAGCGCAGATGATCCTGGTGCCTCCCACCTCCAGCACCGGCCGGATCTCCAGAGACATGGCAGCCAGCCGCTCGTCCATAAGCCGCCGATAGCTCATGCCCTTCTCTGTCAGCACAAAGGGCTCCTGAACCAGCTCTCTCACAGATACACTCTCTCTGCCGCTGAGCGGATGGCCGGACGCCGCTACAAAATGCATTCCCACCTGTTCTTCCCGGACAATCACATATTCCGCATGATAAATATGATTGTCCAGCGTCAGTATGGCATCCGCCTCATTGTGGTCGATCAGCCGGAACATCTCCTCCGTCCCCGTGGCGATGATCTTCAGCGTAATACCCGGATACCGGCTCCGAAATTCCGCAAAGCCCTCTTCCAGAAGCGAATCACACAGAGAATCCGGCACCGCCAGACGAAAATGGCCCGACACCTCCTGCTCCGCCTGCATCCCCTGCTCCAGCTCCTGAGTCAGCTTACTGATCTGGTGGGCATATTTCAATACATCTCTGCCCCGTTCCGTGAGAGCGATCGTATGGTTGATCCGTTCAAACAGCTGGGCATTCAGCTCCGACTCCAGCTGTTTGATCTGAAAAGACACGGTGGACTGAGAATAGCCCAGCGCCCGGGCCGCCTTGGTAAAGCTGTTCCTCTCCGCCACGTGAATAAAAGTGATCAGATTTTTAACATCCATTTTTTCAATCCTGTGCATCATCATTATCAATTTTACAGATATTCTCTTTTACTATATACTAAAAAGATAAGAAATGCAAATGATATGGGGGTAAGATACTATGGCTGTTTTTCGATTTGTATACTGGATCCTGTGGGGAGACCTGATCACGGTCCCGCTCCCGGGCGGGAGCTCTCTGGGGCTTTCCCTGCTGGTACTGCTTCTGATCCCGTCCGGCATCTATTTCACCGTCCGGACCCGCTTTCTGCTCTTCCGGCGTTTTCCGGATATGCTGAAGATCGCCATTGAGAAAAAGAATCCCACACAGAAAAATTCCATCTCCGGCCTGCAGGCGCTGATTATCTCCACCGCCACCCGGGTGGGCATGGGTAATCTGGTGGGGGTGGTCGCCGCCATCTCCATCGGCGGCGCCGGCGCCGTCTTCTGGATGTGGGTTACGGCCCTGCTCGGTTCTTCCACCGCCTTTGCCGAAGCCACTCTGGCGCAGATCTACAAGGAGGAGGATCCTCTGTACGGCGGATACCGGGGCGGCCCCGCCTACTACATCCATCATTTTTTCATAAAAGAAGACGGAAGCCGCAGGAAATCCGTCATCGCCGTCCTGTTCGCCATATCCGGCCTGATCTGCTGGTGCGGCATCAGCCAGGTCATCGGCAACTCGGTGTCCTCCGCTTTTGAAAATGCGTTCCATATTCCGCCCATCTATACAACAGCGGTTCTGGTGCTGATCGCCGCCGTAATCGTTCTTCGGAAAAACGCCACGGTCAAGGTGCTGGATATCATTGTTCCCATCATGGCAGGCTTTTACTTCCTGCTGACGGTAATCATCATCCTGATGAACATCGGACAGATTCCGGCAGTCTTTGCGCGCATCTTCTCGGAAGCGTTCGGCCTCCGGCAGGCGGTGGCGGGCGGTTTTGGAGCCGTCCTCATGAACGGGGCCAAGAGAGGCCTGTTCTCCAACGAAGCCGGCAGCGGCAGCGCTCCCTGCGCAGCGGCGGCAGCGGATATCAGCCACCCCGCCAAGGAAGGGCTTCTGCAAGCCTTCGGCGTCTTCATTGATACCATCGTCATCTGCAGCTGCTCCGCCATGATCATGCTTCTGACTCCGGAATCCATGACCCAGGGACTGGAAGGCATGGACCTTCTGCAGCAGGCCATGGATTTCCACATGGGAAGCTTCGGCGTGATCTTCATCGCCGTAGTCCTGTGGCTCTTCAGCTTCTCCACCTTTATCGGGATCCTGTTCTATGCAAGGCCCAATGTAGCCTATCTGTTCGGAGACAACTGGCTGTCACAGACGCTGTACAAGATTCTGGCGCTGATCATGCTTTTCATCGGCGGGCTGGCTGCCTATACCTTCGTATGGGATCTGGGAGACGTGGGCATCGGACTGATGACCATCTTCAATATGATTGCGCTGCTTCCGCTGTCGGGGCAGGCGCTGGCGTCACTGAGGGAATATGAAGGGACAATAAAATAACAGGCACAATAAGCAGCAGGCAGTCTGTCAGAGTATCAGATACTCCGTCAGACTGCCTGACATCTACCCTTTTATCAGTAGCTTTTTCCCTTCAAAGACAAAGCCGTATTTCCGGATCCGATCCCTTGCGATGCCTCCGGCTTCCAGTGCTGCTTCATACAGGTTCTGTACATCGCTACAGTACCAACGACGGCGCAGAATATACCCTTGCTCCAAGCTCGTTATCCAGCATGTACAGGCTCTTGGGATCGTCCCCGAACAGTTCAAATTTCTTCACCAGACCTTCCGCATTGGTCTCTTCCTCTCCCTGCTCCTTCACAAACCAGTCCAGAAACTGTATGGTACGGAAATCCTTCACGGAATGCGCCGCGTCACAGATGTTGTGGATCAGACTGGTCACATAGCGCTCGTGATTCAGTCCCTCTGCCAGCACCATCTTGACGCTGTCCGGCGCAACGGCCGGCTTCTCGATGGCTTCCAGAACCGCCCTTTCCCCGTTGTTCTGCAGATACTGTACAAAGAGCATGGCGTGATCGCGCTCTTCCTGCGCCTGTACCCGGTACCAGTTCCCGAACCCGTCCAGTCCCTGATCGTAACAGAAATTGGAAAAATCCAGGTACAGGTACGCAGAATAAAATTCCTTGTTCACCTGTTGATTTAAAAGTTCTACGACATTTTTGGCCAACATATGTGATTTCCTCCTCTTAAAACGTATGCATCTCCATCATTATACGCCGGAGGAATATTTGTGTAAAGCATAAAAACACCGCACAGGCAGCACCTATTCCTCCGTCACACAATATTCGAAGAAATCAAAGTCCGCATAATGCCTGTGTTTTACCCGGTCCGTGCCGCCGCGCCAGATTCTCCGGGGATATCCCACGATCTGTCCGGCTTTGGGATCATATTCCGCCATGCAGATCGAGCCGGGCTTTTCGTATCCTTCTCTCGTCTCCCACTCCAGAGAGACCACATATTTCCTGCCGTCGTCATCGTGGAAGATCGACGCATCAAAGCCGAAGGAATGCAGATATACCGGCTCACTCCAGGGCCCCCGGATATCCTTTACCGTAATCAGATAATTGTTCACGTCAAAATATCTGGCATTCATGGAGTTCATCACTCCGCAAACGACATAAAACAAATCCTCCACCTAACAGTAAGTCAGGCAGGGGCCCAGATCCCTTTGGCGCTGGGCAGCTTCTTCAGGTCCACCTTCTCATCATCGGTCAGGACTTGGGTATATAACTCCCAGTTCTTCAGGTCTCTGGAATGGTAGACCGGAATGCCGGGAAGCCACTCAAAGGAAGAGACGGCCACATAGTAATCGTCCCCCTTTCTGCATATACACGGATCCGGGTTAAAACCCGGAAAGATCGGATTATGGATCATTTTTCTTCTCCTGTTACAGTTCCGCATCCGCCCGGCGAAAGCCGGGCAGATGCTGTTTTACATCATTTAAAGATCCCACACCTGAAATACCTCATCCCGGCACGAGAAAGGACCGCTTAAGGGCGCAAAGCCGCGGCGGACATCCAGATAGTCCTGCCAGAACGTGATCGGCAAACCGTCCGGATCTTCAAATCTCTGCTCCGGCTCAAAGGCTTCGCCCAGAAGAGCAGACGACACCACCGGATTGTTCTGCTCCGGCAGATACTGATACAGATCTGTCTTCAGCACAATGCTTCCCTTTTCTTCGGTCAGCTTCAGGGTAACAATATGCTCCGTATCCACATAGGCCTTCCTTTCGCTGTCACACGGCGCCGCCCCGTTAAAATAGACGTTGCCCCCGGTGTACACCGGCAGATGATCATAATACAGATCCCGATTGTTCCCGTCCAGGGCGCAGGCTTCGGTAAATTTTCCAAAATAAGCATCCGCATCCGGATAGCCGTCATAGGGCAGCGTTCCGCACGTAAACTGAAACCGGTCTTTTCCGGCGCATCCCGCATGCTCCGCGTACGTTTCCAGGTCCCTGCGGACCGGCTTCTGAACGAAGATGTTGTTGTAAAACCGCGCGTCCCCGTGGAGGATCGTCATAAATCCGGCCACCTCCGTACGGTGGGGTACATGATAGGGAGTATACCGGGGCGTGGGAAATGCTACTCCGTTATTGTCCGTCCCCTGACCCACGAAGGTAAAAGAGCCCGCGATCAGGTTATGCACAAATGCCAGTCCCTGCGTGCTTAAGCGGCATGCGCAGTCCGACAGCAGCAGATTGTTATCGATCAAGGTCGGCCCGTGGGATACTTCCACGAAAATGTCCTCTCCCAGTGCCAGCCCGTTTTCGATCTTCGTCCCCGCAGGCGGCACGTTATCATGGAACAGATTCTGCGTCACTCTCGTCCCCTGGGCCTGCCAGTCCAGCCACAGCCCGCGGGTGCAGTGATGGATATGATTTCTGCGGTAAATCACATCGATGGCCGCATGCATCTTGATCCCGCCGATCTCCGCTCCTGCCAGATCCTGCTTGTTATTGATATGATGAATGTGATTGTCTTCTATGATCGAAAATACGCCGCCCAGATGCCCGACGATCCCCGTCTGTCCGCAGTCATGGATGTTGCACCGGCGGACGATATGAGAACCGATCCGCTCCTTCGTCCAGCCTTCCCGCCAGGCCTGGCAAATGGCGTCCCGCTCTGTTTGGGTACCGTCCTTATAGTATCTGGTGGACCATTTGTTGTCGTTCTCCGGCTGCAGATATTTGCCAAGAGAGATGCCGCTGCATCTGGAATCCGAGATCTCGCAGTCCTCTATGATCCAGCCCTTCGACCAGTGGGGCCCGACCATCCCTTCCTGATATGCCGTAGGAGGCGCCCACTGCGTTGCCGCCTGCTTTATGGTAAAACCGGACAGCGTAATATACCCTACTCCCGTCCGGGACGGATAGAAGCAGTTCCTTCTGACGTTGATCTCCACCTGCTCTTTATTGGGATCTGCTCCCTGAAAATTCGCATAGATCAGCGTATGCTCTTCTTCCTGACACGTATACCACTGATAGACCGAAGCCTCCGGATCCCAGGAATTCTCACGGACCTGCGGATGCAGGATCTTCTCCAGTGCATCCTCCTCATACATGGCCTTTCCGTTCAGATACACCTCTCCCGTATGCACCGGCGACGGCGCAAAGTACCAGTCCCCTCTCACATAAGTGGTATATGGATTGTAATCCCCGAAAACACTGTTATGAATGCGCGCCACCCACACGTCCGCCTGATATCTCGCCCAGTCTTTGACCGTCTCCGCTCCGGAGATCACCGCTTTTCCTCTCACCTCCGACCGATAGAGGATCCGGTGATGCTCATCCGTTCCTCCCCGCGGCGGGTCCACGGCTTCCCGGTATACCCCCGGCGCAACCAGGATCTCATCTCCCGCTCCGGCCATAGCTGCCGCCTCGCTGATGGACTGAAACGGACATTCTCTGCTTCCATTCCCGGAGCGCACGGCGTCCGCTGACACATAATAGATCATATGTTTTCCTTCTTTCTTCTTCCTGTTTAATCGAACGCATGTTTCTCCCGATATTCCGCCGGGGTGCATCCGGTATATTTCTTAAAAGTCAGTGAAAAATAATTCACGTCTTTGTATCCGACCTTTTCGGACACCTCTCCTACTTTGACCGAGCCTGCCTCCAGAAGCTTCTTGGCCCGTTCCATCCTCTGGCACACAATATAATAATTGCAGCCCACGCCGGTAGTCTTTTTAAACAGCTTGGAGAAATACGCCACGGACAGATAAAACTGACCCGCCAGCCGACTCACCGACAGCGGCTGGTCCAGATGGCTGTTGATATAACGCTTTACATTGCCGATCACATCGTCATCCGGCCCCTGTACCGCATTCATGCTGCTCTCTTCATGACAGATCCCGACGGCATCCTGATACGACTCCGCGATCTCACTGATCCCGCCGACTTCCCGTCCAAGACTTACCTTTTGTACCACATCATACTCGTTCTGCAGGATCATTCCCAGCTGCTCCAGCAGTTCCTGACTGTCCGGATGACTGTCTCCCTTGAACAGAAGAAGCACAAAGATGCCTCCCTCGTCCTGAAACGTGACCCCGTCATGATGATATTCAATATGTTCAATACATACGCTTTTAATGGACAGGTTCAGCAGCTCATAATAACCGCTCCATTCATTTTTCACCGCGCACTCCGGACGGATCAGCGCCGCCTGAAACCGGTCTCCCTTCTGGTATCCGTAATCCTCCAGGATCATCCGGATCTCGGCCAGACCGGAACCGTTTTTTAAAAGCGTGCGGAAAGCCCGCTCCACCTTCATCTGCTCCGCCAGACCGTTGACCCGGTCCATAGTGCGCTTGCGCGCCTGTTCCTCCGCATAACGGTCCAGCGCCTCCACCTGTGCGCGGACCGCCTCTGACAGCTTCTCCGCCTCCACCGGCTTCAGCAGATAGTCCTGCACCTCCATCCGGCAGCATTCCCTCACATAGTCAAAATCATCATGCCCGGTCAGTACGATGATACGGATCATCGGATTCGCCTGATTCATCTTCCGGATCAGAGTCAATCCGTCCATCTGATCCATCTCAATATCCGTGATCACAATGTCCGGCATATGGTCTTTCATCTTCATCAACGCCCTGGTCCCTGATTCTGCCGTGTCCACATGATCGATCCCAAGCGCCTCCCACGGAAGGACTTTTGCGATGCCGTTCCGCATAAAATGTTCATCATCCACGATCAATATGCTGTACAAACGTTTTCCCGCCTCCCCCTGACGCCGTTACGTCTCCTGTTTTGGCAGACGGATCTCCACCGTGATACCGCCGCTTTCATTTTTCCGGTAATGCAGTCCATATTCCTTTCCATAACGGATCGCAATACGCTGATGCACATTTTTCACTCCATAACTGCCGTCGTTGATCAGAACGTCTATGGTCCCGTTCAGCTGCCGGACCGCTTCCTCAGGCATACCAATCCCGTCATCCTCTACGGTCAGAAGCACATCCTCTTCTCTCTCCTGTCCGGTGATAAGCAGACGGCCTTTCCGGTCTTCCTCTGTCTTGATCCCGTGATAGATCGCATTCTCCACCAGAGGCTGCAGCGTGATCTTGGGCAGCATCAGGCTCTGAAGTCCTTCCTCGATCCGGTATTCTATCTGAACGATGTTGTCAAACCGCATGTTCTGGATCGTGACGTAGCTGTTTGTATGTTCCAGTTCCTGCGACAGCGGCACCATATCCTGTCCTTTACTCAGGCAAAGCCGATAATATCTGCTCAAAGCCATAACGATCCTGGAGATCTCCGTATTTCCCTCCGCCAGCGCCTGCCAGTGGATGCATTCCAGCGTATTATATAAAAAATGCGGCTTGATCTGGCTCTGCAGCGCATTCAGGCGGACTTCCGTCATCTCCTGTTCCTGACGGTGAGTTTCCAGGATCAGATTCCGTATGCTTTCCGTCATACGGTTAAATCCCAGAGACAGCTGGCGGAAATCCTTCTCTTCATAAAAACGCATCCTCCAGTCCAGATCTCCCTTCGCCACCTGCTGCATGCAGTGTACGATCTCCTGCATGGGTGCATAAAAGCGTCTGCAGCATACAGAGCTGATCGCGATCGTCAAAAGCGTCCCCAGCACGATCACCAGCGACAGGAGCACGGTCATCCGGCGGATATCCGAAAACAGCACGTTCTGCGAGATCAGACCGTCCGCCGCCCAGATTCCCTCCTGTCCATATTGATAAACGACCAGATCATCCCCGCAGGCAAACTGTCCTCTCATCCCCGCATACTGCCCGAAACGCTCCTCTTTTATACCAGTCTGCTCCTGATGCTCCGACACCAGCACGACCCCATCCGCCGTCAACAGGCGGATGTGCAGATTCTCATCTTCCGCCGCCACATAATGCAGCATTTTCTCCGTATTGATCCCCACGATCAGAAGTGCCGCGGGGTGTTCTCCTGGAGACGCATACCTCCTGCATACCGGATAGAACAGATTCAGCTCCGGCGCTCTGTAGTTCTCCCGAAGCACATTATACTGAATGCTGCTGTTTAAGAACCGACCGGCCCCTTCATAATTATCCAGAAGGATCTGACGGATATCATAGCGCGGAGCCTCCCGATCCGGAATCTGCGGTTCCCCTACATAGAGAAAGGCTGATTCGTCAAAACTGACCAGAGCCGCATAATCCACCATGTTGTTGGCGCGCAGCAAAACGCGCATGGACTCGTTGGCACCGTTTACCACTTCCAGATAATTTTCCTTATATGCCTCCTCATGGTCCACATAATTCAGCATGTCGGAAGATTCTGTCAGGCTGATCATCAGATCCGTGATATCGGATATAGAGCTTCCCATGGCGGACAGCGTGATCGTAAGCTGACCCTGAAGCTGTTCGCACGCTTTCTCCTCCAGAGAAGAAGACGCCATCCGGCTGATCAGGATCAGCATGATCAGATTCGAGCAGAAGAACAGAAGCCCGACCGACGTCATCATCTTATGGGACAGTCGAAGGGACCCAAACCACCGTATCAGACTTCTCTTCTTTTGCTTCATGATCGCTCACTCCATACTTGCAGATTAACCTTTGACCGCTCCTGCCATCATACCCTTGATCAGCTTCTCCTGTCCGAAGATGAAGACGATGACCATCGGCAGGATGGAGATGCACAGCACGGTCATAATCATGGGAATATTCATGGAATACTGTCCCTGAAATTCCTGTACGGCCAGCGGCAGCGTCCGGTTGCCGGCGGTCTGAGTCAACGTCAGCGCGAAGCTGAACTCGTTCCAGATATTAACGCCGTCATAGATTACCAGGGTCGCCAGCCCCGGCTTCACAAGCGGCAGCATGACACGCCAGAAGATTCCGTACAGACTGCATCCGTCGATCTTGGCCGCCTCCTCCAGATCCCTGGGAATCGTCGCCATAAACGTCGTCAGAATGAAGACCGAGATCGGCAGATTGAACGCCACGTAAGGGCCGATCAGTGCCCAGATGCTGTCGTACATCCCGGTACGGACCGACATCATGAAGATTGGCAGCAATGTGACATGGATCGGTACGGACATACAGGCCACGATCAGCGAATAGATCGGCTTGTTCAGGCGGAACGTCCACCGGGACAGCGGATAGGCCGCCAGAGCGCTCAGCGCCAGCAAGAGCACAAGGGATACTGCCATAACTATAACAGAGTTAAAGAAATACTTCCAGATCCCTCCGGTAAATACATCGATGTAGTTCTGCAGATAGAGTCCCTCCGGCATCGAGAACACGCCGTTGTTCATCAGTTCAAACTGTTCCTTCAGCGTACACATGATCAGAAAGAAGAACGGGATCATACATACCAGGAACCAGAAGACCACCAGAACGCCGATGACGATCGACGACGGCTTCAGGCCTTTCTTCTTACCAGTCATTCTCTAGTCCTCCTTTCCATTCAGAACCCGCATGGTAACAATCGCTATGACAGAGATCAGCAGGAACATGCCGGATGCAATCGCCGACGCGTAGCCCATGCGGTAAGAGCTGAACGCGTTGGAATACATATAGGTCGCCATCAACTCGGACGCATGGCTCGGACCGCCGTTGGTCAGTACATAAACCAGATCAAAATACTTCAGAGAACCCACGATGGACAATACGACCGCACTCTTGATCGTAGGTTTCAGGAGCGGCAGAGAAATCTGCCAGAAATACTGGCTCTCCGTGGCCCCGTCCACCATAGCCGCCTCATGGACGTCCGACGGAAGTCCGCTGTATCCGGCCAGATAGTATACCATATAGAATGGAATAAACTGCCAGGCTATGATAAAGATACAGGTAATAAGGACCGTACCGGTATTTCCAAGAAGATCTACAGTACCGCCCCCGAAAAATTTCGAGATCGCCGTGACGAAACCTGTGTTGGCGTCCAGCGCGTACCGAAACAGATAACCAATGGCTACAGACGACATCAGCATGGGAATGAACCAGATCACCTTGCAGACGTTTCCTTTTCTGCCGACCTTATCCAGGAACGTCGCCAGAGCCAGTCCAATGGGCATCTGAATGACAATCGACAGTACCATAACCAGCAGATTGTTCTTAAATGCGTTCCAGAATACCTTATCTTTCAGAAGCTCCGCCCAGTTTGCCAGGCCGATAAAAGACTTATTGCTGGAATATCCGTTCCACTCGTATCCGCTGGTGATAAACGACTGAAGGATCGGATAGATGACAAATACCGCAATCACCAGCAGCGCCGGAACCAGGAAGACGGCGGCGGCAACCGCCGTCTCCTTCCTGCGCCGCAGGCTCATGGATGATTCTTTCTTCATCGGGAACCTCCTTCTCCTGCCTATTTATTCAGATAGGACGTCATGGCTGACTGCAGCTCTGCATTGGCCTCCTCGGGCGTCATGGTCAGACCAAAAATCTCCTGACTGGTCTGCTTATGTACTTCTGCCACCTCCGCGGGCAGATACTGATCGTACCAGAGCTGAATACCGGATGCACTGTTGACCGTATCCAGAACCTCGTTTACGACCTCATTATCGGAGCTGAAACTCTTAAGCGGAATGATCTTGCCGTTCGCGGTACGTTCGGTCTGCGCCTCGTCGTCCAGAAGAGACTGGATCAGATGGAAAGCGCCTTCTGGATCCTTACTGGAAGCGGAGACACAGTACAGATTATCTCCGATGGTTCCAAGGCACAGACTCGGATCCGCCTCGGATCCATCCAGAGCCGGGAACGGGAAGAAGCCCAGCTTGTCGTCATCCAGGAACTGCTGATTCTCGCCCGCGATGGTGCTGACGAACCAGGAACCCATCAGATCCATGGCCGCATTTCCAGAATAGAACAGCATACGCGCCTGTCCGGAATCGTCGTCCATGCCGTTAAAACCGTCGCAGAAATATTTCTTATTGACCCAGTCCTGGATCGTCTTTCCCGCATAGACGAACGCGTCATTTTCAAAGGATCCCTCTCCGGCCGCTGCATCCGCGAAGGGCTCCAGGCCACCGTAACGGGTCGCCAGATACTGAAAATACATGGAACCGGTCCACTGGGTGGAATTGGCCAGCGCAAACGGCGCAACCCCGTTTGATACGAGCGTATCGCACACGGCCTCCAGCTCCGCTACGGTAGACGGCTCCTGCAGATTATACTTTGCGAATACGTCTTTATTGTAGAAGATTCCGGCTACCGAGATATTTTCCACCGGAACCGCATAGATCGATCCGTTATAGGAACACTGTGCGATTCCTGCGTCCACAAAGCTGTCGGCATAGCCGTCTTCTTTCATCAGATCGGTGATGTCGTAGATCAGACCTTCGTCGATATAGTCGTACATGGTCTGTCCGCCCCAGGTAATGAAGACGTCCGGCAGTGTACCGGCATTGATCGCGAGAGACAGATCGGATTTGTAGCTGTCGTTCTGTTTCTCCACGACGGTAACGTCATACTGCGGATTCTCTGCCACAAAGCGGTCCACCGACGCCTGAATCACGTCGTTCATGGTTCCGGTCTGGATGTGCCAGAGCGTCAGCGGAATCTTATCTCCGGCTGCTGCGGTCTCTCCCGCCCCTTCGGATACGCCTGGATCCGCGGCTGCATCTTTCGTTCCGCCGCAGGCTGTGAGCAGGAACATGCAGGCCGCCAGACTGCCTGCTGCAAGTTTTTTCATCTTTCTCATTTTTTCATTCCCTCCTGTATTTTTGTTGATAATTTATTTTATCATCCGGATTTTCGTGAAGATATAGAGAAATTTGTCCCATGCACCTGAATTTTTAGTCAATATTACCGCTTTCTTTAAAAAATGATATTTTTTTTATGGGTTTTAACGGCGAAAGATCGGGCAGACTGCCCAAAAAGAAAAAGATCATAGTAAAAAGGTCCCATACGCCTGCATGCTCAGCGTTTATGGAACCTTTTTAATCTCAAGTCAGGATATACCTTGTTTTTTTCGCCACCCCGACTTTCCGGATGATATCCTTCTTTACCATCTCCCTTAAAATTCTTTCTGTATCTGTCGAAGTAATCTGTCCATGCTCTTTTATATATTCGCATATCGTTTCCTGCTGATCTGTCAGCGCATTTGCACTCTCCAGCACTCTTTCCAGAATCTTCCATCAACTGCAAAACACCAATTGCTTCTCTGCGGTAAAGATTAATTCTGAAATCCCTTCTTTCATCTTCTGGATTGTTACGTCTCTTGACAACATGCCTGGAGAAGTCACTTCCAGGCGGTCGTCATAAAGCGCCACCTGCACATGCACCGGCTGAAACCATGAACGATGACATACCGCATTACAGATCATTTCACGAACCGTTCCTACTGGGAATTCATTCAGCAGCTCACCTTCAGAAACTGCGCCCGTCCGTGGAGCTTCAGCGGGATCGAGTCCGCCGGCACGAAGATACAGTCCCCTTTGAAAAAATGAAGCATCTCCCCCGCCCCGAACATGGTGCCGCACCCGCCGATGCACAGAAGCACCTGGAAGGAATTACTGTCTGTCTGGAAATCCGCCATCTCCCGGCAGCGCTCCGTATTGATGAGCTGGCGCTCTACCTGAAAATATTTACAGCGGCACAGAAGCTCCGTGGCACAGCCCTTCCGGTACTTCAGTACCCGCATGGGCTGTCTGGGCGTTCTGCTCCCTTTCCTGCCGGCAACCTCCAGCGCCTGAGCGATGTGCAGCTCTCTGGGGCGCCCGTTTTTATCCACCCGGCCGTAATCATACATACGGTAGGTCAGATTGGAACTCTCCTGAATCTCCGCAACCAGCGTGCCCGCGCCGATGGCGTGGACCGTCCCGGGCTCAATGTAGAACAGATCATCTTTCTGCACCTTCACCTTCTGGAGATACCGCTCCACAGTCCCGTCCTCCAGGCTCTTTTTCAGCTTCTCTCTGCTGATGTCATGATAGAAACCATATACCAGCTTCGCATCTTTCGCCGCGTCCAGCACATACCACATCTCGGTTTTGCCCAGTGAACCGTGTTCATGCTCTCTGGCGTACTCGTCATCCGGATGCACCTGTACAGACAGATCCTTTCTGGCATCGATGAACTTAATCAGGATCGGAAGCCCGCCGTCGGTCTTCGGATGGGTTCCCATGTATTCCGGATGCCTGTTCAGAACCTCCGACAGCAGCCGGCCCTCATACATTCCGCTGGCTACGATACTGGGGCCGTCCGGATGGGTGGAGCACTCCCAGGTCTCCGCCAGCGGCGTCAGATCCATGTCCTTGGAAAAATCATCCTTCAGGCGGCTTCCGCCCCACAGATAGTCCTTCCCCGCAGGCTTCAGAAGAAACGGACGGGCGCCGGAAGCCTCACTGTTCCAGCTCATATTTCTTCTTGTCATGGACGCTGATCTCCCTGCCCAGCTGCACCTCGATGACCTTCAGCTCCGTGTCCGCAATCAGCGTATGGCGGCAGCCCGCCTGCATGGTCACCACGTCTCCCGCCTGCACCGGCTGTTCCATGCCGTCCACAATGCTGCGTCCTTTTCCGGAGATCACGTTCCAGACCTCGTCTCTTCTCTCATGGCTGTGATAGTTCATCCTGTGTCCAGCGTTCAACGTCACCTTGATGGTCATGCTCTCGTCTTCCACATCCAGCACCCGGAAGCTGCCCCAGGACTTCTCCGCAAACATGATCTGCTGATCGATCTGATCCACATAGGGCTTGATATAGCTGGACTGTTCCTTGTCGGATACCAGGATCCCCTCCGGGCTGGCGGAAATCACCACGTCCTTTAAGCCCATGCAGAGCACCGGCACATCCAGTTCGTTGATCACATGGACATTTTCACACTGGTCGTTCAGAATCGCCTCGCCGATAGACGCTTCCTCCATAGCCTCCGTCAGCGTATTCCAGGTGCCCAGATCCTTCCATTCCCCGGCAAAACGCATGACCTGGATATTGTTTTCCTTCTCCACCACCGCATAGTCAAAGCTGATCTTCTCAAGCGTCTCATATTTTCCAAAAAGGTCCTGATAATCGGTAAAATCCAGAAGTTCATGGGCCTTGTTCAGCACATAACTCAGTTTATAGGCGAAGACACCGCCGTTCCACAGGGCGCCTTTTTGGATGTACTCTTCCGCCGTCTTTACATCCGGTTTTTCTTTAAAAGTAGACACCCGGCTCACCTGCCCCTTGTCCGCCGGAATGATATAGCCGTATTTTTCACTGGGATAGGTGGGCTCGATGCCCATGAGCACCAGGTTGGCGTCCCCGGTCTGTGCAAGCCTGCCCAGCTCCTTCAGCGCGGCAAAATAGTCCTCGTTTACATAGGGGTCCACCGGACAGACCACCACCGATTCCTCCTCCGGAATCCCCTGCACATCATGAAGATACGCCGTGGCCAGCGCAATGGCCGGAAAGGTGTCTCTTCTGCACGGCTCGATGGAAATGCCCACATCCTCTCCCAGCTGGTTGTGAATCGCGGATACCTGGGTCTTTGAAGTGGCAATGGTCACCGTGGCGTCCGCATCCACCTTCCGGATCTGGCTGTACACCCGCTGGACCATGGATTCGTAATCTCCTTCCGGAGTCTTGAAAATTTTAATGAACTGTTTGGAACGGATATCGTTGGAAAGGGGCCAGAGCCGCTTTCCGGAGCCGCCCGATAAAAGTACGATATTCACGGGATCACCTCTCTGCTCTCATGGGATTGTTTAAAAAGTCTTCATAGGCCAGGCGGATACCGTCCCGAAGCTCTGTCTGATAGGTCCAGCCAAGAGCCGCGCTCTTGGACACATCCAGAAGCTTTCTGGGCGTCCCGTTGGGTTTTGACGGATCCCAGCGGATCTCCCCGGTATATCCGATCACGTCCGCCACCAGCTCCGTCAGCGCCTTGATGGTCAGCTCCTTGCCCGTTCCTGCATTCACCGTCTCGTTGCCACTGTAGTTGTTCATCAAAAACACGCAGAGGTTCGCCAGATCGTCCACATACAGGAACTCCCGCAACGGGCTGCCGTCTCCCCAGCAGGTCACATAGGGAAGGTTCTGTTCCTTCGCCTCGTGGAACCGGCGGATCAGCGCCGGAAGCACATGGCTGTGGGTCGGATGATAATTGTCATTGGGGCCGTACAGATTGGTCGGCATGACCGAGATGTAATCGGTCCCGTACTGCCGGTTCAGAAACTCGCAGTACTTCAGCCCTGAGATTTTCGCCAGCGCATAGGCCTCGTTGGTCTTCTCAAGCTCCGAGGTCAGAAGGCAGCTCTCCTTCATGGGCTGGGGCGCCATCCTGGGATATATACAGGAAGACCCCAGAAACTCCAGTTTTTTGCAGCCGTTCTGCCATGCGGAATGGATCACATTCATCTCCAGAATCATGTTGTCATACATAAAATCTGCCAGCGCGCTCTCATTTGCCACAATGCCGCCTACCTTCGCCGCCGCCAGAAATACATATTCCGGCTTTTCCTGCGCAAAAAAGGCTTCCACCTCATCCTGCCGGCACAGATTCAGTTCTTTATGGGTCCGGGTAAGGATATTCGTATATCCCTGCCTCTGAAGTTCTCTCACAATCGCAGAGCCTACCATTCCCCGGTGGCCTGCCACATAGATTTTCGCGTCTTTTTCCATCATTTTCTTTATACCCCCTGCTGTGCTGCCTTCACAGCTGCTTCTTTTCTGGCCAGTTCCCGGTCATGCTCTGCCATGATCCTCACCAGTTCCTCGTAACTGGTTTTCTGCGGGTTCCACCCAAGGACTGTCTTCGCCTTCGTGGGGTCTCCCCACAGGTTGTCCACATCCGTCGGGCGGAACCACTCGGGATTCACGCACACCAGCATCCTGCCGGTCTCTGCATCGTAGCCCTTCTCCTCCAGTCCTTTTCCTTCCCACCTGAGCCGGATGCCGTTGGCCGCAAACGCCTTCTCCGTGAAATCCCTCACCGTATGCTGCTCCCCGGTGGCAATAACAAAATCCTCCGGCATATCATGCTGCAGAATCATCCACATGCATTCCACATAATCCTTCGCATAACCCCAGTCCCGCAGAGAATCCATATTTCCCAGCTCCAGATGGTCCTGCAGTCCCTCTGCGATCCGGCCCGCCGCCAGCGTGATTTTCCTGGTCACAAAATTCTCTCCCCGGCGTTCGGACTCATGATTGAACAGAATCCCGTTCACAGCAAACATACCGTAAGCTTCCCGGTATTCCTTCGTAATCCAGAAGCCGTACTGCTTCGCCACCGCATAAGGACTGTAGGGATGAAACGGCGTCGTCTCCTTCTGAGGCACCTCTTCCACCTTGCCGTACAGCTCGGAAGTGGACGCCTGATAAATCTTCGTTTTCTTCGTAAGCCCCAGGATCCGCACTGCTTCCAGGATCCGCAGGACGCCGATGGCGTCCACATCCCCGGAATATTCCGGTACGTCAAAGGATACCTGCACGTGGGACTGGGCCGCCAGATTATAGATCTCGTCCGGCTGCACCATGCCGATGATGCGGATCAGTGACGAAGAATCCGTCAGGTCGCCGTCATGCAGCGTCACCGCATGCTCCGCCAGCAGATGGTCGATTCTGGATGTATTTGAGATGGACGCCCGGCGGGTAATTCCGTGAACCTCATACCCTTTTTCCAGCAGAAGTTCTGCAAGGTAAGAACCGTCCTGTCCTGTGATACCTGTAATCAATGCTTTTTTCGCCATACCATGTTCCTCAACTTTCTTCATTTCTTCCATATAGTTTTCTCATTTTCTGTCATTCTAATAGAAAAAAAAAGCAATTTTAATAGAGTATCTTGAATAGAATCAGCATAATATTGACTTTTTTGCACATTCTTATTTTGTAATGCAGCCCAGGTTCTGTTATAATGGAAACAGCAACCTGTTACCACAAGGAGAAACATCCATATGGACAGCACATCCCTTTTTCACGGCAGTCTGGTGACCACCAGCCGGATCCTTTACACGCCCTCTGCATTTGCAAGGGCCAGCCTGATCCATCTGCAGGAGACCGGCTTTCTCGAAGCCAGAAAACCGCATACCAGCCGCAGGGAAAATCTTGCCTCCTATCTTTTCTTTCAGGTCCTGTCCGGCCACGGCACACTGGAATACATGGGAGAGCATTTCCCTTTGAATACCGGAGACTGCGTCTTTCTTGACTGCCGCAAACCCTATTCCCACTGCACTTCCGATGAACTCTGGCAGCTGAAATGGGCTCATTTTTATGGACCGAACATGGGCAGTATCTATGAAAAATACACCGAACGGGGCGGGCGGCCCTGTTTTCATCCTTCCGATCCGCTGCCTTACGGCCGGATCCTGGACGAGCTCTATGAAACCGCATCCTCTGAAGACCATGTGCGGGATATGCGGATCTTCGAGAAACTGGCTTCCCTGCTCACCCTGCTCATGGAACAGGGATGGAACCCGGAAAACCGCCGGCGTATTACTGCCAAAAAGCAGAATCTCCAGAATGTCAAGGAATATCTGGACCGACACTATATGGATCGGATCAATCTGGACGATCTTGCAGAAAGATTTTATATCAACAAATTTTATCTGGCGCGCATCTTCAAAGAACAGTTCGGTACTTCCATCAACAATTATCTGCTGCAGATCCGCATTACCCACGCCAAACAGCTTCTCCGGTTCACGGACCGGACCGTGGAAACCATCGGAAGGGAATGCGGCGTGGAGGACGCCAACTATTTCTCACGGATGTTTCGGAAAGTGGAAGGCATCTCTCCAGGCGAATTCCGCAGAATGTGGTAACATGTCACCAACCGAAGTGAAGCGGAGGTTGATGACATGCGCGAGCATCAGCGAAATCTGAACATCTGAAAGGAGGTCGGGCCATGAACCTTCCCGGCTATTATTCTTCCGGACAGTTTGCACGCATGGCAGGCGTGACCGTCCGGACGATCCGCTTTTACGACCGGCAGAACATCCTGAAGCCGTCTTACGTAAATCATTCCGGCGCCCGGTTCTACACGGATTCGGATCTGGCAAGACTGCAGCAGATCCTCCTCTTGAAATATCTGGGCTTTTCTCTGGACGACATCCGGGAGATGACGATTGGCGACACTGATTATCACTTTCTGAGAAATTCCCTGAATCTCCAGAAAAAGCTGGTACAGGACCGCATCGAACAGATGCAGCTGGTGGAAAGCGCCATTGAAGATACGGTACGCACCATTGAAGAAGAGCATCAGATCGACTGGAGCCACATGCTGGAGCTGATCCACCTGACCGGCATGGAAAAGAGTCTGAAGCACCAGTACCAGAACGCCACCAACATTTCTGCCCGGATCCGTCTGCACCGGGACTATTCCGCCAACCGCCAGGGCTGGTTTCCCTGGATCTACGAACAGTGTCAGATCGCTGACGGACTTCGGGTCCTGGAGCTTGGCGGCGGCAACGGGGCTTTGTGGACGGAAAACCTCTCCCTTCTTCCGGAGCATGTCCACATCTGTCTGTCCGACATCTCGGAAGGAATGCTCCGGGATGCCCGAAGAAACATCGGACAGGAGGACCCCCGTTTCTCCTTCCATGCGTTTGACTGTGCGGATATTCCTTTTCCGGACAAAAGCTTTGACCTGGTGATCGCCGGCCATGTTCTGTTCTACTGCCGGGACCTGCCCCGGGTATTCCGGGAAGTCCGCCGTGTTCTGACGCCGGAAGGACATTTCCTGTGCAGCACATATGGAAAAGAGCACATGAAGGAGATCAGCAGCCTGGTACAGCAGTTCGACAGCCGCATCGTCCTGTCCGCGGAGAAACTTTACGAGCAGTTCGGTCTTGAAAACGGGCAGACGCTTTTACAGCCTTTTTTTACTTCCATCCGCTGCCTGCGCTATGAAGATTCCATCACGCTTTATCAGGCGGAGCCGCTGATCGAATACATCCTCTCCTGCCACGGCAACCAGAATCAGATCCTGCTGGAGCACTATAAGGATTTCCGCAGTTTCACAGAGAAAAAAACCGCAAAAGGATTTCACATCACAAAAGATGCAGGAATCTTTCTGTGCGAAAAGTGACACCATTGTTTTACGACAAAATTTTCAAAAAAGTACTTGAAGATGACCTTACGTCATCTTTTATACTGAAGATCAGAAGCAGGAAACAGAACATTTTGGAAAGGAACATCATATGAAACAGACAACGATCATCGTCACCGGCGGTGCGGGCTTCATCGGAAGCAACTTTATCTTCCACATGCTGAAGAAGTATCCGGACTACCGGATCATCTGCCTGGACTGCCTGACCTATGCAGGCAACCTGTCCACCCTGGCGCCGGTCATGGACAACAAAAACTTCCGTTTTGTGAAGGAGAGCATTACTGACCGTGAAGCCGTTTATAAGCTTTTTGAAGAAGAGCACCCGGATATGGTTATAAACTTTGCTGCCGAAAGCCATGTGGATCGTTCCATCGAAAATCCCCAGGTATTTCTGGACACCAACATCATCGGCACTTCCGTGCTCATGGACGCCTGCCGCAAATACGGCATCGGACGTTATCATCAGGTATCCACCGACGAAGTGTACGGCGATCTTCCTCTGGATCGGCCGGACCTGTTCTTCACGGAAGAAACACCGATCCACACTTCCAGCCCCTATTCTTCCAGTAAGGCGGCTGCAGACCTGCTGGTACTGGCTTACCACCGCACCTATGGACTGCCGGTATCCATCAGCCGCTGCTCCAACAATTACGGACCCTATCATTTCCCTGAGAAACTGATCCCGCTGATGATCGCCAATGCCCTGAATGACAGGCCCCTGCCGGTCTACGGAGCAGGAGAAAATGTCCGGGACTGGCTGTATGTGGAGGACCACTGCAAAGCCATCGACCTGGTAATCCACAAAGGACGCGTGGGCGAGGTATACAACATCGGCGGACACAACGAAATGAAAAACATTGATATTGTAAAGATCATCTGCAAGGCACTGGGAAAACCGGAAAGCCTGATCACCTATGTGACGGACCGGAAAGGACATGACATGCGCTACGCCATTGATCCGACCAAGATCCATAAGGAACTGGGATGGCTGCCGGAGACAAAATTTGCAGACGGCATTCAGAAAACGATTCAGTGGTATCTGGATAACAAGGAATGGTGGGAAACGATTATTTCCGGTGAATATCAGAATTACTATGAAAAAATGTATGGAAACCGGTAAACACCGTTAAACTTTTATCAATATCCGGACCCGTGAAATCTGAAAAGACTTTGTACGTCCGGAATACTCACAGGAGGGTCATAACATGAAAATATTTGTAACGGGCGTGGGCGGACAGCTCGGCCACGATGTCATGAACGAACTGAACAAAAGAGGATACGAGGGCGTCGGTTCTGATCTTGCGCCGGAATACAGCGGAATTCAGGACGGCAGCGCCGTGACCAGGATGCCCTATGTCCCCATGGATATCACGGACAAGCATTCGGTGGAGGACATTCTCACAGAACAGCACCCGGACGTGGTCGTGCACTGCGCCGCATGGACCGCCGTAGACATGGCAGAGGATGACGATAAAGTGGAGAAAGTCCGCCTGGTCAACGCCGCCGGCACGGAAAACATTGCGCTTGCATGTAAAAAGCTGGACTGCAAGATGATCTACCTGTCCACGGACTATGTGTTCAACGGCCTGGGAGAGGAGCCCTGGCAGCCGGACTGCAAGGACTATCAGCCTCTGAACGTCTACGGGCAGACCAAGCTGGAAGGTGAACTGGCCGTCGCCAACCATGTGGAGAAATATTTTATCGTACGCATCGCCTGGGTTTTCGGCGTCAACGGCAAAAATTTCATCAAGACCATGTTGAATCTGGGCAAAACCCATGACCGCATCACCGTCGTCAATGACCAGATCGGTACGCCGACCTATACCTTCGACCTGGCGCGCCTTCTGGTAGACATGCTGGAGACGGAAAAATACGGTTATTATCACGCCACCAACGAGGGCGGTTATATCAGCTGGTATGATTTTACGACGGAAATCTTCCGTCAGGCCGTGGAACTGGGCCATCCGGAATACGGTACGGACCGCATCACCGTTGTGCCTGTCACCACTGCTGAATACGGCGCTTCCAAAGCGAAACGCCCCTTCAATTCCCGATTGGACAAGAGCCGGCTGGTGGAAAACGGATTTACTCCCCTTCCCACCTGGCAGGATGCCCTGAACCGCTATCTGAAAGAAATTTTATAAAAGCAATGGCATACGGCTCCGGCTGCATGAGGAATCTTTGTTTTACCGGCAAAGATGTTCCGCATACAGCCAGGGCCGTGTGTTCCTGATTTTCCCATAATTTTCGTACGATTACCCGCTTACCGAATCCCGCTCAATTCCTGATACAGCGTCTTCGCATAGCTGTCTGTCATTCCGCATACCTCGTCGGTCACCAGAAGAAGCCGCAGATACAGACGTTCCGTCTCATCCTTTCCTTCTGCATGGATATGGTAGACCGCCCGATAATTGTCCGAAATCATACTCATCAGCTTTTTCTGAACTGCCGTCATCGGTTCGCCGCTGTCATAGAGAATCGCCGCGTCCGTGAATTTTCCCAACAGAAAATCGAAAACCGCACCCGCACCGATCTCCAGCTTCAGAATCGGCGTGGAGATAAACGCGTAACGGTACGCGATATCGCCGAGAGCCTCCAGAAGAAGTGTACCCGAGATCCCGTAAAACAGATCCTTTTTGTACTGACCGGCCATCAATTCCTCATAATGGCTCATAAAGCCTTCTGTGGCGCTGTGGATCATCTCTCCCTGCACCTGTACCAGCCAGTTCTGAACCGCATTGGAATGGGGATGGTCCATTCCCTTTTCATATGCCCTCTTACAGCGATATTCCAGCAGCCCAACCAGCTCCCTGTATGCCTCGTCCTGAACATCTGCTCGATATCCCTTCAGTTCCTGGAGCAGCCGCTCATAAGTAAGGCAGCCTTTTTTCACCGCGTCCTCAATGTCCGCCGTCCGGTAGGCAATGTCATCTGCCGCTTCCAGCAGAAATGCCAGCGGATGCCGTCTCCCGCATGTTCCCGTGCTTTCCTGTATCTCCTGAAAAACATCTTCATCCGCCAGAAAATAGCCCATTTTCTTCGCACGGATATCTCCTCCTTCCGGATCGATCTCCAGGGAGGACACCGGATATTTGATGATGGTTCCAAGCAGCGCCTTCGTCAGATTCATCCCATGGGCATCCACCAGATAATGGAGCCTGGTCACAAGCCGCAGCGCCTGCGTATTTCCCTCAAAATGATAAAAATCTGCCTGCATCTGCGGAGTCAGCACCTCTGTCAGCAGTCTCCCCTTCCACCGCAGAAGCGGCATATGTACCTGAAACCAGTCCCGGATCGCCGCCTCTCCAAAGTGCCCAAAGGGCGGATTCCCAATATCGTGCAGAAGCCCCGCGCACTGAAGGATGTCACACACATCCGCCTTATAAGATGGCAGAAAACTTTTGTCTTTTTGATTCTGCAGAATCGCCTCCGATACGTTCTGTCCCAGCGATTTTGCCAGAGAAGACACCTCCAGAGAATGCGTCAGCCTGGTACGGATAAAATCGCTTTGATCCAGCGGAAAGACCTGCGTCTTATCCTGCAGCCGCCGAAAGGACGCACTGCCGATGATCCGGTGATAATCTTTTTCAAATTCTGTCCGCAGATCCCGGCTTCCCGGCTTTCCTTTATAATCCCGTATGCGGTCCGGACACAGCAGTTTTTTCCATTCCATACCTGTTTTCCTCTCTTCTCCTTCGTATCCACGCCAACGCCCCCATACCGCTATTATAAATGACGGCTGCAGGTTTTACAAGAATGAACTTTTTCGCCGTACACGCCCTGGCTCTGCCGCATCCGACCACAAATCCCTTTGGGAAATGATGTACATTGTCCAAAAAAACGCTCTCAAAACGTTTTCGAAAAAAGGAAAAATGATATTGACATCCCTTTCGAAACATTATAAGATATTCATAAAGAAAGGGCGTCGCCGTAAAGCAAACGGTTGGCCTTGTATGTGCGTCAAAGAAGCAACACTACCTTGGTCGGGGCGGTTGCTTTTTTGATGCTCTTTTATCCTTCCACTGCCGGATCAGCTCTATGATCTTTACGACTGTACTGATCGTCGTAACAATCAGGCCGGCAAGCTTCAGGATGTGGTCAAACATCTCCGAACTGCCTTTCGTATGTATTTCTCATCGCACCACCCCCTTATACTGCAAGGCTTATCCAATGAGAGCTTTCATAACCAAGGCCAACCGCTTACACGTTTTTGGCGAACACCCTTTCGGTATCAGCATATCATATTTCCTGCTTCGCTGCAATCTTTTTCTATGCTGTATATATTTTTTTATTCATCTTTCCGCTTTTTCTGTTCTGCTTAAAATGACAAAAACGTACATGCCCCCCAACAACTGTTAATACTAATCAAATTCCATGTTTCGTTCGTCCATTTTTTCAAAACTTACTGAATTTTCCTGAATTGTAATTGTTATGTCATCGTTACTGTATTCTGCTGCAATTTCTTTCAACCTGCTTACAATATCATCTCCTGTCATACTCAGCATTTCTTCCATATCTGTTTTGTTCCAAAAATCCTGTATCCCGCTCATCATATTGCTGATACAACGGTCACGTTCCCCAACCGTAAGCGTCTTTTTGTCTGCGATATGATAGGAAAACTGGTAGAACAGGTCGCACCATGCGCCATAGCCGTTTTCTTCCGCCGTTTTTGACGGAAGATATTGATGAAAGCCAGGGTCTTCCTCTTTCCGTCCTGTATAATTACTTTGTACATACTTTCCATTTTCCGCTCCGGAAAGCCATGTGGTCAACGCAGCAAAAGAAAGCTCGTCGCTGCTCAAATTTACGGAGAAATCATGACAGCTAATGTCACCATTGATCCGTTCCATCCGCTCATAATCTTCATTTGCCCATTCCAGTAAATCCATATTAAAATCCGCAATGGATCTGTTCTGGTAATCGGCTGTTTTCAAATCCAATAAAGAACGATAATCTTCCTCTGTGCCATTCGGGTATTCCCGGCTCTCCTGTGCCTGCTGTATGCCTTCCTCTCCGTCCTTTCCGGCGTCCTGTTCCGAAAGGGGCATATAGAAATATTCCACGGAAATCTGCAGTTTATCCGTATTCCATTGTTCCTGAAGTGTTTCGATTTCCGCATGAACTGCTTCCTGCATAAATGAGTTATTCTGTAACTGCTCTTCCATTTTACCCTGTAAGATATTTTGTAATCCATTCATAACGCCCAGACGTGCGGCCTGATACTCACCGACCGTCAGTAGATCCGCATTTTGAATAGTAAGGCTGAAAACAAATTCCAGCATAGCATGATCCGAAGCATCGGGAAAATCAGCTGCCACGCTTCCTCCAAAATCCCGCGTCTGCCATTTTTCAGCCGTGAGAGGTTCTAACGTGTAAAACAGAAAAGACGCCGGCTCATTCCTGTCCCTTTGTTCATACAGGGCGGTATTTTGCGAAAACTCCTCCAACAACCTGCGATATTCTTTCGTGTCTGTTAATTCCCATACTTTATTTTGAAATTCTGAAACACTCATATCTTCGTAACCGTCAAATTGCAGGGCAAGCAACTGGTCAAATTCTTCATCCGAAAAACCCGTGTCCTGCAGCATGTTTTTTTCTCTGCTGCTGTCCGCTGCGGAAGTCGCAAAAGCAGCAGTTACGCCAATAATGAGTATTGCGGCAATCCAAATGACTGATAAGGATGTTTTCTTCATTTTCATAACCGCTGTAATCCTTTCTTCAACCGCATTTTTACTAAAGCTGTTACAAAGTGGCAGCAGCCCGCTTTTCGCCTCTTCCATGTTGATCAGCATCAGCGAATAGGCAGATTTTGACTTTTCCCCAAATTGCCGTATAACGCTTTCATCACAGGCCAGTTCTATATCACGGTTAAAAAGAACATACATTCCCCACACAAAAGGATTGAACCAGTGAATACAAAGGGCCAGTGTCGCGACCAGCTTTGTGACAGCATCCCAGCGACAGATATGCACATACTCATGTAAGAGGACATATTGCAGTTGTTTTTCATTTTCCCAGTCCATTTTTTTCGGCATTAAAATAACCGGATGGACAATGCCGTAAGTCAATGGGGCGGAAATCCGGTCAGACTGTTTTACTAAAATGGAGCGTTTTAACGGGTGTTCCTCCAACCACTGTTCTACATAATGGTTGTGAAGAGGTAACGCTGCCTGAAATTCCATCAGGCAACGCAGATAAGCTGTCACGAAAAACAATATCATCAGTATCATTCCTGCACACCATATAAGAAACCATATGGAAACAGAGGATGAAATGTCCGCCGGCGGCTGCTCCATTCCCTGCGCTGCAGCTGCCAGCCCATGCACGGCGGGAACGTTGTAATCCGGTTCTATTTCCGGCAATGCTGCAGGAGATATGCTGTGCGTTGCCAATGTATAAACACTGAACACTGACGGAATCGAAAACGGGATAAGCAGCCTTATCATCACCAGTTCCCAGAAAACAAGAAACATCTTTTTCGGCAGTTTATTGATTGCCGCCCCACGGATTATCACTACCGCAGTAATGAACGCAGCCCCCGAAAAGCTCATTTGCAGTAAATTCATTTACACCACCTCATTCCAAATCTTCCACAATCTTTTTGAGCTTCTGAATCTGTTCCGCGGACAGTGTTTTCCTGCCCAGCAGGGCCGCAAACAGTTTGTCAACGGAGCCGTCATAAATCTTATTAATCAATTCATTCGTCTCCGCTTCCTGTACTTCTTCTTTGGGAATGAGGGCATGGCACATGAAATCAGGTTCGGACCGCTCGATCGCACCTTTTTTGATACACCTTTTTATCAATGTATAGGTGGTATTCATGTTCCAGCCAGTTTCTTTTTTCAAAACATCCGATATATGTTTTGCCGTGGTGTCGCCTTCCCTCCAAAGCACACACATTACCTTCAATTCTGAATCAAAAAGTTTCACTGCCATTTGGGTCCTCCTTTTCATAAGACTGCAGTAGTTTCTGTCTGGCTTTATATTACATCTTTCTTGAGCCGTTGTCAATACTACTGTAGTAGTGTCAGAAAAATATGTAAACACCATGGAACAGCAGACGCCATACCATGGAATTTACACCGGAAAAGGAACAAAAGCCTGAAATACGTAAAATCACATCCTCCGCCGCACTGCTGTCCTGACACAATGGCAGAAAACTGTCAAAAACAGTTCGTAAATTTTACGAATAGAAATTCATCCGGATGCTATGATATATCTGCGTGTTGGAATGTGATATGAAAGAAAAAACGATGTCCCTTCGGGGAAGTCGCACAACTGACACGGAAAACAGCATCTGACGATGCAAAACAGAAAGAATCATAAGGAGGATACGCAATGACCCAAAAAGAACTGGAAACCGCGTTCAGTACATTCATGCCCGGCAACTACGGCAGCCGCCTCGCAGCGCTGCTCTGCCAGCCGGAGACCGTCCCGCAGACGGTTGACGGCATGGACAAGACCCTGTTCCCGGAAGACGGGAAGAGATTCAACGAGGACGAAGGGTTCCGCCCCAGAACGGCCAGATCCGTCGCCGAGCAGCATGTCTACGACTATTATTACGGCTCTGACCTGCTGCTCCGAATGCCCAGCTGCGCCTTCATCCATCGCTGGATGCGAAACATGCTCGAAACGCGGCTGCCTGACAAAGGCCGTGCATTGCGCTCCCTCGGCGAAGACGGCGACCCTTACAAGGAAATTGCCCTTGCCATCTGCGCGCTGTCGAAAGCTTTTCCCGGCAATACCCGTGCCCTGGCCGAACGCCACATAATGAAAAACTGGCTGTACCGGCCTTTCTGGGACGGCGCCATGCAATAACTGTGCACCACTACTGAACGACGAGGCCTGAAAGCGCCAGCGTCGTCCAGCAGGCACTTTCGTCAGGTACACTCACGGTGAAACCACCCGGCCCTGATCAGCCCGTCCGGAGCGTCCGGGCGAACATGCCCTGGCCCTGCCGGGACCGCTTCTGCCGGATCACGCAAAAGAGGCCATACAGGAATATGCGGCACATCATATCTAAATATTTATTGTGAAAAGAGGGGTGTACAGTTATAATAGAAACAGAAGTCATAAGGCAGTAAATGTACAAATGAAAAGAATGCCCGGATAAAACAGAAAAGATTGAGAGGTAACAGGAGAATGGGAAACTATATAAATCCCGGCAATAACGGGTTCTCTGAAATCAGGAATGATATTTATGTGGATAAGACCGGCCTGATCAGTCTGATCAATCAAACCATCAATACACCAAGACGTTTGATCTGTATCAGCAGGCCCCGCCGTTTTGGAAAATCCTTTGCTGCACAAATGCTGTGCGCCTACTATGACAAAACCTGTGATTCCGCAGCGCTTTTTGACGATCTGGCAATCGCCGGAGATCCACAGTACCTGAAACACCGAAATCAATACGATGTCATCTATCTGGACATGACAGAAGTGATCGGAGAGGCTTCGATGGCTGATCTGGTGCCTTATATCCAGAGAAACATCGTTCTGGAACTGACCAAACAGTATTCGGTGCTGAACATTGCGGAAGGCTTTGCGGCAACCCTCGCCAATGCCGCCGAAGCAGCGGGAAATAAATTTATCATGATCATTGACGAGTGGGACGCTCCGATCCGGGAGGCGAAAGAATCCCCTGACCTGCAGAGAAAATACCTGGAATTCCTGCGTTCCCTGTTCAAAAACAGCGGAATGACGAGTAAAATATTTGCGGCAGTTTATATGACGGGAATTCTGCCCGTTAAAAAAGACGGCTCCCAGTCAGCCATATCGGATTTCTGGGAATATTCCATGATCAAGCCCAGGCAGTTTGGAACCTATGTCGGATTTACGGAGGAGGAGGTAAAGAAACTCTGTGATGATTATGGCAGTGATTTTGAAAAGATGAAGCAATGGTATGACGGATATTCTTTCCGGGATTTTGCTTCCGTCTATAATCCCAATTCTGTTATCAAAGCGCTTCTCAACCGCGATTTTGATTCCTATTGGACACAGACTTCTGCGGCAGAGAGCCTGATGGGATATATCAGCCTTGATTTTGACGGCCTGGGCCGTACGGTTGCAGAACTGATCGGCGGCGTGGAAACACGGGTGGATACCAACGGTTTTGCAAACGATCTGGTCACTTTCCGGGACCGCAGCGACGTGCTGACCCTGTTGATTCATCTGGGCTATCTGGCCTATAATGAAGAAACACAGAAGGTCCGCATCCCAAATGAAGAGATCCGTCTGGAATTCGCCAAAGCGGTACGACAGGTGAAGCGGGACGATACCATCCGGCGGATACGGGAGAGCGATCAGCTTCTGGAAGATACTATTCATGGAAGGGAAGAAGCCGTCGCAAAGCAGATCGAGAAGATTCATGAAGAAGAAGCCTCTCTGTATTATAACAATGAACAGGCATTGCGCAGCGTGATCAAACGGGCCTGTTTCAGTTATGGGGATGAGTACCTGATGTTTGAAGAATTACCGGCAGGCTCCGGTTATGCGGATATTGTATATTTCCCCAAAAAAGGATCGATGCTGCCCGCTCTGATCATGGAACTAAAATGGAACCAGTCCGCCGACGGCGCCATCGCCCAGATCAAAAAACGGCGGTATCCGGAAGCGGTCAAAGGTTACGGAGGAGAAATCCTGCTGGTGGGAATCAGTTATGACCGTGACGCCCCTGCAGGCGAACGAAAACACCAGTGCAGGATTGAGCGATATGAGGGGCAGAACTGATGGTACGGAAATAAATCCATATGACATGCATTACAGAAGATAAAGGGAGGAATCTTGATGAAAAAAAACATTATTACCCTGCTGGTAGCCCTGTTGCTGCTCATGTCCACCGGCGGGTGCGGGGACTCTGCCGCCGTGCCCGAAAATTCTGCCCAACTTCCTGTGCAGGATACGGAATCCGTGCAGGATACGGAATCCGCGCAGGATACGGAACCCGCGCAGGATACGGAACCCGCGCAGGACACAGAATCCGTGCAGGCCGACGACAATCAGGATACAGCCGCTGAACAGGATACCCCGGAAAAACCCGGGACAAAGTCTGACCCCCAGAATCAGGAAAGCGCCGAAAAGGATGACGCGCTGCCCGTCGACGAAAAGACCGAAGACGAAAAGCTCATGGACGCGGTAGCGGAAATACTCCACAACTACGCTGACTCGCTGCCCATCGACGAGGAGAAGCTCGTGGACACGATACTGGAAGTATGCTCCACGCAGGCGCTGCCCGAGACGGATCTCTCCGCCTGCATCGTGGACGTCAGATCGGCAAACCCCTATGATGTTGACTGGTTCTATGGCCCGTACTATCTCTGCATGATCACGCCCGCCAGCGACGAATGGGATGACTTGTTCGATGTTGAATATTACAAGAAGACGTTCCCCATGCTCGCCATACAGTTCCACAACGACGACGACGACCTGATGTTACACTTTAGAACAGTCGGCCTCCACGAGGGGCGCCAGGGCAGCGAGAGCTTCAACGTCAAGGCCTTCATGGACACGTGCCCTGCATGGCTGCGTGAGAAATTCGGCGACAACTATGCCTGCTACTACCTGTACTGGGTATACAGCGACAAGGTCGACAGATCGGCGGACCTGTCCGGGAAGGACTGTCCGAAGCAGATGACGGCCGTGATGACTCTTATCCAGAAGGACGAGCTCAGGCTCATCAATGAAGAGCGGGAGAGGCTCGGCGTGGAACCGCTGGTATTCGACTCCGAACTCGCGGCCATCGCAAACTACAGATGCTGGACCAACGCTGCCGAGAGCTACTATGCACACGACTGGGCGAAGCAGAACAACGGCCCCCTGTGGGACATGGTCTACGCGATTGGCGGCAACACGTTCTCCGAGAACACTACGACCACCTACGACCCGCCGCGTTCCTCCTACCGCTGCTACTACAGTTATTACGTTTCCCCGCCGCATTATGAGGCCATGGTCGACTCTGAGTACGGGGTCGTCGGAAATTCCAACTTGTACGCGGGCGACCTCTCGCCGAAGGACTATGACAATATCCATTCTCAAGCCCAACGCCAGACCCGCTATATCCAGTTTGACACATTCATGGACACAGCGGACACGGCGTTGAACCCGAAATAAACACAGGATCATTCACTCGCTCTCCCGCAGCCTCTCCACAATACTTTTCCGCCTGTCATACCGCTGCTCTGCAACATGGCAGACTCTCTCCCACATCGGGTAGGAGGCTACCCATTAGTTGAGCAGCCGACCTCCCACACCACTGTACGTACCGTTCGGTATACAGCGGTTCAATAGTTTTCACGATACTTTTAGATAATAGTCAAGCATGGAGATATAGCCCAGCTTGGCTATTATTTTATTGGTAAGGGCAACGCTTAATATCTGTGCTGTCCTCCAGTAACCTTTCCGGCTGTTGGCTATCTGATGCACCTGCCATTCTTCAAGCTTTAACGCCCTTAGGTTTCGGTACCTCGTCTTCACCTTTTTCCATTGTTTCCAATAGATTGCCCGTATCCTGCGCCGGAGCCATTCATCTGTCTCCGCCATCAGTCCTTTCATGTCTGCAAGCCTGTAGTAATTTATCCACCCTCTGACATACTCCGCAAGTTTCTGCCTTCGGTAGTCGTTACTCCACCCTTTGTTTTTCCGGGTGATTTCCCTCACCCTGCCTTTCATCTTTTTGGCGCTCTTTGGGTGTACCCGGAATCTGCATTTCCCTCTGTTCCTGTAAAATGCGTATCCCAAATATTTTATCCTGCTTACATGCGTCACTGTGGTCTTGGCTCGGTTTACTTTTTTCCCGGTCTGAAGCCGTAGCTGTTCTCTGAAAACTGTGGTTCAAACAGTGGGGTTAGTTCCTGTGTGACCGCCTGCTGTATCAAGCGGTCTACGACTGTTGGCATCCCTGATTTCCTTACTTTGCCTTTCTCCTCCCTGGGTATCCCTACCCTGCGGACCGGGTTAGGTTTATATTTCCCTTCCCGTATCTTCCGGATGATTTCGCTCTGGTTTTCTTTCAGGCAGGGCAGAAGTTCATCCACCTGCATTCCGTCAATTCCGCCTTTGCCTTTGTTTGATTTCACTTTCTTATACGCTTTATTTAAGTTGTCTTTCCGTAAAATCAGTTCCAGCAGATTGTCCGTCCAAAAGTCCGTGATGATGTCATTGTTTTCAGTAATCCGCCGATAGACGGGCACTTCCGCATACTCTTTCTGTTCCGCAGATACCATTTGCAGATAGTCTTCCATATGAAGTTGTCTGTCCTTAAACCCATCTTTGGTTACATTCATTTACTCACATCTCCTAAAGTTCAGTCCTTCCCATGGCGTTTGCAACCACCATAGTACTATGACCTCTGCTGACTTCCCGTGGTAAATCTTATTTCAACCGCTTCCACGAATGTTCTGTCGCTTTGGATGCGTCCACGAGACCTCCCCGGGTACTCACACGCTCTTCCCCTCTTATACTCGCTCCATATATACTAAATACAATTCCGTGCAGTTATTGGACTTTGATTTGTTGCGCAATCTCATCCTTGTATTTAGCCTCAAATGTAGTAAGCCAGAGTTTTGCCTGGTCCTTTCTTCAGATTCCACCTCACGATGGACACTCCTGGCTTCGGCTGTATCCATCCCACTGCCGGGCGGATTGGGGTAGGGTCAAGTGATGGCGCGTTATTCACGATTCCATCACCTGCCACCTCAAA
>CAJTXP010000020.1 GCA_910583615.1 uncultured Lachnospiraceae bacterium | reverse complement strand
ATAGCTTGTTTCAGTGCGCCATTTATTGGCTGTCCTCTAGTTTCTTTCACACTATATCGTCTCCTTATTATATAAACGTCGGACTTTGATACCGGACGTTAAGATACAGGTACGGGCAGATCAGACATTCTGGTTTAACTGCTTATAAAGATTATAAATCTACTTTACAAAAAATACAAGGTGGTTTCATTGCTATTCCAATGAAAATGTGTTACACTGATACGTAACGGGCAGACTGGATACGACGAGATATTCAGGCTGATACGAATATGGAATCTTTGGAAGGAATGAGGCACATGAAAATACTGGTTACGGGCGGCGCCGGGTATATTGGAAGCCATACCTGCGTGGAACTCTTGAATGAAGGCTATGAAGTGGTCGTTGTTGACAATCTGTACAATGCAAGTGAGAAAGCACTGGATCGGGTGAAGGAGATAACAGGAAAGTCTTTGACATTCTATGAGGCGGATCTTCTGAACCAGCCAAAGCTGGATGAGATATTTAAAGCAGAAAAACCGGAAGCGGTCATTCATTTTGCAGGGTACAAAGCGGTAGGAGAATCAGTGGCAAAGCCGATTGAGTATTATTATAATAATATGACGGGGACGCTGCTTCTGTGTGATACCATGAGGAAGAACGGCGTGAAAAATATCATTTTCAGTTCTTCTGCGACTGTATACGGAGATCCTCTGGAGATCCCGATCACGGAAAACTGTCCCAAGCAGTCTCCGACGAATCCTTATGGACAGACCAAGACCATGCTGGAGCAGGTACTGATGGACATTCAGAAATCCGATCCGGAATGGAATGTGATCCTGCTTCGCTATTTCAACCCAATAGGAGCGCATAAATCCGGTAAGATCGGGGAGGATCCGAAAGGCATTCCCAATAATCTTCTTCCTTATGTAGCACAGGTTGCCATCGGAAAACTGGAATGTGTCGGCGTATTTGGGAATGACTATGACACTCCGGACGGAACCGGCGTGCGCGATTATATTCATGTGGTGGATCTTGCAAGGGGACACGTAAAGGCACTGGAGAAGTTTAAAGAAGAAAAAGCAGTCCGGATCTACAATCTGGGTACCGGACACGGCTACAGTGTTCTGCAGGTGGTGGAGGCCTTTGGAAAGGCGTGCGGGAAGGAGATTCCGTATGCGATCAAGGCACGCCGTGCAGGAGATATTGCCACCTGCTACTGCAACCCGACGAAGGCGAAGGAAGAACTGGGCTGGGAAGCAGAGTACGGGATTGAAGAAATGTGCGCGGATTCCTGGAGATGGCAGTCTCAGAATCCCAATGGTTACAATGATCCTGAATAAATGACCGGCGAGGGAAAAGATGAAAGTTGTATTGGTGAGTTATTCCGGAACGTCTGCAAGTATCCTGAAAGACCGGATGTCTGCCTGGGCGCATGCCAATCTGGTTGAAGCAGAAATTATCATATCTTCTCTTTCAGGACTTGATGAGGGAAAAGAAGACGTTGATATCGTTCTTGTTGGACCTCAGGTGCGCTGTGCGCTTGCCAGTGTGCGGGAACGGGTGCCGTTGGATATTCCGGTGCTGGCGGTGGATACCCGGGATTTTGGCATGGCAAAGGGCGACCGGGTCATGCAGGAGGCGATTGCCGAGATCAGACGTTACAAAGAACAGCTTATGATATGAGTCATTTGGAAAAAGACAGGTGTGCAGTCCGGCGCCTGTCTTTTTTTCAAAAAAGAGAACCATTTTCCCTGTGATTACCATATAAGGGTGAAGGGCAAAGCCTTCGGAAAAGACGTCTGAAACTGGAGGATAAAACATGAGCCATGAAGAGCTGGAGGAATGTATCAAACGGTATGGAAAATGCATCTATTCTTTCTGCTGTCAGCTGGCCGGCAGCAGGCAGGAAGCGGATGATCTGTACCAGGATACCTTTCTGAAAATGGTGGAACTGAAAGGAAGGCTGGATATTACCAGCAATCCCAAAAGCTATCTGCTGTCGGTGGCAGTGAACCTGTGGAGGAACCGGAGACGGAAATTCGCCTGGAGACAGCGGATCACAGGACCGGTGTTGTCCATGGAGGATACCGTTCTGGAGCTGCCTGCAGGGGAACTGTCGCCGGAAGAGCAGGTCATATCCGAAGAGGAGAGGACGCTGGTACAAAAGGCGGTGGGCAGCCTGCCGGAAAAATACAGGCTTCCGGTACTGCTCTTTTATATGGAAGAATTGAAGCTTTCCGAGATCTCGCAGGTGCTGAAGATTCCGGAGGGAACCGTGAAGAGCAGGCTTTACAAGGCAAAAAAGGTGTTGAAAAAAGAACTGGAGGTTGTTTTGCATGAAAAGAGATCTTGATCGTGTTTTAAAACAGGCCCTTACTCCGCAGAATGAGCCGGATGCATGGCTCAATCAGAATCTTTTATATCAGGCAGAGGAGATGGAGAATATGGCAGACAGGTCGAAAATGAGAAAAAGCAGGATATCCGCGGCGGTGACGGCGGCAGCATTGACACTGGTGATCGGTTCCGCGGCGGTGGTGGCAGCCGCCAGGTATCTGACTCCCGGGCAGATCGCCCGGGAGCTGCAGGATCAGAAGCTGATGGACGCGTTTCAGGGAGAGGACGCCGTGCTGGTCAATGAGACGCAGGAATATGCGGGATACCGGATCACTCTTCTGGGGGCGGTGACCGGCCGGAACATCAGCGAATACCTTCCGGTGGATGAGAAAGGGCAAGTGGAGGACGACCGGTTCTATACGGCGGTGGCCATTGAGCGGGCGGACGGCAGCCCCATGCCGGATACCGGCGACGACGCGTACGGAGAGGAGCCGTTCTATGTGTCTCCTTATATTAAGGGGCTGGAGCCGTGGAATTACGGCCTTATGAATCTGGGCGGCGGATACAGCGAATTTGTACAGGATGGGATACAGTACCGTCTGCTGTCTATGGAAAATATCGACATCTTCGCAGACCGGGGGATTTACATCGGCGTCAGTTCCGGAACCTTCTACGACAGTGAGGCTTATCGGTTTGATGAGGCCACCGGGGAGATCACAAGGAATGAGAGCTATGGGAAGGTGAATGCGCTGTTTGTCCTTCCTCTGGACCCTGCCAAAGGAGACCCGGCGGCGGCAGAGGCGTTCCTGCGGTCCCTGGAAGAAGAGATGCACGCGGAGGATGAGCCCATGGAGATGGATGAGCAGGATCTGGAGATCGAAGCCTGGATGGAAGTGTTTCAGTCCGAGCTTCAGGAGGGCAGGATCAAAGAAGACGCGGAGCGGATCGAATCCACCGTGCAGGTGTGCAGGCCGGATGCGGACGGAATTGCTGAATATTCCTATGATCTGGGAGAGGAAGGCAGCGGAAGCGGGCCGATCTTCGTGAATGAGCTGTTCCCGGAGAAAAAGCCGGGCAGTATGAGGGTTTGCAACTGGTCCTACAGCGACGGCGGAATCAGGAGTCTGCAGGTGGATGTGGTTACGCTCAATGAGGACGGCACGGTAACCTTTGCGGTGTACAGGCTGAAAAGATAACAGAAAAGAGAAAGAGCCGGCGGCAGGTGATACGTCACCTGTCCGCCGGCTTTTGACGTCTGCGGCATTGGAAGAATCAGTCGTCCTCTTCCGCAAATTTATTACTCGTATAGACGGTACGTTTTCTTGCCATCTCGTCGCTTTCCAGATATTCGTCGTAGGTGGTGATCTTGTCGATCATGGACCCGTTCGGCAGGATCTCGATGATCCGGTTCGCCGTGGTCTGGACGATCTGGTGGTCGCGGGAGGAGAACAGAAGGACGCCCGGGAATTTGATCAAGCCGTTATTGAGCGCGGTGATGGATTCCATATCCAGGTGGTCCGTGGGTTCGTCCAGGATCAGCACATTGGCTCCGGAGATCATGAGCTTGCTGAGCATACAGCGGACCTTCTCGCCTCCGGACAGGATGCGTACCTTTTTCACGCCGTCCTCTCCGGCAAAGAGCATTCTTCCCAGGAAACCGCGGACATAGGTCACGTCCTTGATCTCGGAATACTGGGTCAGCCAGTCCACGATGATGTCGTCGTTGTCGAATTCCTTCGTGTTATCCTTCGGGAAATAGGACTGGGAGGTGGTCACGCCCCACTTGTAGCTTCCCTCGTCCGGTTCCATCTCTCCGGACAGGATTTTGAATAAGGTGGTCTTGGCAAATTCGTTGCTTCCCACGAACGCCACCTTGTCGTCATGCCCGAGAATGAAGGAAATGTTGTCCAGCACCTTGACGCCGTCGATGGTCTTGGAGATGCCTTCCACGGTCAGCATCTCGTTGCCGATCTCCCGGTTGGGACGGAAATCAATGTAGGGATATTTCCGGCTGGAAGGACGGATCTCGTCCAGCTGGATTTTCTCCAGCGCTTTTTTCCTGGAGGTAGCCTGTTTGGACTTGGAAGCGTTGGCGGAGAAACGGGAGATGAACTCCTGCAGCTCCTTGATCTTCTCTTCCTTCTTCTTGTTGGCTTCCTTCATCTGGCGGATCATGAGCTGGCTGGACTCATACCAGAAATCATAGTTGCCGGCGTACAGCTGGATCTTGCCGTAGTCAATGTCCGCAATGTGGGTACATACTTTGTTTAAAAAATAACGATCGTGGGAGACCACGATGACCGTGTTGTCAAAGTTGATGAGGAATTCTTCCAGCCAGGCGATAGCGTCCAGATCCAGGTGGTTGGTAGGCTCGTCCAGAAGCAGGATGTCCGGGTTGCCGAACAGCGCCTGCGCCAGAAGGATCTTGACCTTCTGCGCTCCGGTCAGGTCCTTCATGAGCGAATAGTGGAATTCCGTCTCGATCCCCAGGCCGTTTAACAGGGTGGAGGCGTCGGATTCCGCCTCCCAGCCGTCCATGTCCGCGAATTCTGCTTCCAGTTCGCTGGCGCGGATTCCGTCCTCGTCGGTAAAATCTTCTTTGGCATAGATGGCGTCCTTTTCCTTCATGATCTCGTAGAGCCTTGCGTTTCCCATGATGACCGTATCCATGACCGGATATTCATCATACTGGAAGTGGTCCTGCTTCAAAAAGGAGAGGCGCTGGCCCGGCGTGACGGCGATCTCGCCGCTGGTGGAGTCCAGCTCTCCGGACAGGATCTTTAAAAACGTAGACTTGCCGGCGCCGTTGGCGCCGATCAGGCCGTAGCAGTTTCCTTCCGTGAATTTTATATTCACATCTTCGAAAAGGGCTTTTTTGCCCAGACGGAGCGTTACATTATTTGCACTGATCATAAAATCAACCTTTCTTTCATAAATAAAAATGATTATCAATAATACACCACTCTATATTGTAACGGAAAAATTTCTTTTTGCAAGTATTTTTGTTATTTTCATCAAAATGTACTTTAGAAATGAGGAAGATTGTGGTATGATAAGAATATCAAAATACTTCTTGTGTAGGGGAGGAGCTCATCAGATGAAGAAAATATTATTTGCGGCATCAGAATGTGTACCATTTGTTAAGACCGGAGGTCTGGCAGACGTGTGCGGCGCTTTGCCAAAAGGGTTTAACAAGGAAGAGTGGGATGTCCGGGTCGTGATTCCGAATTATACCTGCATTCCGGACAAGTTTCGGAATAACTTCAAGTATATTACGCATTTCTATATGGGGACAGGCTCGTATAATCCGGGAGCGCATGTGGGCGTCATGACTTATGAACTGGATGGCGTTACCTATTACTTTATTGACAATCTGGTTTATTTTGGCGGTGCGAAGCCATATGGAGATTTCCGTACGGATATTGAGAAATTTGCGTTTTTCTCAAAAGCAGTGCTGTCTATTCTTCCGATCGTAGGATTTCGTCCGGACCTGATCCACTGCCATGACTGGCAGGCAGGGCTGATTCCTGTCTACTTGAAGACGGAGTTTGCAGCGGGAGATTTTTATCAGGGCATCAAGACTATCATGACGATCCACAACCTGAGGTTCCAGGGAATCTGGGATATTGAGACCATGCAGGGGCTGACCGGTCTGCCGGATTATGTGTTTACGCCGGATAAGCTGGAGTTCAAAAGAGACGCCAATATGTTAAAGGGCGGTCTGGTTTATGCGGATTATATTACAACGGTAAGCGAGACCTACGCCTATGAGATTCAGACTCCGATGTACGGCGAAGGACTGGACGGACTGCTGTCAGCGAGACATATGGATCTCAGAGGTATTGTGAACGGAATCGATTATGACATCTGGAATCCGGATACGGATGAGAAGATCGACAAAAAATATAAGCTGAAGACCTTTAAAAAGGGCAAAGCGGCAAATAAGAAAGCTCTGCAGGAAGCGCTGGGGCTGGCTGTGGACGAGAACAAGATGCTCATCGGCCTGATTTCCCGTCTGACGGATCAGAAGGGCCTGGACCTGATCGCCGAGGTGATGGAACAGATCGTGGACGACAATACGCAGTTTGTAGTCATCGGCACCGGCGACCAGAGATATGAGGATATGTTCCGTCACTATGCGTGGAAATATCCGGACAGAGTATCTGCAAATATTTATTATGCGGATGAGCTGTCCCACAAGCTGTATGCGGCAGCAGACGCGTTCCTGATGCCGTCCGCTTTTGAACCGTGCGGCCTGACGCAGCTGATTTCCTTCCGTTACGGTACGGTTCCGATTGTGCGCGAAACCGGCGGTCTGAAGGATACCGTGGAGCCATATAATGAATATGAAGGAAAAGGAGATGGATTCTCCTTTACAAATTACAATCCATGGGATATGATGGAAGTAATCAATTATGCGAAGTATACGTACTTTGTACATCGGAAAGAGTGGGATGAGATGGTTGCAAGAGGCATGCAGAAGGACTTCTCATGGGATGCATCCAGATACAAATATGAGGGAATCTATTCCTGGCTGATCGGCTGGTAGATTCTGTCGCGTGAAAACAGAGGAGATTCCCTTGCGGAGTCTCCTTTGTTTTTCGGAAGCGTACTCATAAGATTTCCCCCTTTCCGCAAGACTCGGAACGGGTGAGAGCACGTCCCCCGGCTGCCCGGGTAAGCCTGTTATGTTGTCAGTGCGCAGTAAGGAGACAGTCAAAGAAGCATGACCGGGTACAAAGAGAATCCATCCGGAAACGGCAATAGAAAACAGCAGAAAATAAAAAAAGCTCCCGACCGGATTTGAACCGGTGACCTACGCATTACGAGTGATCCGATCAGAAATCTGTATTTTTCTGTGATATTCAGTTTTTCCTGTAAAATCAACGTTTTTCGGTATCTGCGTTTTGTGCTGATATGGCGCTTAGATGGGCTTTTTTCTGATTCTGGTCGACAGCCGGTCGACAAAAATCAGCGGATCGACCGGATCAGCGCCTTCTCCAGCTTGTCCGATGCCGCCCTGTCAAGCTCTTTCAGGGCATGGCTGTAGATGTTCAGCGTGGTGGACGTGCTGGCGTGGCCCAGTCTTCCGGAAACGGTCCGGATATCCACGCCCTGGCCGATCAGGAGCGTGGCAGCAGTATGCCGGAGGCCATGCAGAGGAATCAGAGGAAGCTCAGGAGCCCCGTCAGGACGCTGTGCGTTATAATTCCGGATGATCCGGTGAAATGCCTGATAGGGGGTGTCCAGACACATCTGCATGCCGTTCCACTGGATAAATACGTTGTCGTTCCCGTCCCACTTTGTGCCGATAGACAGACGGTAGGCTGCCTGCTCTTTCTTCCAGCGTCTGGCCACGTCCATAACGATGGCAGGGACAGAGATCACACGGTTGGAGCCTCTGGTCTTTGTGGCCTTGATGATGGTTTCTCCATTGACGCGGCAGGCGCTCTTTGTGATGGATAGAGATCCTTCTGTAAAGTTCAGGTCCTTCCATGTGAGCGCGATCAGCTCCCCGCGGCGGCATCCGGTGAACATGGCCAGATAAAAGAACAGCTTGAGTTGCAGGCGGATACTGCGGTCTGCCTGGTACTCCTGAATCCGTCGGATGTTGCCGGATCTGTCTTTTCTGCAGCGCTGGCCATATTCATATACAAGCGGCTGGTCCAGTATGGACAGGAACGTCTCCGCCTGCTCTCTGGTAAAGCACAGGGGCTTTTCTTCTGCAGGAGCCGCTTTTTTCACCTGCACACGGTCCATGGGGTTGGACTCGATCAGGTTCCAGCGTACGGCCTGTGAGAGCATGGCGGAGAGAACGGCAGCACGGCGCTTTACGGTCCCCTGTGAGAGCGTGCCGGGCTTTCCAGCCGCCTTTCTGGTGTTCAGCATGTGATTGACATATTCCTGCAGATAAAGCGGTGAGAGGTTCTCAAGCGTCATATAGCCAAACGCAGAGACGAACAGCCGGACTGCTGCCCGGGTGCTTTCCAGCGTCCGGGGCGCCTGGTTCACTTCTGCATATTCGGCCAGGTATTTTCTGCTGTACTCTTCAAAGGTCATGTTGTGGCCTTCGGTGTAATGACCGGTCAGGACTTTCTTTTCAAAATCCGCTGCGTATGCGTTTACTTCCTTCTGGATGGCGGTTTCTGACTTCTGGTTGCCCTTTGCAGTCAGAAGCTCCGGCCGGAAGGTGACGGATCTGGTGATCTTCTTCCCTGTACTGTCACGGCCACAGCTGACAGTGATCAGATACGCATTGTCTTTCTTTTTTCGAATGTATGCCATGTGTAGTCTCCTTTCTTCAGTTGTTGGCCCGGCAGCAGGCAGAGGCCCGCTTCTGTATTGACATATTTTTGTAAACTGATATAATAGACTTAACAGGACAGCCGGAAGGTAGGTGCATGCTACCCGACCCGGTGAATAGGTTTAACTATAAGAAATAGCTGTCTACTTTTCCAGGAGCAGGACGGCTATTTCTTATTTTTCATGTTCAGAATCGCAACGATCAGAAGACCAGTGGTCAGTATAATCATAAATTCCTCATATGTACTCATAATAATCAACCCCTTTCCGCAAGACTCGGAACGGGTGAGAGCACGTCCCCCGGCTGCCCGGGTAAGTCTATTATATTGTCAGGGTGCAGCGGATTCGGCAGCAGGCGGCGCCGATCGGGAGCGCCGGGGAGCGGATCAGGGGGCCTGCTGCCCGGAAACTGATAATTCTGACAGGGAAATTTTCACCTGTCAGGCGATCCGGCAGCAGGAGAGCGCAGGATTGCGCCTGGTTGAGCTGGGCCCAATTGGGGGCCGAGGTCTGACAGATCAGCAGGCCCGGGGCACTTGTCCATAAAATAATAGTTTATAAAGGATCAGATTTGTTACAATATTTTTTGATTTCTTCCAACTCGGATATCCTTTTAACTGCTTCCAGTTTCCCGGTTTCATTAAGTGCTCTCAAACTGGCAAGAATTTTAGCGATAGCATCTTTTTCAGTATCACCTGCGCTTTCGTAATACCATAGAATAGCACGTTTTGTATCTTCATCGTATGTTTTTTTGATTCCCCCAAACCAGTCATCAATATATTCTTCCTTCGTGAATTTTGACCAGTCAGGATGTAGATCACTGATGTATATGTCGAGAGCATTTGCAATACGTCGGACGGTTTCAAGTTTTGGTGTTTCCTTGATTTTTTCATATTGTGCAACGGTTTGTTGAGTGACTCCGAGTTTGTTGCCTAAATCCTGCTGTGACATTCCCTTTTCTTTTCGTATCCTTTTTATATTTTCGCCAAAAGTCATTCATATCACATCCTTTCTTTATTACCATATCACATAACATACAAAATAACAAGAAGAATATTGTAAAATTGTATTGACACAGTATAAATATTGTGATATTGTTTAAAAAACAGTAAAAAAATTGTAAGGAGGAAAGATATGAGAATTGACAGAGCTAAATTTGCAGCGGAGCTGACGAAACAGGACATGACACAGAAGCGCTTGGCGGAGTTGTCCGGCGTGTCCAGAACGACAATCAATTACATCAAAGGAGGAAAAAGCTGCAGTGATGAGGTTGGCCGGAAGCTGGCGGATGCTTTAGGCGTCGAAGTAACGGACCTTGTGTAACCTTGTACTGTCAGGAATTGGAGTTGTTGCGACGTCGCAACAGAAAGGAGTGAAGAACATTGACCAAAACAGAGATGGCGAACAGATACGCAGGGCTTGCACGCAGACGGACGGAGATTCTTCTGCAGAGCGGCAGCAGGCCGGAGCTGGAGCAGGAGGAAAGGATCATCCTGCAGGAGATGGCGGCGCTGGAGACGGCCATGAGGCTGCCGATCGAGGAAGAGCGGCAGATCCCGGAGATGCTGACCATCAAAGAGGCAGCAGGCCGTACGGGGTTATCGTATGACTTTATCCGGAAGCTCTGCCTGCAGAGAAAGATTGTATTTGTAAGGACCGGCAGTAAGTACCTGGTCAATATGGGGAAGCTGGTGGACTATCTGAATAACGGGGTGACGGCAGGTTGATAACATTACGTGAATTACTTCAGCATTTTGACGGAGTGAAAAAGCTGAATGCCTCTTCTTATCAGTGCAGATGCCCGGTGCATACGGATAACAGGGCAAGCCTGACAGTCTCGGAGAGTCACGGAAAGATACTTCTGCACTGTCATGCAGGATGCGATACCAGGGAGGTGCTGGAAGCAGTCGGACTGTCTTTTCAGGACCTTACGGAAAAGCTCCGGAACACCTGGCGGGAAAGGCTGGAGCGGCAGCAGGGGAAGCGGATTGAGGCTGTATATGATTATTGTGCAGCCGACGGGCTGTATCTGTATTCAAAGGTACGTTTTGAAGGCAAGGAACTCCGGTATCTGACGATCGATCAGAAAAATGATACATATGATTACTGTAAGAAGAAAGACAATGCAGTTCTGTATAATCTTCCGGCGCTGATCAGAACGGTACGGGAAGGATTCCCAGTCTATATTGTAGAAGGGGAAAAGGACGTGGAAACACTCAGGAGCCTGGGATATACGGCAACTACTGCCGGCGGGGTGAAGGACTGGCGGCGTGAGTATGCGGCGTATTTTACCGGCGCAAAAGTGGTTATTCTACCTGATAATGACGGGCCGGGCCTTGAGCTGAAAGACCGGATCACGCGTGATCTGAAGCATTACGCACATTCCATCCGCTGGACCATTACATCAGAGGCAGATAAGGGTGACGTTACGGATTACCTCAAAAAAGAAGGTCACAGTAAGGAAGACCTGGCGGAGCTGGTTCAGGCTGCACCAAATCACGGGGCGCCCTGGGTGATGGTAGATGAAAAGAACAGGCTCAGGATCAACGGGGACTGCCTGGCGGACAGTATCAGCCGGGGGCTTCAGTATCTGATTGTGAAACGGCCGGATGATGATAAGGATGATTTCTATCTGTATGAACATGGAGTCTATGTGAAATGCAATCGTAACAGAATGAAATCCGTAGTCAGGAGATATATTCCGGTAGGGCTGGCAAGCGATAATCTGATTAATAATACCTGTAACCTTCTAATGTGCAGAGACGTGAAAAACTGTTCTTTTCGGGATCTGGATACCAGTGAGAGATACATCAACCTGAGAAATGGTCTCTATGATCTGAATACCGGAAAACTGGAGCCGCATACACCGAAGTTGTGGAGCACTCTGCAGCTTCGGTGTGAATATCATCCGGAGGACAACCACAGACCTGTATTTGACCGGTATATAAATGACCTGTGCAGGAACAGAAGCGGGACGGTAGATGAAGAAAAGAAAGCGGTACTGCAGGAGTATATGGGGCTGATCCTTTCCAATGTGAAGGTGTATCGGGTAAAATTATGCCTGGTCCTGTGGTCGCTTCTGGGAAATTCCGGAAAGACTCAGTTTCTGAACCTGATCGGGGAGCTGATCGGGCCGGACCGGGTGATGAATCTCCCGATCCAGAACATGAATGAGATGTCAAAGTTTTCCCTTGGGTCTCTTCTGGGCAGCAGGCTGGTCAGTATCGGAGATCAGACAGGAAGCAGCATCAAAGACAGTTCGGTCTTTAAGCAGCTGACCGGCGGAGATCCGGTAAAGGTGGAGCAGAAAGGGCGACAGCCGTTTTACTACCAGTTTCCGGGCGGGATCATTATAGCCTGTAATAATCTGCCCAGTTTCCAGGACGATAAGGGCGGCCATGTGTTTGAAAGGCTCTGTATTGTCCCATGCGTAAATACCATTGAGCGGGAACTGCGGGACAATTCTTTACTGGACAAAATGCTGCGGGAAAGAAATGCGGTTTTTAACTGGGCACTGCAGGGCCTGCTCCGGCTGAAAGCGAACGGGTACAGGTTTACCAGATCCCGGGCATGTGAAGCAGCTGTAAACAGATACCGGGAAAAGATGGATACGGTGTTCCGTTATCTGACAGAATTCTATGTCATAACCGGAAATAAAGAAGACATGATATGTAAACCGAAGTTTGAAGACGATTATATTTCATGGTGCACCAGAAATTCATATACGCCAGTTTCCAGAAGGAACATCAAAGACCGGATGGAAGCAAGCGGCTGCCCGCCTGATAAAGCGAGATTTTCAGGCAGAGTGGGAGTAATGGTATACAGGAACCTGAAAAAGGCGGAATCAGATTTCCGGGCAGTAGATGAAGAAGAATATATGCAGGAGACTTTTCCGTTTTAAGGTGCGGAGGTTTGAGAAGGTAAAAAAGAGGTTTTGAGGAGGCAGAAAGCCCGTAAAATCAGTACTTGTGGATGGTGTGGAGATATTTTTCTAATTGGTTTAATAAAAAAAATATCTGTAATATATGCAGTAAAATATATAAAGAAATAAGAAAAAAACCTCCACACCTCCATAAAGTGGAAAAAACCTTGGAAATAAAGGCTTTTTCAGTGTAAAGAGGCCTCCTAAACCTTCCACAGAAATTTCCTCAGAAATATAAAAGAGATTGCAGAAAGGAAAAACAGTATGAAAACATTATGGATCAGAACGGATGTGAATGAGGTAAAAGAGGCGCAGGACTTTATACTGCGGGTGCTGGCTCCGGAAGGACTCACGGGAGAAATCCCTGTAAGGCTTCTCACCGGACCGCAGTCCATGGTCCCGTTGAGTCACATTTATGATGTGTCAGAGGATGCTCTGTTTTCTCTGCAGGAAAAATACGGAGAGCGGAACGTAGCGCTGATGAAGTCCGGAGGCGTACCGGAGTCATGGATCAGCAGAAGCAGCCCCGCGGATCCGCTGGATCGGATTGCTGATGCTCTGGAGAATATCCAGACGCTGGACGAGCTGGAAGCTTGTATTGTATCCGCTCCCCACGGCAGTTTCCTGCGGATCAGCGAGAGTGTGGACAGCTACGGGAGATAAAAAGGCCCTGCGGGGAAGCTTATCACCAGCAGGGCCGGGGGATGGCTTCAGGACTGTTATTCTGGGCAGCAGGCCGCAGATCAGGGCACCTGCTGCCCGGGTGTCCTGTTACCAGATCGGAGCCAGGGCAGCAGGCGTATAAGCCGGATCGCCGGCAGCAGGGCCCGCTGGAGGTTATTCCCTGTCAGAATCGGGGCCGGGGGCCTGCTGCCCGTTGTCGCGCTCCATAGTCTCATTGATCGCACGTCCTATAAAGCCGTTGACACTCTCTCCGTGGGCCTCTGCATGGGCTTTTATTTCTGCCTTGCGTCCTTTGGGGGCTTTAAATTCTATACGGTCATACTTCTCTTTTACATACTTATTTACAGCTTTTTGCTGTGCTTTTGTTGTTGCCAAAATAACACCTTCTTTCTGATGGTTCATGGGGTGCCAAAAATAAAAGACACCTATTCCAGTATACGATAATTATACATCAAATGTCTATTGCTGTCCATATACAAATTAGACAATATATTGTCGTCAATATTGTTGATTATGTCAATGGATATATTGTCGTCAATATAGTATAATAGAAGCATCTTAAGAGAAAGGGGATGCAAATATGAAACAGATAACGAACATCAGAAAGGCCGTGTGCGTCATGGCTAACCAGTTAAAGAAGGCTGGCTATTCCTTATCAGGTGTGGAGCTGGGGGAGGGCTGGGAGTTGTCCGGGATGTACTCCATTAAATCCCCCGGCTGACAGTCAAGAAGGCGGCACACTGTATTTAGTTCCGCCCATGATAAAAGTGTGTCGGTTCTCATTTTCTGCAAGGTTGATTCCCCTAAAATCTTTTCCTTGCGTAACTTATATGTTGTGTAACCTTTGGTTTTAAGTAAATCGAGAACATTTGTTTTGTATTTTATAGACATTATAATAAGCCTCCTTTTCCATCATCCGTATTATACCATGGAGTATACACAAAAGTAAAGTGTATAAAATTAACAAAATATACACATATAATTTGTGTATAATACCAATAGACATACACATAAAATACGTGTATAATAGAAGCATCTTAAGAGAAAGGGGATGCAAATATGAAACAGATCACGAGAACAAGAAAGGCGGTGGCAACGATGGCGAACCAGCTCCGCAAGCTGGGGTATTCACTCTCAAACGCATTCAAGGCAGCATGGCGGAGAATTAAGGAAGGCATGACCGTGAGAGTGCAGGGCGTGACCTTTGACAACAGGCAGAAGCTTTTACAGTTCATAGCACAAAGAAAGCCTTCTGACCTCACCACATACCTTAGACGCGACAGGGCGAACACATTTGACAGGTACGCGGTAGCGGTAGTGATCGGCATACAGGGTGTTGGATATGCTCATATAGGATACCTGCCTAAAGGCTTATCCCAAAGCGTGGCGGTAGTTCTTGATGCTGGTATGGAACTCAAAGCAGATATGCAGATCATCGGCGGGTACAGTTACAAAGAAAGCCTGGGCGCGCTGGTGAACATCACAATATGACGGGCGGTGATCGGATGACGGAGAAAGAACTTGCAGACATGATGGAAGCCGAGGAAAAGCGGCTGAAGCTCCACGATCCGGAGTTCCTGCAAAGACACCGGGAGATTATGGAGACGGCGGACAGGATCCGGCAGGAGAACAGAAAACGCCTCCGCCAGAGTAGCGATCTGACAGAGGCAGGCAACCCGTAAACCATCAGCTAAACGGGCACGCAGGCAGTATAACACGCCTGCTGCCCTTTGTAAAGAAAGGAATTGATAATTATGATACAGGTGACAGATTTGGAGCATCAGGCATCCTGCGGGTCCTGTGGGGCTTCTGCGGGCCGGCAGGAAGAGATCCCGGAATATAAAAGGCTGATGATTGAGTTCGTGAAGATTCTGGAGGATGTTCCGATTGACGATCAGCTTCAGCTTAAACTGATGGTGCTGGCATATTTCAAAAAGCGGTTCCCGCAGTTTCTGGTACATATGACAGCCGTTTTCATGGCAGCGGAGCACAGACAGCCGCTTATGATTGAGATGAAGGCGGGCAACGGGTACAGGGGCAGAGGGGCGCCTGCTGCCACTCCGGAGAATATGCAGTCAATCCGGACGGCAGCAGGGTATTCACAGAATGGAAAGCCTGATATAATGAGGACAGACAACATAAAGATTTTCCCGTGTTTCGCGGAGCATCCTCCGAAGCCGGAGACGATGGAGCGCAAAGACCGGTATTATCAGGAACACGGCTTTTTTGAGTCGGAAATCATCCTGGACAGCTCCGGATACCTGATAGACGGATATACCAGCTATCTGCTGGCGGTCAGGTATGGCGTGTCTCATGTCCCCGTGAGGTACGGCAGGCGGCAGATCATAAGGGCGGCGCACCGGCCGGGCGGAAAGCTGTATGCCTGGGAGCTTCCCGGGATCCTGACAGATCGGATAAAGATCGGGGACCGGGTGCCTGTTCAATCTGGAAGGTGCGTGAGAGTGGTTACGGTGGCAGCGCTGGAGGAATACGGGCAGCAGGCCGCAGAACCGCTCAGAATGGCGCTCAGGAAGTCAGGGAGGGTTGCAGATACAAGTATGACAGATGTGTAAAAACAAACTCTAATTTGAATCACAGAAGATCAGGAGAATGGCCGTAAATACGGGCATTTTTCTGCGTTTTCCGGTTGCAGCCGAAACCGGTGCGGGTTGCAACTTTTTGCGAACGATTGCAACCATAAATGCGAACGTTCGTACAGGTTCCAAAACCAACGAATAGCGAAAGGGGAGTTGATACCATGACCAACGAGCAGCTGGTAGCCCGGATCAGAGCCGGGGAAGACGTAAGCGGGAATATGCTGCAGCTCTGGCAGCAGGTAAAAGCCTTTATCCATACAATGGCCATGCGGTATCAGGGCATGGCTGACCTTGAGGATCTGGAGCAGGAGGGATGCCTTGCACTGTATCCGGCCGTTGACGGATATGATCCGGAAAAGGGCGTACTGTTCCTGACCTATGCAGAGTATCACATCAGTCAGGCAATGCGGAGTTATGTCTTGAAGAATAAAGGCAGCCTGCGGTTGTCCTTCAGGGCTTACGGGCAGGTCACGAAGTACAGGAAGTTCTGCAATGCATTTCTGCTGCAGCACGGTCAGGAGCCCTCTGACAGGGCTGCGGCGCTGCATATGGGCCTGTCTGTGGATCAGATCAGGGAGATCAGGCAGAACATGCTTCTTGACGGCGCAGGGAGCCTGGACGCCTCTCTGCCGGACAGTGAAGATCTGACAGTTGGCGATACGGTTCCCAGCGGGGAGGATCTGGAAGGCGACGCAGCAGACCGGCTGGATCAGAAGCGGCTGCAGGCGATACTCTGGCCCATGGTGGACCGTCTGCCGGACCGACAGCCGGCCGTGATCCGGATGAAATACCAGCAGAATATGACGCTGAAAGAGATCGGAGAGGTCTACGGTGTGACCATCGAAGCGATCCGGCAGTCAGAGCGTAAGGGGATGCAGGCGCTGCGAAGATCCCGCGAAGTCAGACAGCTGAGAGCGTTCCTTCCGGAGACGGCAGAAGCCCAGGCATACAGGGGCAACGGTGTGGAACGGTTCAACCGGACGTGGACCAGCTCTACAGAACGGGTGGCACTGCAGCTGGAATTCTGGTCGACAAACGGTCGATAAAACATAAAAAACCACCCTTTTTCAGGGGGCTTCATTGCTTTTTAAAAATGCTGAAAAACGTTGAATTTACAGGAAAAAATAAGAAAAGCTCCCGACCGGATTTGAACCGGTGACCTACGCATTACGAGTGCGTCGCTCTACCGACTGAGCCACGGAAGCCTGTTGTTTCACAACAATGATGATTGTAGCAGATGAAACCGGAATTGTAAAGTCTTTTTTTAAAAAAATATGTTTTTCGATTGTGTTTTTTTCAGAAAACCGGTAATTCCTACAAAATGTACAATCACATGACACAGAAAATGTGTTATGATATACAGGATATAAAACTCAATACAGGAGGGGTACATATGTTTAAAGATGAATTTACGGGTGTATGCAATACGGCGAAGGGAAAACTGAATCTTCTGAACAGCAATCCGGCCGGTTATATGATTGCATCTATGATGGCAGGATTTTTTATTGCGTTCGGCGGTTTTGTCATGCTCACGGTTGGAGGAAATCTGGGGACCACGGGGGCCGGAAAAATCATGATGGCGGCTTCCTTTGCAGCGGCACTGAGCCTGGTGGTAATGGCAGGAGCGGAACTGTTTACCGGTAATAATTTTGTAATGGCGTCTGCGGCCTTTGGCGGCGAAGTGAAATGGGCGGATGCGGTGAAGCTGTGGGTTGTCTGTTACATAGGAAATCTGATCGGTTCTCTGATGGCGGCAGTGATGTTCCATTTTACAGGGCTTGCCTCAGGGGCGGTGGGTGAAGTCATCGCTACGGTGGCAGCCGCAAAGATGGGAGGAGCAGCACTGAACCTGTTTGTGAAAGCCGTTTTCTGTAATATGCTGGTATGTCTTGCTGTATGGTGTGGAGCGAAGATGAAGACGGAGTCCGGTAAGCTGGTCATGATTTTCTGGTGTATCTTTGTGTTCGTGCTCTGTGGATTTGAACATAGTGTAGCGAATATGACAATTATGGCATCAGGGCTTTTGGATCCGAATGGTGTAGAGGCTCTGTCAGTGGGCGGTTATGTGTATAACCTGGCAGTTGTGACTATTGGAAACATGATCGGAGGCATCCTCTTTGTAGCGTGGCCATATTATATGATTCAGAAAAAATCCGGAAAATGATTTTGTACATTTCAAATTAAATATCCCATATAAATAACAGAAGGGGGTGTTGCAAAACACCCCCTTCTTGTGTTACGGCGCGCAATGTGGTAGAATGGAGTGCGTCTGGGAGCCGGAAGAGTTCCAGGTACAGACAGAACAGATACCGGAAAGGATGAAAAGATTATGGCACAGTTGTGGGGAGGGCGATTTACAAAGGAAACGGATCAGCTGGTATATCGTTTTAATGCATCGATCTCTTTTGATCAGAAATTTTACAGACAGGATATGGAAGGCAGCATGGCGCATGTGCGGATGCTGGCAAAACAGGGAATTTTAACAGAAGAAGAACGGGATAAGATTCTGGAAGGGATAAAAGGAATTCTGGCGGACGTGGAATCCGGGAAACTTCAGATTACGGATCAGTACGAGGACATTCACAGCTTCGTGGAGGCGAACCTGATCGACCGGATCGGGGATGCGGGAAAGAAACTGCATACGGGAAGAAGCCGCAACGATCAGGTGGCGCTGGATATGCGTCTTTATACAAGGGATGAGGTGCTGGAAACGGAAAAGCTTTTGAGAAAGCTCTTGAAAGTGCTTCTTGGGATCATGGAAGAAAATACAGAAACGATCATGCCGGGCTTTACGCATCTGCAGAAAGCACAGCCTATTACGCTGGCGCATCATATGGGCGCGTATTTTGAGATGTTTAAAAGAGACTGTTCCCGGCTTCAGGATATTTATAAGAGAATGAATTATTGTCCGCTTGGCGCAGGAGCGCTGGCAGGAACAACTTATCCGCTTGACCGGGAATATACGGCGAAGCTGCTTGGTTTCTACGGCCCCATGCTCAACAGTATGGATGCAGTTTCTGATCGGGATTATCTGATCGAGTATCTGTCAGCCATGGCAACGATTATGATGCATTTAAGCCGTTTTTGTGAAGAGATCATCATCTGGAACAGCAACGAGTACCAGTTTGTGGAGATTGATGACGCATACAGTACCGGGAGTTCCATCATGCCGCAGAAAAAAAATCCGGATATTGCGGAGCTGGTTCGCGGCAAGGCAGGGCGGGTGTACGGGGCGCTTATGTCGCTGCTGACCACGTTGAAAGGAATTCCTCTGGCATATAATAAGGACATGCAGGAGGATAAGGAACTGGTATTTGATGCGATTGATACGGTGAAAGGCTGTGTTGCTCTGTTTACGGGAATGCTGGATACGCTGCGATTCCGTAAAGAACGGATGAATGACAGTGCAAGGCACGGGTTTACCAATGCAACGGATGCGGCGGATTATCTGGTCAATCACGGCGTTCCGTTCCGGGATGCACACGGAATCGTGGGACGGCTGGTGCTGTACTGCATTGAGCATCAAAAGGCACTGGATGACATGTCTCTGGAAGAATATCAGGCGATCAGCCCGGTATTTGAGGCAGATATTTATGAAGCAATTTCCATGGAAACCTGCGTGAATAAAAGACTGACCATTGGAGCGCCGGGAAAAGAAGCCATGGAGCGGGTGATCGAAACGTACAGGGAATATTTGGACAGTCATGTGCGGACTGTTTAAAATTCGGGGTTGCAATTTGCTGAAATATCATGTATTATCTACGAGAAAGACAGATGTGCGCGAATGACGGACAGATGGGTTGTTATTGTGCAGTAAGAGGAGGAAAATGAGAAAATGAGCGAAAAGTTAAGAGTGGGTATCCTGGGCGGTACCGGCATGGTAGGGCAGAGATTTATCTCGCTTTTGGAGAATCATCCATGGTTTGAGGTCGTGACAATCGCGGCGAGTGCCCGTTCTGCAGGAAAGACTTATGAAGAGGCAGTGGGCGGACGATGGAAGATGACAACACCTATGCCGGAGGCGGTGAAGAAGATCGTTGTCATGAATGTAAATGAAGTGGAGAAAGTGGCTGCCGGCGTGGATTTTGTATTCAGTGCGGTGGATATGTCCAAGGAAGAGATCAAGGCGATCGAAGAAGAGTATGCGAAGACAGAGACGCCGGTGGTGTCAAATAACAGCGCGCACCGCTGGACACCGGATGTTCCCATGGTCATTCCGGAGATCAATCCGGAGCACTTTGAAGTGATTGAATCGCAGAAGAAACGTCTGGGGACAACCAGAGGATTCATTGCTGTAAAGCCGAACTGCTCCATCCAGAGTTACGCGCCGGTATTGAATGCATGGAAAGAGTTTGAGCCTTATGAGGTGGTAGCGACTACCTATCAGGCGATTTCGGGAGCAGGCAAAACATTTAAAGACTGGCCGGAGATGGTGGAAAATGTAATTCCTTATATCGGCGGAGAAGAGGAGAAGTCAGAACAGGAACCTCTCCGCGTTCTTGGACATGTGGAGAACGGCGTTGTTGTAAAGGCGCAGGAACCCAGGATCACCTGTCAGTGTATCCGTGTTCCGGTATTGAACGGGCATACAGCGGCGGTATTTGTGAAGTTCCGTAAGAAGCCGACCAAAGAGGAACTGATTGACCGCATGGTGAATTATAAAGGATTTCCGCAGGAAGCAGGGCTTCCGAGTGCTCCGAAGCAGTTTATCCGTTATATGGAAGAAGATAACCGTCCGCAGGTTCGTCTGGATGTGGATTATGAGAACGGCATGGGTATTTCCATTGGACGGCTTCGGGAGGACAGCGTCTATGACTGGAAGTTTGTAGGACTTTCCCACAATACGGTCCGCGGCGCCGCAGGCGGTGCTGTGCTGTGTGCAGAGACTTTGAAGGCTAAAGGATATATAACAAAGAAGAACTGAAAAATTTTTGAGAAAAAGGGGTTTTGCAACAGCCCCTTTTTTGTTGCTTTTCATGGGGTGCTCTGCGCCCCGGGCCTCTGTGCTCTGCGCTCGTATGGAGTGGATCGGACACCGAAGCCCATGGCGCAGACCACCCACTCCATGAATAGTAGCGAATGCATCGGACACCGAAGATGCATTTGAAATCCATGCTTGACATTCATGGATAAATGAGGTAGGATAGTATCAGGAAATCGAACAGGAGTTCGTATTGTGAAACTTACATGATATAAAGGAGAAGCAGTATGGGAAGAGATGATAAAGGTTCAGCAAATGAAGACAAGTTGAAGGCGCTGGATGCGGCGCTTGGCCAGATCGAGAAGCAGTATGGGAAGGGTTCGGTCATGAAGCTTGGAGATACCGGCCATATGCAGGTGGAAACGATTCCTACCGGTTCTTTGAGCCTTGATATTGCCCTGGGTGCAGGCGGCGTTCCGAAAGGGCGCGTTGTAGAGATTTATGGACCGGAGTCCAGCGGTAAGACGACGGTTGCATTACATATGGTGGCGGAAGTGCAGAAACGCGGAGGAATCGCAGGCTTCATCGATGCAGAGCATGCGCTGGATCCGGTCTATGCGAAGAATATCGGAGTAGACATTGACAATCTCTATATTTCACAGCCGGATAATGGGGAGCAGGCACTGGAGATTACGGAGACGCTGGTACGTTCCGGAGCTGTGGATATTGTGATTGTGGACTCGGTGGCAGCGTTGGTTCCGAAGGCGGAGATCGACGGAGATATGGGTGATTCCCATGTGGGGCTTCATGCAAGACTGATGTCTCAGGCGCTCAGGAAGCTGACGGCTGTCATCAGCAAAACCAACTGTGTGGTTATCTTTATCAATCAGCTGCGTGAAAAGGTCGGCGTCATGTTCGGAAATCCGGAGACGACAACCGGAGGGCGTGCGCTGAAGTTCTATGCGTCCGTCCGGCTGGATGTGCGCCGTATCGAGGCATTGAAGCAGGGCGGCGAAGTGATTGGCAACCGTACCCGTGTGAAGGTTGTAAAAAACAAGATTGCCCCGCCGTTCCGTGAGGCGGAATTTGATATTATGTTCGGTCAGGGTATCTCGACCGTCGGTGATATTCTGGATCTGGCGGCAAACAGCGGAGTCGTGATGAAGAGCGGCGCATGGTATGCCTACAAAGACGCCAAGATCGGACAGGGGCGGGAGAATGCCAAACAGTATCTCAGGGATAATCCTGAGACATGCAGAGAGATAGAGATGAAGGTTAGAGAGCATTATGGACTACCAGGCACAGGGGCGCAGACAGAGCAGACAGAATCCCGGGGAGCAGCCGGTACAGCTGAAGAAAGCGAAAATTAAAGCTCTTCATCTGCTGGAGCGTATGGACCGGACGGAAGCCCAGCTTCGTGAAAAGCTTTTGAAGGCAGAATTTGAACCGGAGATTGTGGAACAGGCGATTGCTTATGTATACAGTTATGGATATCTGGATGATGAGCGGTATGTCCGCAACTATATTGAGTACCGAAAAGAACAAAAGAGCCGCAGGCAGCTTGAACAGGAACTTCAGTTCCGCAAAGGAGTGTCTCCGGAACTGATTCAGAGAGTCTATGAGGAGCTGGAGCCTGCAGATGAGAAAGCGATGATCCGAAAGCATCTGGAGAAAAAACATTATATCCCGTCGCAGAGTGATGAAAAACAGAGGCAGAAGATGATCGCATCTCTGCAGCGAAAGGGATTCCGGACAGGAGATATTCTGACAGTTATAAAAGAGTATAAAGAGATTTGACGTTACTTTTCACGGGATGGGTGGTCTGCGCCCCGGACCTCTGCGCTCTGCAGCGCTGTGTGGACTGGAGCGGACAGCGGAGTCATTCTGTCCGTCCCGGGCGGACAGACCTGTCCGAATGGGACGGACAAAACGGCTTCGGCGTCCGATACATTCCATACGAGCGCAGAGCGCAGAGGTCCGGGGTGCAAACCGCCGTCCACCCCGTGAAAAGTAACGATTTGACTGTCCAAATGCACAAAAGAAGGAACGCAAGGCTTGACATTGTTGTCAAAACAGTTTAGAATCTAATTGTTGTGTTTGTACAATGAAAACTTAATAAGGAGGTGCTCCTGTATATGGTTACGACTATCATTGCGGTGCTGGTCGCGATTGCTCTTACAGCTGCAGTGGTCTGGCCCTGCGCAGTAAATTACCGGAAAAAGGTAGTGGAGGAAAAGCTTGGCAATGCGGAAGACAGAGCAAACGAGATCATAGACGAAGCCCTGAAGACAGCAGAGACCAGGAAGCGTGAGGCGATGCTGGAAGTCAAGGAAGAGTCCATGAAGACCAGGAATGAGCTTGAAAAGGAAACCAAAGAGCGCAGAGCGGAACTTCAGCGTTATGAGCGACGGGTTCTGTCCAAAGAGGAATCTCTGGATAAGAAGACGGAAGCGATTGAGCGCAGAGAAGCAGGATTTACCGCACGGGAAGCACAGCTTGAAAAAAAGCGTGCTGAAGTGGAGAGTCTGTCTGCAAAGCGATTACAGGAATTGGAGAGAATCTCTGGCCTAACCTCCGAACAGGCAAAAGAATATCTTTTGAAAACAGTTGAAGATGATGTAAAACATGAAACTGCGAAACTGGTGAAAGAACTGGAGAGCAGAGCAAAGGAGGAAGCAAACAAAAAGGCGAAGGACTATATCGTTACCGCTATTCAGAAGTGTGCAGCTGACCATGTGGCTGAGACAACCATTTCTGTTGTGCAGCTTCCGAACGATGAGATGAAAGGGCGTATCATTGGCCGTGAGGGCAGAAACATCCGCACACTGGAGACTATGACGGGTGTAGATCTGATTATTGATGATACACCAGAGGCTGTCATCTTATCGGGTTTTGATCCAATCAGGCGGGAAGTTGCCCGAATTGCTTTGGAGAAACTGATTGTTGACGGCCGTATTCACCCGGCAAGAATTGAGGAGATGGTTGAAAAAGCCCAAAAAGAAGTGGATGCGATGATTCGCGAAGAAGGTGAAGCAGCAACTCTGGAAGTTGGTGTTCACGGTATTCACCCGGAGCTGGTGCGGCTTCTTGGACGTATGAAGTTCCGCAGCAGTTATGGACAAAATGCATTAAAGCATTCCATAGAGGTTGCCCACCTTTCCGGATTACTGGCAGGGGAGATCGGCGTTGACGTCCGGATGGCGAAAAGAGCCGGACTTTTACATGACATTGGTAAATCCATTGACCATGAGATGGAGGGTTCTCATATTCAGATTGGCGTGGATTTATGTAAGAAGTATAAGGAATCAGCTACAGTGATCAACGCAGTTGAATCACATCATGGTGATGTAGAGCCTACTTCTTTAATTGCCTGTATTGTACAGGCTGCGGATACGATATCTGCAGCAAGACCAGGCGCAAGAAGAGAGACACTGGAGACTTATACCAACAGACTAAAACAACTGGAAGATATTGCGAACTCCTTTAAAGGGGTTGAGAAGTCTTTTGCTATTCAGGCAGGCAGAGAGGTTCGAGTTATGGTAGTGCCTGATCAGGTGGATGATGCGGCGATGATATTAATGGCGCGTGATATATCCAAACAGATTGAGTCCAATCTGGAGTATCCTGGTCAGATTAAAGTGAATGTGATCCGCGAGAGCAGGGTGACAGATTATGCAAGATAAAGTTTGAGAAGAAAATAAAGGGATGTCGTGGTTGCGGCGTCCCTTTTTTCATCAGGAGGTACATCGGAATGGCAAGAATAGGTTTTATTGGAATGGGAAATATGGGAACAGCGATTCTTTCAGGAGCGTTAAAGGTGTTTCCGAAGGAGGACATTGTGTTCTGTGCAAAGACGCTGGAGACCAGGAGGAATATCTATGAGAAAACAGGAGTGGAGTATACAGATTCCAATGCGGAATGTGCCAATAAATGCAAATATCTGATACTGGCAGTAAAACCGCAGTTTTATGAAGACGTGATAAAAGGAATTCGCTATATGCTGACTCCGGAACATGTGATTATTTCTCTGGCCCCTGGAAAGACCATTGAAGAACTGAAGATGGAGCTTGGAAGAGATAAAAGGATTGTTCGGGCAATGCCGAATACGCCGGCAATGATCGGAGAAGGTATGACAGGTTTAAGCTGCAGGAAAGAGGAATTTTCCGACGTGGAACTGGAAATGCTGAAAAAACTGTTCAGGGCATGCGGACAGGCAGAGTTTGTTGATGAAACTCTGATGAACGCAGTTGTGTGTGCGAGCGGGAGTTCTCCGGCTTTTGCGTATATGTTTATTGAAGCGCTGGCTGACAGTGCGGTCCGGTGCGGAATGCCGAGAAAACAGGCGTACATATTTGCGGCGCAGGCAGTAAAAGGAGCTGCTTCCATGGTTCTTGAGACCGGAGAACACCCGGGGGAACTGAAAGACAGGGTGTGCAGTCCGGCAGGAACTACAATTGAAGGAGTAGCGGCGCTGGAGGAATACGGAATGCGCAGCGCCATACTGAAGGCATCGGAAGCTGTTTTTCAGAAATGCAGAGAGATGTAATATATGGCCTCCTCCACTCATAAAATGAGTGGAGGAGGTTCATTTCATGAAAGACACATGGAACTATCAGAAAGGAATCAGTCCGGGGAACTGTCTGATTTTATTTTTTGCGGGGCTTCTGGCAGGGATTCTGTTTGTACATACTTTGAGCGATGATTCCTTTGCAGGCATTTTCAGTGAGTATTTTTTGAATCAGTATGCATCTCTGGAAATTGACAGCAGGAAACTGTTTCGTTATGTATTTGGATATCGATGCGGGCAATATGCTCTGCTGGTCTGCTGCGGAGCAGTTTCTGCTGCTCCGGTACTGCTGGGAGCATCTCTGTTTTTTCTGGGAATGACATGGGGAACGATGATCAGCGTTTCAACGGTCAGGCTGGGACTGAAAGGCGTTCTGATCTGTGTGGCAGGAGTGATTCCTCAGATTCTGTTTTACCTGCCTGCTTTCGGATGGATCCTGCTTTGGATCTGGAATGGAGGAAGCAGCCGGAAAAAATACTGGTTTTTTTCCGGAGCAGGATTTTTCTTTCTGCTGTCAGGGATCGTAACGGAAGTGTATTTAAATCCGCTGCTGTTGCAGCAGATTCTGCAGCGTGTTTGAAAATGTAAGAAAAATATTGAAATCAGAGCCGTTCTTGGTTATACTGTAAGCATGTTTATAGTGTTGAGGGTAAAAGAATGGACGAGGAGATACGGTATTTTGTAACATACCTGGAAGATGTAAAAAAAGCTTCACATAATACGGTCACGTCCTATCACAGTGATCTGGAAAAAATGATGCATTATGTAGAAAGCCAGGGGGTAAGTTCCATTGATGCCATAACGGCAACAGTGCTGAATTCCTATGTTCTGGATCTGGAGAAGAACGGAAGAGCGGCTTCTACCATATCCAGATATATTGCATCCATGAAAGCTTTTTTTGAGTATCTGGTCCGCAGCCGGAGAATTGAAGAAGACCCGGCGTTTCGCCTGAAAGCACCAAAGGTGGAAAAGCACATTCCGGGAATCCTTACAGTTTCGGAAATGGAACATCTGCTGGAACAGCCGTCTGCAGACACTCCGAAAGGATATCGGGATAAAGCCATGCTGGAGCTTCTTTATGCGACAGGTATGCGGGTCAGTGAGCTTGTGCATCTCAATGTAGGCGATGTAAATCTCCGTTTCAGCTGGGTGATCTGCAGAGACGGGGAGCGGGAACGCATGGTTCCCTTCGGCTTCAGGGCGGGCAGGGCATTGCTGCAGTATATGGACAGAAGCCGGGAATGCTTTATAAAAAAGGAGAGTACGGATTATCTGTTTTTGAACTGTTCCGGCTCTCCCATGAGCAGACAGGGGTTCTGGAAAGTTTTGAAAGGATATGCGTTAAAGGCGGGAATTGAGAAGGATATTACTCCCAGGATGTTCCGTCATTCCTGTGCTGCGCATATGGCTTCCAATGGCGCAAAGCTTCATACGATTCAGGAGATTCTTGGACATGCTGATCTGACTGCTACGCAGGTGTATGCTGAATTCCAGCCGGATATGAGATCAGAATACAGCAGAGTTCATCCAAGAGGACGGGAAGAGAAGGAGTGAACGGGAGCGTTGCAAAACGTCCCTGCCTGTGTGCGCAGTACTCGTGTGGAATGATCGGACAATAGAATCGGCTCTGTTCTGTCTTATTCGGACCTCTCAAGTCCGCCTGGGGCAGACAGGGCCGTTTTCTTTCCGCACGGAGCGAAAATGGTAAAGAGCTGTACCGTTTATTTTTCCACAGCGCCTGAACATGTGCATAAAATTACGTTTACAGCATAATTATGCAGGAAAAATGTAAAAAAAGCTTGCAATACAAAAAGTTTGCTTTATAATGTCAGTTAGGTTCTTAAAAAGAGCCGGAAGTCTGACGGATCTGTCCCATACAGAAGGACGGTTGGTGTTTTCTGGTGCGGCGGTGATGTTTGCGTAAAGAAAGAGGAGGATCACTATGAAAAAGAAAATGATCAGTATGATGTTGTGCGCGGTGATGACTGCCGCGATGGTGGCAGGCTGCGGAAGTAAGGAAGCGGAACCGAATGAGGCGCCTGCTGCAGGATCAGATGTGGAAGAGGATGCGGAGGCTCCGGCGGAAACCGGCGCACCGGCAGAAGAAACAGAGGGCGAAGGAGAAGCAGAGGTTTCTGAAGGCGGTACTCTGGTTATGGCAACGAATGCATATTTTGAACCGTATGAGTATTATGAAGGCGACCAGATTGTCGGAATCGATGCGGAGATGGCAGCGGCGGTAGCTGAGAAGCTTGGCATGGAGCTGCAGATCGAGGATATGGAGTTTGACTCTATCATTCCGGCGATCAATTCCGGAAAAGCAGATATCGGCGTAGCGGGTATGACGGTTACAGAGGATCGTCTGGTAAATGTAAACTTCAGCAATCCGTACACGACTGCCACACAGGTGATCATTGTACAGGAAGGCAGCGAAATCGCAGGCAACGATGATCTGGAAGGAAAGATCATAGGTGTTCAGCTTGGCACCACAGGCGATATCTTTGCTGAAGATGTGACGGATGCTACCATTGAGCGTTATAATAAAGGAATGGATGCGGTACAGGCATTGTCGAACGGTATCATTGATGCTGTGATCATTGATAATGAGCCGGCAAAACAGTTCGTATCCAAAGCAGAGGGCCTGAAGATTCTGGATGAGGAATTTGTCACGGAAGAGTATGCGATTGCAATCGCGAAAGATAATGAAGGACTGCTGGAAAAAGTGAATACCGCCCTGGAGGAGCTGACGGCAGACGGAACGATTCAGTCGATTATTGACAAGTATATTACAGCAGAGTAAAGGATCATATATGGGAAACTTTCAGGAGCGTTTTTATCTTAACTTTATAAAAGATGACCGGTGGATGTATATGCTGGACGGTTTGAAGGTCACGCTGGAAGTGACGCTGTTTGCGACGCTGCTGGGAATCATGATCGGATTTATCGTGGCGATCATCCGTTCGACGCATGACCGGACCGGAAAGATGAAGATCATGAATGCGCTGTGCCAGGTATATCTGACGGTGATCCGGGGGACGCCTGCAGTCGTTCAGCTGCTGATCATGTATTTTGTGATCTTTGGTTCCGTAAAAGGAGTCAGCAAAGTACTGGTAGCGGTACTTGCATTTGGCATTAACTCCGGCGCTTATGTGGCGGAGATCTGCCGGGCGGGCATCATGTCCATAGACATTGGCCAGATGGAAGCGGGCAGGAGTATCGGTTTTAGCTATGCGCAGACCATGTGGTACATCATTCTGCCCCAGGCTTTTAAAAACGTGCTCCCGGCTCTTGGCAACGAGTTCATCGTGCTCCTGAAAGAAACTTCCATATCCGGATACATTGCCCTGCAGGATCTGACAAAGGGCGGCGATATCATCAGAAGCCGTACATATGACGCGTTTATGCCGCTGATCGGAGTTGCGCTGGTCTATCTGGTTCTGGTCCTTGGATTTACCAAACTGGTATCCATGCTGGAAAGGAGGCTGAATCAGAGTGAGCGATAATATACTGATCCGTGCGGAGAATGTCCGGAAAAGCTTTTCGGGCAAAGAGGTATTAAAAGGGATCGATCTGGAGATTCACAGAGGGGAAGTAGTCGTTATTATCGGGCCGTCCGGTTCGGGAAAGAGTACGTTTCTCAGATGCCTGAATCTTCTGGAGATTCCAACCGGGGGCCACATCTATTTTGATGATGTGGATATTACGGATAAATCGGTGAATATTGATGTTCATCGTCAGAAGATGGGAATGGTGTTTCAGCATTTTAACCTGTTCCCGCATATGGATATTCTGAAAAATATGACGATCGGGCCGGAGAAGCTTCTGAAGAAGCCCAAAGAAAAGGCAAAGGAACAGGCCATGGAACTTTTGAAGCGTGTGGGACTTGCGGACCGCAGCCATGCGTATCCGAGCCAGCTGTCCGGCGGTCAGAAGCAGCGTATCGCCATTGTACGTGCACTGTGCATGCAGCCGGAAGTCATGCTTTTTGACGAGCCGACCTCCGCACTGGATCCGGAGATGGTGGGAGAGGTACTCCAGGTTATGAGAGACCTTGCCAGAGAACGGATGACCATGGTGGTCGTGACGCATGAGATGGGTTTTGCCAAAGAGGTGGCGGACCGGGTCGTGTTTCTGGATGAGGGGATTCTGATGGAGCAGAACAGTCCGGAGGAATTTTTCACAAATCCCCGTAATGAGAGATTGAAGAGCTTTCTTGGAAAAGTTCTGTAGCAGCCGCAGGCTATTGCCTGCGGTATTGTCAGTGATAGTGGTAAAGGAAACAGGGTAATGAATAAAAGAAAACTGTCCGGTTGGATATTATGCGTATGCGCTGCAGTAACAGTGTGCGGCTGCGGCGGTAAAAAATTCGATAATCCCTCCAGAGGGGAGACGCTGGTCATGGCGACGAATGCATATGCGGAACCATATGCCTATTATGAGGGAGACCAGATCGTCGGGATTGATGTGGAGATTGCACAGGCGATTGCAGATAAACTGGGAATGGAGCTGGAAATCCGGAATATGGAAATGGATTCGATCTTTGACGAGCTGAATTCAGGAAAGGCCCATATTGGGATGTCAGGCATGGACGCAACAAAGGAACGTCTGAAAGATGCGGATTTCAGCGATCCTTATATGAGGATCGAACAGGCTGTGATTGTAAGGGCTGACAGTGGAGCAGAAGGAATCGGCGACCTTTCAGAAGGTCTGATCGGTGTTCCTTCCGGAGCGGCAGGAGCGATCGTTGCCTCTGACCTGACAGGCGCAGGGGTCATGTCTTATGACAGCGGGGAGGATGCCGTGCAGGCGCTGCTGAATGACGCCATTGACGCGGTGATTCTTGATGAAGATTCTGCAGGGGAGCTGACAGCCGGTACAGAGGGGCTTAAGATCCTGGAAGAAGAGTTTACTGCGCGGGGCTGTTCGATTGCAGTGGCAAAAGGAAATGAGGAACTTCTGGATGACGTTGACAAAGCGCTGGATGCAGTCATTGCAGACGGGACTGTTTTCGAGATTACAAATAAATATATAAGAGCGGAATAGAAGCTGTCCGGAAAGATCTGGTTATTTTTCACGGATGCAGACCACAGCCCCGTGAAAAGTAACAGATTTACAAATTGCAGTGAAAAAAAATGGATTGGGTATTGATATTTTTGGACAAATTAGGTAAAATATGTAATGGTTGATGTTCTTTTGACAGTCTTTGTAAGAGGTGGAAGAACAAACATATTATATTCAACTTGTAGGAGGAATGGAAACATGGCAGTAAAAGTAGCAATCAATGGTTTCGGACGTATTGGTCGTCTTGCATTCAGACAGATGTTTGGTGCAGAAGGTTATGAGGTTGTGGCAATCAACGACCTGACTTCTCCGAAGATGCTGGCACACTTATTGAAGTATGACTCTTCTCAGGGCAAATATGAGAAGGCGGACAGCGTATCCGCAACAGATGATTCCATCGTTGTTGATGGAAAAGAAATCAAGATTTATGCAAAGGCAAATGCAGCAGAGCTTCCGTGGGGAGAGATTGGCGTGGATGTAGTTCTGGAGTGTACCGGATTCTATACCTCCAAAGATAAAGCATCTGCTCATATTACCGCAGGCGCTAAGAAAGTTGTTATCTCCGCTCCGGCTGGTAACGATCTGCCGACGATCGTTTATAATGTAAACCATGAGACTCTGAAAAAAGAGGATACTGTAATTTCCGCAGCATCCTGTACGACCAACTGCCTGGCTCCGATGGCAAAGGCTCTGAACGACCTGGCTCCGATCGAGTCCGGTATTATGTGTACGATCCATGCTTACACCGGAGATCAGATGCCGCTTGACGGACCGCAGAGAAAAGGCGATCTGAGAAGAAGCCGTGCCGCTGCAATCAATATCGTTCCGAACAGCACCGGCGCTGCAAAGGCAATCGGCCTTGTTATTCCGGAACTGAACGGCAAGCTGATCGGCGCTGCACAGCGTGTTCCGACTCCGACCGGTTCTACCACCCTTCTGTTCGCAGTTGTGAACAAGGCAGTGACCAAGGATGAGATCAATGCAGCTATGAAGGCAGCTACCACCGAGTCCTACGGCTATACCGAGGATGAGATCGTATCCAGCGATATCGTTGGTATGAGATATGGTTCTCTGTTTGATGCAACTCAGACCATGGTTTCTCCGCTTCCGGATGGAAAGACTCAGGTTGAGGTTGTTTCCTGGTATGATAATGAGAATTCTTATGTATCTCAGATGGTTCGTACGATCAAATACTTCGCTGAGCTTGCATAATGATATTGAGCTGTATATCGGCAATCATATGAATGACCTTAAAGGGTCCGGTCTTCAGGACCGGACCCTTTTTCGGGCTTCGGAAATATAGAAGAAAGCAGGAGGCAGAAAAAGATGGGATTGAATAAAAAATCTGTAAATGATATCAATGTAAAGGGAAAACGCGTTCTGGTAAGATGTGATTTTAATGTTCCGTTAAAAGACGGAGAGATTACGGACGAGACCAGAATCAAAGCGGCGCTTCCCACTATTCAGAAGCTGATCGACGATGGCGGAAAGGTAATTCTCTGCTCGCATCTGGGCAAGGTGAAAAACGGCCCCAATGAGGGAGAGTCTCTGGCGCCGGTTGCCAAAAGACTGTCGGAGAAGCTTGGAAAACCGGTGAATTTTGTGGCTGATTATAATGTGACCGGAGATGCGGCGACCGCGGCGGTTGCAGCCATGAACGAGGGCGACGTGGTGCTTCTCCAGAATACCCGTTTCCGCGGCAAAGAGGAGACAAAGAACGGTGAGGACTTCTCCAAAGAGCTGGCAGATCTCTGCGACGTATACGTATGCGACGCGTTTGGTTCCTCTCACAGGGCGCATGCATCCGTTGCAGGCGTAACGGACGTGGTCCGTGCAAAGGGCGGCGAGTGCGCAGTCGGATACCTGATGCAGAAAGAGATCGATTTCCTTGGAAACGCAGTGGAAAATCCGGTAAGGCCGTTTGTGGCGATTCTGGGCGGCGCGAAAGTGGCGGACAAGCTGAACGTGATCGCGAACCTTCTGGAGAAATGCGATACGCTGATCATCGGCGGCGGCATGGCGTATACCTTCTTAAAGGCAAAAGGCTATGAGATCGGAACTTCTCTGGTGGATGAGGAGAAGCTTGATTACTGTAAGGAAATGATGGAGAAGGCAGAGAAGCTTGGCAAGAAGCTGCTGCTTCCGGTGGATACTACCATCGCTTCCGCATTCCCGAATCCGATTGACGCAAAGATCGAAGTGTCCGTGGTAGATGCAGATGCGATCCCGGCGGACAAAATGGGCCTGGATATCGGAACGAAGACAGCCAAGATGTATGCAGAGGCTGTAAAATCTGCAAAGACCGTTGTATGGAACGGCCCCATGGGCGTATTCGAGAATCCCATTCTGGCAAAGGGAACGATCGCAGTGGCAAAATCCCTGGCAGAGACCGATGCCACCACAATCATTGGCGGCGGAGATTCCGCAGCAGCAGTCAACCAGCTGGGCTTTGCGGACAAGATGAGCCATATTTCCACAGGCGGCGGCGCTTCCCTGGAATTCCTGGAGGGCAAGGAGCTTCCAGGCGTAGCGGCGGCAGACGATAAATAAGAATCTAAAAATGAAGGAGATGGATGAAGATGGCAAGAAAAAAGATTATCGCAGGTAACTGGAAGATGAACATGACTCCTACGGAGGCAGTGGAGCTGATCAATACGTTAAAACCGCTGGTGGCGACGGATGATGCAGACGTGGTGTTCTGTGTACCGGCGATCGATATTATCCCGGCAATGGAAGCTGCAAAGGGTTCCAATATCCAGATCGGCGCTGAGAACATGTATTTCGAGGAGAAGGGTGCGTACACCGGAGAGATCTCCCCGGCCATGCTGACGGATGCAGGCGTAAAATACGTGGTTCTTGGGCACTCTGAGAGAAGAGAGTATTTTGCGGAGACCAGCGAGACGGTCAACAAAAAGATGCTGAAGGCATTTGAGCACGGGATCACTCCGATCATGTGCTGCGGCGAGACGCTGACCCAGAGAGAGCAGGGAGTGACCATGGATTTCATTCGCCAGCAGGTAAAAGTTGGATTCCTTGGAGTCACTGCAGAGCAGGCAGCAACGGCTGTGATCGCATATGAGCCGATCTGGGCAATCGGAACCGGCAAGACGGCAACGACAGAGCAGGCGCAGGAAGTGTGTAAAGGAATCCGCGAGTGTATCGCAGAGATCTATGATCAGGCGACGGCGGATGCGATCCGTATCCAGTACGGCGGATCGGTCAACGCGGCGACCGCTCCGGAACTGTTCGCACAGCCGGATATCGACGGCGGTCTGGTAGGCGGCGCAGCGCTGAAACCGGATTTTGGAAAGATTGTAAACTGGAAATAGGCAGGCCATGGCGGGAGACCGTCCAGTCTGAAACACCCGGGTCATGCAGCTCTGCCGGTATGGTCCGGGTGTTCCTGGTTATTTCCCCTGGAGCGGGTTTGAAAAATCATTCGCAACGCGTCGGACAGAAAGCATTTCGAACACGCTCCAGAGCGGAGATTGAGATTATGACTATCATGAAGAGGAGGATTGGGGAAAAGTTATGAAAAGAAAACTGGCTGCAGCATGTGCAGTGATGATTGCTGTTACGGTGATGGGATGTTCCGGGAAGACACCTGCGGCGTCCGTGGATCAAAATGAGAGCGGGGAACTGGTACAGGAAGAGGAACCAGAGGAAGAAGAGCCCCAGGACTTAACAGAGGAGGAGGAGCAGGAACTTTATAACCTGTATATCGGTCTGAATAATGATATGGTTGGACGTCTGAGTTCCTCGCTGTCCAAATATTTTGAATATGTTGATTTTCAGGAGGAGTTTACGCTTCTGGATGATGGGGATTATTTCTGCTATTCTCTGGAAAGCACGTTGGATGATCTGGACCAGGCGGACGAGCTGGTTGCCAGAAAACAGGAAAAAACAGAAGTGGATGAAGCCTATATCGCACTCAGCCCGGTGATCAGAGAACTCATCCAGGCATTGAACGAGGTGCAGGCATATACGGATGAGGATTCTTTCCTGGAGGATGATTATGCAAAAGGGAAAGAACTGCATGCGGTTGTCTGGAAGAGCTGCAACGAATATGAGCCTCTGGGTACGGATTTTGTGGAAAAGCTGAGCACAGTGGCATCTGCACAGCGTGCGGATGACCTGGAGCAGCTCAAAGCAGAAGGATATGAAGTGACCTACTCTCTGGTCAGCATGATCAGCACGGCACAGGAGATTCAGACTGCAATCTATGAGCAGGGGATTGAGGATGATTCCATGATGCTGCAGCTGGATATCGAGGCGCTCCGTCCGCTGTACGACCAGTATAAGGAGGAAGTACAGACGGTTCTTGGTTATCTGGCGGATGAAGAGGCGCTGAGCAATGAAGGATATCCGACGCAGTCTGCATATTACATGACCTTCGGGGATGCTGTGGAGAACTCGGAAAAAGAACTGGATGAGATCTTCCGGAAAGTAGAGGAGCAGGAAGAACCCGGCGGATACGGAATGGTGAATGTATTTACAGTGGACGGTTCCATTGCGGGATTCAATAACAAGGTTTCCGCCATGATTGATGATTACAACCGGATGATCAGCTATTAAGACGAAACAGAAAAGTTACTGTTCACACCAACGCCGTCCGGACGCCCCCACTAGGCTGAGCGCCGGCCGACGTGTGAAAAGTAGCACAGAATAATGAAAAAACTGAAGTGAAAATGAAAAAAGAATGAAAAACTGCCCGGGTGCTTGCATGTTCCGGGCAGTTCATGTAGAATAAAAGATTAGATGAATACACATATAAGGAGACAAAATATGAGCAAGAAACCTACCGTGTTAATGATTTTAGATGGGTACGGCCTGAATGACAGGACGGATGCAAATGCTGTGGCAGAGGCAAAGACTCCGGTCATGGACAAACTGATGGCGGAGTGCCCGTTTGTAAAGGGTTATGCCAGCGGGCTGGCTGTGGGACTTCCGGACGGACAGATGGGAAACTCTGAGGTTGGACATCTGAACATGGGAGCAGGGCGGATTGTCTATCAGGAACTGACCAGAATCACGAAGGAGATCGAAGATGGAGATTTCTTTAAGAATGAGGCGCTTCTGACAGCGGTGGAGAATGCGAAGAAAAACAATTCTTCTCTTCATTTGTACGGGCTTTTGTCAGACGGCGGCGTGCACAGCCATAATACCCACCTGTACGGACTGCTTGAGATGGCAAAACGTCACGGACTTGAGAAAGTATATGTGCACTGCTTCCTGGACGGACGTGATACGCCGCCGGCATCCGGCAAGGGATATATCGAAGAGCTGCTGGAAAAGATGAAGGAGATCGGCGTTGGCGAGGTTGCCACGGTCATGGGTCGTTATTATGCGATGGATCGCGACAATCGCTGGGAACGTGTGGAGAAAGCGTACAGAGCGCTGACAAAAGGCGAAGGCGCCGAATTCCCCTGTCCGATCTGCGGAATGGAAAGCACTTACAAAGAAGAAGTATACGATGAGTTTGTAAAACCGATTATTGTCACAAAGAATGGAAAACCGGTTACGACGATTCAGGATAAAGATTCCATTATCTTCTTTAATTTCCGTCCGGACCGCGCAAGAGAGATTACAAGGGCATTCTGCGCGGATGAGTTTACCGGGTTCGAAAGGGAAAAGAAGCTGGACCTGACTTATGTGTGCTTTACGGAATACGATGTGACGATCCCCAATAAGATCGTTGCGTTTCATAAGGTGGAACTGCATAATACATTCGGCGAATATCTGGCAGCCAGCGGAAAGACTCAGGCAAGGATAGCCGAGACGGAGAAGTATGCGCATGTGACCTTCTTCTTCAACGGCGGAGTGGAAGAACCCAATCAGGGAGAGGACCGGATTCTTGTGAAATCTCCGAAGGTTGCTACTTATGACCTGCAGCCGGAGATGAGCGCATACGGCGTATGCGACAAGCTCTGCGAAGCGATCACTTCAGATAAATATGACGTGATTATCATCAACTTTGCCAACCCGGACATGGTAGGACATACCGGAGTGGAGGAAGCGGCAGTTAAGGCTGTGGAAGCAGTGGATGCATGTGTGGGAAAAGCCGTGGAGGCGCTGAAATCCGTGGATGGACAGATGTTTATCTGTGCAGATCATGGAAATGCGGAGCAGCTGAAGGATTATGAGACCGGGGCGCCGTTTACTGCACATACGACGAATCCGGTACCGTTTATTCTGGTGAATGCAGATCCTTCGTATAAGCTTCGGGAGGGCGGATGCCTGGCTGATATTATTCCGACGCTTCTGGAACTGATGGAGATGGAGCAGCCAAAAGAGATGACAGGTAAATCTTTACTGATAAAGTAAAGTTCACAAGGTGAGGAGTTCATATGATACTTGAGATGAGACGCGCCCTGGAGGAGGTCAAAAGAGGCGGCAGCCAGGGATACAGAAGGTTGTATGATGCGACCTATGAAGAAGTATACTGCCGGAGCCTTCTGATTATTCAGAAGGAAGACCAGGCACTGGAATTTATCCAGGATTTTTATAAGGAACTGTTCGGAGTACTGGATGAAGCGGACGATGCCGGAGATCAAAAGCGCTGGTTCTGGCATAGATTCTATCAGAAGCTTCGCAAACACTATCACCGGCTTCTTGGAAAACAGGACAGGGACTCCAGAGATGAAAATGATGTCAAAGACACGCTGGGAGGGCTTTTGACTTCTTTTCCGCTGCTTCACAGGATTATGCTGGTAATGTCCTGCGAGGATGATTTTACAGCGGCGGAGATCTCCGCAATCTATGGACTGACAGAAGAGAAGATTCAGACAGAGATCCAGAAGCTGAAAAAAATGCTTCCTGCCCTGACGAAAGATCATCCGGAGAGCGGGATGCCGTATCTTGAAAACTGGAAAATCCTGCTTTTACATGCTTCCGGTCAGGTTGCCGCCGCCGGTTCCGGCCGGTGGGTGGATTCTCTGTACATGGAAGCGGCGAAAGCAGCAGGGATATCTCTGGAACCGGAAGAAAAGAAATCCGATAATTTTGAGTACTTTGTGGCAGAACCGGAACTGGATCCGGAGCCGGAAAAACCGAAGAAAAAGGCTGTTCCGGTTGAAGAAGATCTGGAAGACGACGAGGATGAAGAAGAGTACGATGAGGATGAATATGATGAAGATGAGGACGAGGAAGACGATGAGGATGAAGAGGATGACCGTTATGACTGGGATGTAGAAGATGACGGAAAACGCATGGTGATTTTGGGCATCATTCTTGCGCTGATCATTGTAGCCGTCGTTGGATTCGCTGCATTCCGCCTTCTGGGGAATAAGGATAACGAGGAGCCGGAGCCTGTACAGACAGAACAGGATGTCGAAGAAAATGATGATAAGCTGATCGTCAAAGGCGGAGATGACAGTTTCGGCGAAGAGGAGCCAGAAGAGGTACCGGAAGAAGCGCCGGAGGAAGTACCGGAAGAGCAGCCGGAAGAGACGTCTCAGGAAGAAGAGCCGCAGACAACCGTTATGAAAGTAAAACCCAATTCCATGAATGTTCGAAGCGAGCCGAATACGAACTGCGAGGTAGTAGCTTCGGTGAAGGCGGGAGACAGGCTGGAGGTAATCGGAGATGCTTCGGAGGACGGTTGGGTGCAGGTGCGCTGTATTGACCAGGACGGCAAGGAAGGATATGCCAAGCTTGAGAATCTGACTGCTGAATAAGAAAGAAAGAACCTGCTCATACTAATCAGGAAAACACACCCATATGGGATGTTGCCAGGAAAAAAGTGTGAGGAGGTTCTTTTTATGAATCAATATCTGCCGATTACTTATATTTCAGCCAGGGAAATTCTGGATTCCAGGGGAAATCCTACGGTGGAAGCCGAGGTGCTTCTGGATGGAATCTATCAGGCGCGCGCTTCTGCTCCTTCCGGCGCCTCTACCGGCCGGTTTGAGGCGGTGGAGCTGAGGGATGGCCAGGAACGTTATCTGGGACTTGGCGTGGAAAAAGCGGTTGCAAACGTAAACACAAAGATTGCCAATGTCCTTCTGGGGGAAAATGCATTAAACCAGGGGTATATTGATCATCTGCTCATTGATGCGGACGGTACGGAGAACAAGTCAAATCTGGGCGCCAACGCGATTCTTTCCGTATCGCTTGCTGTAGCGAAGGCTTCTGCAAGAGCGCTCGGGATACCGGTATATCAGTATCTGGGCGGTATACGGACGGATACCATGCCGGTTCCCATGATGAACATCTTGAACGGAGGAAGGCATTCCAGAAATTCACTGGATTTTCAGGAATTTATGATCATGCCGGTGGGTGCGTCAAGTTTTCGGGAAGGACTCCGTATGGGAGTGGAGGTCTACCATAAGCTGAAACTGATTCTTTCCAAAGAAGGACTGACTACCGCGGTTGGTGATGAAGGCGGGTTTGCACCTGATATCCGCGATGCAAAAGAGGTTTTCCTTTATCTGAAGGAAGCGGTGGAGGAGGCCGGGTATGAGCCGGGCAGGGATTTTGTGTTTGCCATGGATGCTGCGGCAAGCGAGCTTTATAATGAAAAGAACGGGCGTTATGATTTCCCGGGCGAGGCGCATATGAGCGGCCATAAAGTCAGCCGGACTTCCGAAGAACTGGTGGATTATTATGAAGAGCTGATCTCCATGTATCCGCTGGCCTCCATTGAGGATGGGCTGGCAGAGGATGACTGGGACGGCTGGCAGCAGATGACGAAGCAGATCGGCGGCAGAGTTCAGCTGGTGGGGGATGACCTGTTTGTGACGAATACGAAGCGGCTGTCCTGCGGCATCAAACTGGAGGCGGCGAATGCCATACTGATCAAGGTCAATCAGATCGGTACGCTGACGGAGGCTTTTGATGCAATACACATGGCGCATAAAGCCGGGTATCGGACGATCATTTCCCACAGGAGCGGAGAGACCTGCGAGGATATTATTGCGGATATTGCAGTAGCCTGCGGCGCAGGCCAGATTAAGACAGGGGCGCCCTGCCGCGCGGAGCGGACAGAGAAGTACAATCAGCTTCTGAGAATCGAAGAGGAGCTGCAGGGACTGGCAGGATACCGGAATCCATTTGTGAGAGAATAAAAGGCTGCTGTTCACGGGCGGGTGGCGGTCTGCGCCCCAGGACGCTGTGATCTGCGCCCGCATGGAATGTGTCGACCAGCGGAGCTGCAAATCGCAGAGACTCGGAGTGCAGAACCCACCCGCCCTGTGAATAGAGACAATAAAAGCATAAAGGCGCAGTTTTTCAGTTGTTTTTGACAGGAGGAATTATGGAATATGAAAAAGATCATACTGGCATCCGGATCTCCCAGAAGAAGGGAGCTTCTGGAACAGATAGGGGTAAAATTTGAGATACATAAAGCAGAAGGGGAAGAGAAGATTACCTCTTCGATTCCGGAAGAGGCAGTGAAAGAACTGTCTTTGCAGAAGGCAAAGGAAGTGTCCGGAAAATATGACGGAGATGTAATCATTGGAGCAGACACGGTTGTGGCTGTGGACGGACAGATCCTGGGAAAACCCGCAGACAGGGCGGATGCCGTGCGGATGCTGCGGCTTTTACAGGGAAAAGAACATCAGGTAATTACCGGTGTGACCGTGATTCTGAAGGAAAGCGGCAAAACGGTCAGCTTTGCAGAAGTAACGAAAGTATATATATTCCCCATGACGGAAGAGCAGATCGAACAGTACATAGAGACTGGAGAGCCGATGGATAAGGCAGGCGCCTATGGTATCCAGGGGAAATTTGCAGTATATGTTTCCGGTATTGAGGGCGACTATAATAATGTAGTGGGCCTTCCGGTCGGAAGACTTTATCAGGAAACACTGGCAGCAGGCGTTGATCTGCTTTTGTAAGCATGCTCTATCCTGATGAATGGCATTATGATTTTTACGACAGAGAAAGGAAGATTATCATGAAATTTGTAATACAGAGAGTTACGCACGCCTCGGTGACGGTAGACGGGAATGTAATTGGCAGAATCGGAAAAGGATTCGTGGTGCTGATCGGTGTCTCGGATGAGGATACAAAAGAGACTGCAGACAAAATGATTAAAAAAATGCTGGGTCTTCGTATTTTTGAAGACGGGAACGGCAAAACCAATCTGGATCTCCGCGCGGTGAACGGGGAGCTTCTTCTGATATCCCAGTTTACTCTCTATGCAGACTGCCGCCGCGGCAACCGCCCCGGTTTTACCCGCGCCGGCAAACCGGATATGGCAAATGAAATGTATGAATACATGATCCAGAAATGCAGGGAACAGTTTCCGGCAGTGGAGTGCGGCGAATTTGGCGCCGACATGAAAGTGGAACTTCTGAATGACGGCCCGTTCACAATACTCCTTGATTCGGAAGAACTGTAATTTTCCGTTATTTTTCACACCCACGCCATCCGGACGCCCCCACCAGGCTGAACACTGGTCGACGTGTAAAAAGTAATGAAAAGAAACGTTTCGGCATCTGGTAAAATAAATCTGGTTGCTATTTCCATGATTTGTGGTAAAATATTTGTAACAGTGCAGAAAATGGCCTGCTGCATGCGGTCCAGGATGCACGAAGAACAGGCAGAGGTGCGATATGAAACGTGTACTATTGAAGTTGAGCGGCGAGGCCCTTGCAGGGGATAAGCACACTGGATTCGACGAAGCCACCTGTATCAGGGTGGCAGAACAGGTGAAAAGTGTTCTGAGGGAAGGCATCCAGGTGGGAGTCGTGATCGGAGGAGGAAACTTCTGGAGAGGACGGACCAGTGAGAACATTGACCGTGCCAAGTCCGATCAGATCGGCATGCTGGCGACCGTGATGAACTGCATCTACGTATCAGAGATCTTCCGGAGCGTGGGGATGAAGACAAAGGTATTTACCCCGTTTACCTGCGGACCCATGGCGGAGATGTTTACAAAGGACGCGGCGATGGAGTGTCTGGAAAAAGGAATGGTGGTGTTCTTTGCAGGAGGTACCGGACATCCGTATTTTTCCACGGATACGACCACGACGCTCCGGGCTGTTGAGATTGAGGCAGATGTGATTCTGCTGGCAAAAGCAGTTGACGGAGTATATGACAGCGATCCGAAGCTGAATCCGAAGGCGGAGAAGTATGATGAGATTCCCATTCAGACCGTGATTGACCGGAAGCTGGGGGTAATGGATCTGACGGCTTCCATCATGTGCATGGAAAACAAAATGCCGATGATGGTGTTCGGGCTGAATGAAGAGAACAGCATTCTGCGCACGGTCCGGGGCGATTTTACAGGAACAAAAGTAACAGTATAACAGGGAGGAATTACTACATGGAAGAAAGATTACAGCCGTTTGAGACAAAGATGAGCAAATCTTATGATGCGCTTTTAAGAGATTATGCAACGATCCGGGCAGGACGTGCGAATCCGCATGTTCTGGATAAGATCAAGGTGGATTACTATGGAACGCCGACACCGCTTCAGCAGGTGGGGAATATCTCCGTACCGGAAGCCCGCATCATACTGATTCAGCCCTGGGAGAAGAAGATGATCCGGGAGATCGAGCGTGCGATCAATACTTCGGACCTTGGCATTAATCCGACCAATGACGGTTCTGCCATCCGGCTGGTATTCCCGGAACTGACAGAGGAACGCCGTAAGGCGCTTTCGAAGGATGTGAAGAAAAAGGGAGACGATGCAAAGGTTGCGATCCGGAATATCCGCAGAGACGCCAATGAGACGTTTAAAAAGCTGAACAAGAACAATGAGCTTACAGAGGATGATCAGAAAGCGCTGGAGACAAAGGCGCAGAAGCTTACAGACAAGTATATTGCGGAGATTGACAAGGCAGTTGAAGAAAAGACAAAAGAAATCATGACCGTATGATTACCTGAGAGGACCTGGAGACAAGGGCCTGCATTTTGCAGCGGCCCTTGTTTCTTGATATGTGCAAAAAGGAGGTTGCTTTATGAAAATACCTCAGCATGTGGCGATTATTCTGGATGGGAACGGACGCTGGGCAAAAGCAAAAGGGATGCCCCGGAACTATGGCCATGTTCAGGGAGCAAAGAATGTGGAACGGATATGTGAAGACGCATATCATATGGGAATTAAATATCTGACCGTCTATGCATTTTCTACAGAAAACTGGAGACGTTCCAGAGATGAAGTGGATGCGCTGATGACGCTTTTGCGCAGTTATATGAAGACCTGCGTGAAAACAGCAAAAAAGAATCATATGCGGGTCCGTGTAATCGGAGACAAGACGGGGCTTGCAGAGGATATACAGGACAGTATTGCGAATCTGGAAGAGGAGTCCAGGGATCAGGACGGGCTGAACTTTACCATTGCGATCAATTACGGGAGCCGCGACGAGATATGCCGTGCGGTGAAAAGGATTGCGGAGGAAGGGATTCGTCCGGAGGAGATTACGGAAGACGTGATATCTGCCCATCTGGATACGGCGGGAATTCCGGATCCGGATCTGCTGATCCGGACCAGCGGGGAGCAGCGTCTGTCCAATTATCTGATGTGGCAGCTGGCATATACGGAGTTTTATTTTACAGATCTGCCATGGCCGGATTTTGGCAAAGAGGAGCTTTCAAAAGCAATCGAAAAATACAATCAGAGAGAGCGCCGATACGGCGGAGTAAAGGAAGAGGCAGGGGAGGAATCCTGATGAAATCTTTTTTAACAAGGCTTACAAGCGGTATCATTCTGGTTTTTCTGGCTGCAGGCGCCTGCTGGTACGGCGGGCTGCCACTGGGCTTTCTTGTGGCAGTCGTAGGGTATATCGGGCTGGATGAGTTCTATAAGGTGTTTGGCATGAGCATCCGAAGAGGAATCGGAAGCGCCGGTTTTCTTGGAGCGGTCCTGTGGAGTGCGGTCATGCTGACGACGGCAGGGACGGACAGGACGGGAGAGGAGTTCAAATGGCTGGCGCTTCTGGCGGCGTTTATGCTTATCATGGCAGTCTATGTTTTTACCTTCCCGAAGTATGAGACAAGTCAGGTGATGGCCGCTTTTTTTGGCGTGGTCTATGTACCGGTCATGCTGAGCTTTATCTATCTGACCCGTATGATGAAAGGCGGCTTTTTTCTGGTATGGCTGATTTTTTTCAGTTCTTGGGGATGCGATACCTTTGCATATTGTACAGGGATGCTTTTCGGGAAGCATAAACTGGCTCCGGTCTTAAGCCCGAAGAAATCCATAGAAGGCGCGATCGGCGGGGTGGCGGGCGCATCGGCGCTGGGAGCGGTCTATGCAGTGTGTACGGGCGCTCCAGTCATTGCCTATGCAGTGATCTGCGCAGTGGGTGCAGCAGCTTCCCAGGTGGGCGATCTGGCGGCGTCAGCAGTGAAGCGCCAGCACGGGATCAAGGACTATGGATCGCTGATACCGGGACATGGAGGGATTCTGGACCGGTTTGACAGCGTAATTGTAACGGCGCCCATGATCTATATTCTGGCTGCAGTTCTGGTAGGATGACAGATGGAAGATGCAGATGTCGTAGATACATGATATCTGCACGAATGTGAAAGGATAACAGGAGACAACATATGAAGAAGATAGCGATACTGGGTTCCACCGGTTCCATAGGGACTCAGACACTGGAAATTGCAAGGACGAATGGAGACCTTGAGATCACGGCTCTGGCAGCAGGATCCAACGTGGAACGGCTGGAGGCGCAGATCCGTGAGTTTCATCCTTCGCTTGCCGCTGTATGGACGGAGGAGAAAGCAAAAGAGCTGAAAAGCCGGATCCGGGATCTGGACGTACGGGTCGTAACAGGCATGGAAGGGCTGATTGAAGTTGCAGAGCAGCCGGAATCCGGGATACTGGTGACGGCCATTGTGGGAATGATCGGCATCCGCCCGACGATTGCCGCCATGAAGGCGGGAAAGGATATTGCACTGGCGAATAAAGAGACTCTGGTAACAGCCGGACATATCATCATGCCCCTTGCAGAAGAATGCGGCGTCCGGATTCTCCCGGTGGACAGCGAGCACAGCGCGATTTTTCAGTGTCTGAACGGAGAAAACAGAGGAGAGCTGCATAAAATATTACTGACGGCCTCCGGCGGACCGTTTCGGGGAAAGAAAAAAGAAGAACTGCGGGATGTTCAGGTGGAAGATGCACTGAAGCATCCGAACTGGTCCATGGGTCGGAAAATTACAATCGATTCTGCGACACTGGTCAACAAAGGACTGGAAATGATGGAAGCCAGATGGCTGTTTGGCGTGGAACCGGAGGACATAAAGATCGTTGTCCAGCCCAAAAGCATCATCCATTCCATGGTGGAATTTGCGGACGGGGCGGTCATTGCACAGCTTGGAACGCCGGATATGAAGCTGCCGATTCAGTATGCCCTTTATTATCCCCAAAGACGTTATCTGCCGGGAGAGAGGCTGGATTTCTGGAAGCTTGGACAGATCACGTTTGAGGAACCGGATATGGAGAACTTCCCCGGACTTGGGCTGGCATTTGACGCGGCGGCGGCAGGAGGAAGCCTTCCGACGGTATACAATGCGGCAAACGAGCGGGCGGTTGCGCTGTTTCTGGACAGAAAGATCGGCTTCCTTGAGATTCCGGAGCTGATCGAACGCTGTATGAAGGAGCATAAGGTGATTAAGGCGCCGTCTGTCGAGGAGATACTTCAGACAGAAACGGAAGTTTATGAGAGAATCGAACAGATGAGACATTAAGGAACTGTTGAAACAGATATGGAACGGATTATAAGAAAGCAGGTGGTAGATTGAGTATTATTCTGGCATTGTTAATCTTCAGTGTCATAGTGATCGTTCATGAACTGGGGCATTTTCTGCTGGCAAAGCATAACGGCATCACGGTTACGGAATTTTCGGTAGGCATGGGTCCCAGGCTTTTGAGCCATGAGTGGGGAGGCACCCGCTATTCTCTGAAGATTCTGCCGTTCGGGGGTTCCTGTATGATGGTGGGAGAAGAAGAGGAAAGTGATGAGGAAGGTTCTTTCGGGAGCAAATCCGTGTGGGCAAGGATCTCGGTTGTTGCAGCCGGTCCCGTTTTTAACTTCCTGCTCGCTTTTGTGTTGTCCGTAATCATAGTCGCCAATGTCGGCTATGACGATACCGTCGTTGATGTGACGCCGGGATATCCGGCGGCCGAAGCAGGGATGCAGGATGGAGACCGGATCGTGCGGATGGGAGGAAGCCGGACTTATGTGTATCGGGAGATCAGTCTGTTTAACAGCCTTCATCAGGGGCAGCCGGCTGAAGTGACCTACCGAAGAGGCGAAGAGGAGTATACAATCAAGATTACGCCTGTAAAAGATGAAAGCGGATATTATCGCTATGGATTTGAAAAGGTAAATGTGCGGACCAGGGGCAATGTGTTTACGACCGCGGGATACAGTCTGGCGGAGCTTCGCTACTGGCTGAAGGCAACGATGGAGAGTCTTCTGAAACTTGTGCAGGGACAGGTGGAACTGAATGATGTGTCCGGTCCGGTGGGAATTGTGAATGCGATCGGGGACACTTATGAAGAGAGCCGGACGGACGGCTGGTATTATGTGGCGCTGAATATGGTAATCATGTCCATCCTGCTGTCTGTGAATCTGGGCGTCATGAATCTTCTGCCCATACCGGCGTTGGACGGCGGCAGGCTTGTATTTCTTCTGATCGAAGCGGTGCGGGGAAAGGCGCTGCCGCAGGAGAAGGAGAGCATGGTGCATTTTCTGGGATTTGTACTTCTGATGGGACTTATGATCGTGGTCCTGGTGAATGACATCCGGCAGATTTTCTTATAGGTTATGGATCAGCAAACGATAAGTGGGAGGCATTTAAATGGCAATTGTAGAAGTTGTTAAGTATAACGGGAAACCTGATGTGCTCGCATGGAAATATCCCAATGAAGAATTAGGTACATGGACGCAGTTGATTGTAAATGAATCGCAGGAAGCGGTTCTGGTAAAGGGAGGAAAGGTTCTGGATGTTTTTGGCAGTGGGCGCCATACGCTTGAAACCGCCAATATTCCGATTCTTAATAAGATTGTAAATCTTCCGTTCGGCGGAAGAAGCCCGTTTACCGCAGAGGTGTGGTATGTCAACAAGGGCTATAATCTTGATATTAAATGGGGAACGCCAAGCCCTGTTCAGATTCAGGATCCGAAGTATGGAATCTTTGCGCCTGTCCGCGCGAACGGGGTGTTCGGCATCCGTATATCTGATGCCAGGAAGTTTTTGATAAAACTTGTGGCGACAATGCCGGCCTTTGATGCGATGACTGTTACAAAGTATTTCAGAGGTCTTTATGTTACGAGGATAAAAGATGCCATTTCTACCTATCTGATTCATGAGAAGATCGGCATTCTGGAAATCAATGCATATCTTGATGAAATATCGCAGTACATGAAAGACAAAATTCAGCCGGTAATGGATGAATACGGGATTGAACTTGTTTCTTTCTTTGTGAATGAAATCAGTGTTCCGGAAGATGACACGGCAGTCAAAAAACTGAAAGACGCCTTATCCAAGAGAGCGGAAATGGATATCATTGGCTATAACTATCATCAGGAACGTTCTTTCGATACGCTGGAAGGCGCAGCTAAAAACACGGGATCCGGCACAGCCCCTCTGATGGGAGCCGGTATAGGATTTGGAATGGGCCAGGGTTTTGGCGCCGTATTCGGCAGTATGGCGCAGGAGATTCAGCTGAATCATCCTGGGGAAGCTGCGAAGGAATGCCCGAAGTGTCACGCCCGTATTCCGCGGACACAGAGATTTTGCGGCGGATGCGGCTTTGATACAGAAAAGAAGCCGGACTCTTCTGAATCTGCGTCTATGGCCTGTTCGTCCTGCGGCGGAGAAATTACCAGGAATACAAAGTTTTGTCCTGAGTGCGGCAGAAAGATAAACCATTGCCCGAACTGCGGGAATGATATGGCGGATCATGCAGCCGGGTGTGACCGCTGTGGCTATGTAAAACCGCAGTTGTGTCCAGGATGCGGCGCCGAGATTTCTTCCGGAGCAAAATTCTGTCCGGAATGCGGTCATGTTCTGGCAAAGTTGTGTCCGAAGTGCAGTTCTCCAGTGGAAGATGATGAGAAATTCTGCTCGGAATGCGGCGCAAGACTGTAAAGGGGGCGATGAAATGAACAGACAAAGCGAATTATGGTCTGCAGAGGAAGGACGGGTGCAGGAATGGCACGGAACAATGTAAAAAAAGCAAAAGGAGCTCCATGGGGTGTAATTATCTTTTTTCTGATATTTTTTTTCTATATCGGCATCCCTTTGATGCTTTCCAAATTACATAAAGATAAAGAAAATATGATCGCTAATGCTAAAAAAACAATGACTGTGGGCTGGATTATTTTCGGATTTGGAGTTATTTATATGGTCGTGTGTCTTACCGAAGGACTGGCTGCGGAGGGCGTCAGCGGTATACGGGCACTGGTTTTTGGGACAGCAGTTTCTTGCGGCGGCGGATATGCCATTGTAAGACACGCAAAGAAATATAAGATGCTGGGATTAAAGCATGAACGGTATATTCTTGCCGCATCCCGTTTGCCTGTTGGTTCTCTGGATGATATGGCACATTTTTTGGGAGAAACTTTTGAGGTTACGTCTCAGAATGTCCAGGACCTGATTGATAATGGTCTGCTTGAAGACAGCTATATTGACCAGACGCGCCGTATTCTTGTTTCTCCTGTTGTTGGAAGCAAGTACAGAACTCAGCCGGGACAGGCTTTGGCAGATACCGGTAATGCCCCGCAGGCAAAGGATCCGGAGCCTGAAGTCAGAGCTGTAAAGTGTCCGAACTGCGGCGGTGTGAACCATATTACGGACGGCACCGGGAATATCTGTGATTACTGCGGCTCTCCGTTGGAATGATGACATCGGTGACTGAAGCTTGATGATTTTGCAAAAGTGCAAAGACGCATGATTTTAGCAAAAAAAGAAAATGCTGCAGAAACCTATGCAGATTTAAAAGATGAGTATTTGATGTTAAAAGCATTGCTCAACATATCGGGCGTAAATTTCACAGATATCGATAAAATCAAAGAGTAGACAAACAACCGTATAAGTTTGATTATTCCAATAAAAGTGTAAAGCCCTTTGACAACTCAATAGACTTTACACTTTTTGATCTGGTTACTTATGCGGTTGTATTACTCTTTAATGTAGTCAATTTCTGTTAAATTAATTCCGGATGCTGTTAAAATAACTTTTAACGCTATATAGCGTCGTTTCATTTTCTTATATGCTTCGGATTCTTTTTCACAGGATATCATATAATCCTGTAGCCTTTCAAATTCTTCAATATTTTTTTGGAGCATTTCTTTTTCGGTCATATTTTTCACCACCTTTTCATTAATCTGTTCTGTAATTGGTTACTGTCTACATTATAATAGATAAATGGAAGGGTGTAAAGTCTATTAAGTCGTCAACGTGCTTTATGAAAATTTAATTTGATTATTCCAAAATATCAGGAGATATGCTATAATATTAACTTGTATCAAATTCTTTTTGATGGGATACGGCAGAAAAGAGTTGATTTAAAGCGTACAATGGCGACAAGGTGTATTGAAAGCGCTTTAAAAATTGTGTGGCAGATTGTGTAGTAAAAAATAGAGAAAGGCAGAAACCCTTGAAGAGAAAGGATTTTTGAGTAGGTATAACAACATATGAAATTAGGAATCGTAGGCCTGCCGAATGTGGGCAAAAGTACACTTTTTAATTCCCTGACGAAAGCGGGGGCGGAATCAGCCAATTACCCGTTCTGCACAATTGATCCGAATGTGGGCGTGGTGGCAGTGCCGGATGAGAGGTTGGGAAAGCTGGCGGCTTTGTATGATTCTGCAAAGATTACTCCGGCTGTTATCGAATTTGTGGACATTGCGGGGCTTGTAAAAGGCGCGTCCAAAGGAGAAGGGCTGGGCAACCAGTTCCTTGCAAATATCAGGGAAGTGGATGCCATCGTACATGTGGTGCGCTGTTTTGAAGACGGCAATGTGATTCATGTAGATGGAAGCATTGATCCGCTGCGCGATATTGAAACGATCAATCTGGAGTTGATTTTTTCCGATATTGAGATTCTGGAGAGAAGGATTGCAAAAACCTCAAAAGGAGCGAGAAATGACAAGGCCCTTGCAAAAGAGCTGGAGCTTCTGAAAAAAGTCAAGGCTCATCTGGAAGAGGGGCGAACGGCGAAAAGCTTTGAAGAAGTGGAAGACGATGAGGAGAGGGCATGGCTTGAATCCTGCAATCTTCTGACTTATAAACCGGTCATTTTTGCCGCCAATGCAGCAGAGGATGATCTGGCGGACGACGGTGCATCCAACGAACATGTAAAAGCGGTCCGGGACTTCGCCGCATCGGAAAACAGTGAAGTATTTGTCATCTGCGCTCAGATCGAGCAGGAAATTGCGGAACTGGAAGACGACGAAAAAAAGATGTTTCTGGAAGATCTGGGCATCACGCAGTCCGGCCTGGACAAGCTGATAAAGGCAAGTTACCGTCTGCTGGGACTGATCAGTTTCCTGACGGCCGGTGAAAAAGAGACCAGGGCATGGACGATCAGGGTGGGGACAAAAGCTCCTCAGGCTGCCGGAAAGATCCATTCTGATTTTGAAAGGGGCTTTATCCGGGCAGAAGTCGTAAACTATCAGTCCCTTCTGGACTGCGGTTCCGTTGCCGCAGCGAAAGCAAAAGGGCTTGTAGGAAGCGAAGGCAAGGAATATGTGATGAAAGACGGAGATGTGGTGGAGTTTCTGTTTAACGTGTAGGCTGCTTTTTACACGTTGGTCGGTGTCCGCTTTGTCGAAATTTGTCGACAAACTTTTGTTGAAATATGTTGGAAAAAGCAATAAAATAGAGTTGTAAGCTGTACCGGGCAGTTTACTTTGGAAAGGATCTTCATCGATGAACACAGCAATAAACTTTCCGCATCTGGGTATCTACCTGGATCATGTGGGAAAATCCATCTCTGTCTTCGGGTTTGAGATTGCCTATTACGGGATTATCATGGGAAGTTCAATCCTGTTGGGATTGTTTCTGGCAGAAAGGGAGGCAAAGAGGACCGGACAGGATCCGGATACTTATACAGATATGGTTATTTATGCTATTGTATTTTCCATCATCTGTGCAAGGGCATATTATGTGATTTTCTCATGGGAGAACTATAAGGATAACCTGCTCAGCATTTTTAATCTGAGACAGGGAGGCATTGCGATCTACGGCTCGCTTATCGGCGCAGTAGCTACGGTGTATGTATATTGCAAGGTGAAAAAGCTCTCGTTTCTCCAGATGACAGATACGGCCTGCATAGGGCTCGTGGCAGGTCAGATTCTGGGACGCTGGGGAAATTTTTTTAATCGAGAAGCCTTTGGCGGTTATACGGATGGCCTTCTGGCCATGCAGCTGCCGGTAAGCGCAGTACGGGCTCACGAGATTACGGACGAAATGTGGGCACATGTACAGGTAATTGGAGGAGAGCAGTTTATACAGGTGCACCCTACGTTCCTTTATGAATCACTATGGAACCTTGGGGTCATCTGTTTCCTGTACTGGTATCGCACGAGGAAAAAATTCCAGGGTGAGCTGTTTCTGACCTATCTTCTTGGATATGGACTGGGACGGGTCTGGATCGAAGGTCTTCGAACTGACCAGCTTCAGATCGGGGATACAGGAATTCCTGTATCTCAACTGCTGGCGGGAGTGCTGATTCTTTTTTCCCTTTTCATGATCTTTTGGGGTAGAAAAAAGAATATGAGCGAGGAGGATTCTGTACGGACAAATGAATATCAAGACAGCGATTGAATCACAGCGAAGAAAGTTGGATTGTATGGCTTTATGGACGGATGACCTGACGAAAGTAGTTGATGAGGCACAAAAAATAGATCGTATGATCGAGATATATGAGGACAGACAGGTGACCGAACGCAGAAGGAAAAATGCATGAAGACAATTTCATAAGTAAAAGAACTGCCGCACTTTTTTCGTGCGGCAGTTCTTTTTGCGATGGGCCTGTCGTCAGTCTGTAATTACTGTTTACGGGGTGGGTGGTGGTCTGCGCCCTGGATCTGTGTACTCTGCGCTCGTATGGAATGTATCGGACACCGAAGCCGTTTTGTCCATACTATGGCTGCAAAATCTGCGCAGGACGTAACAGAACAGCTTATGCAGGCGGTTATGCCGGAGGCATTTCAGAGCCCCGCACCTGAATCGGTTCAGGAATCTGCACCGGAGATATCTCAGGAATCATCGGAGGATCCAGTAATGGAGGCATCCCAGGAACCGTCTGAGGATCCAGTAATGGAGGCATCCCAGGAACTGTCCGGGGATCCGGCGCCGGAGACGCAGGAAGATCAGAACGCGGAACAACTGCCGGCCAATTTTTCGGAATGGGTGCCGTATAATACTTCTGACATGGAACAGCTGGCGCAGAACCTTGCTGATGGGAAGGTGGTATATTGAAAATTAAAAAATCTGTCAGAAAATGAAGGAATTGTCAGTGTATTGCGATATGGAATGCATATACTATAGTCGTAACAAACAACAACAAATTGCGAAGCACAAAAGATAATCTGTTTCGCAGTAAGGAGGAGTTTATTATGTCTAATTCTACAAACAGAGCAGCAGTACCAGAAGCGAAGGGAGCACTCGACCGTTTCAAATATGAAGTTGCAAGCGAGATCGGCGTGCCGCTGACAGATGGTTACAATGGTGACCTGACTTCCAGACAGAATGGATCTGTCGGAGGTTATATGGTAAAAAAGATGATTGAGGCGCAGGAGCGCCAGATGGCTGGTAAATAAGATGATCAAAAAGAGACGGCATATCATTGCCGTCTCTTTTTGACCGTGATCTGCGAATGTAGCATATTACAGTATCTATTCGTCGGTTTTTCCCATATCTTTGGAATCATGTGAAGAAATAACTTCTCCTGAATCAGCATTAACAAAATCGACATGAATATTATCTATTTCCGTACCGTTGAAAATACTGTACATACCACCATACATATAAAACGTTATCACGCTGAAGGTCTCAGTCATATCAAGTTTTTCATTTTTGGTTGTTACAGTAAATTCAGTGAAATCGGAATTAGCCTCAACATTTGTGATACTGGGATAAGTTTCAGATTCGATCATGTCGTCCAGTTCTTCCTGCATACTGGCAGTAAGTTCTTCCATCATTTCTTTGTGCTGCTTTTTTGTCATGGTATAGGTGGCGCTGCCGTCCTCATTCAGTTTTGCCTGATAGCCATGTTCTTTTGCAGCCTCGTCCAGTTCTTCCTGCGTGGTTGCCTCCACGTAATCGGCAGGGATGGTAAGTGTAACGTCGAATAACTGTTTTTCCACTTCTACATCTCCAAGCGCTTCCAGATCTGACAGATTATCCGCCTCTTCTTCCGAAGATTCTCCTTCAGGAGTTTCGTCGATGGGGGGATTTGTTTCCCCAGACGCTTCGGCGACGGGAGAATCCGCCTCTTCCGGCGCATTTTGAGATGCTGTATCCCCTCCGCCGCATCCGGAGAGCGAGAGGGTGAAGATCAGTAGTAATGAGATCAGTCTGCTTTTCATGGCTTTCTGTTTCCTTTCTGTATTGGTAGTAATGCTATATCATAGCATAGCACGTCACAAAGCCTGTTTCAAGAAACTTTTATTTATTGTAGTGGAATTTTTGGGAATGCTGGTTACTGTTTACGAGGCGGGGAGGTTCTGCGCCGGGGACTCTGTGATCTGAAGCGCTGTGTGAACTGGAGCGGACAAGACGGCAGGCGTAAAAGTAATACGCAGAAAGATTGACTTGCAGGGGGAGAAAGAAGTAAAATAAAGGCAGATCAAGCATAAGAAGGAGCAGGGCATACGTATGGAACAAAAAGCACAGATCAAACCGCCGGTGGAGGTGCGTTACGAGAAAGAACTGGCCGCACTGGCGGCTCTGGACACAGGCAGACGTCCGATGAACTGGAAACTGTCTCCGAAGGCAGTAAGAACTTTTATTCTGGGGAGCCGGGAACCTTTGAACTGGAACGGAGAAGAGGTTCCCGTCCGAAAAAAATATCTGGGAAATGACGCGCTGGTGGAGCGCTGTATCATTACGCTGGCGGGCAACCGCGGGCTGATGCTGGTGGGGGAACCGGGAACGGCCAAGACCATGCTGTCGGAGCTTTTGTCAGCCGCTATCAGCGGGACCAGTACCAATACCATCCAGGGGACGGCGGGAACAACTGAGGACATGATCAAATACAGCTGGAATTATGCGCTTCTGCTGGCGAAAGGACCGGTGCGGGAGGCTCTGGTGCCGGCGCCGCTTTACGTGGGGATGGAGCAGGGAATCCTGACCCGTTTTGAAGAAATCACCCGTACTCCGGCAGAGATCCAGGACAGCCTGATCAGCGTGCTCAGCGATAAAGTACTGAATGTTCCGGAGCTGGGAGAAGAAGGGCTTCTTTTTGCCGGAGCGGGATTTAACGTGATCGGTACGGCAAACACAAGGGATAAGGGCGTCAATGAGATGAGCAGCGCGCTGAAACGCCGTTTTAATTTCGAGACGGTTATGCCGGTACGGGATGTGGCGCTGGAAAAGCAGATCATTATCAATGAGGTGGAAGAGCTGGCAAAGGCAAGCCGGATCGACATGCCGGTGGACGAGGATGTGGCGGAGATCCTTGCTTCGACATATCACGAGCTGCGGGAAGGCGTTTCATCCATGGGACACCGGATCGATCGTCCGGCGTCTGTTATGAGTACGGCGGAGGCGGTATCCGTTTATTATCAGACGATGATGACAGCCTATTATTATGGAGATTCTCATATGGATCTGGGTTGTCTGGTACAGAACCTGGTTGGTGCGGTACAGAAAGAAAACAGGGAGGACCTGGAAAAACTCCGGAGCTATTTTCAGACCGTTGTACGGGATAAGGGAGGAAAAGAAGGGCAGCTATGGAACAGTTATTACGAGGCGAGAAAATATCTGCATTAGGCGTTGATACGGAAGAAAAGACGAATGAGATACCGGCGCCGGAATGTTTTGATCCGGAAAGTCCGGTTCTGTACTTTCCGATCCGCCATCACAGCCCCGCATGTGCCTGGCATCTGAAAAAAGCAATCGAAATCTGCAGGCCGGACTGCATTCTGGTGGAGGGTCCTCAGAACGCACAGGATCAGATTCCTGTTCTTGCGCATAAGGAGACGCAGGCCCCGGTTGCCCTTTATTATTTTTACAAAGACAGGAAAGGACTGCTTGGAGAAGAGAAAGAGGACTATAGATGCTATTATCCCTTTCTGGATTTTTCTCCTGAACTGATTGCTCTTCGGGAGGCGGCGGACCGCGGGATCCATGCGGAATTTATCGACCTGCCTTATGGGGAGATCCTGATCGGGACCGGGGAAAAGAGGGGACTGCGGACAGAAAGCGAAAAGCAGACCTACAACGACGACTATCTGCTGAGCAGAAGCCGCTATTTCAGGCTGCTCTGCGAGAAGACGGGACTTCGGAATTTTGATGAGCTGTGGGAGAAATATTTTGAGATCGGCGGGCTTTTTCTGACCACGGAAAAGTTTGTGCGGCAGATGAGCGTTTACTGCTATCTCTCCAGAAGCCATACGCCGACAGAAGAGCTGGAAGCAGACGGCTGCCTTCTGCGGGAACGGTACATGGCGGAGCAGATTGCACAGGCATCCGGAAAATATAAAAAAATTCTCGTGGTGACGGGCGGTTTTCATACATATGGCATCATGGAACTTCTGAAGAGCGACGGAAATCAGGCAAAACCAGTCAGGCTTCATGGACTGGCCGGGAAGGATCAGGGCGTCTATCCGCTTGCCTATTCCATGGAAGCGGCAGATGCGTTGAACGGGTATGCCAGCGGTATGCAGTCTCCGGGCTTTTATCAGCAGGTGTGGAATCGGCTGCAGAAAGAAGAGACTCCGGAGGGGACTTATGAGGCTGCAGTGCTTCATCAGCTGGTGAGCGCGGGACGTCAGGCGAGACAGAAAAAGGAGAGCCTTTCGTCGTACGATATCATCTGCGCGCTTTCCATGGCAGGAGGACTGGCGGCGCTTCGGGGGAAAAAGGAGCCGGGTCTGTATGAACTTAAGGATGCTGCGCTGTCTTCGTTTGTAAAGGGAGAATACAGTCCTTCTACGGACCGGCCTCTTCGGATCCTGCAGGAACTGAATACGGGAAAACAGGTGGGAAAGCTGTGTAAGGATGCGCTGCGCCCGCCTCTTCTTGTGGACTTTGAAGAACAGTGCAGAACATTCAGGCTTAAGATACAGACGGCAGAACAGCAGGAGGTGGTTCTTGAACTCTTTACGAAAAAGAAGCATCTTGCCATGAGCCGCTTTCTGTATCAGACGGAATTTCTGGGAACAGGATATGCAAGGCGCACGAAGGGGGCGGATCTTTTAAACCGGACGGACAGGAACCGTATCCGGGAGACATGGACCTGCCGGTTTACCGGGCAGGTGCTTTCTGCTCTGGTGGATGTGTCCATGCTGGGCGGCACGGTGGCGGAAGCATCCCGCGCACGCCTGCTCCGGGATTTTGCAGGAAGCGAGAGCAGTAAGGAGGCGGCAGGGCTTCTTGCCAGAGGCTTTTTGATGGGATTTCTGGAAGAACAGGCGGGAATGGGGGGACATATCCGGGAAGTCCTGGCGGCAGACGGGGATTTCTTCTCTTTGACGGAAGGATTTTCTCACCTGCAGATGCTGTATGAACTCCAGGAACTGTACGAGGTGGAGGATTCCCTGGAGCTGGAAGCGCTGATCGGGGTCTGTTTTCAGAAGATCGTACAGCTGCTGCCGTCGATGGCGCAGGTGAAGGAGGAACAGCAGCAGTCCTGCATGGAAAGCTGCAGGGCTCTCTATCAGATTACGGGCAGGAGAAGTTTCTGTCATTTGCGGCAGGTGCTTCTGGAGGCTTTTCTGCGTCTTCTTGGACAGCCGGATGTACAGCCGGGCGTGGAGGGAACCGTACTGGGACTGCTTTACGGATATGACAGCAGTTACGATGAACGGATCCAGCAGACGGCGGCAGGGTATCTTCAGGGAACCGACGAGATGCAGATGAAAAGCGCGGCGTTTCTCCGGGGGCTGTTTTATACTGCAAAAGATTTTGTGTTTGTCCGGAAGGGCTTCCTTGGCATGATTGACGGACTGATTAAAAAACTGTCCCCGGATGCGTTTATGAAGCTTCTTCCGGAGCTTCGGCAGGCATTCGGATATTTTACCCCGCTGGAGACAGACCGGATCGCCGGGAAAGCAGCGGCGCTTCACGGGGTGAAAAAGCAGGAACTGCTTCAGGGCCGGGTGGTCTCTCTGGAAGAGTACGAGTATGGAGAAGCGCTGGATGCATATGCGTCGCAGGCAGGAAAGAAGAAAGAAGGAGGCGGCCAGATATGAATGCAGATACCGGCCAGTTGAACCGGTGGCGTCTGATCCTCGGGAGTTATTCCAGAAATCAGATCGGTTTTGGGGAAGGAGCGTCCCTGGAAAACGGGATTTCCTGTATGGATCTGGAGGAAGCGCTGGATTTTCTATATAACAGAGAGCAGGGTGAGGATGTCCGCAGGCAGGGCGGAACGGAGGCGAGCCGTCTGACTGCGGCCACCTGGATTACACGGATCCGGAAGCTGTTTCCGAAAGAAACCGTGGAGATCCTGGAACGCCATGCGCTGGACCGCTATGGAATGACGGAACTTTTGACGGACCGGGAGGTTCTGGAAAAGCTGGAGCCGAACCAGGAGCTGTTAAAGACGATTCTTCAGCTGAAACACATGATGAAGGGAGACGTGCTGGATACGGCGCGCCGGATCGTGAAGCAGGTGGCGGAAGAGATCGCGAAGAAACTGAATCAGGACATCAGAAAATCGCTGCTTGGAAGGATCGATCGCAATGCAGGCAGTCCGGTCCGTTCCATCCGGAATCTGGACATTCAGAAGACGATCCGGAGAAATCTGAAGCATTACGACAGAGAAAATAACAGACTGATGCTGGAACAGGTATATTTTAACGGAAGAACCCGGAAGTACAGTCAGTGGCGGGTGGTGATCGCCGTGGATGAGAGCGGTTCCATGCTGGACTCGGTGATCCACAGCGCGGTGATGGCGGGAATCTTTGCGAAACTTCCCATGCTGGATACAAAGCTGGTGATTTTTGATACGCAGGTAGTGGATTTGAGCAGTCATCTGGAGGATCCGGTAGCAACCCTGATGAGCATTCAGCTTGGCGGAGGAACCTTTATCACGGGAGCTCTGCAGTACTGCGAAACGCTGATTGAGAATCCTCACAGGACCATGGTGGTGCTGGTATCGGATCTGTGTGAAGGCGGCAGCGTGTCGGGGCTTCTGGGAGTGAGCCGGGGGATCATTGAGAGCGGCGCAAAGCTGATCTGCCTGACGGCGCTTGATATGGAGGCAAATCCGGTCTATGACCGGCATACTGCGCAGAAACTTGCGGATCTGGGTGCGCATGTGGGCGCCATGACGCCGGAGGCTCTGGGGGATTTTATGGGAAAGATCATGAATGCATAGATGCAGTCAGGGAGGATTCAAAGATGGATACATTCAGGGAAATGCTTGGGCATGCGGATGATGATTATCTGACGGGGCTCTGCAACAGGGGAACGGTGAAGCGCGCCTACAAAGATCTGGAACAGGAAAGCCCGGCTGCAGACTGGAGAGGGGAAGAAGCGGAAGTGTCTTTGAAGGAGGAAACCTGCGTGATCCGGATGCCGTTGGGAGAGAGTACCTGTACCTGTCCGTCCAGAAGCATGTGCCGGCATATTGTGACTGCGATTCTGTGGCTGAAGCAGAGGATGGCAGAAGATACGGAATCCGGAGAAAAAGAAACGGCGGAGCCGCATACACTGGAGGAGATCCTTCAGATACCGGCAAAGCGGCTTTTGCAGGCTCTTAGAGGCAGGAAATACGAACAGTTTCTGGCGCATATGAACGCAGGGGAAGTTCCGCAGATGGAAGAGAGCTCGACGGTAACGGTGAAGCTTCCGTGGGATCAGGCAACGGTGAAGCTTCTGGAGCCGTTTGCATACTCCAGCTGTACCTGTCACAGCAGGGATCTGTGCGCCCATAAAGCGCAGGCGGTTCTGGCCTATCAGGTCATGAAGGGACGGATCAGCTTAAAAGAGCTTTCCGGGCTTCGGGAGGAAGAAAACACATGGGAGGAAGAACAGGTCAGAAGAGCGGGGAAAAGCGTCTGTGAGTCTGTGCTTCATCAGATGTATATCGGGCTTTCCCGGCAGTCTCTGGAGATCTCCGGGAGTCTGGAACGACTGGCGGTCATTACTCACCGGGCCGGCCTTCCCTTGCTGGAAAGCCGGCTTCGGGAAGCTGCGTCCGAATATCAGCGGTATTTCACAAGATCGGCGGCGTTTCGAAGCGGGATGCTTCTGGGACGGCTGCTGTGGCTCTATCAGCGGGCACAGGAGCTTACGCATGTGAAAAAACAGGAGGAGATCCGCGCGCTTGCAGGGACTTTCCGGGATACTTATGAGCCCGTGGGAAAACTGCACCTTCTGGGCATGGGCGGAAGAACGTTTTCCAGCGCGGGCGGATACGAGGGCGAGATCTACTATTTTCTGGAACCGGACAGGAAGAGGTGGTATACATGGACGGATGCCCGGCCCGTGTTTTATGAAGGAGTCAGAAGGCGGCCTCCTGCAGCCGCTCAGAATGCACCTGCTCCGTGGGGGCTCAACTGCAGCAGAGAACAGCTTCAGTATCTGGAGTTTGATCTGATCCATGCCAAAGCCGCTTCCGGAGGGCGCCTGTCGGTAAGCAGGGAGAGCAAAGGGGAGGCGCTTGGCTCCAGAGATCTGGAAACAGAAGGAATCCGGGAAATGATCGTGTGGGATTATGAGACGCTTCTTTTGCAGAATTTCGGAGAATCAGAGGACGAATCCGGCCGGGAGACGCAGAACCGGGCGGAGGGCAGAAGGGAGAAGCTTGTCCTTGCGGGGGCGGTCCGCTGGGGAGAGACAGATTTTGATACGGTGGAACAGCGGTTTTCCTGGAATCTTTTTGACCGGCAGGGAAGGAGCCTGTTCATTTCTCTGCGTTATACGAAAGAGGAACGGCTGGTAATAAAGATGCTGGAGCGTCTGGAGCAGAGGCTTAGGAAGCGCGGACAGAAAGCCATTGTCTGCTTTGGCTCCCTGTATCTGGACGAGGGGGGCAGGATGTGCCTGTACCCTATCGAGTTTCTGCTGGAAGGAGCAGATCATGTGATGGAAGACAGTCTGGTCCGGAAAGATGCGGTTTCTTCGGAAGAAGGCCGGGAAAAGCGAAAGCTCCCTTCCGTGGAGACGATCCGGACGATGGAACAGTACCGAAGAGAGGCCATGCAGCTTTTGACGGATCTGTTTGTCAGCGGGGCGTCGTCGATTCAGGAGGACGCGCTTTTGCAGCTGTCCGCACTGGCGCAGGACGGAGAACGGCTTGGACTGCACCATGCAGGAGCGGAGTTTGGACGCATCAGCAGGCATTTGGAAGGGCAGAGGCATCAGATGGAATTCTCCCTTGAGCCTGTACTGGAGGCGGAGATCAGGCTTTATCAATATCTTATGGCATGCGGGAAGAAGCTTTCCTGCGACATGGCGCTGCTGATGCAGCGCACGGCGTACGATGCCGGACAGGTACTGCCGGATCAGGATACAGAAGTTTAGAGGAGGAGATGCAGAGTATGAATCTGGGTGAAGAACGCAACCGTCAGAAGCTTCTGGAAGTTCTTGAACTTCTGGAACTGACAGACAAAAACAACAGACTGGCAGAGCAGTATCTGGATATGGATCAGGAAGAGGACAGAGAACTGCTCTGCCGGACAGAGCCGCAGGATTTTTCAGGACTTGGGAAAGAGGTATCCGGCAAATGCCGGGAATATACAAGTCATTGTATGAAACGGAACCGGAAGGAAGAGTTTGGACGTTTTGTACGCTTTACTGCAGCCGTCGGGGGCTCCACTGCTTATTATGCACTGGTGTCCTATGGATGGAATATCAATACCATTCTGGAATATCTGACCAGGGAGCAGGCGGCGGCCATTCGGGCGGAAGGAATCGCATGGAATTCTTACGGCATTAAAAGCGCGCTGACCGGACTGGTACAGAAGACTCCGCAGGTGCTCAGAGACGCCATGAAGCTGTGTTATCACAAAAGCGGCAATGCCAGATCCCTGCTGGCAGCGGCATCCCTTCACTATACCAGACCGGAGAAGCCTGCAGGAGGGGTTATAAAAGCGCTGTTTCCCGGGGGCAGGATGGAACAGCAGGCGCAGGAAGCGATTCAGAAAACGACGCAGTATCTGGAATCCAGTCTGACCTCCAGCATCGAGCATATTTTTACAGGAGCTGCGCCTTCCGGGGAAGATATGAAAAAAATCATGTCTTTTGTACAGTCAGGCGCTGTGGACCAGCCGTTTCCTCAGGAAATCCTTCGGATTCTGCAGGGAAGGCAGGTATCGGATTATCTCATTATACTGTTGTCAGGAGAGGCGTTTCTGGCAATCGAACATTCCTGCCGGTGCGCGGCGTTTTTAAGGCTTGCCATCGCCATGGATGCAGAGCAGAAGCGGACGACAGTCCTCGATACCTGCCTTGGCATCGGCGGACAGTCCTGGTTTTTCCGGCACATTGAGGCGCTGGAGGAGCATATGCCCATGCCGAAGGAAGCGTATGTGCTCTGGTGCCTGAAAAACTGCAAGTACGGAAGTCCGGTGAAGCGAATGGTGAGAAATCATCCGGAAGTGGTCCGGCAGCTCATCGCCAAAGTGTCTTCGGAAGAATATCAGCATCTCCTTGCCATGACAAAGGAGATGAATCCCATGCTGTACCGGGAGCTTGAAAGCGCAGGATCCGGAGAGTTCCGCATGAAGATTGCACAGGAACTGACGTCCTGTTATAAAAGGGGGCAGACAGAAGCCCTTCAGTACCTTCTGGGAGAAGCAGAGCTTGAGACGCTCTATCCCTATGTGAAAGAATGGCGCGGCGGATGGGACTATGATACCCGGAAATATCAGAAGATCCAGGCTTTGAAGAAAAACGGACAGGAAATACAGATGTACCAGAGGGCTGTGGTCCTGGAAGGGCTGTGCATGAAAGCCAGGTATTTCTGCAGTTACTGGCATAAAACCTGGCAGAAGCCGGATCGGGTGACGATCGGGGAGATGATGGAACTGTTCGAAGAACAGCATCTGCCCACGGCATATCAGCTGGAAGCGCTTGTCGGTATCCATGACAGCTTTTATTCTGAAAAAGACAAGACGGATTTTATCAATGAATGCGTGTTCGTACTGTGTAAAAAGAAGGCACAGTGGGGAACAGAGTTTTCTGCACAGGCAGGAGAAGGAATCGCAATGGTCCGTTATCTCTGCATCCGCGTACTGGAGATCTACTGGCAGGAATATAAAGAGACGCTGCTGTCCTGCGCCGTAGACACCAGCCGGCAGGTGCGCGAGCTTCTGGTTGCGGTTTATGAAGGTATCCGGGACTGGGAGCCGGATATCCTTAAGATGCTGACGTCCGGAAAATCCAGGGAACGGGAAATGGCCGTTCTGGTTCTGAAGCGCTGGGGCGTTGAATCATACAGAGAAGAACTGGAAGCGGCGCTTGCAAAAGAGAAGAGCAGAAAATTAAAAGAACTTCTGGAGGAGTGTCTTGGAATGGAGAGCGGTTCGGAAGAAGCAAAAAAAGACCGGACACAGGAAGAAGGTATAAAGGAGATTCTGAAGGGAGGGAAGAAGCGGAAAATATCATGGGCGTATGAAAAGCCGTTTCCGGATCTTCACAGGCAGGACGGAGAGCCGGCTTATGAAGACCAGCTGGCTGCAATTCTGGTGTGTTACGCAGATATGGGGATTCCCGGCGTAAACAGGGAGGCAAAAGATCTGGCAGCAGATCTGAATCCGAAAGAGCTTGCACAGTGTATGGAGATTCTCTTTGAAAGATGGATGGAGACAGGAGCGGAGGCAAAGAAAAAGTGGGTGCTTTACGCGGCTTCCATTCATGGCGGAGAAACCATTATTCCCACTCTGCATGCGCAGATTCAGGAATGGCCGAAGGCGTCCAGGGGCGCCATGGCGGCGGAAGCTGTAAAAGCACTGGCATTAAACGGCAGTTCGACCGCGCTTCTTCTGGTGGACCAGATCTCCCGGAAGTTTAAATTCCGCCAGGTGAAAACGGCTGCAGGAGAAGCGCTGTCCTTTGCCGCAAAGCAGCTGGGCATCACAAAGGCGGAACTTGAGGACCGCATTGTACCGAACCTTGGATTTAATGAACAGGTAGAACAGGTTTTTGACTATGGAACCAGAAAATTCAAAGTGTTTCTGACGCCGGCGCTGGAGCTGGAAGTCTGTGACGAGAACGGAAAAAAACTCAAAAATATGCCGTCACCCGGAAAAAAGGATGAACCGGAGAAGGCAAAGGCGGCGAATGACGCTTATAAGCTTCTGAAAAAACAGCTGAAAACGGTAGTTTCCAACCAGAAACTCAGGCTGGAACAGGTCATGAGCGCAGAACGTCTGTGGCAGGTGGAACAGTGGAAGGAGCTGTTTGTAAAAAATCCGGTCATGCACCAGTTTGCGATCGGCCTGATCTGGGGACTCTATGAGGGAAAAGTCCTGAAAGATACCTTCCGCTATATGGAAGACGGGAGTTTTAACACCGTAGACGAGGAGGAATATGAACTGCCGCAGACCGGGACCATTGGGCTTGTACATCCCATCGAACTGGAAGAAGAGGATCTGACCGCATGGAAAGAGCAGCTTTCTGATTACGAAGTGATACAGCCCATGGAACAGATGGAGCGGCCGGTCTATCGTCCCTCTGAGGAAGAGAAGGATCAGACCGAACTGACGCGTTTTGGAGGAAAGCTTATCAATGGCCTGTCCCTGTCCGGAAAGCTTCAGAATCTGGGCTGGTATCGGGGAAGCGTGCAGGATGCAGGGGGATATTATACGTTTTACCGGGAAGACGGCGGGATCGGCGTAGAACTGGAATTTTCCGGCTGCTTTGTAGGAGACGAGAATGAAGAAGTGACGGTATACGGCGTTCAGTTCTATAAAGCGGGTACGGTACAGAGAGGCAGCTACGTCTATGATACGGTGAAGGAAGAGCATCGGTACCGCCTCGGCGAGATCAGTCCCCGGTATTTCAGTGAAATCGTACTGCAGCTTACGAAGGCGACAGCCTCTTCACAGGAACAGATTTCCTACCCGGAGTGCAGAGACATAAGATAGAAGAGCAGGAAACACAGCTTGAAAAGGAGAATGAAACATGAATATTTATCTGGTACGCCACGGAGAGACCGATTACAATAAGGGGAAGCGGCTGCAGGGGGTGACGGACATTCCGCTGAATGCCCGGGGCGTCGAACTGGCCAGGAGAACGGCAGAAGGCCTGAAGGAGGTGCAGTTTGACCGAATTTATACCAGTCCCCTGATCCGGGCCAGGAAGACGGCCGAGATCATCCGGGGAGACAGGGATCTGGAGATCATTCCCGCGGAAGGCCTGAAGGAGATCAGCTTTGGGGACTATGAGGGATTGACGGTTCTGAAAGAAACATATAACATTCCGGATCCTGATTTCCTTGACTTTTTTAACGCGCCGGAAAAATATCATACGCCGCCCAATGGCGAAAGTATCGAGCATATGAAAAAAAGGACGACTGCCTTTATGCGGGAAATTTTTCAGGCGCCGGAGAATCAGAAGCTGACCATTCTGATGACCTCTCACGGCGCGGCGATCCGCGGGATTCTTTCCGGTCTTCAGGATCTGCCGGTATCGAAGTTCTGGGAAGGGGGCGTGCATAAGAACTGCGCAGTGACTCTGATTCATGCGGAGCAGGGACGGTTTGAAATCGTCTTTGAAAACAGGGTGTACTATTGAACTGTGGTTATTTTTTAACATCCGCGGCACGTGTCGGCCTGGAGGCGGCTAAATTTAACTGGACACAGAAGCATTCATACACTATAATATACAACAACGGAATATGCATGACAAAATGTTTCAGATGTATATTTTAAGGAGTATTTATATGTTCAAACAAACGAAAAGATTTTTATTTGCCAGCGCCTGCTGTCTGGCAGCTCTGTGTGTTGCCGTGTTTTTATGGGTCAGCGTGTATATGAGTGCAAGAAGCGAGGATGCGATCAGTGAGATCGGCATGATCTACATGTCGGAGATGAGCAAACAGCTTCAGCAGAAGTTTGAGGCGGTTATTGATCTGCGTCTGTCTCAGGCGGAAGGAATCGCAGGGCTTTTTGCTTCAGAGGATATGGATCATCAGGAACTGAAGGAGAGGCTTTCAGAAAACGCAGAAGTCCGCGAATTCACATATCTTGGGTTTTATACAGAAGAAGGAGAGAGCGAGTCTGTATATGGCGGCGATGTGGCGGCGGTGAATTATGAGGAATTTCTGGAGGTGCTGAGAGAAGAGGGAAAGCGTGTTTTCAGCGGCGTGGATGAAAACGGAGACAAGGTTCTTTTGCTGGCCGTGGATGCGGAATATCCCATGGAGAACGGAGAAATGAGTTCCTTTCTGGTGGCCGGGCTCCCCATGGAATATCTGAATACCGCGCTTGTGCTGGAAGAAAAAGATTCCATGGTGTATTACCATATTATTCATAAGGACGGGTCGTTTGTGATTCGAAGCGGAGAGGCGTACCGGGATAATTATTTCACGCGTATGGAAGAGATGTTTTCTGCATACGGAAGCAAAACGCCGGAGCAGTATGTACAGGAGCTTCGGGAGGCAATTGACGCGAACGTGGACTATTCGACGCTGGCGATGATCGAGGGGATACACCGGCATCTTTACTGCTCCCCGCTTCCGGATTCTGACTGGTATCTGGTGGCAGTCATGCCATATGGGACGCTGGATGACGCGATTGACCATCTTGGGATCCAGCGGCAGAATATCATGCTTGGGGCGTGCAGCATCATTCTGGCAGCGGTTATGGTGATCTTTGTACTGTATTACCGGATGTCCCAGCAGCAGCTTCGGGAGCTGAACAGAGCCGAGCAGGCAGCCGTGCAGGCGAACCGGGCAAAGAGTGAATTTCTTTCCAATATGAGTCATGATATACGGACTCCGATGAACGGGATCGTGGGTATGACGGCGATTGCCATGGCGGATATTCATGATACCGCCCGTGTCAGGGACTGCCTTGGGAAGATCACGCTGTCCAGCAAGCATCTGCTTGGGCTTATCAATGATGTTCTGGACATGTCCAAGATCGAGAGCGGCAAGCTGTCTCTGAATCTGAATCAGGTGTCTCTGCATGAGACCATGGACAACATCGTCAACATTGTAAAACCGCAGATTGAATCGAGAAAGCAGCATTTTGACATCTTTATCCAGGATATACAGACCGAGGAAGTATACTGTGACAGCGTGCGCCTGAATCAGGTGCTCATCAATCTTTTGTCCAATGCGGTGAAATTCACGTCTGAGGAAGGGACGATCAATGTTTATCTGAGACAGGAAGATTCGCCTTTGGGCGATCGCCATGTAAGATGTCATTTTCGCGTCAGAGATAATGGCATTGGCATGACGCCGGAATTTCAAAAGACGATTTTTGATACTTTTACGCGGGAGAAGACTGCTCAGGTGGATAAAACGGAGGGCACCGGCCTTGGAATGGCGATTACAAAATGTATTGTGGATGCCATGGGAGGGGCCATTGAACTCTGGAGTGAACCGGGCAGAGGAAGTGAATTCCATGTGATTCTGGATTTTGAGAAAGCAGTTTCAAAGATAGAAGACATGATTCTTCCGCCATGGAGAATGCTGGTTGTGGATAATAATAAGGATCTCTGTTTAAGCGCGGTGTCTTCTTTGAAAGAGATCGGGATTGATGCAGAATGGGCGACGGACGGAAGAGCGGCCGTTGATCTGGTAGAGAAGCGTCATCAGGAAGCCAATGACTATGAGATCGTTCTTCTGGACTGGAGGATGCCGGGAATGGACGGACTTCAGACGGCCAAAGAGATCCGGAAGATTCTCGGGGATGAGACTCCGATTCTGATTATATCCGCCTATGACTGGAGCGACATAGAAAAAGAGGCGGCCGAGGCGGGAATTCACGGATTTATCTCCAAGCCTCTGTTTAAATCCAATCTGTTTGTCGGACTCAGCCGCTATATGATGCCGGACCTGGCGGCCGAGGAGAAGGAAAAAGAGGAGAAGGAGACAGAATCCTTCGCGGGAAAACATATTCTTCTGGCGGAAGATAATGACCTGAACTGGGAGATCGCAGAAGAGCTTCTGTCGGAAACCGGATTTGAACTGGATCGGGCGGAAAACGGAAAGATTTGTGTGGAAAAATTCACAGAATCCGCAGAAAATTATTATGATGTGATTCTGATGGATATTCGGATGCCTGTGATGAACGGATATGAAGCGGCGGTTGAGATCCGGAAGCTTTCGCGTTCCGACGCAGGACTTCCGATCATTGCCATGACGGCGGATGCTTTTTCAGAGGATATTGAACACTGCAGGCAGTGCGGCATGAATGAACATGTATCAAAGCCCATTGATGTTGACAGGCTGATTCAGATTCTGACGAAATATTTGAAATAAACAGGGGTGAAAGGCAGCCGGGGAAGCATCGGCTGCCTTTTTGGAGAAAGAAGCAAAAAGCAGCTACCTTGGCAGCTGCTTGATCTTTTCAAAGCTTTCGTCACTGATTACGTGCTCCATCCGACAGGCGTCTTTTTTTGCAGTTGCTTCATCCACTCCGATGGAGATCAGAAACTGCGTAAGTACCAGATGCTTTTCATAGATATTCAGAGCGATGGCCAGTCCGGAGCCGGTCAGAATCAGATGGCCGTTGTCATCCAGAGTAATGTATCCGTTTTCACGAAGCCGTTTCATGGCAACGCTGATGCTGGGCTTGCTGTAACCCAGGTGATTTGCCACGTCGATGGAACGGACATTGCCCAGTTCTCTTGAGAGAACCAGGATGGCTTCCAGATAATCTTCCGGCGATTCCTGCATCTTCATGTGGAATTCCCCTCCCTTTGCATCCTGAAGATATGTGCTGGTATCAGAATAACATATAAAAAGATGATTTTCAAGAGCCAACCGGATGCCTGCCCTCATCAGGCCGGCGCGGGTTACTGTTCACATCCACGCCGTCCGGACGCCCGCCGGGGGCAGACAAGTCTTCCAGACCCCGCTTGCGCTTAATGAAGGGACGCAGCGGT